>CAZGHT010000005.1:0-60876 GCA_964525535.1 uncultured Rhodothermaceae bacterium
TAAGACCATTTCTCGATAAATTTCCCCATGACCGGGGCCTTCGGTTACTCCCTGGCACGAAATTCGCTGTTTTTCAATACAGGGGGCACATACCCCCTGTATTTCCCCCGTCCGGTACGTATTCCGCCTGCTCGATACGCGCTCAGTCTCTGCTCGAGCTTTTTTCCATCTGGTTGTTTCACAGGTCTTATATTTGTTCAGGTATTGTTTAGCTGATCACGTCCTTTGTAACGAATAGAAAACAAAGCGGGTATGTAAACCCGCCGTCCCTCCGAATCAGGGAGAAGCTCGTGTAGGGTGTCATTCAGCGATACACGTCTACGCGTCGTGCCAACGAGTCATCTTTTCCATCGAATCCATGAGATCATCTCTTTTTCTTATAATAGCGCTAGTAGTCTTTTCGGCATGTAACACAACAGAACGCATCGTGCGCTTTTCTCCCGAATCCACGATCGGCCGTCAGATGGACGCAACGAGCGTCAATGCATTAAAAAGTCAATATGGCAATGTGGACGGCGTCTATCTGAATTACGAACAGACCTACGAGCATAACGTAAGCATCGCTTTTACGAGTACGATTCCTCAGTGGAAGTTTTACGAAATCGTGGATCGCAGCTATGTCGTTCTTAATGCCGCTTCTCCAACGTTGAGCACCTTCCGCCTCGAAGTGCCGGAAAACCAGACGTTGGAGCAGGCCGTTCTGACCGTACAGGCGCCGGGCTCATCGGGTTTTTCTTATCAAAAAGACGACTTGACGGTGCAGAATGGCCCGGGCGGGAGTACGATTTATACGTTTTCGTATCCCTCGGTTGAACCCGGAACGATTATCCAGGAAAAATACGAGATGACCCGTGAGGATCTCGAACGCAATCCGCCGATCTCACACGATGTGCCTCTCCAGTATGATTTGCCGGCCCAGCAGTTGAGTTTCCAGTACGTCTACCCCATCTGGTGGCAGGTGGCCGTCAAGAACCTCAGCCTGAATCAACCGCTCGACTTCAGGCGGATCGAAGACCCGGACCGACGGAAAATCGTGTTGGCCTATACGAGCGAGAACGTGCCGCCCTATATCGAAAGCCAGGCACAGGCTCCGTTCAAGCAGGTCGCTCCTTATTTTCAGCTCCTGGTGACAAACCTGTCCATGGGTAGTGCACTCCGTTACCGGGCCCCCGAGGATTGGACCGAGTTTGCCAGAGAGTATCGCCAGTACGCGGTGAGCCCCGACACCCGGCTCGCAAGATCAGTGCTGCGGACGACGGAGAATATGATCGGGACGGCTGCTTCGGAATTGGATCACGTAGAAACGCTTCTGAACTATGTTCACGACAACATATCCATTGTAGAAGACAGCAAACACCGCAGCTTCGACCAGGTGCTCTCGCGCCGCGAAGGCACTTCGTACATGGTCACCGGTCTGATGCAGGCCATGTTGTACGCGGCAAATATCGACTCGGAGTACCTGCTCGTCCATCCCGCCGATGAAGGGTATTTCGACCCCGATTTCTTGTCGGCGGATCAACTCGATGTTCCAGCGCTCGGCGTGTTCGTCAATAACAAGCAGTATTACTTGTTTCCAGGGCGCCAACGTTCGATTACGGAGGGCTTGTCGCCGTTTTATGCAGGTCAGACGGCCATGGTGATCACCGAGGAGGGTTTTGGCGGATTTACCGAGGTGTTCAGCGATCAGGTTCAACCGTCGAATATGGTAGCCAGTTCGGGTGATGCCACTACTCAGAATAATTCAGCTCAGAATGTTTCTGCAAACAATACGAACCCCCCTCCACCTTCGAATACGTATCAACCGCCTCCTGCGAATACAAACCCGCCCGTACAACAGCCGGGCAACCAACAGCCGGGCAACCAACAGCCGGGCACGAACCCGCAAGTCATGCAGAATCCTCCGGCGAACAACGGAGGCGGTCTGCCGCCCTCGCCGGGGATAACGGCGCCTGCTATCGATAATCCTCAGAATCCTCCCCCACAGGGGACGCCGCCTGTGCAAGTGATACCTCAGGATACGATCCCTTCCAATAATACTACGGCACCGGAGTGGGAGGGGTCGATTCAGACAAGCATCGGAGGCTTCACGTGGGTCGTAGCTTCACGCACTACGATCGAAGAGGCGAGAGAACTGGCCAGCCAGTACATCAACCTGTACCAGGCCGGGATCAGTATCGATATTCTGTCCGGGGAATCCAGAGGTGTGGTGCGGTATCGTATCGCCATCGGGCAGTACACCAGCCGGGAACTGGCCGAGGAGGATCGCGCCTCTCGCTTACGTACCGTATTGCCTTCGGACGCCTGGCTGTTGCGTATCGAGCCGAACATGTAACTGGAGCCCCCGGCATCCCTATGCAGTTACGCATGACCTCAGGGGCTTGGCGTACGACGGCGATGCAACACGGCGATGCAACACGGGGGTACGTTCAGAACCCTTCGTCTCGAAGGGTGTATGCCAGTTGATCGAAAAACCCCAGTGAATCGAAGCTCGTGATCAGGGGCAGTTGCACACCCAGCTGCTGTGCGTGGTCGGCGTTGATCACTCCGCAGTGTGTCCCCCATTTGGCACTTTCTACCGAGACAAATCCGTCGTTGAGTCCTTCACGGCTGAAAAGGATGTAGTTCAGCGGCCGGAGGAAAGGGATGATGCCGTTTTTGGTGCCCTTGCCGGCTTGCGCCGAAAAGGACCAGTACTTCACGTCGGGGTGGTCCGGAACGTGCTTGTTGAACGCATTACACACGTATTCGGGGGTGAGCTCGGCGACAGTATTGAGGAAGTCGGCATCCACATCCCGCATCACACGGGTCCCCATCCAGTTTGCGACATCGGTGAGCCACTCCTGGAGCTTTTGCGGCTGCTCGAGCAGGAAACTGGCAATCGACGAACCGTGATGCGGCGAGGAGATGGTAGTCAGGGAAGCCACCCGGTCGTGATAGCCGGCTGCACTGATCAGATACCGCGCATCCAATCCGCCCATGGAATGGGCGATCAGGTTTACCTTATCGGCGCCCGTCTCGTGCAACACCTGCTCGATTCGTTTTATCCATATCGATGCTCGAACTGGAACAGGGTTGTAAGGAGGTACATTGGGCGCGTACGCAATGACCCCGCTTTTTCGCAGATGCATCGCCTGTTCGTGAAGTAATCCGGCGCGTCGAATGCTCGCTAACATGCCGAACCCATGCATCAATACGATCGGGTATTTCAACCTGACGAAAGAGGGCTGAGGAAAGGGTTCCAGACCCAGCAGTCTCTGAATAGTGGTTTCTACGGCCATGATAAGTACTCGTGCTGAGTGTGCATAGTAGCGAAGCAGGTACACGGACGGGCGCAAAAGTGTGACGTTTTACCTCCTGAACGTGCCGTGGTTCATTCCCTTGACGCATTGCGACCACGGGTTCAGAAAAACAAGGACACATCCATGCCCCAGAGATAACGCTCGAGTACGAATAAAAGCGAAGCGACCAGCAATGGGACCCGGATATTGTCGTTGATGGGAATGGGGATGACCTCCAGCAGGGCAGCAATGAACGCAACCAGAGCCGTTTCGTACCAGCTCAAAACGCCGAAAGCCTGAAGAGTAAGCCCGCTCACGATAAAAAAGCCGAGGGATCCCTCCAGCGTTTTTTTCGAGTGCGGCCAGTGGGTGCGGCCCAGTTTCCTTCCAATCAACGCAGCGGCTGCATCGCCCAGCATGAACATGGCCAGCGAAGAACAGGCAATGTCGATAGGAAAGAGGATTGTCAGGACGGTCGCAGATATCATGACCCACGTCGCCCCGTTGAGTGCGATTGGGGAACCGATGGGGGGCATCTCGCTTTTGCGCATCATTCCTCCGAACAGGCCGTGAATGAGCGAAGCGGCTCTGGGAGATCGAACCCGGGCTACTTCCATCGCCAATGCAACCCCACTCAGCGGTATGAGTAGCATCAACGATATCTTTTTCCCCAGCATAACGATCAATATGGGGATGATCAATGCCAGTAGATGAAGGAACTTCCGCTGGAGTTCGGATCTATAGGGGATCTCTTGAGAGGTATCTGTCGATTCGGTCAAAGGGTCGAACGGGTTAAGGTGTAAGAAAAAACTAACCACCGATAAGATGGCAGCTGAGTTTCCTGTACTCCAGAACGATATTCTCTTACGTGCAGCACGGGGAGAGGTAACGCCGTACATTCCTGTATGGATCATGCGCCAGGCAGGTCGATACCTGCCAGAGTACAGAGAGTTGCGCGCCTCACAAGATTTTTTCAGCGCTGTTCGAACTCCGGAACTCGCTGCCAAAATTACCCTGCAGCCCCTCGAACGATTTCCCCTCGATGCGGCTATCATTTTCTCCGATATTCTCGTGATCCCGCAGGCCATGGGGCTCGACGTGCAGATGATCAAAGGGCGGGGGCCCGTTTTTCCCGAACCCTTGCGATCTCCCGAGGATTTGCAGCGGTTGGAGCGGCCTGATGCAGCCTCGTCCCTGTCGTATGTGTTTGAGGCCCTTTCGTTGACCCGCAAGGCCCTCGATGGCAGAGTGCCCCTGATTGGTTTCAGTGGGGCGCCATGGACCCTCATGGCCTACATGGTCGAGGGGGGAGGAAGCAAGACGTTTTCGGCCGCCAAGACCTGGCTGTACCGCTATCCGAACGACAGCCACCAGTTGCTGCAGGCCATCACAGACGTGATCATAGACTATGTGCTGCTGCAGATCGACAACGGCGCTCAGCTGATACAGATCTTCGATTCCTGGGCCGGCCTCCTTTCACCCGCCGCTTTTAACGAGTTCGCATTTCCCTACCTCAAGCAAATCGCCGATACGATCTCTCGTGAGAGCCCCGAAACGCCTAAAACCGTTTTTGCAAAAGGAGCGCACTACGCCCTCGAAAACCTGGCAGATGCCGCATACGACGTGATCGGGTTGGACTGGACGATGAACCCGGAAGAATCGAGGCAACGTGTTCGGGGAAAGGCAGCTCTGCAGGGCAACCTCGATCCGAGCGTACTCTACGCGCCCCCTGCTGTGATTCGTGAACGCGTTCAGGAAATGCTGCATCAGTTTGGACGCGGAGGATATATCGCCAATCTGGGGCATGGGATGCAACCCGACCACGATCCTGAACATGCGCGTGCATTCATCGAAGCCGTACACGAGTTCTCCGCGGCGTCCGTGGCGTCACTTGAGTAGCACAAATCGGTGGGTCTTGGTAAACCGCTCCGTCCTGATCCGGTAGAAGTAAACGCCACCAGGCAGCTGGTCGGCTTTGAAGACGACCTGATGCTCGCCTGCTTCACGCACTTCATCGACGAGTGTGGCTACGTGTTGCCCGATCGAGTTGAAGACCTCGAGCTGTACACGAGCCTGTGCCGGAATCCCGAAACGAATCGTGGTGGTCGGGTTGAACGGATTGGGATAATTCTGCGCCAGGAAATGGGTTTTCGGCACCTGCCGGCGTCCTGATTCGACCGTCACGAGGCCCTCGTCGCGCCCGCCTCGTTCGTCGGCCACCACGTACGTGAAGGTGTCCGTATAGGTGAATTGGGGCCCGGGAGTGTAAACCAGGGTCTGCCCGTCGAGCAGAGATACCGTACCGGATTCCCCCTGTGTGACTTCTACGATCTGGAGTGCATCGCCGTCTTCATCCAGGTCGTTTGCCGTTACAGCTATCTGAATAGACTCGAGACCGGTCAAAAGGACGAGGTCGTCGATGGCCGTCGGCGCCTTGTTGTTGGTGGGGGCCAGCACAAAGGCACGACGCTGGCCGTTGAACAATCCGATGCCGGTAATCTGCGCTGCGTTGTTGATGCCTCGCGCTTCGAGCAAAACCCAGCCGGATTCAGGGTCGATGAAGTCGTTCAGGTCAACCAGTTGCCCCCCCTGCCATAAAAATGCCCGCATCGCTTCATTGGAGGACGCGATGGAGCCCGTTTCATCGGCTGTAGCCGATGCCGGAGGAGACGACTGCTTGCGGGACGTCTCGTTCCCCAGCAGGACCGGGCGGTACACCTGAGACCAGCGCGGAGGCGTCCCGGAGAGGGCAGGAGCGGCATGCTTCGAAGCCGTTTCGGCAGGCATGTACGTGCCGACTACCCAGTTCGAGTTGTTAATGCTGTAGGCCTCGCTGAATGGGCTGCTCGATACGGGCAAGCTCGTGCGCGCCCCATTGCTGTTCCAGAAGACAGCCTTCACGGTTCCATCGTCGATGCTGCCCACGGCTTCCCCGTTTTCGTTGAGGTCGTACGCTCTGCCGGAGGGCCCTTCCAGTCGCCGAAGCACACGACTCCCGTTCCACAAGGTGGCCTGCATGCCGTCGTATCCGGCAACCTGCCCACGCTCGTTGATGGAAAAAGCCTGGCTTTCTGCCTCCGGCAGGGATTCGAGTTCCTTCATCTGGCCGCTTTCCCACAGGAATCCGCGCAGTACATCCTCATTGCCCCAGGTTGAAGTGCCGACGATACGACCCTCATTATTGATGCTGTACGCTTTGCTCGCTCGATTGTCGAAGGCCCCCAGGTTGGTAGTGCCCGTGCTGTCCCATAGGGCTGCAAAAAAGGAAAACACGTCTGCCGACGACCCCGGTACAGGCTCAGCGGGCAAGCTCATCGACCCGACCACCTGGCCGAAGTCGTTAGCCCCCGAAGCTTCGCTTTGTTGATCGGAGGGCAGCTCCTGATCGGACGAAAAGGCCTGTATACGACCAGACATACGCTGCGAGACACCGACAACTTCGCCCGCGTTGCTGATGCTGTATCCGGCGCTCGTTGCTGTCTCGGGCAGCTCCAGCAGGGTGACGTTGAACCGGCCCGAAAATACGGTAATCATCACGTCACCCACGTCCTGGGAAAGGCTGTCGTCCTCCACTACATACGTGAAGGTGACTTCGCCGGTAAACCCTTCGGGAGGAGTATAGAGGAATGTGCCCGTAGATCGGGGGTCCACGCGCCCGATAGAGGGCTGCGTAAAGGACGGCACGTTCAACTCGTCGTTGTCGAAGTCGACGTCGTTGCTGAGTACGTTGATCAGAACCGGCGTGTTTTCGATCGTCGCTGCGATATCTTGTACGGCAATCGGTGTGTCGTTGACCGGTATGATGGTCACGTTCTGGGTAGCTCTGACGATTTCACCCTGCTGAGGTACCGCACTGATGTTGAGCGTTGAAAACCCGTTTTGATTGGCTGCATACGTAAGCCTCAAGACGCCGTTGAGGCTGTCGAGCGCAATGTCTGAAAATAGGGTGGGATTCGAAACGCTGGTGAGGTCGAATCGATACCCCGCCGAAAGAGACAGGGCGAGCTGATCTCTGATATCGATGCGCGTAACGTCGGCATCTTCGGCGACAACAACTTCCTGAAGAAAGAGGGTATTCAGCGGCTGGATCGATATCGTCACCTCTGCTTCGTCGGAGTCCTCAAAGCCGTCGTTTGCCACATAGGTAAACTGATCGTTTGTCGTCAGTGAGTTGTTGTGGCGATAGATGAAGGATCCATCCGGGTTAAGCGTGAGGTCCCCGTTGACCGGGGGGGTGATGAGTTTCGCCGTTACCGGGTCTCCTTCCGGGTCCGTGTCGTTAGCCAGGACGCCGGAGGAGGCATCGCGTTGTAGAGTCTGCCCTTGATCGACGATGTAGTTGTCATTATTGGACGAAGGGGGGGTATTGAACCGGTTCAGGGAGATGCTGAAGGTGTCCGGGGGACTCTGGTCTACACCTCCGTTTTCCGTTCCGCCCGTATCGAATAACGCGTACGTCAGGATTGCCGTACCGTAGGCATTGCTGCTCGGGGAGGGTTCGAAAGTCAGGGATCCCTCGGGGCTGATTGCCGGCAACGTCTGGAACAGGGCTTCGTTATTGTTCGACAAGATGACGAAATTCGGCAGCTGATCGCTCTCGTTCTCCGGGCCCACCGAGATGTCGGTAGCCCAGTCAGGGATGAGCTGTGTGATCGAATTCTGTTGCAGCGCGATGTCGGGCCCTTTCGAAAACGACGGCGGGTCGTTGACGGGTAGGATGTCGATCTGGATATCTTCCTGCGCCCAGAGTCCTTCTGTATCCGTGGCTCGAACGCTGACCGTCGACGAGCCGAAAGCATCGCCGGCGAGAGCGATGGTCAAGATGGGAGGAGAACCGGCGATAGAAACCTGCTGAAAAAGCGTGTCGTTGATTTCGCTCTCTAGCGTGAAGGTCAGCAGGGAATCGGCGTCTTCCACGTCATCGAAAACGGTAAACAGGTTGAATGCATCGATGGACCCGTCCTCGACGACCTGTATGTCTTCGATGCCTGCGGACGTCGGCGGGTCGTTGTCTCCCCGTATCGTGATGGTGAAGGTGTACGTGGCCGTATTCTCTCCGCCGTCGGTGATGCCTCCGGTATCCTGCAGCGTAATCGTCACTTCCGAGATGCCGCCAAGCTGGGGCGCGGGATTAAAAGAGAGTGTGCCGTTGGCGCCGTTGATCACAAACGAGGGCTGTGCACTAAAGAGGGTCGGATTCGACACGTTAGTGACGCTGGCCGTAACCACCTGGTTGGATTCGTCAGGCGGGCCCGGGCTGATGTTGGTCGCCCATTCGGTGAGCGTCTGAAGCCCCGGGTCTTCGTCGAGATCGATAGACCCCTGGATTGTCATGGAAGGGGCGTCGTTGACGGGCGTCAGTTCGACGTCGAAGGAGGTCTCGGCAAACGCACCGACCGGATCGGTTGCACGCACCGTTACGGTCGAGAACCCGCTCACGTCTTTCAGAAAGTCCAACGTCAAGACGCCGGTTTGCGGATTGATCGATCCGTTATTCAGGTTGTCGAATAACGCCGGATTCGTCACATTGGTCACGGAGAACGTCAGGTCGGCGTCAGCGTCATCGGGGTCGTCGAAAGCGTCGAAGAGAGGAATGGGCGTATCCGCAGCGTCTTCTTTCAGGCGTATGTCGCTGATGGTCCCCGCTACAGGGGGGTCGTTTTCAGGGATGATCGTGATCGTGACGGTGACCTCTCTCGAGGTCACTGTGCCGTCGGTAACCTCGTAGGTAAAGGTGTCTACGATATTTTCTGAGCCGTCGTGCAGGTAAAAGAAGGATCCATTCGAATTGAAGCTCCAGGTGCTCGAAAACTTCGGTTCCTCCAGGACGGTTGGAACGAGCGTGTCTCCGTCCGGATCGAAGTCGTTGTCCAACACCCCGGGGGGATTGCCTCCGGCGGAGGCTGCGAGCGATTGCCCTTCCGGCAGCAGGTAGTTGTCGTCCTCGACCAGAGGGGGATCATTGCTGGGTGTAATCGTTATCGTGAACTGGCTGGTTGGGCTGGTGTCGACACCGCCGTTTTGCGTGCCCCCGTCGTCTTTGAGGAACACGGACACTGTCGCGACGCCGAAGGCATCGGCCTGGGGCGTGTAGGTGAGCGCGCCGTTGCCATTAATGGCCGGGGGCTCCGAAAAAAGGGCTGCATTGTCGTTGGATACGTTAAACGAGACGGACTGGCTGGACTCATTGGCCGGGCCGGCTGAGATGTTCTTGGCCCACCCCGATGCGGTCTGAGGGGGGGCATCCTCGGCTACGGTCTGGTTCGGGCCCACTGTAAACGAGGGCGCATCGTTGACGGAAGCCAGCGTTACGTCGAACGAAGTGTCTACGAACAGGCCGCCGGTGTCCGTAGCGCGCACCGTCAGGGTAGACGTTCCAAAGGCGTCGGGGGTGAAATTCAGGGTCAGCGTGCCCGCAGAGGGATTGATCGCCGGGGTGCCGCCTGTAAAGAGACCGGGGTTGGTATTCTGCTGGACGTTATACGTCAGGGCGGCGTCAGGATCTTCATTGTCCGCGAAGGCGGCGAAGAGGTTTATGACAGCCGTCGGGTCGTCTTCGTCTCCGTTGATGTCGGCAATGCCGGAGGTCGTCGGCGCGCCGTTCGAATTCGCAACGGTGATGGTGAAGGATTGAGGCGCGCTCGTATCTGATCCGCCGTTGGAGGTGCCGCCGTTGTCGGCGAGAACGACGTTGATAGAGGCCGTGCCCGACGTGTTCTGTGCGGGGCGAAAGACGAGGGTGCCCGTACTCGAAAGGGAAGGCGGCGTGCTGAATAGAGCGGCATCCGGCGTGCTTACCGAAAACGAGAGGCTTTGAAACGACTCGTTGGGCGCCCCGGGATCGATGTTCGTAGCCCAATTGGGTATATTCTGCATCGGTGCACCGGCGTTTACCGTGAGGTTGGGGCCCTTGGAAAAGGACGGCGCGTCGTTGACCGGGGTTACGACGACCGTGAACGTGGCTGTGACAGACAACCCGCCGGTATCGGTGGCCTCCACCTGCAGGATGGATGAGCCGTTGGCATCCGCAGCAAATCGTAGCCTCAGGTTGCCGTTGTTTTCATTGATGTTTGTCGATCGGAATAAAGAAGGATCGGTGTTGAGGGTAATGTTGTAGTCCAGTTCGTTGTCTTGATCCTCGGCGTCGTCGAACGCGCTGAACAGGTTGATGACCACGTCGTCTGCATCCTCAAGGACGTTGACGTTGGATATGCCCGAGGTCGTGGGTGGGTCATTGGAGTTGCTGATCGTGATCGTGAAGGTTTGCGGATCGCTGTCGTTGTCGCCGCCGTTCGCTGTGCCGCCGTCGTCGGAAAGCGTTATGGTTACCGTGGATGTCCCTGTTGCATTCGAAGCCGGCGTGTAGGTGAGCGTTCCATTGGCAGATACCGCCGGTTGAACGCTGAACATGCCGCTGTTGGTCGCAGAGAGGGCGAAACTCAACGATTGACCGCCTTCGTTAGGGCCGGCTGAGATGCCGGTCGCCCAGTTGTTGATGGTTTGCGGCCCCGCGTCTTCACTGATCGAAGGGCTGAAGCCTACATTGAAGCTCGGCGCATCGTTGACCGGGGTAATGTTGACGTCAAAGCTTTCTTCGACCGACAGGTTCTCGGTATCGGTTGCTCGCACTGTGATCGTCGAAGAACCCCATTGATTGGCCGTATAGGTCAGGGTGAGTTCACCCTGAGCCGAGATCGGGCTCGTGGCAACGAGGCCGGGATTCGTGTTGCTGACTACCGTGAACGTGAGCGCGTTGTCGGGATCTTCAGGGTCGTCGAAGGCGCTGAACAGGTCCACGACGGTGGGTGAAGCGTCTTCCAGCACATTGACGTCGCCGATTCCGTTAGAAACGGGAGGGTCGAAGGCTGCATGCGCTCGTACTTCGGCAGCTCCGCCGGCCAGAAACGTAAGGAAGCAGGCTGCCAGGAGTAGCCGGGGTATACTTCGATATGATGAAAATCGAGTCATCCGCATAAGGACCGTGTCATTCTTGCAAAATTGCTCGTACCGGCTTGCTCGGGAGGCTTTCGTTGCCCGCGGTGTCGACGGCGAGAACGCGGTACCACGCTTCGTCGCTGCCGGCCGCGTCGGTCCAGCTGAGGTCGGTGACGAGTTCGTCACTGACCTGCTCGAACGAACCCGTCATCGAGGTAGACCGGTATATACGATACCCGGCGAGATCGAAGTCGGGTACGGGCTCCCAGCGAAGGAGGGTTTCTCCTCCGCGCCTCGCGATGACCCGGACGTTCCGAACGTGCCTTGGCCGTGTGTAATCCTGCATGGTCAGGGTGACCGTACTGGACGGCGCGCTCTCGTTGCCGGAATAATCGGCTGCCGTAACCCAGTATTCGTACGTGTGCCCCGAGCGCGCGTCCAGGTCTTCGAAACGATGGTGATGGCGCGGTACCGGGGTTGCCGAAAGGGCTGTAGAGCCGGTTTCGCGCCGGTAGACGACGTAGGACATCACGTCAGCCGACGGGGTGGGATTCCAGAACAGCGTGATCTGTGATGCATTATCGATGAGGGCGCGGGGGCCCGTCGGCGGGGCTGGCGCCGATTCGTCCGGGATGGCGATCGTCGTCCGGGCTGGCGTGCTCAGGTTGCCGGATCGATCTAGGGCTATAACGTCGTACCTGTAAGAGGCTCCTTCCTCGAAACCCAGTCCGGCCTCGCCGGGGTCAGTCAGGGCCGGCTCCTGAAGCGGCTCGGGGTTTACGCGGGATGGGAGCTGGGAGGCGCGGGCGCCCAGGCGTTGCCTTAGCACGATGTACGTCTTGAAATCCTCAGGCCTGTTTCCGGATTCCCAGTTCAGCGTTACCGTTCCGTCGGTTGAGTAGGAGGCGGTAACTCCGGACGGGGGAGCGGGAGCCGTTGCGTCATCGAGGATCGCCATGGCTGCCGTACTGAGGGGGCCTTCGTTGCCCTGAGCGTCCAGGGCCGTCACGCTGTAATAAAAGGCATCGCTGGTTTCAGTGGTCAACGTGTCGTTGAAGGACGTCTCGTTGAGGCTCAACAGCGTTTCGTTGAGGCGTACGAACCCGTCTTCGTCCGAAAGTGAGGCTGCGCGATAGACGTGATATCCCATTATGTCTTCATCGCTCGAAGCCGTCCATTGAACCTGGATGCGCTTATTCGGGAGCGGGCGGGCCTCCACATCGATCACTACGTTGGGCGGTTCCGTGTCGCTGGTCGGGTACCGGAGGATTTCGCTGGGGCTGCTCATCTGCCCGCTGATGTCGACCGCTCTCACATACAGCTGTTCAGTTTGCCCCGTTGTAGGGACATCGAACGAAAACGCATACTCGAATATCGCATTGTTTCTCAGGATGACCTTCTGGTTGACCTGTTCGTCTTCGTTCGTCTCGGGGTCGATTCGATAGACTTGAAAATGCAGCACTTTGTCGTCCCCTCGCTCGGTGGCTGTTGCATATCTCCAGAAGAGTGTGATGCGGTTGCCGGAGTGCTGGGCTCTCAGGTTGGTGGGGGCGACGGGGCGCTGGGGAAGGAGCATCAGGGTCTGGTCGAGAACGACCCCGGTAGGCGTGTCGAGGCCGTCGACGAACTCCAGCCGGTACGTCACCGGAGTGCCGATAGGGGCGTCATTGTCTATGTACAGCCGGCCGAGGGCTTCGGCCACCTCGGGGTAGATGAACGTCAGCAAATTCGCCGTGCGAATGTCGCTGCGCAGTTTGGTGAGCGTCCCGTTCGCTGTATTCTGTTCGGTGGTCCGCTGAATGTCGTCGTATAACGTGCCCAGGTAGGCTCTGAGCTCAGAGCCCGACGTAACGCCGCGGATCGGGTCGAGGTTGATTCGTTCGAACGTATCCGCATCGGCCGCCTTGCGGTAGACATTAAAGCCATGACCGATGGCGGGCAAAGCCGTATGATACAGATAAGCGGCTTGATTGTCTTCGCGTACGGCAATCCGGAGCTGAGGCGCGTTGGACTGGCCGTGTGCAAGCGGTACAGCGCCGGATAGAAGGAGGACGATCAGTAGCCCTATTGCCTTTGCGCCGTGCCGAAACCGGGTATTGCCGGCGAGGGCCGATCTGGAAGGTCGATATGTGCAGGGTGTTGTCATGTAAGGTATGACCTGCTCATTGAAGCTGAAGGGTTCTACTCACGGTAGTTTGCAATCCCGCCCCGTTGGTTGCACGGACGTCCACTTTGAGCGTGCGATCTGCGCGCACTTCGGGGGTAGGCACCTTGTGCGATTGCTGCGAGTAATCGTCTAGTGGGTTTTGAATCTCAAAAAGTTCGGTCCAATCTTCGATAACCGACTGGTCGACGTTGTCCAGGAACCGATACTCAACCCGCTGGATTTTCGACTGGGCATCCGCGAGTTCGTTGATGACGATGGCAATCTCTTCCGAGAAGTAATACAGATCTATAGCCACTGAGGGCGGCGACAGGTCTCTTTCAATGTGAATCGTCACGTCTTCGGATAGCCTGCGAACTAAACCCGCCGAATTGTCAATTTCGAGCTCGAGGCGCAGCACGGTATCGCTTTCTATGAAAGGCAACTCGTTAAATAAGACGGTGCCCGGAAAAAAGCCTTCTGAAGAAACGTGCAGGTTCGTCCAGGGCAGCATGACTTCGCCGTCCGAGGCGTATACGATACGGTAGCGGCCGCCGATGACGTCAGATTGTTCATCCGTACTCGAGCCAATTTGTATCTCCAGGGTATTGGGATGCAGGGGGTCGTAGGCATTTCGATGGGTCAGGATCAGGGTAGGCTCCTCCGGGGGAGTATCGTCTCCCGGGATCGCCACGCGAGTGTGCTGGCGCCCGGAGAGGCCGGCGCCGTTGACCGCGCGAAGCTCGACGTGCACCTCTTTGGCGCCTCTGAAAGGCAGTTTCGAGCGGGGGATGGCGATGGGGTCTACGCTGGCGCGAAGGGTTCGAAGCACCGGAATGGACGTCCAGTTCACATACACGGTCGAGTCGTCGGCCGCGTCGACAATACGGTAGGCGACAGATTCTACTTCCGAATCGGGGTCGCGGAACGTACCCGGTTCAACGAGCAGGTAGTCTTCGATTACCGGGCTGCGTTCGAACGAGGCTGTAAACGGTTGAATCTGAGGCGGGGAGTCGTCGACCTCGTATACGAGCTCCGTGGACCGGCTATCCGTGAGGCCGGCGTAGTTCCGGGCTCGAATCTCGACGCGCACGTCCATGGCGCCGGAAGAGTAGGGCAGCGGGACCGTTAGCTCCAGGGGCAAGACCGTATGAGCGGCCTCGCTGTGCAACGGCGTCCAGTCTCGAATGAGCCGGGTCGAGTCCTCCTCAACGAGCACTCTGTATTCGGCCGATTCGATTTCCGACTCTTGATCGGTTATGGGACCGGGTTGCAGGATCAGGTCCACAGAATCCGCAGGGGGAGAGAACGGCCGAAACGACAATGCCGGCTCAGCGATATCGGGCGGTGTAGTATCCACCGTAATTTCGATATCAACGGAAGCGAGCGCCGGAAGGCGAGCGCCATTTATGGCGCGAACCTCCACCGACAGGGATGCACTTTCGCCGAACTCGGGGAGCTCGATGGGGACCAGCGTGGCTTCAAAGATACCGTACGGTGAGACTTGATCGATCGCCGTCCAGTCGACCACCACATCCTCACCGTTCTGCTCGTCGATGACGCGATAGGAAACTTCAGCGATGCGGGACTCTGCGTCGGTTACCTCGTCGATCAACAGGTCGAGCTCGTTTGCCCTCACCGGGTGGTGATATCCGTAGTAAATAGCATCCAGCATCGGTGCTGGAGGCGGTGTGTCGTCCACATCTACGGAGAGTGTGATCGCTTCCGTGGTCCGTTCCGTAACCCCTTCGGGCGCCAGCAACTCGACGCTCACTACGGCCTGCACCGGCTGGTCGATATACGGCAACCCGAAGTAGAAGCGGCGCGGAGAGAGCAAGGATTCTGTGGGATCGGCGATCGATTGCCATACCGGCTCCAGCAGGGTGGAGTCTCCAGGCATGAACGGATCCCCTTGCTCCGTGAGCAGCTCGATGCGGTATCGGATAGAATCGATCTGTGTCGATCGCAGACCGCCAGAGCTGACGGCAATTTCCAGCTGGTTGGGGCGTACAGAATGAGTGGCATCGTAGTGGAATAACGATACCTCCGGCGCCTGCAGGGCTAGATCCTGCCCAAAGGCAGACATCTCGTAGTCCATAATCGCAGATACTCGCGTCGAAAGACCACTCCCGTTAAACACATCGACGTCGACGATGTAGGCATGGCCTTCGATCAGCTCGGGGATGTCTTCTCGGAATGATGCACCGAGGAACTGGCTCTCGAACTCGATGTCGCTCCAGTCCAGAATAAGCGAGTCCTGTACGTGAACGGGACGTATGCGATACCGCACCCCTGCGATATTCGATTGCGGATCAGCAGATCTTCCGATGTCGATCTGGAGCTGGTCGGATGTTGCACCTCGCACAGGGATGTAGCCCAGCGATAGGCTGGGGGCGATCGGGGCGCTCACATCGCTGTCTATCTCGACCGGGTGATTGACGCTTACGGTCAGTCCTTGCAGGTTCGTGGCACGAACCTGCAGGACAGGATCGACCCCCGGGGGTAAGAAGGATGCATCCAGGTATCTGACGGCGCCGGGAAAGCGGCCGGTCTCCGTGAACGAATCGCTCAACGGCTGCCAGTCTTGAAGAGTTTGCTGGCTTCCGACATCGATAAACCGAAATTCCACAGACGCGATGGGCGATTGGGGATCTTCGATCGGGCCGACTTCGAGCTGGATCGTGTTGGGGTGAACAGGGGCGGTAGGCGGGAAAAATTGGGTCGTGGTGGCCGGCGCCGTCGGGGGAGTGACGTCGAGTTCGAGAGGAAGAAAACGCCTCGTTCGGATGGATGAGAGGCCCGCCCGGTTCCTGGCCTGAGCTTCTACGATGATCGATCGGCCGCTCTCAAAAGCAGGCAAGGGCAGCCGCCGCTCGGTTGCGGGCAAGATGTAGGTCGGCGCATTCGGGTCGAGAAAGATGAAATCGTCCCAGGGGTAGATTGCCTGCCCCGTCTGGCCGTCGATAACGCGAAATGTGATCGCTTCGAGGCTGGACTCGAAATCCCGGCTACCTCCCAGGATAATGCGGAGGTGGTTCGGCGCTTCTGCATCGTAGACCCCGGTATGTTCGAGCTGAAGCGTCGGTTCGGTCGGCGGGGATGAGTCCTGCCCCGGTAGTTCGATGGCTTCGCTGACGACGGTCTGCAGGCCGGCGCCGTTGGTGACCCGCATGAACAGCGAGATAACGGTTCTATCGTCCGGCATCCACATATCGTCCAGCTGCACATTCACCGACTGGGCGCCGGCTTTGAGAGGCTGGCTATTCAACGCGACGAGGTCGGCCCAGATGGCGTTCGCCAGGTTGGCTTCCGCATCGCGCGTGATCGTGTACTCAATCCGTTCTATGCCGGATTCCTGGTCCTCGATGTCACCGATCTCGATCGAGAGGGAGTGAGGGAGCTCTCTGTCAAAGAGGTTGAAGTAGAGCAATTCCCGGATGGAAGCGCTCGGAGGTGTATCGTCGAGGTCGAGGGACAGCTCTTCGACCGTTTCAGACGAAAGCCCGCTTCCGTTGATGGCCCGTACGGTAACCTGGATGTCGATATCTTCTTCCTGCACCGGTAATCCGGTTTCTACGAGGCGGCCGACGAAGTAGTTGGTGCTGATAGGCAACGTCGTCCAATCCTGTAGCGTCTCGTCGTTTTGGCGGTTCTCGATGTTGTATTCGATGCGTTCGATACCGGACTCCTCGTCACGGAGGGCATCTATCATGAACCGGAGTGTATTGGGTGTTTCGCTGAAATACGAGGTATACGTCAGGCCGGAAATGACGGGCGCCGGTGGCGGTGTCGGGTCGACGGGAACCAGCGGAAGGCCTTCCTCGGGATATTCGGCGGCAGGCTCGTCCGGATCAACGGCGACGGTAAACTGCCCCATCTTGAAAGCGGGCACGCCTCCAGCGCCGCGGGCCCGCAAGGTGACGTGGATCGTTTGCGTGTCGGTATCGGCGTCCGGTTTTGTCGTGTAATAGGTGGTTTCCTGGCCGGCGGCCAGGCTCGAGAAGTACGTAGTATCCGGGTTGCCCTGAAGGATGGAGATGCTCGTTTCCGACAACTCGACCGGGTGATCCGTCGACCAGTTGATATCGGTCTGGCTCAGATAGCCGTCGCGTGAGGGCAAAATCCTGATCTCGTCGATGACGGGAGGGATGAGGTCTTCCGCCAATATTCGATAATTCCCCCGGTACGGGGCAAACTGAAAGGAGAGATCGACGACTGCAGGGTCGAGGCCGCGAATCGAAGAGCGCCATTCACGGTATTCTTCGGCCATCCCGTACAGGGTGGTTGTAAAAAGGGTCTGGGAGTCGTACAGGGGATCCAGTGAGCGCGAGAACGCATTCGTGACCTTGTTCAGGGTGTCCAGGCCGGCCTCGAATCGCTCGTATCGCTGCTCGCGAAGCACGGCGATGCTGTCGTGGGTCGCGGTGAGCGCAGTGAGCGGGATATCATACCACAGGTCTTTGACCGTCTTGACGAATTCCTCCTGCAAACCGGCTTCATCCAGGGCGCTGAGGTAGGCCAGGTACGACTGATCTTCGGGGAGATCCTCCCGGGACCAGGCCGTATGCCGGGCCAGCTCGGTGGCAAGATCATATCGTCGCTGCGTCGATTCTCTGAGTATCCGTTCGGATTCGTCGAGCGTTTGAATGGAGCCGAGTAAATCCTGGATGCCCTGGTCAATAGCCTGTTCCTGATTCTCGAGCCACGCTTTTTTGCCCGAGCTCCAGTCCATCATGGTCCAATCGTCAGCGATCTGGCTCGCATAAAATCGCTGGATCATGCGGTTCGCATTGTTGAACTCGATAGCCTGTTCGGGAGAACGCGTGGTTTTCAGGTTGACGAGGTTGATCTCCAGTCCGCTGATGGCCCTCAAAAATTGACTGTCAACGGCTTCATTGTTTTGCTTGAAGGCGAGCAGGCTGCTCCGCTGCAGTTGAGAAACCGAAGGGTCGACCTCAAACGACGGCGATCGGTCCTCTCCGGGTTGCAGCGTCAGCGCCGAGAGGGGGGAGGTGGTCAGTTCGGGGGCGAGTTCGACGTAGTCTGAGGTCCAGATTAAGGGGCGGGCGGCGAGCGCCTGCAGCGAATAGATGTCGAGTTCGGCTGCACGGCGGGCCCGGTCGATGCTGGCCGTCATGTCCTCGTAGGCCGATGCGGTTGCCCGTGTCAGCGCTCCCGGAACGGCATCGAGGCCGTAATCAGGATGTTGGTTATCAACGAAGAGGCTCTCGGCAATGGCCCGGAAGATGGGGGCGAGCTCGCTTTCGTCCACGTTCGCCGTTTCAAGACCCAGCAAGCGATCGCCAAGCAGGTCGAGCGTCGAATCCGGTTGAACGAAAACGGGCAGGTTCGGCTGGACGACCGGTGTGGAGGCGAGCTCTTGCTGCACGTCGAGCGCCTGCCGCAGAATTTCGGTGGCCTGCGCGCTCATGGCTGGAATCTCCCTTCCGATCTGCCGGGCATCGAGCACCATACGCCGGAACGTCGTATTGCGAGCATCCCCCCCATACGTGTTCCCATCTTGTAAAGAAAGCCAGGGATCGATGGGGCCTGTGAAAACGAAAGGGACGTCCGCGTATAGATTCGTCGCAGCATAGAGCAACTGCTCCTCCCGATCTTCGAGCAATCCTCCGTGCATCTGGGTCGTCATCAGCATGAAGCCGGGGACGAGGTCGATCGATGCTTCGAAATCCATGTACCCCTCCAGGCCGGCTGTTGCGCGCTCTTTCCAGAGCGAAACGCCTAACTCGTTGGTGACGGAGAGGTGGTCGGTATCCAGCTGAACGGCATCATTGAGCTGGAGTGCGAAGCCCGAGGGGGTCAGCACGAACCCACCGGGCAGGTCTACCGCGTCGGCAATAAGCAGGCGAGATCGACCTGTGGCATACCAGGCTTCTTCAAGGGAACGATCGGTGCGGAAAAACGCATTGGTCTTGAGGACGCCACCGACGACAGACTGATAGTTGAGGCTGATCTGTGCAATGCCTTCGAGGGTCGTAGGGTCTCCAGGCTCTGCATCCTCTTCATGGCGCCGGTTGACCAGATAAAGGTCTGCATCGAGCTCGTCAGAATCGCCTAAGAACGTTCCCGAGATGTCCAGGGTCGTGCGTTGCTCGGCGGCATCGAAGAGACCCACGCCCTCGAAATCGTCGCCTTCCTGTCCGGTATTTACGGTGACTTCTACGGGCAGGAACAGGTGCAGCTTGTTTCCGGCCTCTAAAGGAGATCTTTTGTCGGCATCCGGGTGATTGGAAGAAAACCCATTGTTCGTCCTTTCGTTGAGCACGAGGGAGACGAGGTCAACGTCCGAAGGAGAAGGCCTGTAGAAAAGCCCGCCGCCGGCCACGCGGGCCCCTACCAGTCCGGGCAATAGATCCATAGGTTGAAGGGGGGGATTGAAGAGGATACCGAGGCTCGGTTGCCCGTCTACCTGCTTCAAGGTCCCCGTGCTGACCAGGTCCACATTGCGATAGCGCGTGTTTCCGTCTATTCGCCAGAGGGGGAGGTCGTCGGAGCGTTCGAGCGTCATAGAGGCAGACAGGGCCGCCAGGCCGGCGATGTCGGCCTCCATGCCGGAGAACTGGATCTGGAGGTTCCCCGATTCGTTACTCAAGACGCTGAAATCCTCGTAGGTGCCGCTCAGCCACCGGTCAGTGAGCGTGATCGGTTGCGGGGAGCCGCAGACGCGTCCGAAGCGCAGGCGGGCGTTCAACGGACCGGTCACCGGGCGAGCGCCCGGCGGGCTCGACGGACCGCTCTCGGCCCTGCTGGCCGTCGAGCTTTGAGGCGAGGACGTCAATGTCCTGTCGTCGTAGTCGAAGCAACCCACTTCGAAAGATGCGATGTTCTGATAGGCGAAGACGCCCGGGCCGGCAGAGGTCCCCAGGCTTCGGATGCCTGCTGTGTTCACGCGTAGATCTTTTACCGGGAAGTAGCCGGAAAATCCGTCGATGGCCAGTTGCGCCTGCCCGCTGATCAGGAAATCCGGTCGGTAAGGGTCGGGGAGTGAAATGGAGGTTACCTCGATGCGGGTGAGGTCACTGGCTATATCGAAGAGCGGGCGGTCCCCAGATGGAGCATCGGTGAGCAAATAATGTGTGCGGTGCTGGTTCTCTGCGATGACGCCGGGATGATATTCCGGGTCGCTGGGGTGCCCCAGTGAGATCGTTCCCGTGGATTCAGAAGGCGCCCGGAGCCCTGTATCCTCGTATTGAACGACCTCACTTTGAATGTTGCGGTTCTGTACGTCGCTGCTCCGGGAGGGGATGGCCTGCGTTGAATCCCCCTCGACGTTTTCCTCGAAGGGAACGACGTCGGGAAGGCTGCTGGCCCCGATAGAACCCGCCCGTATCGGCTGGGGCAGGAGCAGTTGGGCGGATGCGAGCATTCTCGCCCGGGCCGGATACAACGGGTCGAAATCGAGCGCTGCAGAGGTATATTTGAACGCGACGGCGCCTGCGGGATGCGCGTTGTTCTGCTGCAAGAGGGAGCGCTGCAAAAGGGAGTCGAGCTGCGCTTCATCCCACTTCGATTGCGCCTGCCGGATTCCGCCCCTCGCATCCAGCGAGAGATGGGCCGGTAGGGTTGCAAATCTCAGGGCGCTGCGATCGGCCGGCCGGGCGGAAGGAGCAGGCAGGCGCACGGTTCCACTGAGGTCGAGGGCCAACCCAAGGCTGTCTGCCGATAGCAGGATGCTCTCTATCGAATACGCGTCGGAGACGACGCTCAAAGGCGAGAGGTTTTCCAGCAAATTGATCCGCTGAGGTATCGTCCCGCCGCGCAGAGAATCGCTGGGCATGTTTTCATTGAGCGAGACGGTTCCGTCTGTACGTAGTTGCATGCCAGAAAACGGAAGGACGTCATCGGGCGACGCACTGCTCCCTTCGCCGATCTGAGGTTTGAATGCACCGTCGAGGGTGGCCGTAATTACACCGCGACCCTCATCGTAGCGCAGTGCGACGGCCTCGACAGATGTATCCAGGAATCCGCCGAACAGAGGCCTTGAATCGTCCAGGTCGTCGTTCTGCCAGACGGAGATGCCGGCCTGGCTGAATTCCAGCGAAACGCCAAGGTCGAACTCAGATCCGATGCTTTCCGGGAACACCAGCGCTCCCGTTAACGCGAGCCGTACTTCGGGATCTACATCGAATGTACCTTGATCCAGTAGCAGACGGCTCGGCCCGACCGGGACGACGCCGGAACGTACGGGATCTACCCGGTACGTCCACGAGTCGCGTTCGGAATGGTACGTCGCCGTGTAGCGCAATGCCGCCTGTGGAGCATCGCCGAACAGGGGAGACCTGATTTCTCCAGAAAACGAGACCGTAGATGCCGGCTCTGTTTCGCTCGCCCCTTGCGACCGGGGAAGGTGCACGCGGTCAACAGTGAAGGCGAGCGTATTTGGGAAGATATCCCACACTTCCGGTTCGGGGATTCGACCCAGGAATCCGGCAGGCGTCAGCACCCCTTCGACTTCGACAAACGCTGATTCGGTCTGGAAGGGCTCAGGCAAAGGCAGCCTTACTGCCGCACGCAGGCGATCCTGGAGCTCTTCCTCCTCCGCATACGCGATACCGGTGATCTGAACCGGGTATCCCGAGACCGTCAGGTCGACGGGGCTGTCTCCGTAGCTGGCTTCGAAGGATCCCCCCGCATACGTCATGGCTGCATTCACACGCAAATCGAGAGCAACCGGCAGCATGGGCGCTTGATCGTTCTGGCGAAACAGGTCGAGTACGAGGAGGGCCTGCTCCCCGTCTTCGGTTCGAATCGAGGTTCCATTGCGATTCGAGGCGGTTATTGCGACGGCAGGAGCGCCATCTGCGTACAGGTCCAGATAGAGCCCATGGCCGCCCGGCAGCGCCAGACGTTCGGGTAGGGGGTTATCTTCGACAGGCACCGGGGGGGTGTACCCGGCCTCGTCAAAACGCCCTCCTGATTCCTGGGCTTCGCCAGAGTGAGGGACGAGTTCGGCGCTTCCCTGGTTCTGACGCTCCGGCTCCCATCCGAGTCTGAAGCCTTCGATCGTGCTCAGCCGGAAGATCCGTTCGTCTTCGAGCGCGTAGGCTGTCAGGCTGGTATCCGTTGGAAAAGAGAATCCGTCTTCGGTGAGCTGCGCTTCTTTGATGTCGAAGCGATACTGGGGATTCACGGTGGGGAAGAGAAGATCCGCTTCCTCGACGGCAAAATTGGCATCGAGGGGAAGCCCCGATATCAGGTCAAGAACGATCGCGCCGGTGCTTTCGGAGACGTAGGACGCATCCGCCGTCTTGAGCCTCGCCCGCTCGCTCGATAATTCGAACGAGGCGCCGCTGCTGTCGCGCGACAGGGTGAGTACACTTTCGTCAAGGTCGGCCAGGAACGGGCCCACCGGCACGTCGTCGCAGAGGTCGAACGGCGAAGAGGCGCCCCTGATCGTTTGCCCGTCGAAAACCTGGAGGCCGAGATCCGGCGCCGTACAGGTTCGATCGGGTAAATGCAGTTCGAAAGAGCCGTTTAAGCGGACCAGGAGGCGCTGGTTTTCGTCTTCTTCGGATAAACTGCCGGAAATACTGCCTATCCCGAATTCGCCTGCTGCAAAGGACCACTGAACCGGCTCGTCAAAGGTAAAGGGGTATATAGCGCCTTCCAGAATGCCGTTGGTCACCCGGGCATTTTGTAAGGTGAGCGGAGTTGCGGCCAGTTCATCGGCCTCTCCATCGAACATGTCCAGTTGGACCTCGAAGTCGAAATAAGGCTCCAGCGGAGTAGAGGGCTGGCCGGCGACAGAAGAAAGGCGAACGCTCGATGCCGGCAGGCGAACCGCGAGCAGTTCGAGGCGATTCTCACCGATCAGTATCTCCTGCGGAGTGAAGTCTGGCATCGCTCTGTGGAGTACTTGCTCCGGGAGGGTGAGGCCGTTCCCGCTGAGCCTGGCGTCGCTGAGAGGGAACGAAAGGGCCTGAGCGCCCACGCCTACCTGGAGCGAGGAGGTCAGGGCAGCATCGTACAGAAGGCCTGTAGAGGCTGAGTAAAACAGGTTCACCCGGTCGATGGAAGCGATGTAGAGATCCCCCCCTTCGAGCGGGAGCGGCGCCGGCGAGTCCAGGCGAACGGGTTCAATGGCCTCGAACGAGATGGCGCCGTCACCGGTGTAATCGAAAGCGACCCGGGTTTGGGCCACCGTTTGTCCGGCGTGTTCGACGTGGATAGCGCCATCGATCGAGATACGCGTACGGGCAGGGCGGTTTGACGCCAGCGGCGCCTCGATGAACCCCGTGGCCGATTCGATGCCCAGGCGCACCTGCTGTCCGATATTGTCAAGCCATATGCTGGCGTCGTCGGCGTCGATGGATATGTCCCCTCTCGCGACGCGATCTGCTCCTATCGAAAGGCGGACCGGGGGCGACCCTTCGACCGCCTTTCCAAAGAGGGTGACAATCCCTTCTATCTGCAGCGAAATTGAACCCGAAGAAAAAGAACCGGAATCCGCCGGCTCGACCCGGATGGCGGTTGGCGCTATGGGAATGCCGAGAGGGTCCAGGGTATAGTCCAGCCCATCACCCGGTAAGGTCGCTGCGATCGTCCCTTCGACCATCGTTCCGCTTGCCGCATCGATGACAACCTCTTCCAGGGTAGCCTCGAAGCGAGGGGCCTGTGCCTGGAAGGTGCTCTGAAGTTCTGAGAGGATCAGTTCCAGCGGGGTATTGCCGAGATTCCGAAGGCGAAGCCGGTTGGAGCCGGCATCTTCCAGGGCGACGAGCGCCTGGCCGGCGTTTTTCAACGGGATGTAGCCCATATCCGGGTCCGGCAGCAGGAGCCGGTCGGGCAGCTGGGCGATGACGGGGTCCCCGTGATCGATGAGATAAAACCCGGTCGGGTCGGCATAGGCCCTGGCGACGCCGTCGGAGGCAAAGTCTACGCGCCCCTCGGCGATGCTGAACGGCGTAAAATCGAATGTAAAATTGTCCGAGTAGGTTGCGGTCCATGTTTCTTCGCCATAGCCCGAATACGAGACGCTGGCCGGGTGTGAACCGCGGGGGTGGAGCCCCTGCGCATCGATCGCGATCTCTCCTCCCAGTTCGAGCAGGAGGCCGTCCGTCAGGGACAAGGCGCTTCCGGGAGAAACGACCCGATAGCCGGTAAACGCGTCGTTGAGGGGGTCGATGAAGACTTCGAATGCAAGCGGGTCGTTGAGCGTCATCGACCCGTCGATAATGCGTTGCGTTTCGGTATCGACGAGCAGGGCATCGAAAGTCGCAGTGGTGCTGATGCCCTGGAGTTCGATCGGTAGTTCGTCGTCGAAATAGAGCTCGCTGCCGATGGCTTCGAGGTCCACGTCGGGGGGGAAATCGAATTCGAGGAACGGGGCGTTGATCGGGTAGCTCCAGGAGGAGGCCGTGCTGCCTATGCCTTCGTTGCGTACCCGAAACGTGTAGAATTCGGTGTCTCCCTGGTCTAATACCGGGAGCCGGCCGGCAACGTCACGCGTGCGAACCTGCCAGGCGTATTCCTTGCCGGGCTCCAGCGGCAGGTTGTTCGGGGTGTACACGAAGGACGTCTGTTCGACCAGAACTTCACGAACCACTTCGATGTTGCTCTCGAGGGCCTGGTACGGCGCCTGGCCGGGAAGTACTTCAACGATGAGCAGTTCGTACTCGATCGCATTGCCGGGCGTTATTCCGGTGAGCGGGGTCCAGGAAAAAACAGGGAAGGGTGACGTCAGGGCAACATCGTCGGTGGGGCTGAGCAGCAGGGGCGGATCCGTATACTGTACGGAGAAGTAGGCGACCCCGGGAAGGCTTGGGATGATCGCGTTCGGATCTGTCGGGATAGGCTCAATACGGAGCGCGTAGTTGCCTTCGGCCAGTATGCCGGTCTCTGATACGCCGGGGGCGAGCAGGTCGGCCCACTCTCCATAACTTAGCGGGAAGCGGATAGCCGGCTCGTCGTCGAAGGTGCGGTACGTATGAACGCCCGGTTCCAGGATAACTGGTTCGGACGTCATCTCGATCAGCGACTCTCCGTCTCGTTCCAGGGTTAGCAGAAACTGAAAAGAACGAGGCTGCCTGTTCGGGCTGATAAAGATGAACTGCGTGATGTAACGACCCTGCCGGTAGTCTCGCTCGAGATCTTCCAGGTAGGGCGACGGGAGGACCGGTGGAAGGCCCGATACGATCACTTGTGCGGTACCCTGAGCCTGTACACCCTGTAAAGAGCCGAGCAGCATGCTGCAGAGCAGCAGGAGCCACGAAGCGGAACGCCCTCTTCGATACGGTCTGTCGTCTTTGCCGGGAATATGTGTAGGATTGGAAATCACGTCTAAATGCACCGAGTGATAGGGGAATTCAGGTTCGAGCCAACGTTCAAAAGCGATGCTCGTAACGCAGAGAAGATTGTATTTCGCTGAAATTGCCGCTGACCGGTTGGTTGGTTGTCAACCCTCGAAGAACGAAGCGGACGACATCCCGGTTCGAGACCCGATACGTGCTGTTTATGGTAAATGTCCATTGTGTCGACTGCTCTCGTTCCGTGAGGCTCTCCGCCTCATCCAGGCTAAAGGGGGTGAACTCGAGGGTGGTTGTCGAAAAGCCGGCCAGGAGCCCGGCCGTCAGTTTCCTGTCGAAGAACGCATAGTTGACCCCCGATCGTAGACCGAACGCGTTTACGTCCGACGAGGACGAGTTGCTGCTGATCAGGCTCAGGCTGTTGTTCAAGGCCAGCCCCGACGAGAGGATCACCGCGTGAGCCAGCGAAAAAGCCGTGTTGTCGAACGCTATGGATGCAGTCGATCCTTCGGAAGGGCGTGCGGTTTTGTCTGAAAGCGATTGATACGATGTCGTAAGAGAAAAACGATGCGTGAGGCCCTGAATCTGTGTGGTGAAGACGGGAGCAACTACGAGCGATTGCGTGACGAAACGTTGATTCAGGAACACATTGGCCGGATTATCGACGGTCGGTTCATTGTTGTTGTCCAGCCAGAGGTAGGAGACGCTGGCAAAGAGTTTAGGGGAAAGCTGGGCCTGTGTGGCAAGGCTGATCTGGTTGCGTTTCAGGGTGGCGTTGCGCGTATTTCCCAGATTGTTGCGCCGAGAGACGACGTCCAGGTGCACCATGAGACGCCGGTCCAGCAGTTGGGCTCTGGGTTGAAATCGAAAAACGGCCTGATCGCTTCGGGTATATGGACGCCCGAGGGAGACGAACCCCGGGTCGACCCGGTCGTACGTCGTCCGCACAGAAATCTGATCGAGTGTTTTACTCATCGATTCGGGGAAATCGATGTGGGTGTACCGGGCGCTCAAGGAGGTCGCATAATCGAAGCGGGAGCCGATGCGGGGGGTGAACAGGCCGAAGAACGTTGGATAACTGCTGTCCTCGAAGCGGGCCGTCCGGGTATCCCCCGAAAACGCGGAAGCGGTCAGTTCACCTTCCAGGATGAGCCGGTTATCCAGAAACTGGAGGCCGAATTGAGGCGTGAGATGGACGTTCTCTGCAGGGGAGATCGCTGTGCTGTTGGTGAGGGAGGACGTCTGGTCTCTGGCCAGGAAGCCGGTCAGAAAGGCGTGGTTCGCATGGGGGTCGCCGTAACCGACGCGAGCGGCGAACATAGAGCGGCGAAAGGCGGGCCGCCGAATGACGGCGCCCAGGGCCGTGTTGACCTCGCGCTGGGACTGGCCGGCCATGAGCGATAAGAGCAGGTTCCCGGGCGCATACTGGACCTGTCCGCCGCGGATCGTGGTGCCGTTGAGGCCGAACTTGTTATACGTGGGACTGAAATCGCCCAGGGTGCCGGTCCACCCTTTGTATGCTGCCGAAAAGGCGAATCGATTCTGCGATTGTCGGATGCGGTCGTCTTCCGTCGAGAGGAGAAAGTCGAGGGAGTAGCGAACGCCCGAGGCGGTGGCGCTCGTGTTGCCGAAGATGCGCCCGGTGCCGGCCGGCCGTCGATCGTTGATGCCGGTGGACCGGTACGCTTCCGTGAATACCCCCACGGATCCCCCGACAGTGACAGGGCCAATCTCTGTCGAAGGACGGCGTGACTGCGCCTGCACTGTCGATACTGACGATACTGAAAGAAAGGCCGCTGTCATGGCAGAATACAACGCGACGGCCGTGAGGACGCTCTGTTTGGGAAAACCGTGTTTGGGAAAACCGTGCAAGTTCAAACCAGTATCTGCTTGTAAAAAACGAGGTGTAACCGTCAATTGAGGGGCTCGAAGCTCCCTCGAATTGAAGCGAAGCCAAATCCAATCACAGCGTTTCACAGCGCACCATCGCGTTGATGCGCTGTGAGGGCTGCACAAAGCGTTTCTGTGCGGAGAGTTACCGTGTGATCGCTCGATTCTTCCTGAATGGATGCCGCGTTACAAGCATTATGCTGTGCGCAATCGGCCATTGCGGACGTAAGTAGATTGGCGTAACGGGCTGAACGAACTCCTGAACAGAACATAGTATCGCACACCTCTACCCGGTGCGATGCGGAGCGATGAATGAACTGTCAGGTCGAGAACGAAGATTCCAGATAAGAACTATACGCGCTAACGGGTGTTTTGCCTTCAGTCTTATACTTACTGGAATTGCGCTTTTGGCGCAAAGGAAGCAAGATACCTGACACGGTAAGGGCCGAGAAACTATTTGAATGTACAGTGACCCTGTCTTTGAATGGGGCTCTATATTAGTAATCCGTTAGGTAGGGTAATACATCCTAACGAACGGCAAGTTGCAAGCAACAGGGATCTATTTTTCTTTCTTTGTCCGTGTATGGGTATCGTATCGGTATCGAGATAGGCGGCGTTATACGATTCGTTTATGTACGGTTCGTTCTCTGGGAAAACCTTCGAGCTGAGCTGAGGGGAGTCGGGTGGATGCGGGCCGTCAGAGCGGTGTCGCAGCGCCGGCCGGTTTACTGCAGTGCATACATCTGAGCGCGTTGATAGTAGTCCATGGCTTCCGCGTGTTTCGCGAATACGCGGCATGCCTCGGCTGCCATGAAATATACCTGTGAAGGATCTGCGTTATATTGGGCGGGCGGCTTTTCGTCGTGAAGCCCCTCCAGCAATTCGGCGGCATATACGAAAGACTCTGCCGCGGTTCGCTGGTCTCCTTGTTTCCACATGGCTCGCCCCGCGAGGTGGTGGATCAAGGGTTCGTGTTCTGCGATGCGGAGAGCCGCCTCTGCGTGTTCGAGGGCCTCGTCGTATCGCTCCTGAAGGATTGCCAGCTGTATAGCTTCCACTCTGGCCGCAAGTTCTTCAGCGGGAGCAAGTTCCTCGAAATTCAAGTTTCCAAATAGCATACAAGCTTCATCCAGTCTTCCCTCGTCGAGTAATCGACAGGCCGTACTGTACGAAGTAATTGAGTTGCTGACTAATGTTTGCATGGAATCTGGCAATCTATTTTGAACTGGCAGTCACCCGAACGGGTCACTCAAGTGGCCGTTGTTTGTGGGTCGTAATTAAGACAAGCTGAAGCACTTAAATGTCACGAATCTGTGCATTTTACGTCGCGATGATCTCTTAAATTCACTATCAGTTGTAGGTGAAACCTATGTATGTGAGGGGGCGAAGATGCGCAAGCAAGAGACCGCCTACGGCGCGTCGACGATCAGGGAATGGCGTATGCAGATGGGGAAAATGGATTTTTGGGGTGCACTGCGTACTCTACATGGTATGACGTGATTGATGAAAGAGACATATTGTATCTGGACAACCACCTGCTCGTGTTGAATAAATCTGCCGGCATGCTTGTGCAGGGCGATGCTTCCGGAGACCTGGATCTACTGACGGCGGCAAAAGCGTATGTGAAAAAGAAATTCGACAAGCCGGGTCAGGTTTTTCTGGGGCTGGTTCATCGCATCGACAGGCCGGTATCGGGGGCTATCGTTTTTGCCAGAACGTCCAAAGCAGCCTCTCGACTTGCAAGGCAATTCAGAAACAGGTCCGTTACGAAAAAATATATCGCTGTCGTCGAGGGCAGGTGGGCCGAAGGCGGTACGCTCGTCGACCACGTCTGGAAGGATCACCGCACCGTCCGTGTGGTCAAAGAGAGCCACCCGAAAGGCCTGCGCGCCGAATTGACGTGTCGAACGCTGGGATACGAATCCGGACAAACACTCGTCGACGTGGAATTGACAACCGGCCGGCCCCATCAGATTCGCGTGCAGCTCGCACACAGGAAACACCCTATCGTCGGCGATTTTAAATACGGCGCGTCTTCGACCTTCGACGGCAGAAACATGGCCCTGCACAGCTACATGCTGGAACTCGAACACCCCACCCGAAATGAACGGATGAGGTGGTTCGCCCCGGTCTCAGAGCCCTGGGCGAAGTATTTTCCTGGCATCATCGCCCGGCTCTACGAAGATCAATGAGACATGGAGATCAATGAGACGGGACTTCCCGTATGCATCACTCCCCCCGGACTCTGTGGGCGTGAACCCCCTTCGCACAATGCATCGGCGAGGGCAGCACGCTTACTGAATCTTCGCGAAAAGGGTCGACGACGATGGGTAGATATTGATACGTTTCGAAGGATCCTTCAGTCCTGTTGAACCGCTCGGCAATCGCTTTCCTCATGCGCTCATAGGCTACCGGCCCCATGACAATGTATTTGGCCTCGGCTCCCGCCTCCCGCAAGTTGCGTATGTGGTCGTTCACAAAATCCAGTATCTGACTCTGATCGGGCGAGTATTCGATGATGTTCATGGCTCAGTAAGGTTCATGATAAGGTTCATGATTCAGCACGGTTCAGGACCTGTACATCGTTTCCGTGCCTATTTATGGTTTATGGCATAACACTTGACTCTAGGGCGTGTGGATATTCATCGGCATCCGCTCTTTTTCGCCGATGTTGCGCATCGCTGCGTACCATTCCTCGCGAGATACCCCGCATCGCGTCTCGGAATGCGCCTTGATCTGCTCAACATCCATCAAAAAAGCGCTGGCCGCCGCTAAATGTCCACACGCCCTAAATAGGAAGGATCCGCAGACAGGCATTTTGTTCACGAAGTGATGTCACGAAGTAAGCAGGCGGTAGGTTCGGAGACTTCGTATCCTGGTACCTGTGTTTTCCAGGAACACCTGGAGTATATTGTGCATTCGTGCGTAATTGAACCGGTAGCGAGTTGTCCCACATCCATGAATACATTGTGACCGAAGAACACCAAACCGAAGAGCGCCAGATAGAAGGCAGAATCGTCGATCCGAGCGCAGGGAGCGCACCGGGTACGCTACCCGGCGCCGGCCACTCGATGGCCGCTCGCATGAAGACGTACGTCGAAGAGCTCCAACAAACGATTATCGACGCGTTGGAGCGGTTGGATGGAGCCGCCAGCTTCCGCATGGATCGATGGAGCCGCGAGGAAGGCGGAGGCGGATTGACGGGAGTGATCGAAGACGGCGCGGTCTTCGAGAAGGGCGGCGTGAATACGTCGGCCGTTCACGGCCTTCTGCCGGAACGGATGGCCCACGTGCTCAAGGTGCCCGCGACGCAGTTTTTTGCGACGGGCATTTCGCTGGTCATTCATCCCCACTCCCCGTACGTGCCTTCCGTGCACGCCAATTTCAGGTATTTTGCGCTCGGTGAAGATCTCGAGGCTCCTGTCGATCAATGGTTTGGAGGAGGAGCCGATCTCACGCCATATTACCCCTACCTCGAGGACGCCAGGCACTTTCACGCTGTCTGGAAACGAGTTTGCGATCGGCACGCCGGCGCGTCCTATGCAGAGTACAAAAAACATTGCGATGATTATTTCTACTTGCCTCACCGCAACGAGACCCGGGGGGTAGGGGGGATTTTCTTCGACTATTTGAGACAAGCTCCTCAGAAGACCTACTTATTCGTCAAAGAGGCCGGCGATCATTTTCTGGACGCGTACCTCCCCATTGCCGAACGACGGATGAATCACCCTTACGGAGATCGAGAGCTCGAATACCAGGAAATTCGCAGGGGGAGGTATGCCGAATTTAACCTGCTCTTCGATAGAGGCACTCGGTTCGGTATCGAGACGAACGGGCGGACCGAAAGCATCCTGATGAGCCTCCCCCCGCGAGTCCGGTGGCACTACGACTGGGCCCCGCAACCCGGTTCTGACGAGGAAGAAGCGCTCTCGTTCTTTCAGCCCCGCGATTGGTTTTAAATACCTTCAAACAACTCTGGAATTGTCCCCGGCCAGAAGCGCTTTTTTGGAGTGTAAGCGTGTGTTTTGTATATGAATAAATAGAGATTTGTGAAAACTTCAAGCTCCTCCTGGAACTGAACGGCCTCCGCAGTGGCTTAAAGTAATTAGCCTGACCATAGATTATTCTCTCATACCCAATGACCCCACGTCAATTTCTGAAGAAGTACACGTACGATCAACGCCTCGTTACCGGTGAGTATTTTTCTGCAGAACCGCTTGCGGTAGAAAAAGGAGATCGCATAGGGGTTGTTCTTATGAACCTGGGAGGCCCTTTCAGTGAGGATGATGTCGCATCTTTTCTGTATAACCTGTTTATGGATCCGGCCATCATAGATATTCCCCTCAAGGGAATCTGGCGCCATTGGATTTCGAGCTTCATTGCTAAGACCCGCGCCAAGAAGGTGGCCCGAGATTACGAGGAAATCGGTGGAGGATCCCCCATCAATCGCCTGACGGAAGAGCAGGCTGAAAATCTCGAACACCACTTGAACGAGCTGTACGGCAAAGAGGCCGGCGTGACTTTTCACACGTACGTGGCCATGCGGTACTGGCATCCCATGAGCGAGGAAGCTGCACGCCGCATGGAAAGCGACGGAATCAACAAGGTGGTCTTGTTGCCTCTGTATCCACACTATTCCAAAACGACAACCGGATCCTCTCTCCTGTACTGGTGGATGCTCCAGGAGGAAAAAGAAATACCGGCCTGGCCTACGACGTACGCGTTCGAGTATGCGGCCAATCCTAAATATATCCAGGCCATCAACGAACGGATCGACGAAGCGCTGCAGCGTTTTCCGCGCGAGATTCGGAACGACGTCCATCTCGTTTTCAGCGCGCATGGAACGCCGGTGCGTGAGATGAAAGAACGGCGCGACCCGTACTGCTGTCTCATAAACAGTACGGTTCAGCAGGTGATGAATTACAGGGGGAAGGACCGGCCCTTCGACGTGGCGTTCCAGAGCAAAGTGGGGCCGGCCGAATGGCTGACGCCGAGTACGCCCGACAAACTGGAGGAGCTCGCTCAAGAAGGCGTCGGCGCGGTTCTTCTCGTACCCGTCGCCTTTGTGTCCGACCATATCGAAACCGAGTTCGAACTGGATATCGAGGTGCGTGAGGAAGCGATCGGATTTGGCATTCAGCATTATGAAGTAGCGTCGGGATTGAACAGCCACCCGCTATTTATTGAGGCGCTCGGGGAAGTGGCAGTCGCCCAGCTTCGCCTGTCCGGATCCCCCCGCTATTCCGCGCTCTCCGGGGATGGAGCACCGGCCAAAGGCGCTCAGTACCCACTACGACCGCTGAAGAGTATGCCCTATTGTGACGGCGCCAAACGCCATGTTCGGTGTCATCAATGCGAACGCATTACCGAAGCCCGGTGCTGGACGGTGGGAGAAGGCAAAGAGGTATCCCCCGAAGTGCGGGCCAAACCTTCTGTGTAGCTCTCTTTTTGTGTAGCTCTCTTTTTGTGTCGCTCTCCTTCTGTGTAGCTCTCGCGAACGATCTATGGCCCATAACGCCCACTCTATTCCGGAAAGTGTTCGCGCCTTCGAGGAGGCGCAGTCTTATATTCCTGGCGGGGTCAACTCCCCGGTTCGGGCCTTTCGCAGTGTCGGTGGAACGCCACCCTTTATCCAAAAGGGCAACGGCGCTTATCTGGAGGATATTGACGGCCATGTATACATCGATTATGTCGGTTCGTGGGGGCCTATGCTCTTTGGCCATGCCGACCCGGATGTAGTGCGTGCGGTCCAGCAGGCGGCCGATTCATCGACGTCCTTCGGGGCCCCGACGCTCGTCGAAATCGAGCTTGCGCGGTTGGTCTGCGAACTCGTCCCCTCGATCGAAAAAGTACGGTTCGTCAATTCCGGCACCGAAGCGACCATGAGCGCCGTACGCCTTGCTCGGGGATATACGGGGCGTCACAAGGCGATCAAGTTTGAAGGCAATTATCACGGCCACGGCGATAGCTTTCTGATTGCGGCGGGCAGCGGCGCCATGACGTTCGGCAAACCGAATTCTCCAGGCGTTACGCCTGGGACGGCGCGGGATACACTGCTCGCACGTTACAACGATCCGGGGCATGTCAGAGAGATTGTGTCCGCCAATTCCGGAGAAATAGCGTGCATCATCGTTGAACCGATTGCCGGCAACATGGGATGCGTCCCCCCGCAACCGGGTTTCCTGGAGGACCTCCGTGCCCTCTGCGACGAGGAGGGGATCGTGCTCATATTTGATGAGGTGATGACGGGCTTTCGCGTAGCCCGTGGCGGAGCCCAGGAGGTGTATCGTGTCACGCCAGATATCACGGCACTCGGAAAAATCGTGGGAGGAGGTCTCCCGGTAGGCGCTTACGGCGGTAAACGGGAAATCATGGATTTTGTCTCGCCCATAGGGCCGGTCTATCAGGCAGGTACGCTCTCCGGTAACCCGCTGGCGATGCACGCCGGCCTGGCTACCCTCAGAAAAGTCGCCGAGCAGGTCGACCTCTACGATCGACTCGAAGCGTACGGAAAAGCATGGGAAGACGCGACGCACGATCTCATCGAGGACGTAGGCCTGGCCTGTTATGCGACCCGGGTAGGGTCGATGGGCTGCCTGTTCTTCAGTGAAGAACCTGTCGTCGACTATGAAACCGCGTCGAACTGCGATACGTCCGCGTATGCGCGCTACTTTCACGACATGCTGGAAGCAGGGGTGTACCTCGCCCCCTCTCAGTTCGAAGCGTACTTTTTCTCTACCCGGCACGGCGAAAAAGAACTCGATATGACGATCGAGGCCCAGCGTAACGCCCTCACAACGCTGGCGAGGTCCGGAGCAGGCCGCGGGGAAGTATCCTCCAACCGACGGTGAATCAGTGATGTTACGCGAACTGTGCGCAGCAGCCTGGTTTACGCGGCTTTGCAACCGTGCAAAGCCGCTCTGGCAGCACGTATGCGCATCCGGCGCGTAACATCTGTGAATCAGAGCCGTCACCCGGCGAAGAACAATTCCAGCTCTTTCAGTGTCGCCTCAGACGTCTCGATTTCCCTCACGATCCTACCTTCATCCAGCACGGCGATGCGCTGGCAGATTTCCGTGACGTGAGCCAGGTCGTGACTCGATATGAACATCGTCGTGCCTTGTGAAGCATTCAGATGGTTGATCAGATTTTTCAGCGTGATTTGCGAGCGAGGATCCAGGTTGGCGAATGGCTCATCCAGTATGAGGACATCCGGCTCGATGAACATGGCGGCTACGAGCCCCACCTTCTTGGCATTGCCGGTCGACAAATCGCGGATATATTTCTTCGAGCCCGACAGCACGCCGCCGGGTAAAAACGATCGGTATCGCTCGAGCCGCTGCGACGCTTCTTCTTCGTTGATGCCGTAGACGCTGCCGACGAACGACAGAAATTCCAGGGGCGTCAGGTAATCGATGAGAAAAGACTGATCCAGGTAGGATCCCACGTGGGATTTCCAGGTGTCGTCCTGCTCCGAAGCCCATTCGTGGAGCGAGATGTCGCCCCGGTCGGCTTTGAGCAAATCGAGCAGCAAGCGAAGAAAGGTTGTTTTACCGGCTCCGTTGTTGCCAACCAGGCCGAACGTCTGCCCGGACTCGATGCGCAACGATGGGATGTCGAGCGAAAATGCGTCTCCGAATTTCTTAACGAGGTTATGTATTTCAACTCTCATGTCGTCTGAAGCCGGTAGCCATTACGTATTTACGATCGAGAAATCGCCCGGTAAAGTATTGACTCCATTGGCGGGAAAGAAGCAGGCTGAACACCCCCAGTCCCCCTATACATAACAGGGCCGTCCAGTGTATGCTTTGTAACAGGTATAAAAAAAGCGCCGGGGGAATGATCGTCGGCAAAATCCACAACCAGTGCATAGCGGAAAACCCCTCATAGTTGAAAAAACTCCCGCTTTTCGAAATATTCACACGGTGCTGGTTGCGGACTGCCAGGGCGAGCATCAAAATGCTGGTGACGCCGGCATTGTAGAACAGAAACGTGACGTGGAGCAGGAGCAGGTCGGGGCTCATGAGGATAAAGAGGGGTAAGCTGATCAGAAAGAACACCAGGCAGGACCCTTGCAGAATCATGAGTTTTGCCACAATCAGTTCCTCAGGGCGGATGTTGCGCGCCATGAATCCGTCGAAGTAGTTGCTTTCCCACGAAAACATGAGCTGTCCGTAGTTCAAAGCAAAGGTGCCCGAGGCGAAAATCCCGATGACGGCCGAGATGGCGCTTGTATTGAAGACCTGGCTTTCCGCGAGCATCAGGGAGATGTAAGCCAGCGCAAACACGATGGAGAGCAGAAAGTAGTGTTTGGGGCGTTTGTTGCGCCAGATCATTTTGATTTCGAGGAGGATGAGATTCAAGACCTGTCCACGCTCTGGAGCAAAAGAGATTTTCTGGTTGAGTCCCCCTTGACTGGCCTGCACCGTCGGCTCCGCGATGAGCTGGCTCTTGATCTGGGCGCTCGAATACACGATCATGCCGAGGGTTAGCCCCGCCAGCAGACCGAGTAAAACGAGATTGCCTTCGAGCAATTTGCTGAATATGACTTCGGAGAACGTTCTGATGACGTGAATGTTGACCACCTGGTCCAGTAAGAACAGGATCGCCAGCGCCGAGATCGTGATCAGGTAATACAGCGAGTTTTTCTTGTGCAGCGCCTTGAGCAGGTTGTTCGAAAAGTGGGAAAAGAGTAGGATTAGTGCGATGCCTGACATCCATACTGCGATGCCGGTGGTGTTGAAGTTGGCCAGGTAGAGATACCGGATGGAAAAAGGGATGAAAAAAAGGAAAGGAACGAAATTATGCAGGCTGAGGAGTGAGAATAACTGGAAGAAATGTACGAGTTGTCCCCGGCTTATCGGTAAATGCAAGAAGGGCTTCATGTGCATCTTGGGTCCTTGCGGAAGGAAGAAGCGCAGAGAGAAAAGCCCCATGAACGCTTCCAATAGATACGTGTTCACGAACCGCTGGGGTGAGATGAGGCTGCCCCTGGGCTGGTTGTGGACCTCGCGGGAATAAAAATCGAGCAGGTCTCCCAGGAACGCACCCGAAAACACGAGCACAATGGTCAGGTTGAATAACATGACGCCGATGGCCATCACAGAAAGCCAGTGATGTTTGTGGCGGAGGGCTCGTTGGAAACTTTTCCAATGAATCCAGGCTAGGTGTCCATAAGAGTGCATATAATCCGATTAGAAAGGCAGATTTTCAGTAATGCTACACAATTGCATGCACTTAATCGAGACACTCCAGCAGGGGCTACGAAAACGTTGCAACTATGTATCCAGTAAGAGGTCGTTATGCGCCTTCGCCAACCGGTTATCTTCACGTTGGTAATTTGAGAACAGCCATGGTTGCGTGGCTGTCCGTACGCGCTAAAGAAGGAACATTTATTTTGCGCGTCGAAGACCTCGATGAGCCGCGAGCGATCCCCGGTATGGGAGAGGCTGCCGAAGAAGATTTATGTTGGATTGGGCTTGACTGGGATGAAGGCCCGGGGAAAGATGGCCCGTTCGGCCCTTATATTCAAGCCAGCCGGATATCATACTACGAAGAGGCGCTTAAGGTTTTGCATGATCGCGGTTATCTTTTTCCCTGCGCGTATTCGAGGAAAGATCTCCGGGAGCTGGCTTCGGCGCCGCACGGCGCTGCCGGGGTGTCGCCCTATCCGGTGCATCTGCGGCCGGACCGGCTGGAAGCCGGCTGGTTCGAAGATATGCAGCGAGAATCCCGGCACACGTACGCGGCCATCCGGTTCAAGGTGCCCGATGACCTCATCTACGTGCACGACCTGATCTACGGTTCCTTTACTGAAAATGTTCGGGCATCCGTTGGGGATTTCGTGCTGAAAAGAAAAGACGGCCTGTTTGCCTATCAGCTTGCCGTCGTCGTGGACGATCTCGCAATGCAGGTTAATGAAGTGGTCCGTGGTACGGATCTGATTACGTCGACGGCTCGTCAGATATTGCTCATTCGAGCCCTCGGAGGCTCTGAGCCCCGTTATGCGCACGTGCCGCTCATGCTCAACGCAGGTGGCGAGAAACTGTCCAAGCGAGATGAATCCCTGACCGTCCGCGCTATTCGTGAAGCCGGTGTACGGCCGGAACAGCTGGTCGGGTACCTGGCCTGTTCGATCGGATTGATAGGCGTTCCCCGGGCGCTACCGGTGACCGAACTGATCTCGTCGTTTACGTGGGACCGAATTCACAAGGAAGATTGGGTCATCCCGGAGGACGTCGTTGCGGAGCTTAAAGCGATTCGATAAGGATAAGACGGCGCCGGGTTCAGGATGAGCCCGGCGGGATGCAGGGGCTCAATCGACCAGCAACAGGTCGATCTCGCGTGTATCGGGATTGGCCTGCGTCAATTGCACACGAACCGAGTCGCCGGCGCGAAAGGACGTGCCGGAATGGGCGCCCGTCAGGGCATAGGTTTTTTCGTCGTACTCGTAGTAATCGTCGTCCAGGTCGCGTACGTGCACCAGCCCCTCGGTCCAGAGTCCTGTCATCTCGACGAAGAGCCCGAAACGGGTTGCGCTCGTCACAATCCCGTCGAAGTGCTCGCCGAGGTGTTGCCTTGCGTAAAGCACCTGTTTCTGCTTTATCGACGCGCGTTCGGCGTCTTCAGCGAGCCGTTCCTGCCGCGAGCAGTGTTCACACAACGCCTCCAGAGCGTCGGTAGGCTGGCCGCGGCCGTCCAACAGGTAGTGTTTCAGCAGCCGGTGGGCGATGAGGTCGGGGTAGCGGCGAATCGGGCTGGTGAAGTGGGTGTAGTGCGAGAACCCTAACCCATAGTGCCCGATATTGTCCGGAGAGTAAGCGGCCTTAGCCATCGCGCGAAGCGCGGCGGTTTTGATGATCGGCTCTGTGGGGGTTCCCTCGATCCGGTTGAGCAGCCGGTTCAATTGGGTCGACGATATGTGCCCGTCGTTCGTTTCGAGCTTCAACCCGAACGCGCGGACGTAGCCGATCAATTGCTGCATGCGATCGTCCTTGGGGCGGTCGTGGACGCGATACACGAAGGGCGGCGGCGTCTTGCCGGGTTGCTCGATGGCTTTGGCCGCGCACTGGTTTGCCAGCAGCATGAACTCTTCGATCAGCCGATTGGATTCTCGGATCTCCTTGCGCTTGATCTCCACCGGAAATCCTTCCTCATCGAGAATTACCTTCACTTCCGGCAGGTCGAACTCGATAGAGCCGCTGGTAAAACGCTTTTTCGTGAAAGCGCGCGCGATCGCGGCGGCGCGTTTGATCGAGTCTGCCATGGGGTGGGTACCGTTGCGACCCTCGATGATCGCCTGCGCTTCCTCGTAGGCAAACCGGTGTTTGGAATGAATGACGGTTTCTTCGAACCGGAAGCGGTGTACATTCGCCTTCTCGTCAACCTCCATGAGGCACGAAAAGGTGAGCTTGTCCTCTCCGGGGCGAAGCGAACAAAGCCGGTTAGAAAGGCGCTCCGGGAGCATGGGAATCACGCGGTCGGCGAGATACACGCTCGTCGACCTCTTGAGCGCCTCCTTGTCGACGCTGCCGTTCAGGGGAACGTAGTAGCTCACGTCGGCAATGTGCACGCCCACTTCGTAGCGACCGGAAGATAAGGGCGTCACGTGGATGGCGTCGTCGAAATCTTTCGCATCGAACGGATCGATGGTAAAGATGGGCTTGCTGCGCAGGTCGAGGCGCCGCTGATACTCGCGCTCCGGGATCTCCGCAGAGGCAGCTTTTGCTTCCCGTGATACAGCGGCGGGAAAAGAGGTCGGTAGGCGAAACTGCCGGATCAGCGCCTTCATGAGAACTTCAGGCGACGTTGCGTCGCCGAGCACGTCCTGTATCGTTCCGCGGACGGCATTGCGGAATCCATCGAACTCGCCGAGGTCGACGACGACCTTGGTCCCCGAAGACAGGCCGGCCGATTCAGATTCGTGAATGTAGACCGATTGCGTGAAGCGGACATCGTCGGGGATGACGAAGATCGTCCCGCCACGTTTTTTGGTCGTACCGATAACGGTCGATTGGGCGCGCTCGAGCACGTCCAGCACTTCCGCCGACGGTCGCTCCTCGTTGCGGCGTGGAGGCAGAACGCGAACCCGCACCCGATCTCCGTCGCGCGCCTTGCGGATACGAGACTTCGGGACGAATAGATCGGTTTCCCGCCCTTCGATCTCGACGAAGCCATACCCTTCACGACTAAGCCGAAGATGGCCTTCCAGGGCCTCCGTCGTACGTTTTTTGTGGGTAAATCGGTTGCCTTTGACGCGCTGTACGTGCCCTTTGCGAACGAGGTCCTGCAGGGTGGACCGGAATACGCGGTACGTGTCGTTGGAATGCAAGCCGGCCTTCTGAGCGAGTTCTTTCGAACGGAAGGCCCGGTGGCCATGATTGCTCAATACGTGCAAGATGGTTTCTCGAATCCTGCGCTTCGTGTCTTTTTTACTCATGCGTCCTCAGGGTCATACGGCATCTGTCATTCATTCATTATCCGTGCTTTCGGCCACCGGCGGTTCGGTCGGCGGGTCGCTGTTCTTTTTCCCTATCCAGCCGAACAGACGGTTGAAGAAGCGCCCCCAGGAGGTAAACTGGGTCTGATAGGACAGGCCCGCGCCACGGGCCCGCGTAAGGGCGTTTTCGGCCAGCACATCGCCTTCACGGCGCAAAAAGACGGAGACGGAGACGTTGGAGCTGAGGCGCACCTCCACTTCGAATTCGCCTTCGAGGCCCGGCTGGTTGGGCGTCAGGTCGTTCTGGTACACGCCCTGGCCGCGTATAACGAGTCGTTCGTTCAACAGGTACAACGCAACTCCGTAGGTGACGTCAGGATCCTCCAGGCTCTCGCCTTGAAGGCCGAGGTTGAAGTCGGCATTCGGGATGGCTTCGTTCAAGAAGCGGTTCAACTGGCTCGAGACCAGCTGGGACACACTGCTGAATGCGATTTGTTCTCCGGAGCTCGTCAGCTCTCCGGTGTTTGGATTCGATTCGGTCGTCAGCAAGAACGAATTCGTCAGCAGGACGCTGGTGGCATAGTCGGTGGTCCGTTCCGATTGATTCAGGTAGGCCTCGATCCCCTCGTAATTGCCTCGTTGATTGCGGTCGCTGCGGTCGGTCTCCAGCCCGAGAACGACCTGGGGAGACGTCACCCGGCCCGTGATATCGAGGCTCACGATAAGGGGGATTAATGTGTTGTCGAATGGGCTATCGGGGAGGCCGGCCGTAGAGGCGCGCGTACGGTACGCCGCCGGAATGTTGAGCCGCGCGTCGATCGGGTTGCCGTCCCAGGTGATCGATCCGCCGCTTTCGATGAGAAACCGCCGGGCAAAGACGTCGCCCGCGGTGAACAGGTAGTCCCCCGATTCGACGGACAGGGTGCCGAACATGGAAAACTCCCCCTCCCTTTTTTGAAGCTGGACGCGCCCGCTGCTCACCGCGTTGATCACGTCGCCCAACAGGGGGTCGAAGACGAGGTGTATCGTAGATCCCGAGGGGACGGTGATGTTGAGGTCCATGTCTAGCCCGTCTACGAACTTGCGCTCGCCTTCAGGGCGGCGGGACAGCAGGTTTCGGCGATAGGTCAGCTGCTCGAAGTCCGGCACATTGCCGGCCGAGTCGGCAAAGATGAGGAAGCCTTCGTCGAAGGTGAGGTCCTCTTCGGTAATCGGGATAAACAGCTCGCTGCTGGCCTTGGTGAAGGCATCCTGAGAGAACAACTGAGCGCTGTGAGTCGGGCCGGTGAGTTCGAGCGTACCGGATCCCCAGATCTGGCCGTAGAAGGGGAGGTCCTCTGCCGTATATTGATTCATGATCAGGATCTCGTCGACGCTGGCCTCCAGGTCGAAAGAGAAAAACCGGTAGTCGTTAAACAGGATGCCGCCGGAAATCGTAGCCTGTCCCCCTGTCGGGTCCTCGAAGGTCGCGTCCCGCAATTCGATTCCGGTATCGTTGATGTGGAGGGGCCCTTCGAAGTTCGTGTACCGGAGGTTGAACTTCGGAATATACACCTCTCCATCGACGAGGTTGAGGTCGATGTCGAAGAGCGGATACGTGATGTCTCCGGTGATATTCCCCTGGCCGGTCAGGTAACCGGTCGCCTGATCCAGCACGCCGGGAAAGATATATTCGAAGAAGAACAGGTCGGCGCGTTGCATGTCGAGGGCCAGATCGAGAGCGCCCGCGTCCAGAAAACCTGTAGCGGACTGGTTGAACCGCGGGAGGCGAAACGTGCCGTCGAGCGTCAGGCTATTCTCCTTGTAAACAGCCGGCAAGGCTGCATCCGGCAGAAATTCGGTCTGGTTGTACGAAGCAATCGGGGTGACCTCAACGCGCAGGCCGACATCCTGTTCGCCGGGGATATACGTACTCGATATGGAGACGTCGCCGAGAATCCGGTTGTCCAGCGTAAATCGATCGAGAAAGATAGCCCCGGTTAATTCCGGCTGTTTGTTGGCCGTCGTGAAGGCGAGTTGCCCGTTGAGGAGACCTCCGATGGGGACTTTCATGTTCAGAAACTGTGAAATAGGCCGCATGGCGATATTGTCAATCGCGATGGAGGCTGTGTCTCCAGGGGTGGGAGACAGCACGCCGCTGATGTTGACGAGTTGCAAGATGTTGGCTTCCGGGCTTCGGCTCTGGACGGAGAGCCCGGGGATGACCAGGGATTGGCCGTATACGTCGAGGTAGGCGGATTCGTTGATCGACCAGAACGAGTTGCCAACGGATACCAGGAGGTCTTCGATGTAAAACCGGTTGCGTTCGGGCAACAGCTCGAAGGAAGAGCGCAGCCGCTGGGTACCTACCCGGCGCGTGCTTTTCGTCAAAAGCGAGAAGGAGCCCCGGTGGTCCGCCAGTTCCAGCGAAAAGGTCGGCTGGGGAAATACCTGCCCGATGAAATGGAGCGAATCGGCTTGAAACCAAGTGTCTATCGAGAGTTGGTCGGCAACCGGTTTGGTGCGATCGGCCTCGAGGCGAAAGTCGCCGGTGAGCCGGGTCAACAAAAAGGAATCGGAAGAGAGCGAGTCCGCTTCGAGGTGAGCGTCCAGGTCCAGCCGGTCGGGGGTGGACGTCACCTTCATCGCCCCCGACAGGTTGGTTGACAGGGGGGGCAGCCCCTTGATCCACGGTGAGATCAGGTCCGGGCGCAACAGGGCAAAGCGCAGATCCAGGGTATGCCGTCCTATGCCATTCTCTGTCATTGCTTCTTCGACCCGGCCGGCGAGTTGCTCGATGTACAACGACGAAATGGTCTCATCCAGGAGAGGGTCACGATCGAGCCATTGGGCGGCAGGGCGTACGGAGGCCGGCCGCGTTTTCTGGATCGTCTTCTTCAACGTATGCGTGAGAGATTCTGCCCAGAGCTTGCCGAGGGGAATAACCATGGCGGGGTCCAACCGCCCTTGCATCGAGACGCGGGCGGCGTCGCCGGACAACTGCAGTCGCTGCTGGTCCCCGTCTACATCGGCCAGTGCGATCAGGGTGTTGTGGGGGGGGAGGATCCGCTCGGACGGGCCGTACATGACTGACGAGGAGTCGAGGGCTGCCCGGATCTCTCCGCGGAGGGTTTCCGGGGCGGCGCCCACCGTCGCCAGTTGGATCGTTCCGTTCAGAGCTGTTCGGAGGGAGTCCGTACGATCGAACCGGCCCAGGTCGACGTCGGTGAGCCGGAGGGTCGCTTTGACGGGCGCCTCGTCGCTCCTCTGGTAGTCAGCAATCAGATCCAGACGGCCATAGTCTCGCTGGCTTGCGGTTGCGGAGAGCTCGATGGACCGGCGATTGGTTGTGACGAACAGGTCGAGCGTGTCGATGGGATGCGTATCGATGAACAGGTCGCCGAGGTTGACCTGAACGTCGGCATCGATGGATTCCAGCGAAGGCCCCGACCCCGTCACCGCTACGATACCGTTGAGCCGGCTCGGCGTACGCACCCGGGGCGTATACGCCGAGACGTCCAGCGAGTCGAGCCGGAGAAAGGATTGCAGGAGCGTGAGGGAGTCGCTCTCATGGCGCGACAACTCGACGGTGCCGTTGATGGCGCCTCCAGGGCTGGATACGCCGAGGTTGATCTTGCCGAACACGGGCGTGTTACCCGCCAGAGGCGATGAAGCAGGGTAGACGGCCGCCCGCCCGTTCAGGGTATGAATCGACACCGGGTGGGTGTCGGCTATGGGGGCGAGAGAAAGGGTGGGGATGAGGTTTTCCAGGTCGCGCCTCGAAAAAACGCTGTTCGCGAGATCGAAGGTGAAGAATAACGAATCCGGGGAGTGCATGTAGTTGCCGGTCGCATCGACGACGAGCGCCCCGTGGCTCACCTGCAGCGTCTCGACGTCCAGGTCGTCCAACCTTCCCTGAATCCTGGCAGACACGTAGATTTTTTCGGCCAGAGGCGCCTCCGGGAAAAACAAATGCACCACATCCCGATCGAGGATGCTGTCCTGCAGGTCGAGGTCCACGACCGCCGCTTCGGGGGACGTTCGCAGGCTATCCGGGTTTTCGATGGAGGCAGAAACGGTGAGCTGCGTCCCTGAGGATTCGAAGTACAACTCGTTGAGTTCGATGCGCCCCGACTCGATGAGCAGCTGGCCGTGCAGGTCGCGCACATTCAGGTCGTTCTGGGGCATGGCGAACGAGGCCTGCTGAATATCTACGAGCCGTACGTCCGAGCGCAATTCGAGATTGATGCGCGCCTGGAGTGCGTCGATGCGCGTCGAAACTGGAGCGCCGTTGGACAGGGAGGAATTGGCGGCGGTCGTGTCGGGAGCGTTCTGGACGACCGCAGTCCCACCTATTACGCGGATGTCTGACGAGTTGAAGAACAACTGAGGAGGGCGCCCGTCTTTTCGGCGGAACAGATCCTGGAAGTTCCAGGCCTGATCGGGCTGCTCTTCCAGGTAGAAGTCCGGCTTGATGAGCGTTAAGCGGCGCATCGAAATCGTCTTCCGGAGCAGTTCGAGCCAGCTGGGTTCCAGCACAGCCGCATCGATGGTCGCTACCGGGGCGCCGAGGCTGTCGGTGAATTTGATATTGTAGGCATACAGGGTATTCAGCAGATTGCCCTGCAGGCGCCCGATCTGGATGTCGCCCACGAACGTCTCGTTGAACTGGGTTTCCAACTGCACGCGCAACCCGTCCCGGCCCACTTTCGTGCGGGTGAGTGCAATAAAAAGGACGACAAGGGCCAGCACACTATACAGAAGTATCTTGGCCGTCCGTCCTGGAATATGTACTATTGCACGTAAGGACAAGCGCAGAATGAAGAAAGCTGGAAGAATGCGGGGTAGATCCTCGAGGCAGTGTACACCTGGACGAGTGCGTTGTTCTGGTACACAACACAGTTGTGGGGTTCGGCACACGCCACACCGGCTATTTCGATTTATGCCTCCCCTCCTTGTCGGGCGGTCGCCCATTCGCCGGTGACGCCTTCGATCGCCGAGCGAACGAGATCCAACGGGGCATCGGACTCGACGTAGGCATGTCCGATGCGATCCAACAGGACGAATCGCAATTTGCCTGCCAGACTCTTCTTGTCGGTTTTCATGGCCTCCAGCAAATCCTCAGTAGCCAGGGGTGTCGGTTCTGCCTGTATGGGGATCTGCCTGAGCAGGGTCTCAGCACGGCCGGCGTCCAGGGACGCCTGAAGGCGGCGCGACAGGTTCAGCGCCATGCGCATGCCCAGCGCGACCGCTTCGCCATGGGTGTAACGCCCGTACCCGGCCACCCGTTCGATCGCATGACCGAAAGTATGCCCGAAGTTCAGTATGGCGCGCAGGCCGGCTTCGCGTTCGTCCTCGGCCACGACCGCGACTTTGATGTGCGCTGCCCGGCGGATGATTGGTCCGATGGTCGCTTCATCGCGCTCGAGGATGTGCGCCCATCGCGTGTCCAATTCGGTGAAGAAGGCGGCGTCCGCGATGAGTGCATGTTTGACCACTTCGGCAAGCCCGCTCGTCCATTCACGCCGGGGGAGGGTCTTCAACGTCGACAAATCGGCGCACACGAGGGCAGGCTGATGGAACGCACCGATCAGGTTTTTCCCGGCAGTGTGATTGATGCCCGTCTTGCCGCCGATCGCGCTGTCGACCTGGGCGATGAGGGTCGTCGGCAGCTGTACGAGCGGAATGCCTCGCAGCAAGGTCGCCGCTGCGAGGCCGGCGAGGTCGCCGACTACGCCGCCGCCCAGGGCGAGCACCGGCGTCTTGCGGTCGATGCCCCACGCCAGGGCGACGTCATAGACGTGCTGCAGGCACTCGGGGCGTTTTGTTTCCTCGCCGGCAGGCAACGCCGCCACGCGCGGTTGCCAGCCGGCGTGCTCCAGCGCCGTAGACAACGTTTCGCCGTAATAGGACCCCACGCGTTCATCGGTGACGACGAGGCAGCGTCCGGCTCTGAGGCCGGCTTCTTCCATCAAAGCAGGTACCCGCTGTAGCGGTTCGAAGCAATACTGGTACGGAGGGTGTTCACCGGTCGAGACGGTGATAGGGGGGTACAGGTATTTTTCGGGCATGGAGTGTCGAGACAGTCTCTCAGAAGATGGTCGGATCGATGACGAAGGTGACGCCCAGCACAAAATGCAACACGTCGCGAAGATCCCGATCCAGCGGCACCCTCAGCAACAACCCGGTACGCAGCCGGCTCGTACCGGCGCTCGCGTGGACAACGGCCTGGTGGTGCACCGGGATCTCTCCAAACACCCGGCTCTGGGCCGGCGCCCCGGGTTCGCTCACACGCCACTGCCCGGCCAGGCCCGCAGCCAGGCGTACGGTGGCGTTCGCGTATCCGATCATGGCGTTGTAATCGAAGAACAGCTCGTACTCGTCGGCGTCGTTCAGGGCAATCAGGACGATCGGCTCCACCTGAACGTTGGTATAGAGGTTTGAAACCGAAACGTTTCTGAAGCCGGCTTTCATGAGAACCGGGATGAAATCGACGCTGAATGCATCGAACCGATTTACGTCGGCGGTGCTGCCATACGCGGCAGCGGAGGGTTGATCCGTGTTCACAACGGGAAGGCGAACCCCGATCTCTCCGTACGTCCAGGAAGACCGCCTGGAAAATTCGACGCCCAGGTACGGATTGCCGATGAGCGCCTCCCGCCGGATGAAACTGCCCCCCTCGAGATCGATATACGCAAAAGGAACGTCTCCGACGAGGGCCATGCGAGGGCCCAGCGGGAACCGCCCGGATACGTACCAGACGGACGAAAATACGGAATACTCGATGACCTGTTTGTCCACACGATCCGAACGCAGGTATTCGAGGCCTACCTGTACGCCTTCTTTGTGGTGCAGATAGAGAGAAGTTTGCCCTCCGGCGGCCTGGAAAGCGCCGGCAGCGACCATGAGCAGAAGCAATGAGCCATACCGTTTTGCCAGGCGCGTGATCGGGCATGGATCAACGCAGCGTACGAGAGGGCGATACATGAGACAGAGGGGATATACTATGGCGATACATTCGTTTATTGCACCTTGATAATCAGACAGGTCAGGTCGTCGTGGGGATCTGATTTGCCCGTAAAAGAATGGTACCCATGTTTAATTCGTTGCAGTAAATCTTCTGCCGAATTAAAGGGGCCTGATTTAATCAACTCGTTCAGGCGGTCTTGCCCGAATTCTTCGTCGCGGCCGTTCCGAGCTTCCGTGAGGCCATCGGTATAAACGATGATGACGTCACTCGGCTGCAGAGAGAAGGATTCTTCGGCGAGGGTGCGATCGAAGATGTCTCCTTTTTCGAGGCCGATGCCGAGCCCCGGCGGTTTCAGGAAAAAGAGGACTTCGCCGATGGGCCGGTAGATGAGCACCGGGTTGTGGCCGGCCCGGGCAAAGGTCAACACGCTTCTGCGCACGTCGATCACGCCGTAGAAGAGGGTCACGAACGTATTCCGTTCGGCCGCATCGTAGAAGGTTTTGTTGATATGACTCAGCAATTCCTGGGGCGACGTGGTCTGCGAGGCCTGGGATTGGAGCGACCCTTTGAGCAAGGTCATATACAGGGCCGCCGGCATCCCTTTTCCGGATACATCGCCCACAGCGAAGCCCAGCCGGTGTTCGTCTAGATGGAAAAAGTCGAAGTAGTCGCCGCCAACCTCGCGGGCCGGCTCCGAGAACGCGGCTATGTCCAGGCCCTTTGCCTGCGGTATGGTACGCGGGAGCATTTGCAGCTGGGCCCGCCGCGCCACGTCCAGTTCTAGCTTGAGCCGCTGCCGCTCCGAGATGTTGCGTGCATACGCCGGCTCGATCGCGTCTTCCTTGAGCGGGACCCCACGCACCCTCGCGGCGACTCCGTAGGCAAACACACCGGCCAGGATCACCGCGCCGACGATGCCCGCGATCGTCAGGTCCGTATGGGGGTGGTAGATGTGCATGAATATACTGGGTACGGCTACATTCACGAAGCTGCCAACCGCTACGGTGAGCACATCGTACCGCAGGAAAAAAAGGTAGATGAAAATCCCGGTGCATACCCCGATAATGGAGGTTGTCCAACGGGGATATAGAACGGTTGTATCGGAGAATAGAATGGAAAAGACGATCCAGGGGATCGCGATGGCGATTGCAGTGTTCCGGGTGAGTTTCTTGAGAAAGGCGAAGGCAAACAGCACCGGATACCCGGCCGTCAGGAACGCCTCCGTGATCGCAGAAGAGAGCGACGCGAACGGAATAAACAACAGCGATGCGCTCTGGGCGGATAAAATCTGTTGCTCCAAAAAGCTGACCGTCGGCCAGGCGTCGGGCGTGTCGAGGGCGAGAGCGACAAACGCGTACCAGATGCCCAGCTGACCCAGCCCGAGGGCATATCCTCGCATGATGCCCCGGCCGAGGTCGGGAAAGAAGAGGTTGCGGGCAAAAATGCCGTCGATAGCGCGCAGCTTACCCGGCCAGAGATCCCGGGCAATCGATTCACCGGAAGTCCAGATGAAAAAGAGCGCGAAGCTGCTGAAGAAAATCTGGAGCCCGATGTTGATATAAGGCACGAGGCGCCCCAATTCGGAGGCATCCTCGGGGACGGCAAGTTCGACGAAGAACGAAAACGTATCGCCCCAGAACAGGGTCAGAAACGCCATAAACAAGGCCACGACGATGAGGCCGTTGCGGACGCTCACCTCGCTTGCGCGGAATCGCAGGGCGAACACGATCAGGGAGATAATCCAGAGGAAGATGGCGAGAATAATCTGGATGATCTCGAATAAATTGCTCCGGTTTTCTCGCTGCGTAAATCGATCCTGGAAGCCCCTCGGAAACTCGATCGTTCGTTGCCAGCTCCGCACCTGATCTCCCATGACGGTAGCCTGAATGGTGTATCGAGCCTCGCCGACGACGGGATTCTGAGACCGCCAGGAAAACGTATGATCGGTCCTGGCGTCGCGTTCTGCGGTTTCGGCATCGAGGCGCGAATAGGTCTCCCAATCGATGGGCATCATGGTTTCAAAATACGAACGTGTTATGGATTCAGCCTGCTCCTGAGAGAGCCGTTTCCCGGCCAGGTCGACGGGGGGCGTGTACGTCAGCGCGAAGATGTCCCCGGATATGCTGATGTTGAACTTGTAGCGCGAGCCGCTGGACGGGTTCGAGAGCGTAACAATCCAGTAGTACGGGGCACTATGTTGTGTGAGCAACGCCCTCTCCGAAGGAGTGGCTCGGGTTTCTCTGAAGTACGCTTCAAAGATGTTATCCGCCGTAAACGACACCGTACGGTTGGAATAACTGGATACGAGCTCGTCGACGAGTTCGTCGTAGAGATAGGCTTCTGCGATAGACAGCGCTTCGTCGCGGCCCACTTCGATATCCATCCGGGCTGAACTTTGCGTCTGTGGGAAGAACGCCAGGAAAAATATCAATCCCACAGTGCCGAACAACAAAAGCACTGCATTTTCTCTGGATCGCGAGATAGGTGTCATACGTTAAGGCCTTCACCTTACTCTTGAGGGTTAAACCATGGGCTCATGCACGTACCCCGAATGTTTACCCATCAAAATTGTTCGATTGTACTTAACCTGTGCGGAAGCCGTAATTATTGTCCTTTTAACGGGCTGTTGCTTCTAGTAGATTCAAAACTATGTGTTTAATTCTGTTTTCGTATCGTCAACACGAGAAATATCGGTTGATTCTGGCGGCAAACCGCGACGAGTTCTACGAACGGCCGACCCGGCCGGCTTCCCGATGGGAGGACGTGCCCGGTCTCGTTGCGGGTAAGGACCTCCGAGCCGGCGGAACGTGGCTGGGCGTCCACGAGAACGGCCGGCTGGCCATGTTGACGAACTACAGAGACCCGCACGACGAGCGGCCGCGAGACCGATCGCGGGGGGCGCTTGTGCTGGACTACCTGCGAGGGCGCCAGGCGCCCGCTTCGTACCTCGAAGACGTACGCCAGGAGGCCCATACGTATAACGGATTCAACGCCCTGCTGGGGCGTGGACAAGACCTCTGGTATTACTCGAATAAGCAAGAACCCATCCTTGCCGTACAACCCGGCCTGCATGGCATCAGTAACCATTTGCTCAATACCCCCTGGCCCAAGGTCGAACGGGGCAAAGCCCGCTTCGAATCGATCGTTGCTGACGAAGATCCCGACGTTGACGCCTTATTCGACATGCTGCGCGATGCATGCAGGGCGCCCGACGAGCAATTACCTGACACGGGGATCCCCCTCGAATGGGAGCGTACCCTTTCGTCGATCTTTATCGAGTCCGAAGGATACGGCACCCGCAGCTCTTCGATTCTGAAGATTCGGTATTCGGGCGAGGTCGAATTTTACGAACGTACGTATCCCGTCGATGGCCGCCCGCCTGAAACGGTACGTTTTCTCCTGTAACAGGGTCAAGCAGCTTCTACCTGACCCCTGATATCTGTCACCTTATTCCTGAACAATGCCTTTTAAAAAGATTACCTTCGAAAACGCAGAAGGAGAACGGCTCTCCGCTCGTCTCGACCTGCCCGTTGAGACGCCCCCTGTCGCCTACGCCGTCTTCGCGCACTGTTTCACATGCAGCAAAAACCTGAAAGCGGTCGGGCACATCAGCAACGCCCTGACCCACCGGGGCATCGCGGTGCTTCGGTTCGACTTCACCGGGCTCGGTGAGAGCGAAGGCGACTTCGAGGATACCAACTTTTCCTCGAATGTCGAAGATCTCAAGGAGGCGGCCCGTTACCTGGCAACCCACTACGAAGCGCCCGACATTCTGATCGGCCACTCGCTCGGCGGGGCTGCCGTACTGCAGGCCGCTGCCGAGCTCGACCACGTTGCGGCCGTGGCTACAATCGCTGCGCCCTACGACCCGGGCCATGTCCAACACTTGCTTGAGGATTCCGTCGAAGAAATCGAACGATCCGGCAAGGCCAGGGTCCAACTCGCCGGACGCACCTTCACGATAAAGAAGCAATTCCTGGACGACATCAACGCGCAAAACAGCAAAGCGACCATCCAGTCGCTGAAACGAGCGCTTCTGGTCTTTCATTCCCCGGTCGACCGTACCGTGGGTATCGACAACGCAGCGAAAATCTTCGAGGCGGCCAAACACCCGAAAAGTTTCGTTTCCCTGGATGAGGCCGATCACCTCTTGACGGATGAAACCGATTCCCTCTACGTGGGCGCCGTACTGGCGGCCTGGGCGCTGAAATACATCCGTACGACGGAGAGGCCGGCTCCCCAGCGGCCCACCGCCGAAACGAATACGGTGGTCGCGCATGTCGGGCAGGAGGGGTATCGGACGGAGATCAACGCCAGTGGATTTACGCTGGTCGCGGATGAACCTGTGTCGGTAGGAGGTACGGATATGGGCCCAACCCCGTACGACCTGCTCAATGCCAGCCTCGGCGCCTGCACCGTCATGACCTTGCGCATGTACGCGGACCGTAAAAAATGGCCCCTCGAAGGGGTTACCGCCCGGCTCACTCACGATAAGGTGTATGCCAGAGACTGTGAGGAATGCGAATCGACCAGCGACGCGAAAGTCGACCGCATCGAGCGAGAGCTGGTGTTCGAAGGACCTCTGGACGACGCCCAGAAGAAGCGTTTGCTCGAGATCGCAGACAAATGTCCGGTGCACCGGACCCTGCACGGGGGGGATGTTACCGTCGTCACTACGCTCCTACCACAGACGAAGGAGGCCTGACATGAAGGCGGTATCGATCCTCAACCCCGGTCCGGAGAGCACCCTGGTCATCGAAGAACACCCTATGCCGGCGCCCTCTGAAGGAGAGTTGCTCGTCCAGGTGCACGCCACGGCCTTGAACCGGGCCGACCTGTTTCAGCGATCGGGGCGGTACGCGCCCCCCGAAGGAACGTCGGATATACCGGGGCTGGAGATGGCCGGCGTCATCGCCGATATCGGCCCTGGATGCCGTGGATGGGCAGCCGGGGAGCGCGTATGTGCCCTGCTGCCGGGAGGCGGATACGCGCAATACGTCGTCGTTCCGGAGGATATGGCCATTCGGATGCCCGACGCGATGAGTTTCGAAGAAGCGGCGGCCATCCCGGAGGTGTTCCTCACGGCATACCAGGCCCTGTTCTGGCTGGGGCGCCTGAAGCCTGGAGAGCGAGTCCTCATTCATGCCGGCGCCAGTGGGGTCGGTACGGCCGCGATCCAGATGGCCCGCCTGACGGGGGCCTCCGTCTACGTTACAGCCTCCGCAGCCAAACACGACGTGTGCCGGACGCTGGGCGCCCATGAGACCATCGATTATAAAACAGAGTCCTTTTCGGAGCGCATTACTTCGATCACGGGCGGTGAAGGGGTAGATCTGGTCATCGACTTTATCGGGGCGCCGTATTTCCTGGATAATATCGATGTACTCGGAATGGACGGCCGCCTGGTTATGCTCGCCCTCATGGGGGGCTTTGAGCTCGACACCTTCAAACTGAACAAGCTCTTCCGAAAGCGGCTCCATCTCAAGGCGTCCACCCTGAGGAACAGAGCGCTTTCTTATAAGATCAAGCTGACCCGGGTCTTCGTGCGTGAAATGTTCTCCATGTTCGGAGACGGCCTGCTGAAACCCGTCATCGACTCTGTATATGCGTGGGAGGACGTCGAAGAAGCCCAGGCGTACATGGCCGCCAATAAAAATAGGGGAAAGATCGTTTTGCGGGTCGAATAGCGCCCGAGAGGGGTGGTGCGGATCAACGTACGACCGTCACCCGGCCGGCCCGGCGCGCTTCGGCCGTTTCCAGGATGTACAGATAGGTGCCCGAGGGGAGCGATGCAGCGTCGAGCGGCAGGTCGTGGCGCCCGGCCGGCAGAACCTGGTCCAGGAGGACGTTGACCCGCTGCCCGAGGGCGTTATACAGGCTGATTGTGACCCGATCCGGTGAAGGAAGGGCAAACCGGATCGTCGAGCGGCGGCGGGTAGGATTCGGGAACGCCGGGAAGAGCTCCAGCGCTTCGGGCGCATGCGGGTTGGCAACGGTAGACACAGAGACCGGCTCAGACTCTATCGTGAACAGCGAGCTGTTGTCTGTGACGGCTACCGGTTCATTCGCCCGCAGAACGTACCGGGCTCCGGTTTGTATTGAGCCCAATACCAGCTGGTAAGACGGATTTCCGGAGGCAACCAGCGTGAGGGGCGGCGTAACGCCCTGTACGATCAGGGTGTCGGCCGCCCGGGCCCGGTCGTTAACCTGCAGGTGATCCGCATACCGTACGTCGAAGGCGCCGCCTGGCGCGCGTGGAGGCAGTAGATAGGTAAACCGGTCGTCTCCCGAGATCGGAGTTGTGCTGAAGAACAGCGTCTGCTGGATCGACGTGGCGTCGGTGAAGCGGATCGAAGCCCACGTAGAATCTGTTGACCGCTCATTGAGATACTCGATCGGGCGATCTGTGCCCGGGGACCCCGGAGCAGCGAGGCCGCGTTTGCTGCCGCTGCTCTGCACATTCAAGACGCCATCGGAGCTGGTTCGCACCCAGTATGCCTTTCCCGGCTTCAACGAATCTGCGGCGGCATATCCATCGCTGAACGCAAAAAAGTCTGTGGCCGCTATATCGGCGGGTGTCGACGTGAGGTCGTCGACGTCCACCGAAACGTCGTGCGGCGCCAACAGATTCCACCCTTCGGCGGCGGCAACGGTGGTGCCGGCGTCGTACCCGCAGATCGAGTAGGTTTTCGCCCTTTTGAAATAAGCCCAGTATCCGGCGCCGGCGGATAAGGTCGTCGGCACCGTATACGATCCGTCAAATCCGTAGATCGTGAGTTTTGTCGTGCCGAATAGGGCCGTTTTTCGGTTGTCGAGCGGGGACAGGGGCAGCGAGATCAGGTTCCATCCCCGTTCGTAGTTCACTTCCTGGCAGGCGCCCGTTTCGAGGCGCTGGATGACCAGTTCGGTCACTTTTTTATCTCGGAGCCTGTAGGAGTCGTCCGCCTTCATGTCCACGTTCACTCTCGAGCCGTCGATATTGTCTCTGACGCGGAAAAAACCGGAAGGAAGGCGGTCTTTGTCCCAGGAGAGGGTGAAGGGATGGCGTCCTGAAACATCCAGGGTCCATTCGGCCGTGTCGGCAGCGTTGGACCGGTAGTCGTTGCCCGAATACAGGGAGTCTCCAGGCAATGCGAAGGCGGCTGCAAACACCGAGGAGGGAGGATTCGGAGGGCGTTTGGCTTCACCGCATGAAGTATCGAGCCCATCGGACGTCTGGCTGCCCTGCCCGATACGAACCTGGGTGTTGCTTCGGGATCGGTCGCGGATTACGATCTCGAGCTTCCAGTCGTAGCTGCAGTCGAGGTCGGCAATGGCGGCATCGACCTGAACCCGTGGGATGGCCGCGATGCCGGAGCGCCCGGTGATGCCAACCCCCGTATCTTTGAGTGCAGTGAGCAACACATCGACGGACGAGTTCGGGTCGGCTTCTCGCATCAGCGCCCATACGCCGGTCACCATAGGCGCTGAAAAGCTGGTGCCGTTGACGGAGGAATATCCGTTGTTGGACGCCCAGGCGGTCGTGATTGCGCTTCCCGGCGCGAGTACGTCGACGAGTTCATCGTGATTGCTGAAGCCTGAGATGGCGTCCTGTTTCGTCGTTGCGCCGACCGCAACAACCGAGGAGATGCAGGCCGGCGCTCCGATGGAGCCGGTATACCCATCGTTGCCGCTGGAGGCAATCACGGCAATGCCGGCTGCCTTGAGCTGGTCGACCGCCGTCTTTGTCGACGGCCGGTCGGCGTCGCACGGGCTGTTATACTGGCCGCCGCCCAGGCTCAGGTTTGCCGCGGCGATATCGTACGTATTGCGCAGGGAGTATACATAGTCGAGGCCGGCCACGTAGTCGCTCGACCACGCGAGCACGTCGCCGTTGTGGTTTGAAAACACGTTGATGGCAATAACGCTCGCGTCTTTGGCAACGCCGTCGAACCCTGCGCTGCCCGGATCTTTGCCCGCCGCGACGCCGGTCACGCCGGTTCCGTGATTGCAGGCCGAGCCCAGCGTACCTGCGTCACAGGCGGCGCTGGCGTTGGCCCCTGTCTTGGAGTCGACGCCGCCGGGACACAACGAAGTCGACGTGCCGGCTACCGTCTTCGAATAACAGGCTTCTGCAACGATATTGGTATTGACAAAGTCGTGCCCCAGGTGGGTGCCGCTGTCGAGGATGGCAACGGTTTGCCCATCCCCGGTGTAGCCCAGGTTCCAAGCCGTTTCGGCGCCGATCAGGGTCGTCGATTCGCTCAGTGCCGGAGCATGGGGAATATCCTCTTCGATACCCAGGATGGCGGGGTCCTGTTCAAGCGCCTGCAGGCCGTCGGCGTTGATCTCGAGCGCAGCCAGCGGGAAGTTCTCGTAAGTCTGCACCGGTCGCAGGCTGGCGCTGGAGAGCCGGTTGGCCAGTGTGCTGTTCTTACCTGCCTGCTCACTGACCAGCACGATCACGTGCGCTCGTCCTTCCTGGCTCACGACCTCGTCGACCGCATTGAATTGTGCCCTGCGCTCTTCGTCAGTCGGGTCGTTCGCCTGTTGCCCCTGCGCCGTGCCTGTACACACCAGGATTCCTAACAGGCCGTTGAGGATCAGAGAGAATCGGTTGGGTCTCGCTGGATGCGTCATGATGCTCACCGCACAAGGGATAAGGGGTGGGTCGAGGCGAAGTTTTCGCTGTCTACGCGATAGAGATAGAGCCCTGCCGGCAAGGAACGACCGTCGAAAGGGACTCGATGTATACCGGGAGCCATCGTCTCATCCCATAAGCGTTGCACTTCCTGCCCGAGGAGGTTGAATACACTGATGCGCACATGCCGGGCTCGCCGCACGTGCAGCTGGATCGTCGTTTCTGCGCTGAACGGATTGGGAAATGGCGCTACGACCTCGAGGGTCTCTGCCTGATTCGGGGATGCCTCGACGGATACCGGGCTCGATGAGTGCCGAATCGAAAATACACCGTACCCGGCCGGCACAACGGCAGGGCGGCCCTCGGCAACCTGCAGCCGGAGCGGCTTGCGCGCCTCGAGGCTTTCGACGAGCAGGCTTCCGTAGGGCAGATTCGTGACCGCCATCGTAAGCGGGGTCGTATGCCCCTCGAACTTGAGCGTCGCCGGCCCTCGCTGAACAGAGGCTGCCTGCAGGTTGGTCATGAAGCGGGCGTCGAACACACGCCCCGGTGCACGGGGCGGCATCTCGAAATCAGTCCAATCCGCCGTCGACAGAGGATCCGGTGACAGATACAGCTCCTGCGTGATGCCCGCGGCCGACTGGACGTTCAGTACGGCCCAGCTCGGGTCGATCTCTTCTGCTCCTTCGCGCTCTTCTGCGGGCGCAGGGAGCGGCAGCGTGTGGCGCTTGCCTGCATCGGCGACGGTCAGCGTACCGGCGCCATTGGCTTCGACCCAGTACGCCTTGCCCGTTTTTAACGTATCCGCTTCGGTATATGTCGGCCCATACCCGAAGAAGCTCGACGTGATGATGCCGGAAGGGGCCGTCGATGCATCCGCTGCGGCAACATCGGCGTTATGCGTTGCGACCAGGTTCCAGCCCTCGACGAGGGAGGCACTCCCGCCGGCCGGCTGGCCGCAAATCGAGTACGTCTTCGTACGAGGAAATTTGATCCAGTACCCTTTGCCTGGCGTAAGCTGTGTATTCCGTTGATATCCGCTGGCATAGCCATAGGCTTTGATGCGCCGGGACCGGAATAAAGAACGGGCCCGTTTGTCGGGTGCGTCGACAGGAATGGATACCAGGTTCCAACCTTTCGTTACGTCCAGATCGATGCAGTTCGCTGCCGGATACCGGGAAAGGGTCAGTGAAGTCACCGATCGGTCTCTAACGACCAGCACGGACCTCGACGCCATGTCCTCGTTGACGATGCCCCCATCCACGGTGTCCGTAATGCGAAATACACCAGCCGGCAGGTTCGTCGGATCCCATGAGAACCGGAATGGCGGTTTTCCGGAAAATGTGAGGGTCCAGGTGGCCTGGTCGCCGGTGCCCCGGTAATCCCTCTTCGAATACGTAGCGCCGTCGGGCAGCTGGAAGTTGACCCCGAAGGTCGGTGAGGGAGGGACCGGCGGGACCTCCGCTTCGTTGCACCCGGCATCGATGCCGTCGGTAGCGGAGGTCGACTGCGCGATATAAACGGTGTCCCGATTCGAAGATATCCGGTCGCGCACGGCAATGGACAGATCCCAGGCCGTGTTGCAGGCCGTGGATGCTTCGTCGACCGCCGGTGACGTGAAGGAGGGGGCCTGGGCCGCCAGATGTATGGAGCCGATGCATAAAGCCAGACTTAACAGGACAGTCGGTAGGTGCCGTCTCATAGGGCATAAATACGCGGTGAGCGATGGTGTCCAGGCTTCCCGTACACAGGTAGCAATGCATCGTGTACGGTGCTGAATACATCGACAGGATTTTGCGATTCTTTATGTCCCGTCTGCGATAAAAAAAAACGGTGATTGGCTGTTTCCAACCAATCACCGCCTGTATATGATGTATCCCACCCCCCGAAGGGAGTCTAGGTTACGGTTTTTCGAGTGCCGTCAAAAACGAGACCAGCCCTCCGTTTTGGGGACGCATGACGCGTACGAGGAAGGAGTCCCCGGATTCGATCGATTGGTAAACCCTCAGGAACGCTGAACGGTTTTCGACTGCAGTGCGATCGATTTCGACGATGATGTCACCCCGGCGCAGCTCCGCTTCGCGATAGGCTGGGCCGTTCCGGTCGATTTCGACGATGATAACGCCTCGGGTGTTGCCTTCTTCGATTCCGAGTTCAGCCAGGATATCCTGGTTGACGGTTTCCAGGCGGAGAAGCCCGAGGGGCTCCATGCTGTCGCCCCGATCGTCGGACGGTACCTCGCGAGCGTCGGCTACCTCGTCGAGTTCGCGCTCGCCCAGTGTGACGGTGACGCTCATCTCTTCGTTATTGCGAACGATCTCCATAGTCACATCTTCACCCGGACGTTTGTTCGCGATGATAGTCCGGAGCTGGTTGTGATCCAGGAGCGGTTGTCCCTCGACAGCGACGATGATGTCGTTTTCTTGCAGGCGCGCTCTTTCGGCGGCGCTGCCTTCCGTGACGGAGGTGACCTGTGCGGCGCCGCGCGGTACGTCCAGGGCCTCAGCGAGCGTTTCACTCACCGGGCCGAAGCTGACCCCGAGGAAGCCGCGGCGTACCGTTCCATCCGTAATCAGCTGCGTCGCCACGTTCTCGACAACGTCGACGGGGATCGCAAATCCGATGCCCTGATACCCTCCGGAACGAGAGTAGATGGCCGAATTGATGCCGACGAGCCGGCCGCGAAGATCGACCAGCGGGCCGCCCGAGTTCCCCGGGTTGATGGCGGCATCCGTCTGGATGAAGCTGGAAAACAGGTTCAGCCGGCTGATCGTTTCGCTGGTGCGCCCCAGGGCGCTGACGATGCCGACGGTGGCCGTGTTGCCCAGGTCCTGCGACAGAGGTGAACCGAAAGCCATGACCCATTGACCTACACGCACGTTTTCGATGGACCCGTACGAAATGGAGGGAAGCTCTTGCGCGTCGATTTTGATGACGGCGAGGTCACTGAGCGGATCGGTCCCGATGACCTCGGCGTCGAAGAATTCTCCATCGTACAGTCGCACTTCGAGAGCGTCGGCTCCGTCGATAACGTGGTTGTTGGTAATGATGTAACCGTCTTCGCTGGCCAGCACACCGGATCCGAGCCCTTCAGAGCGCATGTCGCGGTCCGGGTTGTTGAACGGCCCAAAAAAGTCTTCGAACGGGGTGCCTTCGAAGCCCTGCCGCTGCGAAACGGTTCTTTCAGAACGAATCTGAACGACGGCAGGATTGACGGATTCAGCCACCTGGGTAAAAGCGTCTTCCAGCGTGACAGCCGAGCTGATATCGGTGTCGGGGAGTGCGGTTGTACCTCCGTCGTAAGCCGTGTAGCTGCCGGCATGGCTGACGGACGTTCCTTCTCCGTCAGAGAAAATGTTGCTCCCCATCGTGGCAAAAAAGATCCCGGCCAGGAAAGCACTGGTGATGAATAATATTAGTGGGAATGTTCGTTTAACACTCATAGTCACGCCTCGGTTAATGTCTTATGTATTAGATGGTACGCGCCGGATGCGCATAGGTCCTGCCAGAGCGGCTTTACACACGTGCAAAGCCGCGTAAAGCAGCCTGCTGTGCACAGTTCGCGTAACATCACTTAGTATGATCTATCTGTCAGTATTTGCAAGACAAACATTGATAAAGCAGGAAAATAAAACGGCGGTTTGAGCCAAATTGGCAGATTTGGCCTCAAATTGACCTTCCTGTTTATCTGTGAAAAAAGCGTGCCGATGCCGTGGATGCGATGCCTGTGATGGATGAATCTATCGAATTATGTGCCCCGGTTGTGGATTCGAGCCGTACGTACTGTTCGCGCACAGCACGTGTGTGCCGGTAATCCGGCACGAACCGGTTGTTGTTGTGTCTTCTGCACGGATAGAGTCAATAACGAACGAGGACGACCGTTTAGTATACGCGAGCGTGCACCGGTCAGGCGCCGGGTATCCCGGGCTCCGTCATATCGCGAACGTTGAGGTAGGCGTCGAGCTCCTCGTCGGTCATGAAGCCCAATTCTTGAACGACAACTCGAATGGATTTTCGCTCGCTGGCTGCTTTCTTGGCTACCTCCGAGGCGCGGTCGTACCCGATAGCGGCGTTCAGTGCAGTTGCGATGGATGGGTTGAGTTCGAGCAATTCACGGCATCGTTCTCGATCTGCGGTGATGCCGTCGAGGCATCGCTTCTGGAAGGCCTGGCACGCGCCGGTGAGCACGGTAAGGCTTTCGAGCATGGCGTGCGCCATCACGGGCATCATCACGTTGAGTTCGAAGTTGCCGTGTTGCCCGCCTACCGTAATGGCGGTCGTATTGCCCATCACGCGCGCGCATACCATCATCAGGGCCTCGCTCATGACCGGGTTGACCTTGCCGGGCATGATGGAGGAGCCCGGTTGAATGGCCGGCAGCCTGATCTCGGCGAGCCCGCTCGTCGGGCCGCTCGACAGGTGCCGTATGTCGTTGGCGATTTTCATCAGAGCCGTTGCCAGGGTGTTGAGGGCGCCGGCCACACTGACGAAGGCATCCTTCGAGGCTTGAGCGGCGAAATGATTTTCCGCCTCACGGAAGTCCATACCGGTGATCTTGTTGATGTGTGCGATCGCGTGTTCGGGAAACTCCGCCGGCCGGTTGATGCCCGTACCGACAGCCGTGCCGCCCAGCGCGAGCTCGGCCAGCTCCTCCGAAGCCCCCTGCAGGCGTGCCCGCGCGTGCTGGATCTGGGCGGCATAACCGGCAAACTCCTGCCCCAGGCGAACCGGCGTGGCATCCATCAAGTGCGTGCGACCGCTCTTGACGATGTCGTCGAATTCGCCGGCCTTCTCCAGGAGCGCCTGGTGGAACTGCTCCAATGCAGGGATCAGCTCTTGCGCCAGAGCCAGCCGGGCCGAGACGTGCATGGCCGTGGGAATGACGTCGTTCGACGACTGGGACATGTTGACGTGGTCGTTGGGGTGTACCGACTTGCTCCCTCGCGACCCGCCGAGGCTCTCCGTCGCCAGGTTCGAAATCACTTCGTTGGCATTCATATTGGTCGAAGTGCCGCTGCCCGTCTGGAAGATGTCCAGCACGAAATGGTCGTCCACGGCGCCGTCAATGACCTGCTGGGCGCTGTCCACGATCACATCGGCGACGCTTTTTTCGAGGAGGCCCAGCTTGTGATTTGCGACGGCGCCGGCCTGTTTTACGATCCCGAGCGCCTGGATGAATCGACGCGGAAAACGAATGCCGCTGATCGGGAAATTGTCCAGGGCGCGTTGCGTTTGAGCCCCATATAAAGCATCTTCTGGGACCTCGACGTCACCCAGGGAATCTTTCTCTATGCGAAATGCCATGGTTGTTTGTCTATCAATTGAATGCTGCCAAAGGAATGTTGCCAAATAAATG
>CAZGHT010000005.1:60976-70780 GCA_964525535.1 uncultured Rhodothermaceae bacterium
GCCAAACAAATGCTGAGAGGTACGCCCTCTCAGATCCCCTCGATCCATATTGAATCCATGCTGAATCTATAGTGAATCCATGCTGAATCAAGTTCAGCACATCGTTCAGCACATGGTCGAGGGCAGGCTCTCGGCTACGCTCGCGATTAAGTGCTTCAGGTATACGGCCATCCCTTCGGGAAATAGCGGAATGCACGTAGTATACTCGTTCGGACGTAGAGGATCCACCTCTGTATCACGTTTTTCAGGGTTTTACCTGCCGTTGTATGAACGTCGTTCGTAAAATAAGAGACATGCAGTCCCTGGCCGACCGCCAGCGGGCAGCTGGAAAGAAGCTTGCCCTCATCCCCACGATGGGGGCCCTGCATCACGGTCATCTCGAGCTGGTCCGCGAAGCCCGCCGGAGCGCCGATCACGTCACGGTGTCCATTTTCGTCAATCCGGCGCAGTTCGATCAAAAAGAAGACTTCGACACCTACCCCAGAGAGCCCGAATCGGACGTGGACCGCCTTCGAGAGCTGGGGCTCGTCGACGTGGTCTTCATGCCCGGGGCCGACGAAATGTATCCCCAGAGCATGGACCGCCACATGACCTGGGTCACCGTCGACCGGCTCAGCCGGCACCTGTGCGGCGCATACCGAACGGGGCATTTTCGGGGAGTAACCACGGTCGTCAGCAAATTGTTCAATGCCTGCAAGCCCCACCTCGCCGTATTCGGCGCGAAAGACGCCCAGCAATTGCTGATCTTGAAGCGTATGGCCAGAGAGCTGAACTTCGACGTCGACGTTGTCGGAGCGGCGACGGTCCGAGAGCGGGACGGACTCGCTTCGTCGTCCCGCAATGTGTTGCTGACCGATAAGCAGCGGGCCGAGGCGCCCGTCATTTACGAAGCCTTGCAGGAGGCGAGAGCCCTCGTCGAAGGCGGCGAGCGCAACGCGGACGCGATCCGGTCGTTTCTGCGAAACGCCATCTCCCGGCCTACGGAGGGACAGGTCCAGTATGCGGACGTCGTCGACGTGGATGAGCTGCAGCCGCTCTCTACCCTGCCTCCAGGCGATACGGTGTTGATCGCAGTGGCGGTCTTCTTCGGCGCCACCCGCCTGATCGATAACGTCTTCGTCGAAGTTCCAGCGAACGATTGAGCTTCGGCAATGGAGCTTTTGTTGTGCGCTTTTCCTACCTTTCATACTTTACCCACCGCTCTTTTCATAACATTCCTGAAATGTTGTAATGACAGGACAGAGACGTTCTACACGAGAAATTTCAGCCATCATTCTGTATTCCTTTTGCTTCTGCGCCGTACCTCTTAGTTCCGACGCCCAGGGTCGCCTGTACCCCGCGATACAGGAAGGCCTTTCCGGGTATATCAATGAAGAAGGGGATATGGTCATCGAACCCCGATTTGAAACGGCCCAGGAGTTTTCGCAAGGCCTCGCACCCGTTCAGCTCGGTGGCAAGTGGGGCTTCGTCGATGCCGACGGCAATGTAATCATCGACACGGTCTACGATCAGGTATACGGGTTCTCCGAGGGCCTCGCCCGGGTAAACAGGCGCGGCAAATGGGGATACGTAGACCTGGAGGGCCGTCTCGTTGTCGAACCCCGGTACGACGCCGCGCTGGATTTTTCAGAAGGGCTGGCGCCCGTACGCCGAAAGCAGGGAGGCAAGCAGAAGTGGGGATACATCGACGAGAATGGGGAAGAGGTCATCGAGCCCCGGTTCAATACGGCGTTGACCTTTTCGGACGGGGTCGCTCCGGTCGAGATCAGGAAAGGCTTTGCCTTCGTATCTGCCGGCGCACACTGGGGATTTATCGATCCGTCGGGCGAAGTGACCTCTGACAAACGATTCGACACGGCGCGCCCCTTCCAGGAAGGGCTTTCTCTCGTTCACTCGGATGGCGCCTATCGCTTCGTCGATCGCGACATGAACACGAAGATCGAAGTCTCGTACCAACGGGTGTATCCCTTTTCCGAGGGGCTGGCCCGGGTCTACGACAACGGGCTGTGGGGCTTCGTCGACAAAGAAGGGCAGGTAGCCATCCCTATCGAGTTTGACCATGCGTACGACTTCGCCAACGGGTTGGCGCTGGTTAAATACGGTCAAATGTGGGGCTATATCGATTCCACCGGTGCGTTCCAGATCGAGCCTCGCTTTACGCAGGCCTGGAACTTCGAGGGTGACCTCGCACGCGTCTTCAACGACGGCGGTACGCAATACATAGACAAAGTCGGCATTGTCGTGTGGCCGAATTAAGACTTCGCACCCCCGCGCGACCTGGACTTCTTCCCTTCCTCCTCGTTGTCGTAGGCTTCGTACGCATCGATGATGTCTTTGACCAGCTTGTGGCGCAGGACGTCCGTGCGGTCGAAGTGGATGAACCCGATCCCATCGACGTCCTTCAGGACGTATTCGGCGTGGATGAGCCCGCTGTGGTGCAGGCTGGGGAGATCGGTCTGGGTGCGATCGCCCGTGATGATGCAACGGCTTCGCGCCCCGATGCGGGTGAGAAACATCTTCATTTGCTGCCTGGACGCGTTCTGCGCCTCGTCCAGGATGACGAATGCCGAGTTGAGCGTGCGGCCCCGCATATAGGCCAGCGGCACGATCTCTACGATATTCTGCTCCATGTAGGTCGTCAGCTTGTCGTGGGACATCATGTCCTCGAGCGCATCGTAGAGCGGGCGCAGGTAGGGATCCACCTTGTCTTTCAGGTCTCCGGGGAGGAAGCCCAGGCGTTCCCCCGCTTCTACGGCCGGCCGCGATAACACGATGCGCTTGATCTGCTTCTTCTTCAGGGCAGCTACGGCGAGCGCCACGGCGGTATAGGTTTTGCCGGTGCCGGCGGGGCCCAGCGCAAAGACGAGGTCCTTCTCGCGAGACATCGTAACCAGTTTACGCTGGTTTGACGTCTTCGCTTTCACCACGCTGCCCGAAGGGGTATGTAATATGATGTCGTCGGCCTCGGCCTCCTGAACCGCAGGGACGTGTCCGTTCCTCGAAATCGTCAGTACGGTCTCGACATCGTTTTCCGTGAGACTTTTGTTGCGCAGAAGCACGCTGATGAGTTCGGCGATGACGTTTTCTACACAGTCGATGTCTTTACGCGACCCCTGTAAAACGACCTGGTTGCCTCGAGCTGTGATTTTGGTGTCGGGAAAAGCCGCTTCAACCTTCTTGAGATGAATATCGTTTGAGCCAAAAAGCAGGAGAGGTTCTGCGTCGGTTATCGTCAGTTTCTTTTTTGTCAAGGGCGGTCAACGAGGTATGTTGTACAAGTTGGAACGGTTTTCTTTAAGTGATGTTACGCGAACTGTGCACAGCAGGCTTGTTTACGGGGCTTTGCATGTGTGCAAAGCCGCTCTAGCAGGACCTATGCGCATCCGGCGCGTAACATCTGTTCTTTAATTAGGATCTGAGAGTTGGAGGGCAGCCAGGACGTAGAAATCAACAGGTACCATCGATCTGTTGGGCCGGGTTGGAGGCCTGTGTATAAATATACGACGTGCATGAATATACTATGCAGCGAAAACTCATTCTCGAATTTACAAAAATGAACGGGGCCGGAAACGACTTTATCGTTATCGATAACCGATTCTACCATTTTTCCGAGGAAGAGCTGTCGTCGTTGGCCAAAAGTTTGTGCCACCGCCGGGTGAGTATAGGCGCCGACGGCCTGCTCCTTTTTATGGCGCCGGACGATGAGCAGTTTCATTATCGGATGAAGTACTTCAACGCTGACGGCAGCCTGGGGACCATGTGCGGCAACGGGGCGTGCTGCCTCGCTCGATACGCGCAACTGGCCGGTTTCGAGGAGGCGCAGCTGACGTTCGAATCCGATGCCGGCGTCTACACGGTCGAACCCGGGCTACCAGATACGCCCGTTCGCCTTTTTGTTCCTCCCCCCCGGGACATTCGGCTGAACCTCCGGCTCGAGGAATCCGACGGTGCGCCGCTGCACTATATATGGACCGGCACGGAGCATGCCGTTCGCTTCGTGGACGACGTAGCGAAGGCCCCGCTGGAGGATCTGGGCCCCCGCATTCGCTCAGCATCGCGGTTTGCTCCCGCAGGGGTGAACGTCAACTTCGTGCAGGTGACCCGCCCCGGGGACGAAGAGGCGCCGGCAATGCTCGAGGTGCGCACCTACGAAAAAGGCGTTGAATGCGAAACGCTCGCCTGCGGCACCGGTGCGCTCGCTTCAGCTATCCTCGCCGGCCTCACCCACGAAATCACTGTCTCCGATGCGGAAGTGCACATGCCCGGCGGCTTGTTGGGCGTCGGTTATTCCCTCGACGAGGGAGAGGTCAACGACGTTTACCTCGAAGGCCGCGTCGAGACGGTCTTCCGCGGAACGCTGGAGGTGTAGAGACGTCCCGGACCCCGCGCCTCAACGACGCATCAAAGCCTGCAAAAACGCCCTCGTGAGCAGGTACGTGTCCTCGAACTCGTCCCAATCCAGCGTCTGAGGGACGTCCCTGACGTGGTGATAGGGTTGCGTCCCTTTGTTGGTGTACAGGAAGAAGCCCGGGACGCCGCGTTCGAGGAAAAAATAGTGATCGCTGTTGGGAGCATTGCTCCGTCTGCTCAGAGGGCCGAGCTGGAGCGAGTCGTTGAGGGCAGCGAGGAGCTCGAACTCAGGCACGTAGTCGCTGCCGCCGACGGCTACGAGGCCCTGCTCGCCGGAAGCCACCATATCCAGATTGATGAGAAAGGCGATCTCGTCCAGCGGGATCGGCGCGTGTTCGACGAAGAAGCGCGACCCGATCAGGCCCTGTTCTTCGCCGGAGAAGGCGACGTAGGCTATGCTGTAGGCGGGAGGATGATCCCGAAAGTAACGCGCCAGCTCGATCAGCAGCGCAATACCGCTGGCATTGTCGTTCGCGCCGGGGAAGAACACGTCAGGGCCCAGCCTGCCCAGGTGATCGTAGTGCCCGGTGACCAGGATCAATCGGTCCGGATGTAGGGCGCCTCGCTGGAAGGCGCCCACATTGGTCGATGTCACATGGACCTTGCGTCGCGTGTTGACCGCCAGATCCACGCGGTGCGGACGCTCCGGCCATGAGCCTGTGTCGACGAGGAAAGCGGGAATGGAGAGCGGTACGGGGCCACCCCCGTAAGCGAGGGGCGCATCGGCCAGAAACAGAACGGCCCGGGCTCCCATGAGCGCTACGATCTCCGTGCGTATCGGCCGGCTGAAGAGTTCTTGCGGAATGGTGCCGTCGTTTCGAAGGGAATCTGGAATGGCATCCTCCAGGTATACGACAGCGCCTTCGTAGAGATGGCGCGTGTCGTCGATTGGAGGCGCTGCGTATTGGGAGGGACGGAGGTTTTCACCGGCCGGCAGGAAAAAGTCGTTTTGCAGGTTCACGACGGTTCGGACATCGATCAAGGTGTCGGTGGGGCTGTTGGGGAGGGGAAGCATATCGAGCCCCGGCCGCAATGGGACGCCATTGATCGCGAGCATCGGTTCTCCTTCGAACACGTTCGCCTGCAAGGGAAAGGACTGCTGATAGCCGTCGAAAAGCGGCTCGAGCCCGGCTTCCTCGAATTGCTCCTCGATGTATCGGGCCGCCAGGCTGTCCGCCTGATCGTCGTACCCTCTACCGCCGAAATACGGGGCGCTGAGCGTATCGACGATCCCCTTCGCTCGTTCGATGACGGCAAGGCGGCCGGCATCCTGTGCACACAACGTCGTAGATAAGACGGGAAAGAGAAATGCAATCGCCAGTGCAAAGGCACACACGACACGGCGTCTCGAACCGGTCAACCTGCTGAAGGAGCCGTTCATGGATTGCGTTATACGTCTTGTTGATAAACGACCTTGCCATCTACGACGGTCATCAACACGCGCACCTGGTTGATGGTCTCGGGAGGAATGGCGGTGATATCCCGATCGAGGACGACGAGGTCAGCCAGCTTGCCCGGCTCGAGCGACCCTTTGATGGACTCTTCGAAGGAGGCATAAGCCGCATCGATCGTATACGCCTTCAGCGCCTCTTCGACGCTAATCTTCTGGGCGGGAACCCATCCTCCCGGGTTCTGGCCGTCGAGCGTGCGCCGGGTAACGGACGCGTACATGCCTTCGAGTGGGGTAGGGGGAGCTACGAACCAGTCGCTCCCGAACGCGATGCGTGCACCCGCGTCGAGCAAAGAACGGAATGCGTACGTCGTTTTGATGCGTTCCGGACCGATGACGCGCTCGGCCCATCGGCCGTCGTCGATGGCGTGATACGGCTGCATGCTGGGGAGGACCTGGAGGGCGGCAAACCGTTCCAGGTCGGCGGGAGCGACGTGCTGGGCATGTTCGACCCGGAAGCGACGATCCCTGGGGCCGTTATTGATGGACACTGCCTCGTACATGTCGAGGATGGTGTGGATGGCTCTGTCTCCGATAGCATGGACGGTCACGTGCAGGCCGGCTTGATCGGCGCCGGATATCCATTCGTGGAGCTCCTCGGGGGTGTTGACGAAGAGCCCGGAATCGGAAGGCTGGTCGGTGTACGGTTCGAAAAAAGCCGCGGTGTGCGAGCCGAGCGAACCGTCGACAAAGCCTTTCAGGCTGCCGCGCCGAAACCAGTCGTCGCCGCGGCCCTGCCTCTCGACGAGGTCCCTCAACTCCGTCCAGCGGGCCAGCTCCACGGCGGCGTAAATGCGGACGGAGAGCTGTTCCCGTTCGCGGGCTCTGCTGAAGAGCTCGAGCTGTTCGAGGGTGCCCATGTGCTGCACGGACGTGACGCCCTGCGCGTTGACGTAATCCATGGCGGCCTGGAGGGCGCGGTCTTCCTGGGCCGGGGAGGGGGGAGGCAGAACGTCCCAGACGAAGTTCATCGCGTTATCTTTCAACAGGCCCGTGGGTTCTCCGTCGTCATCGCGTACGATTTCCCCGCCAAATATGTCGTCCGTATCTCGCGTGATTCCAGCCGCTTCGAGGGCAAGGGTGTTGGCGAGGGCCATGTGGCCGTCCAGCCGGCTGACCCATACCGGATGGTTCGGCGTCACGGCGTCGATCCATTCGCGGGAGGGGAGCTCGCCGCCCCAGCTTTCGTGGTCCCAATCCCCGCCCGTAATCCAGGTGCCGGGTTCTTGCGTCTCGGCGAACCGGCGGATGCGTTCGATGAACAGCTCGGGCGAATTGGCATCGCGGAGCTGGACGGACGAAAGGCGGAAGCCGCCGGCCACGAAGTGAACGTGGGCATCGATGAAGCCGGGAGCCACCATCGCTCCTTGCGCGTCGATCACCTCCGCTTCTGAGTGGAGCAGCGCTCGAATGGCATCGTTGGATCCCACGGCCCGTATGGTTCGATCCTCGATCAGAATAGCCTCGGCTTCCGGCTGTTCGGGGTTGGCCGTCCAGATCCGGGCATTGACGATGGCCAGCTGGTTGAGGTCTGTCGGCGCCGTGCATCCGGGGTGCAGCATGATGAGCAAAACGATCAAGAGGGAGACACGCATGGATGCAGGATTCTGGGTGCAGGACTCTGAGTGCCAGGCATCAGCGATTATATACCGAAAAATCGCCGGTTGTCTTTGATGTCCGCCTCCTCTCGCAGCGAGTCGAGCCACTCCTGGGTCGTTTTGTTGACCAGCTCTGCGATCAGTTGGGACTCGATCTGCCTTTTTTGCGCTTCCGTGATGGGAGCGGGCTCCTCGAGACCGGTAACGCGCACGACAAACGCCGCATTGGCGCCTTCGATAGCGCCGGACGTCTGCCCCGTCTCCATATTGAAGATAGTGCCTTTGAAGATCGGGTCGTTGCCTAGTTCGGGCACCGACCGCGTCTCATAGGTGACGGCGGCGGTGCGTTCGGCGGTTCCCAGGGCCTGAGCGAGTCCGTCGAACCCGTTGGCTTCGAGCGCGGCTTCGAGTCGTTCGCGCTGTCGTTGCTTTTTCTTTTCGAGCCGGGCGCGCGGTTCGATTTCATCACGCACCTCTGCGAAGGAGCGATACCCTTCGGGCTGTACCTCGGTCAGTCGAGCGAGGATGAACATCTCGTCGAGCTGGATTACGTCCGAGATATTCCCTTCGCCAGTGGTCTGGATGAAGTTGAGCAGCTGCCGGCTCGTTCCGATGCCGGAGATGAAGGTTTGTTCTTCCTGAACCTGGACCTGCTGCAATTCGACGTTGAGGCGGTCGGCTTCCGCGTCGAAGTCGCCCGACTCTTCCGCATAAAACTTGACGTCGTCGAGCCGCTCTTCGATGTCGTTGACCGTATCGCGAGAGGGTTCGATGAGCTGCACGTATTCCGCGAGGCGTACTTCCTGGTCCGTTTCGTCCGTCACTTCGATCAGGTGATAGCCGAGTGTACTTTCGACAGGGCCGACGACCCTCCCGATGGAGGCGTTGAAAGCGGCCTCTTCGAAGGGCTCGGTCATGCGGCCGCGGCCGAACCAGCCGAGGTCCCCGCCTCGTGCAGCACTGACGTTATCCGCAGAATACAACCGGGCGAGGCGATCGAAGTCTTCACCGTTGCGAATACGCTCGAGTACGTCGAGCGCCTGCCGGCGGGCACTCGCTTTGGCGGCCTCGTCCGTCGGGGAAGCCCTGAACAGAATGTGGCGGGCGCGAAGGAGGCGGTCCTCGGAAGGCCTGAAGTCTTGAATTTTGATCATCCGGGCTTCATTGCCGATGACGATCGGGCCGATGATGCGGCCGGGCTCGGGGTTTTCGAAGATGGCCGTTCCGAGTTCGTAGTCGAGGTCATCGGCGAGGAAGAAGGTGCTCGCATAAGGTTGGGCGGACGAGAAACGGGCCAGAAACAGGGAATCGTCTTCCGCTTCGGCAAACCGGTCTTTCAACTGCTCCATCTCGTCGAGGATGAGAAGGGTGTCGGCCCTGGAAGGCTGAAGCGGGATGGAAGCGTATTGTACCGTGTAGGTTTTCTCGCGCTTGAAGTCCTCGCGGTGTTCGTCGTAGTAGGATCGGAGATCTCTGTCGGAGAGGGTCACCGAGTCATCGCTGACGGCTGCGTAGCGCAGTGCGACGAAGCGGGTGTCGACCTGGAGGTTGTTTTTGCGGTATTCCTCCAGGATGTCGCTTTCAGAGACCCGGACCGTCGCCGCCATGAGCTGTTGAAGCTTTTCGCGCCGGCGCGTGTCGCGCAGCTGGGCTTCCAGCATGGCCCACTGCTGGTTGGTGCTGGGGTCGTCGATGAAGCTCTGGAGCAGGCTGCGGTCGAGGCCGCCCTCACCGTTGCTGAACGTATTGACGACCATGGGGTGCGGGTCGTCGCCCTGGATGAGGTCGACCAGCTCGTCATCGGTTACGGTGATGCCCAGGCGATCCATCTCCTGTTCGATGAGAATGCCATCGACGAGTTGCGTGTAGACCACCTCGTGGGCGCGATCCATGGCCTGCTGGGGCATGCTCTGGCCGGTTTGCTGCTGGTAGATCCGCTCCTGGTTGTCGAGCAGAGACCGGTACTGTTCCAGGCTTACCGGTTCGCCGTCGACCGTGATGATATTTCTGGGGCCGGAGCCCAGGAAATCGAAGGTGCCCGCGTCCTGGAGCATAAAGAGAATACCGAACGCCACCACTACGAAGTAGAGGACGTACTTGGTGTTCTCTCTCATTTTAGTCATGAATCCCATAAGGAAACCTCGTCACAAGCAGGTTGAAATCAGTAGGTTGATGGATGGTGTCGGTCGTCAGGAGGAAAACGGCGTCAAGATAACGACATTAACAAAACGACCGGGCATGCACCGATATTGTACGTTCGCCACGCCGAGCGAGAACGAAAACGGCTTCCATATACTGCTATACCTGCTGATTTGTTCGGAGGATACCGGGCCCCGAACCCCGAAC
>CAZGHT010000005.1:70880-101497 GCA_964525535.1 uncultured Rhodothermaceae bacterium
TATACTGCTATACCTGCTGATTTGTTCGGAGGATACCGGGCCCCGAACCCCGAACTGTGAACTGTGAACTGTAAACCCCGAACCGTGAACTGTGAACTGTAAACCCCTTACGTCGTCAGAGAGCGCGTTTTGGCGAGGCGGTTCCGGAGCGTCAGCAGGACCTTGCCCAGGATCTGGGAGATGCGCGCCTCGGTCAGGCCCAGCAGTTCGGCGATTTCGCGGAGCGTGAGGTTTTCGTAATAATAGAGGGCCAGGATGTTTTGTTCGCGTTCCGTGAGGTCTTTGATGAGGGTACCCACGTAGGCGTGCATGGAGGCACGATCTACCCGGTCGAAGGCCACGAGGGCTTCGTCGTTGGGTATGGTTTCGACGACGGTTTGCTCCCCTTCGTTGCTGGCCGTGTCGTACAGGGAGAGGGCGAACCGGCACTGGGCGTCGGTCAGCAGGGTGTGGTAGTCGATCAGCGAGAGGCCGAGGTATTCCGCGACCTGGTGGTCGTCGGGTTCGGCGCCGAGCATCTGACGCAGCGTTTCGATGGCCTGCTGCGCTTCGGCCAGCTGGCGTCGGCGTTCGCGGGGCAGCGCGTCGATCGAGCGGAGGTAGTCGACGAGAGCGCCTCGGATGCGGCCGTAGGCGTAAGACACGAAGGGGGTGCCGCGTTCGGGGTCGTACCCGTCCAGGGCCTGGAGCAGACCCAGCAGGCCCACGTTCTCGAGGTCTTCCCGGGAAGCGAGCGGGTGGTCGGGAATGCTCAGGCGGCCAACGAGGGAACGCACCAGGGGGACGGCAGCAACGACGACGGCTTCTCGGTTCTTCACTGAGGGGATTTCGGCATGCCTGGTAGCGAGGCTTTGGAGGTCTTGGGCCATGGGCGTAAACTAATTTTTTGCGTCCCGTCCTGTACAAGTTTCGATACGAAGCGTCATCAGGCCTGGATGGTTTGTTGAGGCGAAGGTTCGTTTTCTTCTTCGGCTACCGATTCGGATTTGATTTTTGCTTCTTCGAGTTCGGGTTCATCAGGAGGGGGGACCATTAAACGGCGAATGACACTGTCGCTGAGGCTGAGTATCAGGTAGACCGCCAGGCCTACGCTGAAACTGACAAGCAGAGTTCGTTCAAGGGAGGCGCCCGTCCAGAGGTGATTCAGGAAGATCCCGAGGCCGGCCAGCCCGCTTAGTTGAACTATGAATGTGCGCATAACAGGTTGTATTCGTTTAGTTTAGCGAGGTTAAGATCAAGATGCATGCCATGTGGACGCAGGCCGCCTCGAGGTCAGTTCAGGCTCAATAAGAGAGGGGAGGCGGTCGCCGCGTGTACTAAATTTGCCGCCATAGACCGGAAAGCGTTGCGCACCGGGCCGGCCAGCCGGACGACGGGGGACTGGTCGCTGACCGATTTACGCACGAGCGTCGAAAAGGGCACCCATCCCAGGTGGCTGGCCTCCTGGCCGGTGAAATGACGGGTCACTTTCCCAAAGCGGTCGGCGACGCTATGGGCCTCGGCTTCGGTGTCGGCGAAATTGACGACGGTATGCATCGGATATTCGGGCTCGATTTCCCATACGAGGCGCGCCAGCTGGTAAGCGTCGGCAATGGCCGTGGGTTCGCCCACGAGCACCAGTATGCCGAGCGCTGCTCGATCCAGGGCCCAGCGTACCGTTTCTGCGGTGCCGGCAGGGGTATCCAGCAGGACGAAGTCGTGGGTCTGCTGGACCTTACGGATGAGTGCGTCGGCCGTATGCAGGATCGACCGGCCGGCCTTGTGGGCCCGGGTTGCGTGGGCCGCCCCTTGAACCAGCGTGATGCCGGAGGCTGTGCGGTGGAAGGCATCTTCGATCAGCGCCGTGTGGTGGGCGCAATCCAGAATGCTGGCGGTCGGATGCTCGTTGAGCAGCACCGAACAGTCTCCCTGCCCCAGGTCCATGTCGAAGAGGGCTACCTGATAGCCCATATCGGATAACGTCTCCGCCAGGTTGATCGCCACAATACTTTTACCCACGCCTCCCTTGCCGCTGGTGATCGCTATCGTTGTAGTCTCGTGCTTCATTGTGTGCCGTTGATGTCGGGTGTCGCTGATTGGCTCATATGCCATAAGGGTGTTCGGTTACAGGATGCGCATCATCTCCTCTACAAACCAGCTGGGTGTGAATGCCCCTACGCCGTCGGGCACCACCGGGCTCGAGGAGGCGAACTGGACGGGAAGCTCCGTCTGCATCATCCATTCGGCAAGACGACCCAGCCCTTGCGTCTCGTCCAGATGGGTAAAGGCAATAGCGTCAGGGCGTATAGGCAGCCGTTGGATATAGCTGAGATCGAATTCGTCGAGCGCACGCGTCGCGTTCAAGACGAGGTGCACCTGAATCGGGAGAAGCGGCTCGATGATACGTTTTAGATTCAGCAGCATCTTCCGGGCGCGCGATTCGTGTACGGGCATGGAGGGCGTATCGATGAGTATCTGGTCGAAGCTGTTCGCCCGGTCGAGCGCGTCGGCCATCTCGCGCGCATTGTGGACGGTTTGCACGGGGATCTCGAATTGGGTGAACAGCGATGCCGGATTCTGGTACGGGATCGTCGGGGTGTTTTCGGGGACCACCGAGATGATCATCGTGTTGTGGCGCCCGAAAAAGCTCGGATGGCGCGCGATTTTGAGCAGCAGCGATGTTTTGCCGGCGCCACTGGGCCCGATCAACATGATCGTGCCGGTATATCGCCGCGGCGTTGCTGTCTGCAGCAGGTTCCGAATTTCGTGGGCGAGCGCCCAGCGCATCTTCTGCTCGTCGTGGTCCGGCTCGAGTCCCTTCTCCATCAGCCGTTCGAACAGCCGGGTGACTGTCGAGGGGCGCATGCCCTGGTTGAGCAGTCGGGCGAACAAGATGTGAGAAGTCCAGCGGATGCTGGCGCCTACGATGGCCCCCTCAAATCGGCGGTCGAGCCGGTCGAGCCGGTTGTGGATCAATTTCAACTGAGCTTCGAGGAGCTCCTGCAGTTGATCGGCTCGGACGGGCAGGCGCGAGTGGTCATCGTCCTTCTCGTCGAAGATCCGATTGCGCGCCTGGCCAGGTGTGGAGCGTGTGCGCCTGCTCAGCGATGGATGCATGGCAGGGGGGTGGGCGCCCGAGTTCTCCGGACGTTGATCGTTGCCCTGGTAGGTCAGCCGGGATCGTTGCGTAGAGTACCGGGCAGAAGAAGCAGCCACTTCGGCGACCCCGGTAGTGCTGGCTGCACCGAAGGCCGCTCTGTTGTATCCGTACCCTCCGGCGTCGGAAGCCACGGCTTGCGGCCGGGAAGCGTCTTGGCGCTCGGCAGGCGCTGAGATCGGGGTGTCGACCATGACGGTGATGCGAGCAGGCGCTTCGCCCTCCGCAGGGATCGACTCGAGAAGGACGACGTCGTCCCCGTATAGACGACGTGCCTCGATGAGTGCCGCATGAATGCTTGTGCCAGTAAGGGTTTTAATTTTCATGTAATCCGATCTGTTTTATCGATATGCATCAATGGCATCCCTGCCGGGAGGCCGAATGTGAACAGAAGTTGGGCACTGAGCCATGCCGGCCTTAAGCGTCAGAGGCGCTGAGCTGGTGTTCGACCTCGACGGATATGTCCAGGATGAGGTCGTTGTAGGAAAGCACGGCGATGTCGGAAAGCACCGGGGAAAAGAAGTTGAACAAGGTGGAACGTATGACGGGAGAGGTCAACAGCACCGGGGGATACCCTTTACTAATGAGTTTTTTCGTAATCTGATCGGCGTTCCTGATGATCTGATCCACCTTGTTCTGGGAAAGATTCAGGGTGCTCGGATTCAGTTTTGCTTGTTGCGCCTCTTCAAGCAAGTGTTGTTCCAATTCAGGGTCGAGCACAAAGGCGTGGATCTGTCCATCGGGCCCGGTGAACTGCCGCGTGATGGTGGGCGCGAGCGCGGCGCGGGCGTACTCGGTCAACACGTCGATGTGCTTGGTCTGCGGCGCATAGTCGGCCAGCGCCTCCAGGATGGTCACGAGGTCCCGTATCGGTACAGTTTCCTGGAGGAGTCGCTTGAGGACCTTCTGGATAGAGCCCAGCGGGAGCAGGTTGGGCATCAATTCTTCGATCAGGGCCGGCGACGTCTCGGCGACTTTATCGGTGAGCTTCTTGACCTCCTGGCGGTCGAGCAGGCGGTAGGCGTTCTTACGGAGCACCTCCAGGAGGTGGGTGGTGATGACGGCCGGGCCCTCGACCACGGTGAGCCCGAGCTGTTCGGCTTCCGGAAGGTTGCGCTCGGCGATCCACAGGGCAGGCAGGCCGAACGTGGGGTCCTTGACGCGTATACCGGGGGGCGGATTCTTGATGTCGTCGCCGAGGAGGGCCAGGAAATAGCCGGGCAGGACCTCGCCCTCGCCGATCGGGTTGCCTCTCAGCTTGATCACGTACTGGTTGGCGCCCATGCTCACGTTGTCGCGGATGCGGACGGGCGGAATGACGAGGCCCAGCTCCAGGGCCAGCTGCTGGCGGAGCATGCGGACGCGCTCGAGGAGGTCCCCCTGCTGGTTGGGGTCGACGATCGAGATGAGCGCATAGCCGATTTCCAGTTCGAGCGGATCGACGAGCAGCAGGTCGGCCGGGGTCTCGGGCGGCTCGAGCTGCTTCGTACCTTCGGTCAGCAGGGCCTGCTCGGAGGCTTCCTGGTTGACTTCCGTGACGCGCTGGCGGCCGAGGATCATCATGCCGATCGCCAGGATCAGGAAAGGAACGAGCGGGATCCCGGGCACCATGCCGATGACGAGCAGGAACGCACCTGTCAGCAGAATCGGGTGCGGCTTCTTGAACAGCTGGGTGCGGAATTCGCTGGCCCAGTTGGTCGCGTTGCTGGCGCGTGAGACGATGAGGCCGGCTGACGTCGATATCAGGAGCGAAGGGATCTGCGAAACCAGGCCATCCCCGATGGAGAGGAGCACGAACGTTTCCCCGGCTTCGTTGAACGGCATGCCGAGCTGGGCCATGCCGACAACCAGGCCCCCGATGATGTTGATGAACGTAATCCCGAGGCTCGCTACGGCGTCGCCGCGTACGAATTTGCTCGCCCCGTCCATCGCCCCGTAGAAGTCGGCCTCGCGCGCAACCTCCTCCCGGCGCACGCGAGCCTCCGTCTCGTCGATCAAGCCGGCATTGAGCTCGGCGTCGATCGCCATCTGCTTGCCCGGCATGGCGTCGAGCGTGAAACGGGCGCCGACCTCCGCGATGCGGCCAGACCCCTTCGTGATGACCACGAAGTTGATGACGACCAGCACCAGGAAAATGATGGCTCCCACCACGTAGTTGCCGGCTACCACGATCTCGCCGAACGCGTTGATCAGGTTTCCTGCTTCTCCGCGACTCAAGATCAACCGGGTCGAGGCTACGTTCAGCGAGAGCCGGAACAGCGTCGTCATCAACAACAACCCCGGAAAAATGGCAAACTCGAGCGGCCGGTTGGCATAAAACGCCGTGAGCAGGATGCCCAGGCTCAACGCGATGTTGGTCGCCAGCAGAAGGTCGAGGATGAACGGATGCAGCGGGACGACCATGACGAAGAGGATGAAAATCATCCCCATCGCCATCAAACCCTCGCCATTGACCAGCTTGAAGGGCTGGGTCTTTTCGCGTACGCCTTCGGGTTGTATCAGGGTAGACAATGGACGTGTTGTTTTAAGATGAGAAGTGCTGATCTATGGCCTGACTCCGATCGGAGTGGCGCGCCGGCGATACAGGGCAGCGAGAAGGGTAGCTACTGCCGGGTATAACTCTTCAGGAATCTCCTGAGACTCCGGGACGCTGCTATACAAAGCCCGCGCCAAGGGAGGGTCTTCGATCACCGGTGTGTTGGTTTCCAGCGCCAGCGCGCGGATGCGCAGGGCTCTTTTGCGGATCCCTTTGACCAGCACGCGGGGAGCCGGCGAGATGCGCGCATCGTATTGCAAAGCCACCGCGTAGTGCGTCGGGTTCGTGACGACCACATCTGCCTTCATGACGGCATGGTCCAGCCGGGGCCGCCTCAGAATCTTCATGGCCAGCTTGAACCGCTGTTTTTTGACCTTCGGATCCCCTTCGGTCTGCTTTCGCTCGTCTTTAGTCTCTTGTTTGGTCATCTTCATGTTTTGCTTGAAACGCCACCGCTCGTAGGCGAAGTCGAGCAACGACACGACCACGAGCACGGCGATGACCTTATAAAAGAGCTGCAGGATCCACTGCCCGGCCACCGAGAAGATGCTTTCCAGGTCGCGCGCCTGAAGCATGACAATTTCGTCGATCAGCCCGCGGATGTGGAAGTAAGCTACGGGCAGGACGATCAGGATCTTCAGAAACGACTTGAAGAACTGGAACAGGCCCTGGGTCGAAAAGATACGCTTGAATCCCTGCACCGGGCTGATTTTGGCCAGCCGCGGCTGGAGGGTCTGCAGCGTGAAGTTCCATCCAGATTGAACGACGTTTAAGACGATGCCGGCGACCATCAGGGGAATCATCAGCGGCACCAACACCCCGACCACACGAATGCCGTATTCCATCGCCAGCGCCTGTACGGCGACGTTGGTGAGCTGCGTATTGTTCGAAGCGAGCAACAGCTCCGCCATGATGTCGCGCAAGCTCAAGATGGCCCACGCGGCGCCGAATGCAATGATGCTGATGCCGATGAGCAGCATACCGACTGAAAGAACTTCCTGAGACCGGAAAACTTGACCCTGGCTCCTCGCCTGCTTCAGCCTGCGGGCGGTGGGTTCTTCGGTGCGTTCTTCGCGATCGCTCATCGGGGTTCTGTGTATTAATCAAACGGGAATCAGCGACTCGATGATGTCCAGCATATCGTCGGTCATCTGCATCAGAAACGAAGGAATGACGGGAAAGAAATTTCCTACGTAGAGGTAAAAGATGGCGACGCCGACGAGCAGCTTCAGCGAAAGGCTCTGGGAGAAGATCTCCGTCTGAGGCGCCACGCGGGCAAAAATGCCCAGCGACATGTCGACGAGGAAAATCGTGACCATGAAAGGCGCGGCCAGGCGCAGGGCCGTCACGAAGAGCCGGCCCGTCCACGTCAGCATCAATGAGCCCGGCACATCCAGGGCGGCGCCCCCGAGGGGAACCACTTCGAACGAAGCGAGAAGCGCCCGGAACAGTTGATGGTGCCCGTCCAGAATCAGAAACACCAGCAGAAAGGTCATCATCAAGATGTTGCTGATCGGGTTGGACGACTGCCCGTCGGCCGGGCTGATGACCTGCGAAATGCTCAAGGCCATCTGGAATCCGATGAACTCCCCGGCAAAACGAATGGCAAAAAAGACGAACCGGGCGGCCAGACCGATCACGATCCCGGTGAAAAACTCGATGCCCACGTACAGCGTGAGCGCGAGCGGATGAAACACGTTTAGCCCGGGCTCTCGTGGTACCAGCCCGACAAAACCGTACGCGACCACAATCGCAAACAAAATCTTCACCCGGACGGGGATGATGTTCTGCTCGAAAAAAGGCGCTGCAACGATCAGGCCTCCCACACGAGCGAAGATCAGAAAGGCATACAGCAATAACTCCGGGTCCAGGATGGACATCACACGCGCCAGACGTCAGATTGGACTTACTCGAAGGGGGCCTGCTCGAATCAGGCTTACTCGAATGGGATTTAGCGGGACACCTGCGGGATGAAATTCATCACGCCCGTCGTGAAGTCGGTCAGTATTTCCAACATCCAGGGCGCAAAGAAGAGCAAGACCAGGGCGATCGCCAGAATTTTCGGGATGAAGGCCAGCGTCATCTCTTGAATGGACGTGATGGCCTGGAACAGGCTCACGATCAGGCCGACGACCAGCGCCGTCCCCAGCAACGGGCCAATCACCATGATTGCGGTTTTGATGGCCTCTTGGACCCAGAAAAGTGCTACGTCGGAATTCATAGTTGTCAGTTGTCAGGTGATGTTACGCGAACTGTGCACAGCAGCCTGGTTTACGCGGCTTTGCATACCTGCAAAGCCGCTCTGGCAGGACGCATGCGCATCCGGCGCATAACATCTGTTGTCAGGTAACAGGGCCTCCCTCGCTCAATTCCCGAAGTACCCTCGTATAACGGATTCGACGATCAGGTACCATCCATCGGACAGGATGAAGAGCAGCAATTTCAGCGGCAAAGAGACCATGATCGGGGGCAGCATCATCATCCCCATGCCCATCAGCACACTGGCCACGACGAGGTCGACGATCAGGAATGGGAGAAAGATCATAAAGCCGATCTGGAACGCGATACGGAGTTCACTGATGACGTAGGCCGGCACCAGCACGTGGAGGGGCACGTCTTCGGGGGCATTAAAAACTGCGATGTTGGCAAGGTCCATGAACAACATCAGGTCTTTCTCCCGCGTTTGTGTCAGCATGAACTCTTTTAACGGGGTCGCCGTCCGTCGAAAGGCTTCCTGTTGGGTTATGTCGCCTTCGATGTATGGCAGGAGTGCAGTATCGTGGATTTCGGTCAGCACCGGACTCATGATGAAGAAGGTCAGAAACATGGACAGGCCGGTGATGAGCTGGCTCGGCGGCGCCTGCTGCGTTCCGAGGGCCGTTCGCAAAAGGCCGAAAACGACAATCAAGCGCGTGAAGCTGGTCGTCATGATAACGATGGCCGGCGCCAGGGAGAGGATGGTAAGCAGTAGAACGAGCTGAATGGGCAGCGCGTATTCCTCCTCTTCTCCGATTTGTATCTGCGGCAACAGGTTGAAGGAGGGATTCGACGGCTGAGGCGAAGGCGTCGGTTGTTGTTGAGCGGCTGCCGGCGTGACACTGAACGACAAACTGAGCAGCAACAGGCCGAGCGTCACGATACATCGCCATGCCCGTCCTTGCTCTAAAGAGAATGCTCGTGAATGGATCATGGAACAAGAATTGGGCTGTGCAGAAAAATCACGCGGAGGTGAAGCGCCGGAGAACAGCAGAAAAATCGGATTTGCTCGATTCTGCCGCTGCGATCCTCCGGACAGCGGCGTTGGATGTCGTGGAGTTGGCCGGGCTGAATTCGTAGGGGAACGGGGCTCTGTTCGGTGGCCCCTGGTCTTTCCCGGTCAGGGCATGGATCGGCGTCCGGTGTAGCAGGGAGAGGTGTGCAGGGGTGGCGCCGATCAAAAGGATGTCTTCACCGCATTCGACGGCATAAATGTGTTGATTCGACCCCAGCTGTATGCGGCTGAGCGTTTTGAGGGATTGCAGGGTCGGGCGTTCACGCGTAGTTTTTTTCCGGTGATAGACCGAAAAACCGACGAGGACGGCAAGCAGAATTCCAGCGATGATCTGGCCCGTTTGGGCGATTCCGAACGAATCCGCCCGTTCGGGAGGCGCATTCGCCGGAACGAGTGCGCCCGGGTGTGCCCGAGGGGATGATGCAGGCGTGCCGGGCCTGGGCATGAGCTGGAGGGCGAGCCATAAGAAAAAGATGCCCGCTACCAGGGCGAGAATGCGCCTGATCAGGGCTCCGGCATGTGTCAGGGACGCAGGGGTCTGCTTGCGTTGCTTCTTGGATTGGAACATTTTGCTTTTGGAGAGGCAGAATCTTCGGACGATATACACCGACACCGCGTCTAATACGGCGCACGGCCTTGCATGTGCGATGCTGCCAACTTCCTGCCACTCCTGAAGCGAGCCCGGTCAGGCGACCATTTTTGCGCGGACCTTCGTATTGGCCAGGTTGGTGATGCGGACCCCGAACTGCTCGTCGACGACGACGGCCTCTCCTTCGGCGATCAGGCGCCCATTGGCGTAGATCTCCAGCGGCTCGCCGACGAGCTTCTCCAGCTCGATTACGCTGCCGGGGGTTAATTGCAGCACTTCCGACAGCGGCAGCTTGCGGCGTCCGAGTTCGACGGTCAGTTTCAATTCGACTTCGGCCAGCAGCGAAAAGTTGTTCTTCTCCTCGGTGATGATGTGTTCTTTGCCTAAGTCGGGGAATTTGGGCGATTGGATGTCGATGGGGCCTGCCGCGGGCGACGGTTCTTTCTTCGGGGCGGGTTCTTTATGCTCCGGGGGCTCGCTGAGCGCTTCTGCCAGGGACGCATGCAGCAGCAACGTGCCGCCCAGGATGTCGTCGTCCAGCTGTACGTCGAAGGGGACGCACCAAAACGAGTGGGCTTGAAACGAAGCCGGCAGGTAGCTGCCCGGGGCGTACAGGGAAAAGGCCACTTCGGGCAAGACGCTGCCGATCGACATCGCGTTGCGAAGGGCGCCGTACCCCTGGGATACGAGTTCGCTGATCAGGTCGCTGGCGTCGTCGTCCGTTTCGTCCATCTCCAGGCCCAGCATCGCCGAAGCGAGGCGAGGCGCCCAGGCTGTATCGAGCTGGATGCCGAACGACGGGGTATCGTCTTCGTTCGGAAGGGCAGTGAAACGGTTGGCCGTACCTTCCGCGATCGCGTCCTGCGAGATCTCTGCAGGCTGCCCGATCGAAAGATCGGCGTCTGCAGTGAGCAGTGTGGACAGGAATCCGGAGAGGATCGGATTGGATTCCTGCAATAATGTATTCAGCTTGGACTCACTCATCTTCCATCCTTGGGGTGTCGGTGTTGAGAACGGACAAAACTCGAAGTGCATGGTGATTGCCGGCTCTGCCCGGCGCAGCCTTGAACTTGGGCTCATCACCTACATAGATACGTATCGGCTGATCGGTCCGCTGGTTAAGTAATACGATGTCGCCTTCTTCCAGGCGGGTGAGATCCTCCAGGTTGATGCTGATCTGGCCCAGCTCGGCGCGCAGTTCGACGTCGATCGTTCGGAGGGATTCCTGATAGCGCTCCTGTTCGTCTTCGTCCATCTCGATGGTCGTCATCTGCGTCCACCGCTTGGCGCCGGAACGGCCGAGGGCGTTTTCCAGCAGCAGGTATGGGTAGCAGATATTCATGAAGGAGCGCTGCTCCTGCACCGTCACTTCGAAGGTCACGACGATAGCGGCCTCCGACCCCGGAATGATCTGAACGAACTCTGCATTGGACTCGAACGAGGATTCCTGAAACTTGAGCTCGGTGACCTGCTGCCAGGCGAGCTCGAGTTCTTCGAAGGCGCGGGTCATCACTTTGCCCATGATGCGCTGTTCGATCTGCGAGGTCTCCCGCGGCTTCTTCAGGAAGGCGCCGGGGCCGCCGAAAAGCTTCTCGACGGTGAAGATGACGAACCGGGGGTCGAGTTCGAATACGGACTGGTGCTGCGTGCCGAGGACGTCTACGATGAACAGGGCAGAGGGGGGCGCGCTGGCGATGACAAACTCGTTGTATAACACCTGATCCAGCGCCGTCAATTCGATGTCGACGATCGTTCGAAGCTGGGCGGACAGGTACACGGAGAGGTCCCGGCCAAAGGCTTCGTGCACCTGGTTGAGGATGCGAATCTGGTCGTGCGAAAAGAGCCTGGGCCGCTTGAAATTGTACGTGTAGACGAGTTTGTCAGGGGAGATGTCGCCAATGCCCGGGACGGAATCCTGAGGCCTCGGTATATCGGCATCGCCAACCCCCGTGCCCAGTAACTTGTCGATTTCATCTTGTTCTAATTGCTTGGACATGGTCTTGCAGGTTTTATACAGAGTACCAAGTTCATAGTACCAGGTACAAAGGACGCGGTACTCCGTACGTCATTGTAGCACGTACTGGGTGAAATAAAGCCGGCTGATCGTGCCTTCGGAGACGATGCCGTTGACGGCCTGGCGCAGCTCTGATTTGATTTCGTTTCGTTGATCGATGCTGGTCAACTCGGCGATGGTGCGCTTTCCGAGCGTTTTGATGACGGTATCGCGAACGACAATCTCGCGTTCCAGGACGTTCTGCAGCGTGCGTTCTTCGTCGGTTTCGATACCCAGGCTGATCATCAAGAGGCGCCGGCCGTCCGAATCTGCCGGGTTAACGATGATGTTGGAGAACTCGATGAACTGACCGAATTCTATCGCATCGCCGGCCGCGGCGGCATCGGCGCCGAACCTGTGATACACCTGCTCGGCGATCGCCGGGTACTGCACATACGCAAGCCACGAACCTGCGCCGGCCGAGATCAGCACGAGCGGGAGAAGGATGATCAGAAAAGATCCTCTGTTCCTCTTCGCATCGAGCTCCTCCTCTACGGGGTCGGCAAGGTCCTGCCCGGCGACGATTGCGTCTTGTTCTGCCATTGTTTCCAGTTGATTAATAGTTCAATTCTGCGGTTCCTGGCCCGTCCTTCGACGGTCTCGTTGGTGTCGACCGGGTCGAATTCACCCTGGCCGATGGCCTGATACCGCTCGGGTGGCAGGCTGTTATCGAGGGTTAACAAGAAACGCACCACTGCGGAGGCTCTCGCGGCGGACAGCTCCCAGTTCGAGGGATATTGAGACGTGCGGATCGGCTGGTCGTCGGTGTGGCCGATCACCGTGACGGACTCGACCAGGTCCGGAGACACGTTGGAGACCAGAGACAGGATGTCCTGCGCGGTCGCCTGCAGCACCGAGCTGCCAGAGTTGAACATGACCGCATCGGTGATGACGATGTGCATGGACTTTTCTTCGAAGTTGATATGCACCTTTTCCTGCAGATCCTTTTCCTGGATAAACTCGGTCAGCGACTCGACCTGCTCGCGTTGCTCGTAGGCGGGGTCCGACTGCCTGGGGAAAACAGGCACCGGCGTGGTGTTGTCGAAAACGCTGGTGCGGCCGGTGAAATAACTCATCGCCTCCATGAAGTGGTCTTCTCGCACCTCGGACATAGCCACAATCATCACAAAAAACGTAAGCAGCAGCGTGACCATGTCGCTGTACGTGGTCAGCCAGAAGGGAGCGGTCGGTTCTTCGTTTTTTTTCTCTGCAGCCATAAGTTCTGAGGGTGCTCGGTCCTGGTTCGGGGGGTGTATTGCTGAGATCGGGTCAGGAAACTTCGAAGGCCGCTTCTTCCGCGGCAGGAACGCTGAGCTGCTGCTCGGTCAGGAACAGCTGAAGCCGTTTCTGGATCATGCTCGGGCTGTCGCCCCGTACGATGCCGAGGACCCCGGTACGCACCATGTCGCGGGCATGGACCAGTGCGGTGACTTGTTCTCGTTTCTTCGCGGCGAAGGGGAGGAATACCAGGTTGGCGACCAGTGCCCCGTAGAAGGTCGTCACCAGGGCGACGGCCATGCCGGCGCCGATCTGAGAAGGATCCGAGAGGTTCCCCATCATCTGAATGAGACCAATCAATGTGCCAATCATGCCGAATGCGGGAGAGGCCGTTCCGGCTGCATTGAAGAAGTGAGCCGCGAAGTTGTGCTCCTTCATCTCGGTATGTACGTATTGGTGGAGCAACTCTTGAATTTCACGCTCGTCGATACCGTCGACCGCCATCTCGAGCCCGAATTTCAAGAAGGCATCGTCCACTTCTTCGAGCTGCCGATCCAGTGCCAATAACCCTTCCCGGCGCGCGACCTTGGATAATTCTCCGAATGTGTCGATGTATCGCCTGTAATCGGGCATCTCGAACGTGAGAAAGCCTCTGAATGCGTTTGGGAGTTCCTTCAGTTCGTCAAACGTAAACGTCACCATCATGCTGGCCGCGGTGCCTCCGAGCACGAGCAATAATGAAGCGGGATCGAAAAACGTCATCCAGCCGGCTCCCATGAAGATGGAGCCGTAAATGAGCAGGAATCCGGAGCCGAGACCGGCCAGTGTTGATTTATCCATGTTAGCAAGATTCTGAGGCGACTCGAAAAGCGTGGCTATTCCGCGGAGGGCCAGCCAATTATTAAGAATCAGTAGATCCTGTCACCCTTCAAGATATCGGACTCATCTACGACGTAGAGTGGAAAATATCTTTGAGCTGGTCCGGAAAATATTACCGCCTTGGGTTTGATGATCACGTTTGAAGAACAGGAGTTTACAGGTCGTAATCGCTTAGATGCTGCTCTGGGTATCGGATCGTTTAAGACGAGATTAAGCAGGTCGTTCTTTTACCCGGCTTGCGGTTTTCACGACTGCGCGGAGTAGAGGGGCTGGCGTCTGTTGAAGTGCACACCACAGGAGTATAGGTCGATCGGGCCGGCAGAATCAGGCCCCGAACAGCTTGTCTATTTCGTCGTTCGAGGGGGCGCCTTCTCGGCTGTCGAACAGCCTGTCAATATCGTCGTTCGAAGGCGATTCCCCCGCCTGAACGAACGTTTCGACGGGCACCCCTTCTTCAGGGCCGGGCTGTTCGTCCTGCACGTGCGGCACGGCTGCCTGCTCCGCCGCAGGTTCGTCGCAATCGCCCGGCGCGTCGGTCCCGGGGGCCGGCGGGGGCTCGTCGTTTGCACGATCGAACACCTCGTCGGCGTCTTCTTGCCGCCTACGCGCCTTCTGCTTATCGAAAGTGGCATTGGCGTCGAATGTGCCGTTGCCCTCGAACACCCCCTCCTCCCGGGCCTCTTCGTCCGGTATAGGCACGTGCGTCGACCCCGCTTCCGCTTTCTGCTCGAACTCTTCTTTGAGCCGTTCGTACTGGGCTTCACGGTTGCCGTCCAGTGAAAACACCGGTGTTTCTATCTTTTTGATCTGATTCAGACGAACCAGCAGCCCGCTGAGCTGCTCCTTGATCGACTGCATCACGTGATTTACCGCCGAGATTTGCTGTGTAGTGATATCCTGTACCTGAAGCGACATCAAGATCTGGTTCAGGTTCGTGCGCAGCGAGTGGATGACCTCCTCATTGGTGTTGAAGGATTCGCTCAAGCGCTTCTCGAGCTTGTCGGCCTGGTGCCATAACTTGGCGTGCAAGACATACACCCGGGAGTCCGATTCGGATAAGGCGGCTCGGATCTCAGAACGCAAGGATTTGGTGAGCTCACCAAATTGATCTACATGCTCCTGGCAGGTTTTGTTTTTGGTATCGAGGGTGTCGAAGTCCGAAAGACTCGTTTCGAGAAGGCCGAGGATCTCGTTCGTGGCGAGCTCAGTAGCCCGGGTGACGTCGTTGAGTTGGGACTGTGCACTCGGAAATCGCTTTTCGCTTTCGTTGAGCGAACGGTTGATTTCTCCGATGAGCGGCGTGATGGACTCGATGAACACGATCATCTCTTCGAGAAACGGTACGACGCGCTCACCCCACACGAAGACGGAATGCAAGTCGCGAAGGGTCTTTTGTACTGAGTCCAGGCTGTGACTGTCTTGCATAAATCCGGAGCTAGTTATTTTGTAATACCATTTCGATCTTTTGACGCAGAATCTCGGCTGTGAACGGCTTGACCACGTAGTTGCTGACTTTGGCCTGCATGGCTGCCAGCACGTCGTTTTTCATCCCCCGGGTCGTTACCATGAGGATGGGCATCTTGCTTAGATTGGAGTCGCTGCGCACGGTCTTCGTGAGTTCGAGGCCGTTCATGTTCGGCATATTCCAGTCTGTGATGAGGAAGTCGAAATTATCCCGGTTCAGTTTCGTCAATGCCTGAACGCCATCTTCCGCTTCATCGAGGTCGTCATAGCCAATTTCGTTGAGTGTGTTGCACAAAATTCTCCGCATGGTTGGAGAGTCATCGACAACTAAGAATTTCATAGCTCAGCCCGGTCTTGGTCGATAGTCGGTTTTTGATTTCGATTGTAATACGCATTCCGGGGGGTTGCCCCCGGCCCGTTGATGTGAAGGATTCCGATACGGGGGCATCGGAAGCGGGCGAGGAGGAAAGTCCCGGCAGATGCTCCATCGAGCAGGTGTCTGATAGGTTATCGGCCAGGGAAGGCGCTTTGATAAATCGCGGGGCAGATTCTTTATCTACGACACAAGCCCCTGAAACGCGAACGTGTCAGGGGCTTGTCGTTGGGGCAGAACCCGGAGCTGAAATAGAGAGAGAATGTTACAGCCTATCTCTTGAGGTTGACGGTTTCTGTGAGTAGTTCGTCGGCCACACGGATTACGCGTGCGTTGGCCTGGAAGCCGCGCTGCGTCGTGATCATGTCCGTGAACTCGGTAGAGAGGTCGACGTTGCTCATCTCGAGGGTGCCGGAGAGGATGGTCGCGCTGATCTCGTTGCCGGCGCGGCCGATGTTGACGAACCCGGAGATGCTGTTGGCCCCGTAGACATTTTCGCCGAACTGGTCCAGGCCGTTCGGGTTGCGCACCCGGCCGAGGGCGAACTGGAAGGTATCGATCGTCAGCCCCGAGTCGAAGGTCAGCTGGAAGATGCCCTGGTTGCTCACCCGGAACCCGGTGAGCTGACCGGAAGACCGGCCGTTCTGGTCGGCGACGAGGGCGGAGGAATCGTCGCCAAACTGGGTCAGATTCCGCACATCGAGTTCGACCACGTCGGCTCCGGTGATATTCACGACGGCGGGATCCCACGCCATCGTCGGCAACGCGAAGGCAGGGTCCGTCACAGGGACGCCGTCGATGGAGAGGAGGTTGCCGTCCGTGCCGAATTCGGCGGTGAATACGGTTGGCACCCCGCCAAAGGGCAACGTGTCGGGATCGCCCGTGGCGGTCACCTGATACGTGTCCGGGTCGGCCCCGTCGGGGCTCGTCTTCTCGAATTGAAACGTGACCAGGTGTTTGGTGCCCTGCTCGTCGTAGACGAACCCGGACATGTCGAAGGTGTCCGGGTTTACGCCGCCGTTATCGGAAAGCCCGGCGTTCAGGTTGCCGTTGATCGTCATGCGGCTGGTGGCCACGGGAGGGGCTTTGGCCGTCAGGTCGATGTTGATATCCCGGGTTGAGGTCAGGTCGGGTTCCCCCGTAACCTGATCGATCTCGAAGCCCTGTACGGGAGCGCCGCTCGACGTGGTCAAGACGCCGTCCCGGTTGATGATGAAGTTGCCGGCCCGTGTGAGCAGCTGCTGGTCGAAGGCGTGGGCGATGAAAAAGCCGTCGCCACTGATGGCGAAGTCGGTGGGTACGCCGGTATTCTCCAGACGACCCTGGATCCATGCCTGGTCGATGCTTCCCACATGAACGCCAAGCCCTACATAAGACGGGTTGGTCGGGTTGGGGCTCGGGGTACGCCCCACACTCTGGTATTCCTGACCCAGGACTTCATTAAATGTGACGCGCCCTCGTTTGAAGGCGATTGTGTTGACATTCGCGATATTATTACCGATCACATCCATTCTTACCTGATGGTTTGTGAGACCGGAGACACCACTTCCTAATGTACGTATCATGATTTATCTTGGTATTTACCCGGCAGCATGCGCTGCCGAAAAACCAGTGCCGGGGTACAGAGCCCTCACTGGGGTGTGTGTGAAAAAACGTTGCTGACAGCGCCTCGAGGGGCTGTGTACAGGTCATGCCGTACCTGCTCCTTTTTCTTGCAATGACGAACTCACTGACTGGCGTCACGCCTCCTGCGCGTTGAAAACGATACAGGGTTCAGGGGGTAAGGGGTCGTAACTTCAGCGTTATTCATCCTCGCTCACGCTGCTCACATCTCCCATGGAGACCGACGTGTCGCCGATCCAGAGGAAGATGCCGTCCTGATTAAACGTGACTCGATCCACGCGACCGGACAGGAATGTTTTGGCGGATACCTCATTGCCCTCCGCATCGGTGGCCTTCACTTCGTACGTGAAGGTGCCGGCGGGGAGCTCGTTGCCGTCGGCGTCTGCGCCATCCCACGAAAGGGTATGGTCCCCGGATTCGAGCTGGGCCATCGTCAGCGTGCGCACTTTTTGCCCTGCGGGGTTAAAAATGTCGATTTCGATCTGGCTGGCGGCACGTTCCAGCTGGAAGCGGAGCTCAGCGCTTTCGTCGCCATCAAAATAAAACTGGTTGCCTTCGGCCTCGATACGTTTACCGATGAGCCCCGAGGCCACTCCGGAGTTCACGCTCTGGGCCAGGAGCCCGTTGACCTCGCTGCCCAGGGCGATCGAGTCGTTGATGTTGATGAGCTGCTCCAGCGAAGAGAACTGAGCCAGCTGAGCTGCGAACTCCTGGCCATCCATCGGATTCAACGGATCCTGGTTGCTGAGCTGCGTGACCAGCAGCAGCAGGAAGTCTTCTCGGTTGAGGTTGGTGTTGGTCGCCCCGGTTATGCCGGAAAGATCGGCATTGGCCTGGTCCGCCGTAAGTGATGATATGGGGTCCATACGAATAGGTTGGTCTTGAGGTTGTTAGGTCCGGTTACGTACTGTTCGCAGGGCCGAGTGAAGCCTGCGAGGCGCTTCATGACCCGGTATGGAAAGGCTGTCATCCGATCCAGACGTACTGTTCGTCAGGGCGGATGAAATGCGTTTGCCCCCGATGACGGCTTTCGGCGCCATCCGATAGGTTCGTGTCGGGGGCCTGTCTGGAATGACTCGATGTATCAGAATGAAACGATTCGAAAGGGGCATTCCCCTCGTTGCTGAAGGAAAAAAGCACGTCTTGTCGGTATTGCGCTTTCAGGGTTTCGAGGATCTGGTGCGTCTGGGTTTCTGCAAACGCTTTGACAGCGGGATCGGTGAAGGCTACCGATACCGAGACGTGGTCGTCTTCTTTCATGACGCTTACGGTCATGGACCCGTTGCCATCGTTGAGCTTCATCTCCAGTACTTTCCAGTTCGGATTCGATTTGTCCATCATGGCCGTCCGCTCCGAGAGGGTTCGCAGCCACTGGGCAGCTCGTGAAGAGGGGCGGGTTGAAAGCGCCCTCGACTTACCCGGGGTGGCTTCGAAGGCCTTGCCGGCACTGTTACCCATCTGGTTGTTGAGTTCCGATTCTGCGGGTTTCTGTTCGGCGGAACCGGAGTTTGCGGCCCGAAATTCAGGCGCGCCTTCGATCAGATTCGGGTTGATCGGTGTTTCGGCTGCGCCTTGCGGTTGGAGTGCCGGATGCAGGGGCGCCTGCGTGCCGGGGCCGGTTCCCTGATGATTACGCTGCGTATGCTTCGCGGCGCGTGCGCTGGCCGAATGGGCCCGGACGCGCTTGAACCAGGAGGTGGACTCTAACGGACTGCCGCTCTCATTGGCCTGGGAAGGGTCGCCTTTCCCAACGGCAGATGTACCCGTGGATGGTTTTCCTGCAGGGCGGGCCGGGCCGGACGCCGTACGTGATTCCGGGTTGACCGGCGTTCGCTTCGTCATCGCGGCGGTTGGCTGCGAGCCCCGGGAAGCCCTGATTCGTGAAGGCATGTGCTCGAGGAGCGTCCATTTAAGCGCGGCCGGCTCCTTGGGCTGAGTGTTTTCCTGATCGACTCGAATGACGTGGCCGTGACCCTGGAGGGAGGCGGTTTTTGCCTGCCCCTGCATCTTCAGGCCGTTTTTATCCGTCCCATCCCGGGCGGCCTCTTGCGTTGAAGCCGTCGACACTCCGGTTAAGATGTGTTTTACCCGGTTGCGCAGGGCGAGGAGGTTTTCCGGGCCGGGTGCAGCTGTACCCGGCTGATGAACCGTGCGGCGCGGTTCGGCTCGATGCTGGGTCACCTGATCCTGGCTGGCCTGAAGCCGGGGCGTTCCCTGCTGTAGGGTCGGGTGCTGTAGGGTCTGGTGTTGCGCCGTGCGGGGAGGCCCGAGATGGAGCGTCTGATGCCGGGCGTCCGTGCGGAGAGCGGCCCCATCGCCCGCAGGGGTAGTGCCGTGTGAGGGCTTGTCCGTCTGGCCGGAAGCTCGTGGCGGATCGGGGAGGGCTCCGGCTTTCGAACTTCGGTCGGATTTGTTCACCGTTTTGGGCCCCTTATCGCTGCTGGATTCATTGCTGCTGCGGTCGTCGCTATCGTACGAGGCGGCCCGCCCGGCTTCCTGTCCGTCGTTCGAAGTCGGTGCGGCCTGATCCCGAGCGGAGTATTGATCCTGGGTGCTGTGGTGTGCGTCTCGAGGCGCCGGCTGGTGCTCCATCTCGCGTACGGCGGGGCCGAGGTGTATGTCAAACGACGTGGCGTGTTCGGTTCGCTCCGAAGAAGCCTCGTGGGGGACAAAGTCCTGTGAAAAAAACGAAGGGTCGAGAGAGGTGACGGATCCCATAGCGGTCTCGGTTGAAGATTGAAAGAGAGGGGATGTGCTTTACTGGCGCGCCTGGTCGTTCTCCGGATTCGAGTCGGAGGTCATGGAAAAGCTCGGGTCGGTCAGGCGGTTGACCAGCGTGGCTGCTTTTTCGGCCGGCAGCATCTGGAGGAGTCGCGCCCGGTTTCGCGCTGACGCTTCGATATACATCGACTCGATCACGGCGTCGTCCAGCTTGCTCAGCAGCTCCGACAGTTCGCGGTCCTCCATTTTGGTCACTGTACTGCTCATCTGTCGCGCCTCGTCGTATTTGGCGCCGAGCTCGTCCCACCGCTGTTCCATGCTTTCGACGCGGTCGAGCAGATTTTCATTATTGGACCTTTCGGTGTCGAGTTGCCTGACCAGCGCATGGAGGGAGTCGCGAAGGCCTTCGAGCAGGCGCATCTCGGCAGAGGAGTCGGGCGGCGTCAACGAATCGGCCGGCAGGGTCATCGCGGCCGGCGCGTCGATCTCCATGCTGGCCGTCGCGAGGCTGTCGAGGCGATGCTGCACCCGGTCCACGAGCGCAGGGGCTATCGCCGGCATGGCAAAATAGGTGGCTGTGAGGCCTACGGCGAAGAAAACAAAGCTTATCAGAATGGCTAAAAGAGGTTTATTCATGTTCATTCGATAGGTGTTGTCGTCTGTAATTGTCTAAGGCCTGTTCTTCGAGCTGCTTGTTTTCGGCGGCCTCTACCCCTCGGAAGTGATGGTCCTTTTCTTTATCGTGCAGCGTCTGGAGCGCTTCTTCTGCACTGCGCTTTTTGAGCAGATGATTTCTGGTTTGTCGCTCCTCGTGTTGTAGCACACTGAGTCGCTCCCGTGCTTCGATCAATGCCATCCGTGCATCCTCTTTATGGGCTTCCAGACGGCGCAAGAACTGGATGTCGATGACGCCGTTCTTCTCGACGGCCGGCGCGATGTGCGCCAGTTGTTCTTCCGCTGCCGAGACTTCCTCCTCCTGCGCCTTGCGATCTTGCATTTTCCGGGCAAGATCTTTCTGGGTGCACGCCGTTTCGTGTTTACGAAGCTTCAGAATGCTGGCGAGAGAGAAACGAAATTTCTTTCCGTACATGGGATGAATGGTTACCGTTACAGCCTCAGGTTCATCGGTTTACCCCGTAGATGCAAATGACCGGCCAAATGCGGGCGAGCTCAACCGGGCAGCGCGAGGTTGCGGAGCACATTCCTCAATTGGGCCGGCGCTTCCTCGGAGCCTATCTCGTTTACACGCTGCTGCAAAAACGCGTTAATGGGAGGATAGGCGGAGATGGCTTTGTCCGTATCGGGGTCGGTGCCGCTCTCGTATGCCCCGATCCGAATCAGATCTTCGGACGCGCGATAGGTCGCGAGCAGCTGGCGCGCCCGGTGGGCGACCCGCTGGTTTTCCTGTGGGGCAACGCGTGGCATGAGGCGGCTCACGCTCTCGAGCACGTCGATGGCGGGATAGTGGTTGGCCTGGGCGAGTTTGCGTGACAGGACGACGTGCCCGTCGAGGATGCCCCGGACGGCGTCTCCGACCGGGTCGTTCATGTCGTCGCTGTCGATCAGGACGGTAAAGATGCCGGTAATCGTTCCCCTGGATCCCGGGCCGGCGCGTTCCAGGAGCCTGGGCAACATGGCGAATACACTCGGGGTATATCCGCGAGTCGTCGGCGGCTCTCCCACCGCCAGCCCGATTTCTCGCTGCGCCATGGCGACTCGCGTGACCGAGTCCATCATCAACAGGACATCCTTTCCCTGGTCTCGGAAAAATTCAGCGACGGCCATCGTAATGCTGGCTCCCTTCACCCGGTGCATGGCGGCTTGATCTCCCGTTACCGCAATGACGACGGAGCGTTTCAAACCTTCTTTGCCCAGGTTGTCGACGATAAACTCCTGCACTTCTCGGCCGCGCTCTCCGATCAATCCAATCACGTTGACGTCCGCTTCGGCGTTCCGGGCGATCATGCCCAGCAAGGTGCTCTTGCCGACCCCCGACCCCGAAAATATCCCGATACGCTGGCCCTTGCCGAGGGTGAGAAATGCGTCGATGGCGCGGACGCCTGTGTGAAGCGGTTCGCTGATGAGTTTTCGCTCCATGGGCGATGGCGGCTCTTGATGAACCCGCTGGATTTGATCGAGCAGAATCGGGCCGAGATTGTCGATGGGAAATCCATTCGCGTCAATGACCCGGCCGAGCAGGGCATCGCCCACTTGTATCGTTAATGGGATGGAGGACCGCTCGACGAGGCATCCTGCTTTCAGACCGACCGTGGCTTCCATGGGCATGAGGATAGACGTGTCGCCTTTCACACCCACCACCTCGGCTTTGATGCGCCTCGATTGGGGGTGGTTGCCTTCGTAGATAAAACAAAGTTCACCGACGGCGGCATTAACTTCACTGGCCTCTACGAGAAGCCCGATGACGGACTGCACCCTCCCGTAGGAGAGCACCTGCGGCGGATTTGCCCGGATTATGTCGAGGCAATGTTGTATATAGTGCATCGCTGGTAAGGCAGTTGGTGATGAATGTAAGCATACCCTACTCCCCCTGGTCTTTCCGTTCGTCGGTACCCGGCTGTTCGGGGGGAGTTATCGGGTCCGTGTCGTCGCCCGGAGGATCGAGCTTTTCCTCACCGGAGGCATCCTGGGCGGTCGAGGTGGCGGCGGAAAAAGCCACGCCGTGGAGCGATGTGTCCATGGCGGCAGAGGTGGCCAGCGTAGTCGAAACAGAGACGTTGGTCACCGGGGGGATATAGTCCGGGTCATAGCTCGGTTGGGCCACGCTCACCTCCGTTTCTTCCAGCGACTGCTCGGAGAGGCCAAATCGATCCCGGAGATTGGCCAGCAACTCATCGGAAATACGACGTATGGCCTTTCGGGGCGTTTGAATGATCCAGTTGCCTTCCTTGAGGGTAGTCTGCGGGTCCCACCGCAGGGCCGGGAACTGCTCTTTGATGTGATCCAGGATTCCGGACTCTTGCATGCGGAGCAGGTCGAGCGGGTTGAGCGACAATTTGATCGGTGTATCGGCGGCCAGCTCTTCCAGCATCTCGGCCAACACCTTTTCTGTAGTGTGCGTGATCCGTTCGGGCAGGGGGGCGTCGAGGATGAACTGCGCAATTTCCAGCGCGATCTCGAGCAGCAACGTCTCGCTGCGCTTGATGAAGTTCTCCCAGGTCTCCTGAAAGCGTTGAAGGGCTACTGCGAATGCGTCCTGGGCTTCCTTCAGGTCCGCTTTGAAGGCCGTACTGGCGTCGCGATAGCCCTCCTCGTAGGCCTGCCGCTTCGCTTCTGCAACGGCCTCGTCGTACTTTTGCCGCCACTCGGCCTCCCATTGTTCTTTTAACGCTGCGACGTCGAGGGAAGGGACCCGGGCCGTACTCTCGTCGGCGGGAGGCTCCTCGATCGCGTCTGATGGCGCTGCATCGGCAATAGCCTTGTGTGAATTCGCAACGGGGAAGTCGAGCGGGTGGACGTCCACCGGGGCGCTCTGCAGCCGGACGTGTTGGCGGCGGAGAATGACGCTTTTTCTCAGTGAAGAGGAGCGTTCGTCCTCCTCGCCCGAGATCTTTACCCGCTCTGCCGGGATGATCGGAGAAGAAGCGTCCACTTCGAACTCCTCGAAGTCGGCAGCCACGTATCCGATGGTATCACGCTTCAGAATAAACTTTGACATAAGAGAACGATCCAGGCGCGCGGCCCGGATTCATTAAACGAGTAATCTGTAGAGGGCGGCTGAGAGGCAGGCGGCCCCGGGAAGAGGAGATCAGATCAGTACAGCATCCTGATTGCCGCGCGTCAGGCTGATTTCTTCCTGCTCTTCGAGCTGCTGGGCGATATCGATGATTCTTCGCTGGGCCTCTTCGACGTCGCTGACCCTGACGGGGCCCATCAGGTCCAGTTCTTCGAGGATCGCATCGGAGGCGCGCTGGCTGATGTTGGAGAGCAGCTTGGATTTCAGCGCTTCGGAGGCTCCTTTAAGGCTCACGGCGAGGTCGCGCTGTTCGATTTCGACGAGGATGCGCTGCAGGTCCCGGTCGGTCAGGTTGATGAGGTCGTCGTAGACGAACATCAGGGCCTTGACCTGGAGAGCCAGTTCGGGGTCGCGCTCCGAGAGCGACTCCAAGATGTTCTTCTCGGAAGACCGGCTCGTGTTATTGAGGATTTGTGCGACACTGTCGACCCCGCCGGCAACGCTGAGTTCTGTGCCGAACAAGGAGCCGATCTGCTGCCGAATGACCTCTTCGATGTCGTCCAGGAGAGAAGGAGACGTCTTATCCATCGTCGCAAGGCGGTAGATGATCTCGTATTGCGTGTCGTTGTCCAGGTTGCCGATGATTTCGGCCGACTTGCGGGGGTTCAGGTTCGCCAGGATCAGCGCGGCTGTCTGAGGGTGTTCGCTTTTCAAGAAGTTGGTCAGCTGCCCGGTCTCCACCGTTTGCAGCAGGTGGAAGGCCGACACCTCCATAGCCGCTTCGACGCGCATCATGATTTCTTCTGCGCGGCGAGGTCCGAGGGCGGACGAGAGGGCGTCTCGGGCGAAGGTGAGCCCGCCCTGAGAGAGGTAGTTGTGCGCCATGCCGAGGTCTCTGAACTCCATCAGGACGCCTTCGACGAGGTCGCCGTTCACGTTGCCCAGCCCGGCGATCTCGACGGAGATCCGTTCGACCTCATCGTCGTCCATGCATTTGAGGATGGCGCTGGCGGCTTTGGCGCCTATGGCGATCAAAAAGATCGCAGCTTTCTTGACCCCGGAGAGCGTGCTCAGCTCGTCCTCGATGCTGTTGCCTTTTTCCTGGGTGGCAACCTGGGTGTCGGCCCCTTTCGATGCCGGGGCTGATTTGATCGATTCCTTCTCTGCGACGGCAGCCATACGATTGTCTGGTTAAGCGACAGGTTCTTTTACGTTTTCATTGACGAGGTCAGAGGAAAGCCAGGTTCTGAGCAGGTTCGCTGCATTTTTTGGGTTGTCCATCACCTGATCCTTCAGGTTCTGGAGCATAAGCTGTTTGGCTTTCAGCCGGGCCTTGGTTTCGGGAGACAGCTTGCTGGTGTAATAGTCGTCGACGAGGATGAGGTCGTTGTCCCGCGTTTCCTGGCCCGCATTCAACTGGGCTGGATTCTGCCGGGCCGCTCCCTTCGCGGTCAGCGTTTCCTGGAGTACGTTTTTCCGGGTCGCGTCAACCGATTCCCGCGCCCGTTTCGAAGCGGCGAGAATCAACCAGGTTGCGAGGCCCAGCGCGAGCAACATGAGCCCGTAGCGGACGAACATCTCGATCCGTTGCTGGCGGCGTTGCGCCATCATGTCCCGGGCAATCCGGTCTTCCGCCGTGGTGTCAAAGAGAATCTGGCTGATGGCAAACCCGTCTCCTCGCTCCGTACGCCAGCCGACCGCTTCTTTGACCAGCGCTTCCAGCTCGGCGAGTTCGCCGTCGGAATATGGAGCGAAGCGGTCCGCCATCGCTCCGTCGCCTGCCGGATTCGCGTCGGTCTGTTCTTTGTAGTTGAGAATGACCGAAACGGACAGGTACGAGATGTCGCCTACCGATTTCTCGACCGTTTCGACCGACCGGCTCACCTCGTAATTTTTCACGGAGGAGCTCGCATTGTCGAGGTCGCCCTCTTCTTGCAGCCGTTCTTCTGCGATGACAGTCTGGCTTTCAGGGTCGATGATGTTGTTTTCCTTGACCGACCTCGAAAAGTCGAGTTCGAGGTTGACCCGAATGATCGAGTTGCCGGCGCCGAGCATCTGATCGAGCAGCGATTGCGCCTTGTCTTCCAGGTACGCTTCCTTCTCCGTCTGGAGGCGAAGCTGATTGGTGGTCAGGCGCGTGTCGGTATCGCCGTTATTCGGGTCGGATAGGAGGGCGCCGTTTGTATCGAGAATATTGACGTCATTCGATTCGAGCCCTTCGACGGCCCCCGCGACGAGAGCCACCATCCCTTCGATGTGAGCGAGCGAGAGCGTCGAGCCGCCCTTGAGGTCCACGACGACGGACGCCGTGGCCGGCGCCTGCGTTTCCCTGAACGGCGATCGCTCGGGAATCACCAGATGGACGCGCGCCGTTTCGATTTGCTCGATGTCGGATATCGTACGGGCCAGCTCGCCCTCCAGGGCGCGCTTCAGGTTGAGTTTTTGCATGAAATCCGTCATGCCCAGCGTATTGCGGTCGAAGATTTCATACCCCGACGTGCCGTCCGATACGATGCCTTCACCGGCAAACCGCAGCCTCAGGTCGTACACCTGATCTTTGGGGACATAGATCGATTTTCCACCTTCCTTCAATTCATACTTGATATTTTCGGTATTCAGAATGGTGACTACTTCGCTGGCCGCCGTTTCGGACAGGTTGCCGAAGAGAAGCCCGTACTCGGTGCGCTGGGACCAATACGCGATCACCATCAAACCAATCAGCGATCCGAGTATGACGAGCCCAATGCCTATACGCTGCCTGTTGGTCAGGCGGTTGTAAATGGCCCTAAGGTTTTGAATTATATTCTCCATCCCAATAATCGACTAGAGATCGCATGATGAGGTGCCTGTTGCACTTCATGGAATTGCACTTCATGGAATTGCACTTCATGGAATCCCTTGTTTGCATGACGTCTAACACACGGGTACTACATGGGTACAGGGACGTATTTCGCCGGGGCGCCCTTCTCCTCCTCGAACGGCGGCATGGTCTTCCGGGAATTACATTTGCATCCTGAAGAGCTCCTGATACGCGTCCATCATTTTGTTGCGTACTTCCATCATCAATTGGAATGAGCTTTTGGCCTGGTTGAGCTTGATCATCACTTCGTGGAGATTTTCCTGCTCTCCGGCGATGAAGGACTCGACCTCATAGCCGGCCTCCGATTGAGCCCGATCAACCTGTTCGATCGCTCGCGTGAAGGCGTTGTTGAAGGCCTCTCGCCGAAACGATTCCGGCTGGCGAGGTTGAGGCAACGGAGTTGTGTCATCGGTCAGCGGATTTCTCGCCCCGGGTCGTTGTAATTCGAAGAGAAGCATGTATTGTGAACGGGTTAAAGGTGATTTGCTGTTAGCCGCGCAAGTCCACGCGAGATCCGACAGATCCCGGGTCGACTTTGTTGGTCGACAGGTCCGGCCTGTACAGGCGCAGTTCCAGGCTGGGGGACGCTGGGAAATATCTGTAGATCATCTGTTGTTCGTCCCTTGTCAGTCCAGGTAGTTCTGTAGCGAGATTGGCGAGCGAGTTCGTGTGATTATCCGGGGGCTCGCCCGTCTCGAGTGCTCCGTCCAGCGTTGTCTTGAACGCCGGCGCGGTTTGTTCTTCGGCCTCCGGCGCGGGTCTGGACGCGGCGCCCTGCAGCGCGGAAGGTTCGTCCGACGAGGCCGGCTTGCCGACCGGGCCTTCTGAGGACGGGCTCTTCGTTTTTGCACCGGGGCCCGTTTTCAAGGCGTCGACCCCTGAATGCTCTTCGTCAGATTCACTTTTCGCCTCCGTGCGCGGCTGAAGAGGGGGTCTAGACGACGAGTATGGATGAATCGTATGGCTCATAATGAAGTAAACAGTTACACAATCTATGTAAATAATTCAGGTGAACTGGCTCGCGTTGGCCTGGAAGCCGCGAAGGGCGGTCCCTTCGACGCTCCAACATCAGATTTCCAGGGTGCGTTTCGTGATTTCTTTGGCCGTCTGAAAAGCCGAGAGGTTGGCCTCGTAGATCCGGCTGGCCGAGATGAGGCGCGCCATCTCTTCGATGACATTCAGGTCGGGGTATTGCACGTACCCTCGATCGTCAGCGTGAGGGTGAGCCGGGTCGTAATCGTACCGATAAGACGGTACGTCTTCGACGCCGGTCAGGGGGCCCATTTCGATTTCGTGAAGCCGTCTGCGCAGCGAAGCGCCTTCGAAGTGTTGCTGGGCCGACATACTCATTTCACTTTGTATCTCATTGAGCAAGGTGTCGAACCGGTTATACCGTTCTTCAGGCACCTCGTGAAAGGCTCTCTTGATGGCGTAGGGCGTTCCGTCCGCCGTCCGGGTCGTCGACGCATTTGCGATGTTCTCTGTGACGGTGCCCATGGCCACGCGCTGGGCGTGAAGGCCTTGAGCAACGGTTCGATACGCGGAGAAAGTATGCTTGTTGATTAACATGGATAAATATTCTGCTAACGACGTTGGCTAGATGAGTCTGTTATACGAGGCGAACGCATGAAGCTAGGACGGACGGCCCGTAATGCTCGAGTGGATCATGGCGAAATGATCGTGGAGGGCTTTCGTACTGAACTGAACCCGCATCTGCGTGTCGGCGAGATTCATGAGTTCGGTCTCCAGAGAAGGGGCCTCCTCCTCCACTCTCAACCGGGGGTCTACGTCTGAGGGCTCACGCAGGCTCGGGATGACGTGCCTGTTGGCCTGCATGGCCTCTTCGAACGTAACGCTCAGCTTCTGGTATCCGGGCGTGTCCAGATTTGCGATGTTGCTGGTCAGGGCTTTGAGGCGCCAGGAATAGGCAAGCAAGGCTTTGTCGAGTAGCTTGATGCGTTCTGTGATCATGATGATTGTAAATCTGGGTGCAGCGTCTGGACGTGATAGTCGGAATTGATCAACCATCGTGCCACCACAATCATCCAGAGGGTGACAACCGCTGGGAGCCGGGGAGAGGCATCTCGTTTTGAAGGAGCCGGGCGGTGTCGAGATGGGGGCTCCCCGGGGGGAGTGCTTCCTCTCTCGGCGCGATCGCGTGATTCTGCCGGGTTGGCGCGTGTAACCAACGGGTTTCGGCCGGCTTCGAGATGACTTAAATCCAGCGCCTGTTTTTTTTGAAAAAAGAGAAAAAGAAACGCGCTCGGGAAATTATTGCCGGTTCTCTGGGGGCGAATGGGCAAAAAATTGCCGGCGTTCCTTCACTGCGGGATCGGGAGCCGGCTGGTTTTCCTCGACCCCCTGCAGCCCGAAAGGCGTCGATTGTGCCGGGACGGTATTTTTCCAGGCCGAAGAACTCTGCTCTCTGCCGGCCGTTGAACGGCCGATATTTCTATGGATCCGCCGGCCTGCTTTCTCGAAGCCGGTCTGGTACGGGATTTGAACGAATTGCGGTATTGTATCGCAATGTCCAGCCGACACCGCTTGACGGACACTGCCTGACCAGCACGGCCCGGTCTTATTTCCTTTCTCAGGTTTTACAGGGTGCTTGCCCCCTCTTTCTTTAGATCGCCTTCAGTTCGCCTTCACGTTGCATCCCAGTGTATCCTGGTCGCATTTCTAGAGATTGGCTCTGAGGAGACCCTTACAAAAGTTAAACTATTAGCGCATCAATTCCTTCATGGAGCATAAGGCACAAATCCTATTCGTTGATGATGAACAGTTGTTGCACGGACTCTTTGAGCGGCTTTTTACCCGCCATGGCATAAAGGTGACGAGTTGCTCGGAGGCGACTCAAGCCATGGAGGAGCTTAAGAAAAATTCGTACGATCTGGTCGTTACGGATTTTATGATGCCCGACGTCGACGGCTTCGAACTGCTCTCGTACATCCGAAGCGAACACCCGCAGACCAAGGTCATCATGATTACGGCGCACTCGAACGTACAGCATGCCGTCCGGTCGATGAAAAACGGTGCGATCGACTACATCCCCAAGCCGTTTTCTACGACGGAGCTCGTCGAGCGCGTACAGCGGTGCCTCGAAATACCGGACGTCGAGCACGCAGTGGCCGTGACCACGAGATCGAAGCGGAGCCGCTCCAGGGCGCGAGGCAAGTCGGTCGAGTATGTCGGCGAACACCCTTCGATCCGCAAGCTGAGGCAGCTCTTGCCAAAGGTGAGCAAGAACAAGGCCCCCGTTTTTATCCAGGGCGAAAGCGGAACGGGTAAGGAAATCCTGGCGAAACTCATCCATCAGATGAGCGGCCGCGCCCACGGGCCCTACATCACGCTCAACTGCGCCAACTTACCCAGGGAGCTCGTAGAAAGTCACCTGTTCGGCCATCGCAAGGGCGCATTTACGGGCGCCATCGACGACATGACGGGGGCTTTCGACGTGGCCAACAACGGCACGCTGCTCCTCGACGAGATTACCGAAATCGAGCTCGGCGTCCAGGCAAAATTGTTGCGCGTACTCCAGGAAAGTGAGTTTCAGAAGATCGGCTCCTCGGAAGTGAAGCGCGTCGACGTTCGCGTCATCGCGACGAGCAACCGGGTGCTCAATGAGGCCATCCAGGAAGGCATATTTCGAGAAGACCTGTTTCATCGCCTGTCCGTTTTTCCGTTGACGGTTCCCGCGCTCCGCGACCGCCTTTCGGACGTCCCGTTGCTGGCCCACCATTTTGTCGACAAGTATACCCGGATGTACGAGCTCCCGGATAAAGAGATCGAATCCGAGCTCATGGATCGGCTTACGTCCTTTACGTGGCCCGGCAACGTGCGGCAACTGGAAAATGTCATCCAGCGCGGGGTGATTCTATCGGCCGACCGCCCCTCGATAACCCTCGACGACGTATTCAACGATTTCTTCCGCGATGCGGAGCCTACAAGGTCTGAGGACAACCCGCTGAATGGGAGCGACCCCCAGACGATCGACGATATGGAGCGTATCATGATCATGAAGGCGCTGGAAGACAACAACAACAATCAGCAGCGCGCCGCTGAAAAACTGGGCATTAGCGCTCGGACCATCAGAAACAAGCTGCGGCGCTATAGAGAATGCGGAATCATCGCGAATTGACCGCCAGTACGGTGTCAGGCGCCGGGTTCTACTGTTCGTCAGCAGACCGGCCTGGCGTGCAT
>CAZGHT010000005.1:101597-134091 GCA_964525535.1 uncultured Rhodothermaceae bacterium
GTGCATGTGCGAATGTGCATGTGCCGGAAATGAAACATCCACAATCGTACAAGATTGTGGATGTCGTCGTCTTGCATATACACTGACGGATTTCGCTGGGAGGCCAAGGCATACGGCCTCGTTTACCCCGGCTTAACCGCCGAGCTCGTCGAGGATGCGGGAGGAGATATGCCTCGACGCGTCAGGGTTCGAATAGAAGCCGGTCTTAAGGCGATCCAATATCTCTTGTCGCCTCTGCGGGCTGAGCGAAGCCTGTGCGTCGAGGGCCTGACGCGCAGCCTCGAACTCCTGCAACCGTTTCTGTTCGGCGGCGTGTGCCAGGCGGGCCTCTTCCGAGATCGCTATGCTGTCTTTAGCCTCTTGCCGGTCGTCAGATCGATCCGAAGCAGGACCGATTCGAGGTGCATGTTCGGTAACTTTGTCGTTACGGTGCGGCTTAAGGTGTTTGGCAGTCGAGAAACCGCCATTCGTAATATCACCTATGTTCATACGGCTAATAAGTAATCGCTTTTAAGGGCAAAGCCAGCTGAGGTCGTCGAAGGTCAGCTGCATGAGCGCGCAGGAAGCGGTAAGGGATTCCTTATCATGGGATGGCTTTTCCTTCCGATAGTTCCAGTACAGGCTTTGTACGCCCTACAAAGGGCACGCTGCCTGTGATGCGCTCTACACGGTAAGCGTACATAATATATGCCGAACTCACAGCATAATTGTGAGTTTTCAACGCACCCGGCCTGCGTTTTTGTTAGAGGGGATGATCCGCCGGCTCCCTGAGCGACCCGTTCCTCCAGCCGCTGCCGGCTCGTATGAGGGGTTCGGGCCGGCCGTTAGCCCGATACGTATTTGTGTAAGATCTGGCGGGGTTGGTAGCCGGAGCGGTACGACTGTTTGGCCCGCTTTAAATCGTGCAGGCTCTGAAGTTCCTGCAGGAGCCTTTGCTCTTTGCGGAGAAGCGCATCCATGATCCGGGCATATTGTTCATTGGCGCGGGCAATTTTTTCGGCCGATTCACCCGTCATCCGTCGTTCTTCGAGGAGAGGGGACAACCTGTCGATTAATCGTGCGCGGCGGCGCACCAGTTCGTCGAAAGCTTGCATGTCGTCATCGGCGAGCAGGAGGTGCATTTGCTCGCCGAGGCGAAGGAGGGTATCTAAAGAGTCGTTCATCTATAGTTGGTACGGTATGGCGTTAGAGATCGGATCGCTGAGAAGGCCGGCAGGGATCGAGCCGTTAGGAGAAGGCAGAGAGCGAGAATTGCTGGCCCTGCAAGAGCTCGATCGATTCCTGGAGCCGGGCGAACTCTTCGCGCAGGCTTTCCTCGCGGCGTGTCAGCGCCTCGTCAAACCGGGTGATGCGCCGGTTGATCGTTCGTATGCGCGTATCGAGGGTTTCTTTGCGATCGTTGATCAGGCCGTTGAAGTTGACGAAATCTTCGATGCGATCCTGAAGCCGGGTGCCGACGCCGTCGTCGGCCGCGAAGAGGGTTCTCACCGCGTCCGAGTTTTCTTCGACGGCCTGAATCAGCGCGTCGGCATCCTCGAGTTCGAGCGAGCCGTCGGAGTTGACTTCGATGCCGATATCGGTGATGAAAGAGGGGGCGTCGGCCGACTGACTCGTCACCTCCGAAATGAGGTCGGTCCGCATGTTGAAGCGAAGCGACGTGAACGTGGTGTCGCCGGCAAACTCGCCGCGGGCTCCCGTGTCGCCGTTCACGCGGGATTGTTGTTTGATGTAACTCAATACGGCATTATACTTCTCGATGAAGTCTTCGACGTCAGCCTGGATGCCCGAGGAATCCGGGGTGACGCTGAACTCGACGGTGCTGGCGTTGGTCTGCGAGAGATTGATCGTGACGCCGTCGAGGACGTCGGTCAGCTGATTGGAGTTGCGGTAGATGGTCAGCCCGTCGAGGAGGATCTGGCTGGTCAGGTCCGAGGTGTCTTCACTCGTTCCCACCGTGGCGGCATATCCCCCCGTGGCGCCGGAGACGAGGCTTGCGTTGCTGATGCCGAGGTCGCTGAGCAGGTTGTCCGGGTCTGACGTAAAGTCCAGGCGATTCGAATAGCCGGTCTCGCCGGCGCGTAAGGAGAGCCTCGAGTTGTCCGAGGTTTCGTTCACGACCGATGCATAGGCCCGGTTGTCGCTGTCGATGGTGTCGTTGTTAACCGCCGAGAGCATGGCCGAATTGATGGCCGACGCAACGTTGGTCAGTATCTCGTCGTCGGTTTCGCCGGCGGAGATCGTGACGTTCACCGTAATATCTTCGCGGTTGTCGGCATCGGCGTCGGTCGGGCTGGCGACGCTGATCGTGAACGACTTCGAGCCGGTCCCCTGGAGGCTGACGATATCGGTATTGGTCGACGTAAACATGTCGGAGAGCCGGGTGTCGACGATGGCCAGCCGGTCTACCTGCAGCGTATGAGAGCCGAGGACGGCACTGTCGGTCGCCGTTGCTGTGAAGGCCGTCGTATCGTTCAAACTCACGGCTCGCCCGTCGAACGGGTGTGAAAGCGGATCCAGAAAGTCGTCCAGAACCGTGTCGAATGCCGAGAGGCGGCTGTCGAGCTCGTCCAGGATGGTTTTGCTCCCTTCCAGCTCGGTTCTCCGGTCTTCCAGGTTGAATTTGGGTTGACTCTCGAGGAAGATGATCTGCTGAATTAGAAGCTCATAAGGATCGCTCTCTCTGAATGCCTGTGAGGAGGTCGTAGATAACATGGGGTGTAGATCCGTTTAATGGCACAAGAAAAGGAGAGGCTTGATCAGGCGAAAAGAAGGAGACGCACCAGGGTCGCATCAACCAGGGTCGTATCAACAGGATCGTATCAACCAGGGTCGCATCAAGCGGCCATGGAGGCAACGGCGCCCTCTTTCCAGGTGTCTCTCAGGTCGGACAACATCTCGCCGATGATGCTGAGGTCGCCTGCTACGCTTTCCCGCATGCAGTACTCGTAAATCTGCGAGAGGCGAATGGCAATTTCACCCCCCTCGGCAAAGTTCAGCGAGGCGATCAGTTCGATGAGCACTTTTCTTAGCTTGAACCGGTCCTCCGTGTTGCACGCCAGGATCCCGATGTCATAAAGCTTGGCGACCAGTTGCGCTGGCGAAGCAGAAAGTACGTCCTGTCGCTGATACTGATGAGCTGCTTGAGTCGTGTGCATGATGTAAATCGATGGCCGATGTTTGGGGTTGTTGACGTAATGCGTGATACGAGTGAGAGTTTGTTGCCATGGAGGTCCGGCGCAGGCCGGAACTATTTTCCAGGGGAGAGACGCCTTTTTCCATGCAAGAGGCCGGCGCTGCCTCCCCACTGTTTTCCATGCTATCGGCAAAGGCAAGGGGTTCTTAAATCCCAACGCGCCCTGATGCCGGTCCGACTCGTTCTGGTGCACCGAAGGGGGGATCGGTCGCCGTTCGGGGCGGAGCAATCGCTTTTTTGGTACGCTTTACGCAGTGAGGCCGCATGAAACGGTGCCTTTTCGTTTCTGCAGAGGGCATCGAGGATAAGCTAACTCGTATATATCTGAAGAAAGAGGGTACACATGGAGGATCGTGCGAACAACGTTTCGACGGCTTTTGAAGAAGCCCAACGAACTCTTGAAATGGGGGATCTCGAAAGGGCAAAGGCGCTCTTCGAGGAACTCGATTATGAAGCGCTCGAAGAACTCGAGCCGGACGATGCGCTGGGCGCTCGCGTACTGGCTCTACAACTGTGCATCTTGCAGGAACGCTACACCGACGCGCTGTATCACGCTGATGCAGCGCTCGACCTGGCCGAACACGAACCGCTGGTGCATCATCTGGCCGGCCAGGCGATGTGGGCGCAGAGTCACTACCGAACCGCCGCTGAGATGCTCGTGTATGCCGCCGAACTGCTGGAAGGCATTCACGAGGGCATCCCTTCGTTCAACTTCGAAGTCGATCGGGCGCAGGTCTTTTATATGGCAGCCGAAGCCTGCCGGAATTTCGACCAGGAGGCGGCCGCCGAGCGATTCTACCAGCTGGCGCTCGAGCACACCCGCGAAGTGAGTGCCACAGAGCCGAAGGTGTCGTGAGTACCGGGTGCATGGTCAGGGCGTACGGTGCAGGAGACCTGGATGTAGGGTTTGTGCCTCTACGATGCCTGATTCAGTCCGTACTACACCCCTGAACGCTGTATCCTGCATCGCTGTCGCCAGGCGGGATGATACCCTCCAGTAAAAGAACACCCCAGTCAAGCACATTCCGGTTCGGATAATGAATCACGTCGATCAAAACAAGCCGGCCCATCCAGGCGGCGCCCCTACGCTTTCGTTGTGCATGATCGTGAAGAACGAGGAGGAAAACCTCGAAAAATGCCTTTCGCTGGCGCGTCCTCATGTCGATGAGATCGTCATCGTAGACACCGGCTCTACCGATGGCACACTCGACATCGCGCGCCGGTACGCGGATATCATCGATGAGATCGAGTGGCCCGGGTCGTTCGCCGTGGCCAGAAATCACAGCCTGGAGCTGGCCACGTCCGATTACATTCTGGTGCTAGACGGGGACGAGTACATCGAGGACCCGGACGCCTGGGCGAAGATCAGAAACAGCCTGGGCGTCATCGACATCGCGGCGCTCATCCTGCCGGTAAAGAACCTGTTGAACGAGAACAATGTAGTGTCGGCGGATATGTTCTGGCAGGAGCGCGTCCTGCGGAATCATCCGGATATCCGGTACCACGGGAGTGTGCACAACCAGGTGATGGAATCTATCTGGGCGCATGCCGAGCAGACGGGCCGGCACATCGCACGCCTCGAGGCCGAGATCGTTCATACCGGCTATTCGCTGCCGGAAGAAGAGATGGTCAAGAAATATCAGACCCGTCTCGACCTGCTGAAGGCGGAATACGAGAATCCGAGGGACGAGCTCTACCGCGCCTATTACGCCTACCAGCTGGGCCTGATCTATTACATCATGCGCCGCAATGAAGAGGCCGCCCGGCTGTTTGCTACGCTCGACTACGGGAAGCTGACGCCCGAAAATGCGTTTTATACCCGCCTCCTCGGCGCCCAGACGTGTTTGCGCCTCAACGACCTCAAAACGGCGCTCATCCACTGCAACGAGATGCTGCGCATCAACCCGAAAGAACCGGTCGGCTATTACCTGACCGGCATCGCGCTGCTTCGCAGCCAGTCTATTCGAGACGGCATGTTGATGCTCACGCAATCCTACAACGTAAACGAAGCAGATAACTACATCCGATTCGTGATCAATCCTCGCATTTTGCTCGAGAACTTGAGCTCTGCCTGCAGAGCACTGAATATGCAGGCGCATGCACAGGTGTTCGACACGCTGTGCGATGAGGAAACGTACGACCCCGTGCGCGTCAGGGAAAGTATACAGGTGCTGCAATCCTTGCTCGCCCGGGATGAACAGGCCCCCGTTGCCGAATGACGGCTTTCATCTACCCCTGGGGCGTACCAAAGAAAAACCGCTCTTCGACGAACGAAGAGCGGTTTTTTCGCCTCCTGGTGCACCCTATGGGAGCATGTACGCCAGAACCGTCCCGTAGAGTAGTTTATTGTCCTACAGGAGAGACAATACCACCTGAGGGGCGAGGTTGGCCTGCGATAGGGCAGCAACACCCGTCTGCTGCAGAATCTGCAGCTTGACGATTTCGATTTGCTCCTTGGCAAAGTCGGCGTCGAGGATACGACTACGCGCAGATTCCTGGTTGGTCATGTTGATGTTCAGGTTCTCTTCTTTGAAAGAGAGCGCGAGCTGGTTGTTGCCGATGTTGGCCAGGGTGCTGGCAATCGTGTTGATCGCCGAGTCGATTGCGCTCAGGGACGAGGAGGCCGACGTAGCGGATCCTACGTTGAGCGCCGAGGAGCTTACGCCCAGAACGCCCGTCGACAGCGCGCCCAGGCTCACCGCGAACGTGTCGGTGCTCGTCGATCCGACCTGGAAGCTGAACGATCCTGCGCTGAATACGCTGACGCCGTTAAAGGTCGACGAACTGACAATCGAGTTGATTTCAGTGGATAGGAAATTCAACTGGTTGTTGATCAGGCCGCGTTCGAAGCTGCTCAACGTATCGTTGGCGCCCTGGATGACTTTTTCCTTCATCGTCATCAGGATTTCCTGGATCGTCGAGAGGCTTCCTTCCGCTACATTCAGCATCGACTTGGCGTCGCCGATGTTGGCCAGCGCCTGCGCCTGGCCGCGAATCCGCGATTCGAGTTTTAGAGCAATAGACAGTCCCGCCGAATCTTCCTCGGCACGGTTTATGCGTTGACCCGTAGCGAGTCGCAACTGACGCATGCCAAGTTCTGCGTTAGATTTCTGCAACTCGAATAGCGATTGCATCGACTGGATGTTGGTGTTAACGCGTGTTAAATCTCCGAATGCCATACTTCCTTCCTCCGTTTGTGTTGGTTATTGGCTGAGGAGTCATGAGTTCGGGATTGTGGTGCGAGCACAGCCCGAACTCGCTGTTTCGGCGGTCTTTCCGCCACGGGCAGCACGCAGCGGTCATTGCGTGGTCGTTTGCGTGCTGCCTTATGTGTTTACAGGTGTGTCCTTGGGTATGGAGGATACCCCGCCGGCTCCCCTACTGGAGGAGGGCGAGGATTCCCTGTGGAGCCAGATTGGCATTGACGAGTGCACTGAGTCCTGACTGTTGCAGGATCTGCAACTTGGCGATCTCCATTTGCTCTCGGGCAAAATCTGCATCTGCAATGCGGCTTCTGGCTGACTCATTGTGTATGATCTGGGTTGAAAGGTTTTCTTCCCGGAAAGACAGTGCTAGTTGAGCGTTGCCTAATCCAGCCATCATGCTGGCGATGGTCTGAATCGACTGATTGATTCCACCCAGCGAAGCGGCGGCGGAAGCCGCGGAGGATACGAGCAAGCTCGACGAGGCTACGCCCAATCCAACTGCCGATATCGACCCCACTGTCACGGTGTATGTGTTGTTGCTCGAAGGGCCTACCATGAACGTCAATGGGGAACCCGAAAAGATGTTACGCCCGATGAACAGCGAACTGCTGATGATCGAGTTGATCTCGGTGGACAGGCTGTTCAGCTGCGACTTCACGAGCACCCGTTCCTGACTGCTCAACGTGTCGTTGCCGCCCTGGATCACCTTTTCCTTCATCGTGCCGAGGATATCCATGATACTGTTCAACGTACCCTCTGCCACGGTGAGCATGCTTTTCGCATCCCCTATATTTGCAAGCGCCTGAGCCTGACCGCGAATGCGCGACTCTAGCTTCTTCGAAATCGAATACCCTGATGCATCATCTTCTGCTCGATTGATTCGGTTTCCCGTCGCCAGTCGTAATTGGCGTACGTTGAGATCCCGATTCACACGGTAAAGACTATTCAAGGCATCCAACGATTGGACGTTGGTATTAATTCGAGCAAGATCTCCGAATGCTCCCATAGTTATTCTTTAGAATGGTTTGACATATTTGGTTCTGGCGTAGAGAATTTCAGCTCTGGACTCTGTATCGTCGGAGGGGAGAAGAGACTTAAGGCATTTCTTACAAAAATACTCGACTACCTACGCCCGGTGTTATTTATCGGTATGCTAATTGAGTTCGGGGTTCACAGTTCACAGTTCACAGTTCGGGGTCCGGAAGCGGGTATCGTGAGGTCGTAGGCCTCTGCCAGAGAGGTGGGAACGGTATCGGGCGCTTAGATAGCTCGATGGCTACCGAAGCGGGCTGTTATTCACAGATGTTACGCGCCGGATGCGCATACGTGCTGCCAGAGCGGCTTTGCACGGTTGCAAAGCCGCTTAAACCAGGCTGCTGTGCACAGTTCGCGTAACATCACACTATAAATCACGGATGGTACGCATCTGTGTGTTATCGTTTTGCCCGGACGGCTTTGAATGCGCGCATATAGCTGAAAAACGGCTGCAAGGCAGTCATTCAAAGCCGGCAAAACCGGGTGCTGTGCACAACCTGCGTAACATCACTAAATCATTGGCGAACAAGGGGTTCAGGAAGGGCGATTTGTGCTTATCGAATAGGGGCTGGTATAATAATACCAGCATGTCGATGGGCGTTAGTCTATAACAGGATCATGTAGGGGTGTGCAGGTCCTTGCTCGCCTTTTTAAGGGGAGCTTCCATTGGGGAATGGGGGGGGCTGAAACCGATCTGAAGGAGAAGGGGACGATCAGGGGTTCAGGTCGAGAGCACCCGGCTTGGCCAGGCGGCGCGCCTCTTCGATCTCGCCTTCCTTGATGCAAAGGGCCACCAGCCTGCGACGCAGCAGTTGATTGCGCGGCACCTGGTCGTACATGGTTCGATAGAGGGGGAGCGCCTGATGCGTCCAGCCGCGTTGCACGAGCGTCTGCAGCAGGGCGTCAGAGAAGTCCAGGGCGTTCGAAGAGACGAGCAGGGCAGCTGCTGCAGCTGCATCGTCGGGCTGGTGACGATACAGGGCGAGGCGGAACCAGTCTTCCTGTAGGCCCCGGGGCATCGATTCAACGCCATCGGGGAACGCTTCTTTGAGCAGTTCGGCAACGCGTTCCCATTCTTTCATGCGCCACGCGCAGGAGGCCGCACATACGTTGACCTCCCGGAGAGGGAGGGGGAGGTCCCAGGAAGCGGGTGAGGGCAGGTCTTTCAGGGAGAGAATGATATCGTAGGCGCGCTCGTATTCTTGCTTCGCCATCAAAATGTCGACGTAGATGCGGTTGGCCATCCACTGTTTGGGATAGAGTTCCAGGGCCTTAAAGACCATTTTGAGGGCGTTGGCGCTTTTTCCGGCTCTCCACATGGAATCGGCCAGGGCCACCTGCAGCGCCACGGTTTCCTGATCTTCGCGGTGGTCTTTCTGGCTGAGTATCATACGGATCGATCGCATACGTGGATCTGTGCCCTGGCCCGGGATCGCCGGCCAGGACGCATCGCCGGAGCCGGGAAGTATGGACGGCTCGTTGAACGAGGGAGGAGGTAATCGATAAGACTCCAGATAAGAAGCCTCCTGGGTAAACGGAAAAGAATGCTTCATGATGTCAAGGCGTGTCTGAGGAGCATGGTATGAACTGTAGGGTAAAAGAGGCTCTGAAGGGACAGCGGCATCCGTCAAATAAAGCTCAGCAGCGTTGTCTGGAGGATGGAGCCGGTCACCTGAAGCGAGGTTTGAAGGCTGGTTTGAGCTCGCTGGAATTCGAGAATGGTTTCTGCGAAGTCGGTATCTTCCACGCGTGATTGTTGCCGGGACACGATCAGGGAAGCGTCGGCGAGCTGGGATTCCGTAAGCTCTACCCGCCTCGCGACAGATCCTATTTCGGCAGCCAGGTTGATCAAATGATCTCGGGAGCGTTCGATCTGGTCGATGCCGGAGGCCATTGCATCGACGTCGTTGGCGCGAAGCGCGTCGGCGAATGCCTGCAGGCTCTCTGTAATTGTATATTCGGGTGCGCCGTCGCCGTCGCGATCCACGTTGATCACGTCCTCCCCGTTGATATTGACGGCCAGCGTAGAGCCGGGGCCGATATGACGCTGCAGGGTGTCTGTATTGCCGTAGTAGACGACCCCGGCCGCGTCGCTGGTCGGGTCCAGCGGATCGACGCTGAAGGGTTTAACGGACGTGCGCGTGCCGGAATACAGGTACTGGTCGTTATTCTGGGTATTGAGCATCTCGACCACGCCCTGGATGAAGTCCTCGATCACCGCGGCCAGATCGTCGCGTTCGTCCTGCTCGAGGGTGGAATTCAGCGCGCGAACCCCTTCTTGATGAGCCTCGGAAAACATATCGACCAGGTTGTCGAGGCTATTCTGGGTGTTGTCCAGCCACGAGCGCGACGAGGTGATGGCTTCTTCGAACTGCTGAAACTGTTGCTGAAGCGATTCCAGCTGCCTGGCTTTCTGGTACCCGCTGGCATCGTCGGAGGGCCGGTTGATGCGAAGGCCTGTGGTAAGCTGCTCCTGGGTGTGCGCCAGGTCGCTGAGCCGAGCGGGCAGCGACATTTCAAAGGCTGCCATAGAGAGGCTGGTCGCTCTGGAAATTGGGCTCGAGTCCATAGTAGTCTCCGGTAGAAGGGTCTGAGTAATTCGGTGCTGTGTTGTTCGCCGGGTTGACCCGAGTGGATCTGCCCGAACAAAGGCGTGAACGTTTGGAATTAGAGGCTCAGCAGTGAATCCATCATGGCCTGGGCCGAGTTGAGCACGCGGGCCGCGGCGGAAAACGATTGCTGGAACTGGATGAGCCGTGTGAGCTCTTCGTTGATCGAAACCCCGGAGACGCCGCGCTCCAGGCCGCTCAGGTACGAGACGACGGCAGAGTGGCCCTCGAACTGGCCGTTGGCCGCTTGTAATTGCGAGCCGATGCTGCTGACGATGTCGAGGGCAAAGTTTTCGAACGTGGCATCGTTGAGGGCCGTTTGTTCGACCGCGCGTTCGTTGACGATGGCCAGTGCCGTTGCGTTGTCGCCCTGCGCGGACGGATCCGGGTTTCCGGAGGCCGCGATGGCTCTCGCCCCGGCGATGTCTGCAGACAACGAGAGGGTATCTGCTGTCGTGCCGGCAGGATCGAAGAAGTTGAGCCCCGTGTTGCCGTCGAGGTCGTACCCGGTAGAATGAATGGCATTGATGCGGTCGACCAGCGAGGCCGCGAGGTCGTCGAGCTGCTGCTCCACGGTCGGGATCGTCGTGTTGAGCGTCCTCAGGATTGCTCCGATGCGTCCGTCGTCACCGGCAGGTGCATTGTAGTTGACGCTCGTGTTGGCGAACGTCAACGTCGCGGGCGTGGCGGACGTGTCCAGCGAGAGAGGGCTGGTCGTTCCGCCCTGAACGACCATCATGCCGTGTACGGTCAGATTGTACATCGCCAGGTCTCCTTCCTGGACGTGTACGGGGGCCAGCTCGGCGAGCTCCTCGATGAGCCCATCTCGCTCGTCCTCCGCCGCAAAATCGGGCGTATTTCTGGCCCGTTGGGACTGGATATACGTGTTGAGCTCGGCCACTCGTTCGATGTTGGTGTTGAATTCGTCGACTACGTTCTGTAGTTCGAGGCGCGTCTCTTCTTTGAGCGCATCGAGATCGCCCGCCGTACGATTCAGGAACGCGACCAGGTTGGAAGCCCGGCCGATGAGCGACTGGCGGACCCCGAGGTCTGTCGGGTCGTTGGCAAGGTCGCTCCAGCCATTCCAGAATTCGTTGATGGTGTTGCTGAACGAACCTTCCCCATTGGGAGGGAAGAGATTTTCAATCGCACTGAGCAGTCGAGATTCTTCGTCTGAGGCTCCGAGCCCCGAGCGGGCCTCCCAGGCCGAAGAGGAAAGCAGCCGGTCTTGAATCCGTTGGATCGATTCCAGCGTAACGCCGTTGCCGTGGCTGACGCCAATCGGGCTGGGAATGAGAACGCCGGGGCCATTGCTGGACGAAGCCCGCAGTTCGATACGTCGCCGCTTGTAGCCTTCGGTTTGTTCGTTGGCTATGTTCTGGCCGATTACGTTGATGGCTGCCGTCGACGTCTCGAACGACCTCCTCGTCATTTCGATAATTTGGAGAATGCTCATAGTACCCCATCAACCTACTTTGTTGATCATGATGCGTTTGTTGGCAGCCATTTTTTTGCTTCCCTCGGCGGTATAAATCAGCATGGGCGGATAAGACGTTGCGCCCTGAATGGCTTCGATGAACTGATGCCCGAGGTGCAGTGCGTATTGAAGCGAGTAGGCCAGCTCTTTGCACCGTTCCCGGGTCGAATGGGCCTTTTTGGGTATGGTATCGCTCAGCCGGCGTAATTCCGTGCCGATAGCACCGAATTCGCTGGATGCCTCGAGGGCCTGTATGACGTCGTCAAGGCCCGGCGAGGCCGGCTCGAGCCCGAGCCCCCCGGCCAGTTTCGCCACCCGTTCTTCTTTCTTGTGCTGCAATTGCTGCAGCGCGTTCAGGTCCTGGCTGGCTTCGCAGGTGAGCTCGTCCAACACGGTGCGCTCGCGATTGCGGAGCGCGCCGAGCTGATCCGCGATGCAGGTGTTGAGTCGCTCGATCGTGCTTTTCTCTTTTTCCAGGTCCTTGAGCAGAGATCGAGCGAGTTCGGCCGTGGAGGCCGGGATGTCGGTCTTTTTCATACTGAGTTGCGTTTGGGTCGCGCCCCGGGAAAGCGAGGCAGTTAGTGTTGCGCCTGGAGGTCATAGCCGTCGGCGGTTTCTTCTTCGGAAGAGCCGGCCAGCCCACGTTGCTGCCACTGGTCGAGGACCAACGAGGCGATATCGAAGGTGTTGTTCTCCACGAGGTGATCCGTAAGCACCCCGGCCAGCAGGTCGCGCTGCTGGTCGCCGTAGCTCTTCATCCAGTTCGGGCCGTCCTCTCCGGACAGGTTCGATGTGAACATCTGTTCAGTCATCACCTTGACGAACTGCTGAACGAGGACCTTCTCGAACTCTTTAGCCGCTTCCTGCGGGTTCTTCAGCCTCCGGGCGGCTCCGGGGTCGGATTGGGGCTCGTGCGAGGCCCCGGCGCGGTTCAGCGGGGGGTGTTGAGAAATATCGAAACGGACCATAGGAGCCTCTTGAACAGCTTGAGTGTGTACGAAGTGATGCCGGTCATAAAATGATGAGCTCGCCCTGGAGGGCGCCAGCCCGGTCTATGGCTTGAAAGATGCCGATGACATCCCGGGCCGTGAGGCCCAGTTCGTTGAGCGCGGCAGCCAGCTGATTCACATCGGCACTGGGGCCGAGAATCACGGACCGCGTCCCATCCTCTTCGATGGTAGCGGTTCCCACAGCACCCTGGACGGTTTCGCCCTCGGAGAACGGATTGGGTTGAGATACGAAGGGGTCGGACTGGGTAGCAATGACGATGCTGCCATAGGTCAGGAGCACTTCGTTGATCACCACGTTTCCTCCGGCGACGATGATGCCGGAGCGTTCGTTGATCACGACGCGGGCCGGCACGTCGATGCTAATGGTCAACTCCTCCAGGGCGGCCATCAGGGCGGGAGCGCCTCCCTGGCCGTCGGGGATGTCCACCTGGATGAGGCCGGCGTGCTGGACGGTGGCTGCATCGGGGAAGGAGGTATTGATCACATCCGCAGCGCGCGTAACGTTCGTAAAATCGGGTTCTTTCATCACGAGGTTCAACGTATTGAAGGCACTCAAATCCAGCGGTAGAGCGGTCGTTACGACGGCTCCGTTGGGGATGCGCCCCGTATTCGTGTGATTGATCTGTACGCTCGATCCGTTGCTGGAGGCGAGAACCGATCCGGTTGAGACCGGTCCCTGGGCCATGGCATGCACCGCTCCGGAGGTCGGGGATACCAGCGGCGTCTGGATCAGCACGCCGCCCGAGAGGGAGCGCGCGTCCCCGATCGCAGACACAGTCACATCGATTACGCTGCCGCCGCTATGGAAGGGGTCGATCGTCGCCGTAACGAGCACGGCGGCGGCATTTCGCGCGGTCAGATACGTAGGGTCTACAGTGATGCCGAAGCGTTGGAGCAGATTTGCTATGCTGCTGATGGTATGGGGAGCGCCGCGCTGACCGCGCGCACGGTCGCCGGTACGATTCAAGCCGACCACGAGCCCGTATCCGGTCAGCTGCGTCGGCGAAGCCTGCTCGATATGAAGCAGCTCTTTCAGCCGGACGTCCGATTCCGGGCCGGTCTGCGCCCACAGAGCATTGGAGAACAGCAATGAGCCCAGTACGATAAAAGTGCGAAGGTGTAGAGTCATGGGGATGTGCCGAATGCGTTAATCGGTTCCAAAGACGACGGCCGCGCCGAGCAGCAAAGCGAGCGCACCGCCCGCGAGGGCGCCGGGCCGCATGAAGGCGCGCTTGATCGTGCCGGCCCGTTTGTACTCGATGTTTGCGTTGGCCAGCTTGTACGAAAGAACCGCGTTATTTCCCGAAATGTCGAACGGGCGTACCGTCCCCCGCACCTTCATGACGTGGGTGTCTCCGTTCACGTTCAGGTTGCGTTCTCCTTCGACGATCAGGTTGCCCGTCGTTTCGTCGATGTCTACGACCAGCGCCGTCATCGTGCCCTGAAGTAAATCGCGCTGTATCGATTCGTTTTCGTTGCTCGACTCATTGTTGAAGGTGGCATTGACGCCGAAGTTGCCGCTCAGGTCGGCATTGCCGTTGATCGAAGCGCCGCCCCCCAGGCCCGAGTTGGTTCTCCTTTCCCAGCCGCTTCTGCGCTGGGCTGCGGTACGCTCTGCCAGCATAATCGTAATGGCGTCGCCGACCCGGTAGGCGACGATGTCTGCATAAAGAGACTGCTGGGCGCAGGCCGCGTTCAGGCTGCCGATGCCGATCAAAACGCTGATCAGCACCCACGTGCGCCGTCCAGCACGCGCAGCCCCCGAAAAGAGGCGCTTCGAAATGAAGGACGCTGAAATGAAGGACGCTGAAACGAAAGGATTCGAAATACGGGGCATAGACGTGTTATTCTAGAGTTTCCAGCCAGTCGGCCTGTCCGGGACCCGTTATACGAGCCCGGTACATGCGCTGGGTGTCGGGGGAGAAGAGTTTGATCGTATCACCGGCGAAGCCGGGGCTTCTGGCCTTGCACTGCAGCTCGAGCACCATCCGTCGGCGTTGGTAGTACATGCGGACCGATTGGCCGGTCGTCACCGCATAGGCATTTCTCAGGTCGTCGGCTCTGAGCAGGCGGTTTTCTGAGAGGAAACGGTCTGCGAAGACGTCGCCGTGCGCGGCCAGCCGCCGGAACCGGCCTGGTGCCATCGGATGCCCCCTGAAGCGTGTGATATCGGTCCAGACGAACCGGACGTCGCCCGGCCGAATGGGTTCGTCTTTCCTGGCCGGCCGGGTAATCATGGCCACCGAATCGAAATGGGCGATATAAATGAGCGCCCACCCTTCGCCGCTCGTTTTTTCGCCCGAACGGTGTGCATCATGGCGCACCTCGATGCGAGCCAGGGCGCGAGGCACTTCGTCAGACGCCGGCAGGGTCACTGTGAACGGCTTATCCGGGTCGATCTCGCCGCCGGTGCGGACGAGGCGCACCTCGAAGTCCACCGATAGCTGTTCGTACCGGTTCGCGAGCAGCGCTTCGACGGCCTCTTCGATAGGGCCGGCCTCTGTTGAGGCGAGGCCCCCCTGGAGAGGCAGCAGGGAAGAAAACAAAACCCATATGGGCAACAGGAGGTACATGTGTCAGTCAGGGTTTACCGCTTGATCTGGTTCGCTTGCGCCAGCATTTGATCCGCCGTGGTCACGACCCTCGAGTTCACTTCGTAGGCGCGCTGGGCCGTGATCAGGTTCACCATTTCCTGGACGACTTCCACGTTCGAGGACTCGACAAATCCCTGGCTGATCAACCCCAGGCCGTCTTCGCCCGGCGTACTGATGATCGGTTCGCCGCTGGCTGCACTTTCTTCGTACAGGTTGTTTCCGATCGCTCGAAGGCCTGCGTTATTGTTGAACCGCACCATCTCGATCTGCCCCAGTTCGGTAGGCGTCGTCTCGCCGGCCACGAGCGCGCTCACGATGCCGTCCTGGCTGATCTGAATAGCGGTAGCGTCCGGCGGAATCGTGATCTCAGGTTCGAGGGGCAGGCCGGACTGTGTGACGATGGTGCCATTTGCACTCAGGGTAAACACGCCGTCCCGGGTGTAGGCTACCGTTCCATCGGGGCGCAGCACCTGGAAGAATCCCTGCCCGTTGATCGCCATGTCGAGCGGGTTCTGGGTGCTGGTGAGGCTGCCTTGCAAGAAATTCCGTACCGTAGCGACGGGAGTGGCGCCGTGCCCCATCTGCAGCATCGCGGGTTGGGCTGCCCCGGACGCCGCGCCCTCTCCGGGAGCGGATACCGTCTGGTACAGCAAGTCGTGAAAGACGATGGTCGATCGCTTGTAGCCGTTCGTGTTGGCGTTGGCCAGGTTGTTCGCGATATTATCGACGCCTTGCTGCTGAGCGTGCATGCCCAGCGCGCCGGTTCGAAGAGCTCGTAACATAAATATGACAGGGTTGAGTTAGCATAAGATGAGGGTGCGGTGCTTCAACAGGTCCGGCCGATGCCCGCGAGGCGTTACCTGCGAGGCGTCACATACGGGACAGCTCTCGCGTGGCTCGCTGCAGGTACAGGTCGATGGTCCGCAAAGCCTTGGTCTGTGATTCGAACAACCGGGATTGGCTGATCAGTTCGGTCATGGAAGTAACCGCATTGACGTTGCTCGTTTCGAGATGGCCCTGCACGACGACGGGGTTTTGGGCCTCTTCGGGAATCTGGTCGCCTGCCGTCACGGTAGCTCCGCTGTGGTGTGGCAGCAGGGCCGGATTCTCAAACGTTGCGATGCGGAGGGTTCCGATGGACTCGCCATCGACCACGACTTCGCCGTTGCGCCGAATCTCGATATCGCCGCCTCGGAGCGGCACGTCGAGGCGGCCGGCCGTGCCTTCGACGTAGAGGCCGTCCGTAGTCCGCAGGGCGCCCTGGTCGTCGAGCAAGAACTGCCCGGCCCGGGTGTAGCGGGCCTCCTCTGTGACCGGATCGGTGACCGTGAAAAATCCTTCCCCATCGATGGCGACATCGAGAGGGTTGCCGGTGAGCTCCAGCTCGCCCGGGTTCTGGTCGGTCCACTGCTGCGTTCGGTGAATGCTCCGCGGAGATCCTTCGTCGTCGATATGTTCTTCCAGGATTTCTGTGAAATATCGATTCTGCCGGTACCCCACTGTGTTGGCATTAGCAAGATTGTTGGCTATTCGCTCGATGTCTTGCATGTTCGCCGCCATAGAGGTGAAACTGGTTTCGAGTCGAAGAAGCATGGTTTTTCTGTGGTTTGGTTGCTCGGCAGGGCAACAAACGACTTGCCAACGCTGCACACCGCTATTCAGGGCTCCGTAACCCGTCCGGGTGAGCCGGCCCGGGGTATATCTTTCCTGAGCGAACGGGCAGAAATTCCTTTTCCCCGGCGTCATGAGCTGCGACGGAATCCCCTCCGATTCTGAACCCCCGCTCAGGCTTCGCCTCCTGCCCCGGGTTTTCCCCTCGTCGCATGAGCCCGGCCCGGCACTCGCTGAGACGGCATGCCGCGTACGGTGTTACTCGGCAGGGATTTTGTCTCTGGCCGGGATATCATCATTGAGGATATGGCCCTATCATGCTAAAAACGACCCTGGACCAGCGAATCACGCAGCGGCCGGCTCTGAAGGAGCTTCTTGCCCGAGACGTGACGATCGTCATGCCCTTCTACGAAAGGACCAGGTACTTCGAGCATTACTTGCGCGAGGGGTTCTGGGACGATTACCGGCTGCAGATCGTCTGCGATGGTTCCCCGCAGGAAACGCTGGCTTCCATGAACGAGATGACCCGCGATTACCCCCTGGTGAACGTCTACCAGTATGGAGAAAATAAGGGCGTCGGGTTCGCGCGGACCACGGGCATCAAGCTCGTCAAAACCCCTTACCTGTTGTTTTGCGACGACGACGACTTCTTGATCGAAGGACAACCCTTCATGGAGCGCGCGCTGAGCTCGATGCGAGACGACGATGAAACCCTGTTCGCTTCGATGCGCACCGTGTATGCTTTCGACGAAGCGCTCAATATCAAACCGCAGTACGACCGGTCTATGTTCGATGGAAAGACGGGGCAGGAAGTACTTACGTTTATGGTGAGGACCGGAGAGATTTGCGTGCTGTCCCTGGGATCCGTCTTTCGTACAGAAAACCTGCAATTCATCGGCCCCGAGGATTTTTTCAAGGTGAGCGAGGACTACGTTTTTCTCGCGCGCCTGTGTGCGTTGTATCCGCAGCGGCGTGTATCGGTATGCCCGAAAGGGGGGTACCTGCGTCTCACCCGGCACGATTCGCTTTCTTCTCGGTCGAATTACTCCCTGGAGAAGATCGTGATGCATTACGTGTCCATGTTCGTCGGGGCGTATCACCTCGAAAAGATGGGGGGGATGCACATTTCGGCCTTCCGGCATATCCTCATCGAGCGCGGCCGGGTACTCCAGACCTCCTATGGCAAGGGGGCAGAGGCGGGGCTTCTCATGGCACACCTGCTCGAGGCTACAGGCCCTTCGTCCTTGAATCGCCTGACTCTGACTGGAGAGCAGCAAAAAGCGCTGCGCTACATGCAAAGGCATGTGGAAGACCTGCCCGCGGAGTTTTGCATCATGGCGCGATGCCATGAATGGAATGGCATTTGACAAAAGGCCGTAGGGGGCCTTATCAACGCCTGCCAGAATCACCAGGGTAACGCCGCCCCCTTACAGGACATTTCATCACTGAGGCAAATCATGGATCAAAATCAGTTTCTCGCAAAAGAGGAAATCAAGAAGCGCATACAGGCCGGCCAGCTCGAAGAAGCGGAGGCCTTATTGCGCGTGTATGAGGAAAAATTTGGACTGGACATCTCGTATTACCTGCTCCGTGCTGTCGTGGCGCTGGAGCGCAACGACACCGAGATTGCAGAGCAAAGCCTGTTCGCGGCTCAGCAGATCGCTCCGGATCGTTTCGAAGTGCTCTATTTACTGGGAAATCTATACGAAAAGAAGGAAGATTATGCCTATGCCCTGGAATGGTATCACAAGGCAAAGGAAGTGGCTAAACCCGGTCAAATACAACAGTTGCAGCAAACAGCGCCGTCTCCGCTCAATCAGGTGCACTCCGGGGTGTCGCGAGAACGAAAACGCGTACACATCTTCGTGCGCCAGGGCTTCGACCAGTTTCTGGACGATCTGATCGAAGGCATGGCTCGCTTCTATGACGTGAAAAAGGTGGTCATACAAAAGGTCGAAGATATCGAGCCTGCCATGAAAGAAGCGGACATCTGCTGGTTCGAATGGTGCGACGAGGTCGTGATGTTTGCATCGCAACTCGAAATCGCCAGGCACAAACCCATCGTCTGCAGACTGCACCGCTACGAAGTGTTTACGGACCTCCCTGCGAAGGTGGTGTGGGAACGCATCGATGCCCTCATGATGGTCAGCGAACACCTGTTGGAAATCCTACGCATGACGGTGCCCGGCATCGAAGATCGAGTACAGATCACGACGGTTCATAACGGGGTGGCAGTGGACAAAATTCCCTTCGTCCACCGTGGGGTCGGGTACAATCTGGCCTGCGTCGGATTTCTGAACATGAGGAAAAACCCCATGATGCTGCTCCAGATCATGGAAAAGCTCGTCCGGTTCGACAGCAAATACAAGCTGTACGTCGCCGGCAAATTCCAGGACCCGCTGATTCGTATCTACTGGGACCACATGATTCGAGAGATGGGCCTCACAGAACACGTCAAATTTGAGGGCTGGCAGGAGAACATCACCGCCTGGCTCGCCGACAAGCAGTTTTTGATGTCCACCAGTATGCACGAAAGCTTCGGCTATTCCATCGCTGAAGCCATGGCGATGGGCATCAAACCCGTTGTGCATAACTTCCCCTTCGCCACGCGCATCTGGCCCCAACAGATTCTCTACAATACGATCGACGAAGCCGTGGGCATGGTGACCTCGACCGTGTACGGCTCTCAGTCCTACCGCAACTTCATCGAAGAGCACTATTCGCTCATCAAACAGGTGACCAAGGTGCGCCGGGTACTCGACACGCTTCCCCGGGAGAAGAAGAAGGCGTTCGAGTCGCCGATGTTTCAGAAAGGCGCCCTGAAGCAGAAAGTGGACCAGCTGCTCAAGGCCCAGCCGGCCGGCGACAAAGTCCCTGCCCCCTGAGCAGCGCCCCACGGGTTGCTGGTAACGGCCTTCCGGTAGTAAACGAACAAAAAACAACGCTTAAAGCCTATCCGAAAACCTGCTTTGAGGCCCGAGCGCGAGTGAAGTCGCCGCGGCCCAGGCGCGCGAAACAGCCCTATCCGCTGTGATAAGGCGATGCAGCGCAACGCCGGCCCGCGGCGAGTGCAGCCGCGCGAAGCCCGAATGAGGTATTCGGATAGGCTCCCCATATCATCCAACCAGTAGGTAGCATTTTCCAACATGTATTCGCTGTTTTTTATATTTTGCGACCTTCAACAGTGGTAATTAAATCAAGTTGTTTGGTATGATAATTCATTCGACAAAGGGCGTCATCCCGAGCGTGCCGAGGGATCTTTTATTTTGTGATGTTATACGCCGGATGCGCGTACCATCCGTTATTCAGTGATGGTACGCAGGTTGTGCACAGCAGCTCGTTGAGCCGGCTTTGAATGACTGCCTTGCAGCCGTTTTCAGCTATATGCGCGCATTCAAAGCCGTCCGGGCAAAACGATGACGCACAGATGCGTACCATCCGTTTGAAGATGATTGAAGAGCTAGCGCAGCACGGGTACCGCATTAGTCCCGGTACGCTATATCCGATGCTTCATAGCATGGAGAAGAAAGGGTACCTCGCTCGGGAAGAGCGCGTCGTTGAGGGGCGGGTGAGAAAATACTATACTGCTACGGCGGCAGGGAGGAAAGCGCTTGAAGAGGTTCGGACGAAAATAGCAGAACTGGTCGGCGAAGTGGTCACTCCTGCGGCGGCAACCGATAAAGATGGTTAGAAATTTGATAGCAAAACCCACCCATATTTGATGACAGACAACGTGACCTCGCCTCGCCTCGCCCGTGAACTCGGCACCTTCGGCGCCGTGATGATGGGACTTGGGTCCATAATGGGTACAGGCGTCTTCGTGAGTATTGGTATTGCCGCCGGGGTGGCCGGGCCAACCGTTGTGATCGCAGTAGCGATTGGTGCGCTCGTAGCTACCTTCAACGGCCTGTCCAGCGCCCAACTTGCAGCGAATCACCCGGTTTCGGGCGGCACCTACGAGTACGGGTATCGCTTCCTGAAGCCCGTCTTCGGGTTCACCGCCGGATGGATGTTTCTCGTTGCCAAGAGTGCATCGGCGGCGACGGCAGCGCTTGGTTTCTCCGGCTATCTCCTCGGCGTGTTCGGCCTCGACGCCGACCGCTGGCTCGTGCCTGTGGCGCTCCTTGGCGTGGTTGTGCTGACAGCGGTTGTCTACTCAGGCATTCGGCGCTCCAACGTCACCAACATTGTGATTGTCTCGATTACGCTCATCACTCTCGCCCTTTTCGTAGCCATTGGTTCGCCGACGGCCCTGGAGGACGGAGCGGCCAACTTCGCGGGCCTCTTTGACATATCCGGCGGCGGCTTTCGATCGCTGTTTTATGCCTCGGCCCTTATGTTTGTCGCCTACACAGGCTACGGCCGTATTGCAACGCTCGGGGAGGAGGTCCGCAACCCCCGCAAAACGATTCCGCGGGCTATCATCGTGACGCTCGTCGTGACGATGGTGCTCTACCTCGTCGTGGCTGTCGTGAGCGTTGGCGCCGTCGGTGCAGGCGTGCTCTCGGAGGCCGCGGTCGAGCAGGCGGCCCCGCTGGAGGTAGCGGCACGGGCCTTCGGTGTGCCGGGTGTCTCCCAGGTCGTCGCCTTCGGCGCCATTACGGCAATGCTGGGCGTACTCCTGAATCTCATCCTCGGCCTTTCCAGGGTGCTCCTGGCCATGGGCCGCCGCGCCGACATGCCGACCGTCTTCGGGCACCTCGATGCGAGCGGTACGACGCCGGGACCGGCCGTGCTCATGATGGGGGGCGTCATCGCGGGTCTCACGCTCATCGGCGACGTCGGCACGACCTGGACGTTCAGTGCCTTCACCGTGCTGATCTACTATGCCATCACGAACTGGGCCGCGCTCTACATCCCTTCCGAAGGACGGCTCTTTCCCGTGTGGGTGTCTGTGGCTGGGCTCGTCTCCTGTACATCGCTGGCCTTCTTTGTCGAACCCCTCTACTGGGGTGTTGGGCTTGGCTTGATTACCTTCGGACTGTTATGGTACCTGGTTGCTCGGAGCAGGCGTGGCGACCGGCAGGGGGAGTAAACACAAGCACGATGGCCGGATCTGCGATAGGCCTCAGAGTGGAATGCGGAAAGCGAAACCACAATGTACAGTTGTACAGTGATTCCAATTACTGCCTACTGAAAGCTGTCCACTGGATGCAAGTGCTCTTCGCCTTGAAGCACCGCGTGGCGCGTCGCTTCCTGATAAACGGGCATCAACCTCGCTATGATCGATTCGATCGTCACCTGGGAGATGTCGGTCCCTTCCATGCCCAGTTGGAGCAGGTCGATATCGGACAGGTCGATCATCGATGCGGCGTCGGGGCGGCTTTTCTTCGGGTCCAGGTCCTGATTGGTGAGCGCTCGCTCAATGATGGGTGGATTCGCCTGGACTCCCAGCCGGTCGAGGACGCGCTGCAGGGTCGATACCGGCTGTATCGAAAAGTGTTTGTGGTCGACTAGAAGCACCTTCGAGGGGGCTTTTTCACGCATCGAAAGCGCAGCATTCAGATGCAGGTTGTAGTTCTCGATCTGTGCGGTGCAGAAGGCGTCGCACGACATATTGGCCCTGGCGCGGAGGGACTCGTCCTGCCTGTAATAATGGTACGCGGAGATGAGGGCCTCGATCGGGTCACGAAACACGTAGATCATTGGCTGGCGAGCCGTGCCGGCTATATCGAAGGCCTGGAAGATACGCCCTTGAAAGCCGTGCTCTTCGAGCCAGTTCGGCGTGATCGCCTGTACGTGGAGGTTGGGAATGACGACTTCGGGCGCGGCCGGCATGTGGCCGGGGCTCGTGGAATAGCCTGCGCATTGCTGCAGTATGTCGGCGACCAGGGTTGCCAGCCGGGCGCTTCCCGAGCCGGGGAAAGACACCAGGCCGTAGTCATCGGAGCGGAATCCGTCGATTTTGTCCGGGCTGATCGGCATGAAGTGTTGCAAGGCCGCATTAAACGCCAGGGGCTCACGCGCCGGTTGTTCGAGCCTGTCGTTCTCGGGCCCGTCCTTTTCGAGCCTGCCATTGAGGAGTTCGGTGATGTAGCCCCGGAACGAGGGATACGATTCCTGAACCATCTCGGCAATATTGAGCGCCTCGTCGACGTCACCGGTGGAAAGAGAGAGCTCCAGCAGTTCTATGAGCGCCTCCGGGCTGTCTTTGATCAGCAAAGACCGGTGAATGGCTTCCCGGGCTTCGTGGAACGACCCATTCAGGCGGTGGCTGGTGGCTTTGAGCACCCAGGACTCGCTGTTGTCCGGAAAAGTACGCGTCGCCGCCTGGGCGAGGCGTTCGGCCTGGTTCACGTCCCGCATACGAACGCGCTGCTCGAATTCGCGCTTCAACTCGTCGAACGATTGGACCGTGTAGTCGAGATCGTCCAGCCCGGCCGGCCTCGACATGTCGGCGGGAATCGTGCCGTCAGACGCCTCGGAATCTGAGTGTTGCTGCTCGAGATGGGCCAGCTTTTCGGCCCACTCCGGGTACTGCTGACGGATGTACGCTTCGGTCTTAGCGGCCTCGTCGTTGTTGTCGGTGGTCAGGGAAAGCTGGATGAGCTCTACGAGCGCCTCGGGGGTTTCCTGTATGTGTATAGAGGTTTCCAGCATCTCCAGGGCTTCAGCGTGGCGGTCCAGCTGCCTCAGCGCGATAGCCCTCAGGATATGCGCGTAGGGGAGGTCCGAATAGTGGGCCAGCGAGGAGTCCGCTATGGCCAGGGCCCGGTCGAGGTTTCGGTCGAGCAGCGCCCTCTCGAAGTCGGTGATATACGCTTCGAAGGGTTGTCTGGGGAGCGGCGCCGGGGTTTTGGTCGACGCTGGCGGCGCAGCGACGAGCCGGCCCTCCAGAATGACGGGAATCCCCCGTTCGAACATGCCGTATTCCTTCCAGATGCGGAGGGTCTCTTCTTTAGAGGTATTGGAGCCGTGCTCGATGCCCCGCGGGTTTCGGTAATAGAGCCCCAGGATTTCCGGATGCCTGTAAAAGGTTTCCTGCTTGCCGATGCGCAGCCAGAATTCGTAGTCGCCGGCCGACTTGAAGGTGTCCCTGAAATACCCGTACGTGTCGTGCAGAGAGCGCCGCCAGACGGGTTGCGAGCCAATGATGCAATGGCGCTCCAGCTCGTCGTAGGAATACGCCGGCCAGTCCAGAATTTTGCCGGACGACGTGGTGTCGAAGGTTTCGTTCGGGACAGAGGTATCGATCTGGCCCGGATAGGTCAGAGCGATGTGAGGATGGGCGTCGAGGTAATCGGCCAGTATTTCGAGCGCGTCGTGCCTGTGCCTGTCGTCCGTATTGGCGCTGGTGACGTAGCGGCCGCGGGCCCTGTTGATCGCCCGATTCCAGCTGGCGTACAGGGTCTCCCGCCGGTCGGTCCGGACGTAGACGATACGGTCGTGCAGCGCCTGGAAGCGCTCGACGATGGCTTTTTCGTTTTCCGGACTGCACGCGTCGATGACGATGATCTCCATCTCCCCCTTCTGGAAGAGGGTCTGGTCGACCAGGTCGTTCAGGCACCCTTCCATGAAGGCTTCCGCGCTGTACGTCGATACGAGCGCAGAAAGCCGGATGTCGTTCTGTTCTTCGGATGGCTGTTCTGCCGTCGGCCCGGCATCGGTCTCGGGGGTCGCAACGGCCATGTCTTCGGGATGCCGGGTCGAGAAGCTGATGGTTTCGGTATGGGAGCTGGCATAACTGGTATCGCCGGTGAGTTCTTCGAAACGACGCACGTTGTTGCGCAGTGACGAATACACACGGCGGGCTTCCTCTGCTTTGCCTTGCTTCTTCAGCGTGCGAGCGAGATACCACTGGACGCGCCAGTCGGACAGATTGGCGGCGATAGCGGCCGCGTACGAAGAAACCGCTTCGGCGTGCATGCCGTGTTCCTCCAGATACAGGCCGGCCCACAGGCGCAGATGAGGGTCGTTGGGTGCGTGCAGCGTATATCGATAAATGCCTGTATGAAAGACCAGGTAGGACGAAGCAGCGACGTCCCGGTCTGCAGCAAGCTGGCTCTCGATGTCGGTTTCGTATTTGCTCGTTCTGAAAGCCGCACCGTGTTCGCCGAGCGACTCGATGAAGACGTCCGAAGTCGGCCTGTCGGTGGGCGTCTTATCGCTGAGGCGCGGGGCGAATGGTTGCGCTTCCTCCCCCCAGGCATGGTATCGCTTGGGAAGGCTCAGCAACTGTTTGTATACCTTGTTGATGGTTCGCGCTGCATTTTTCGCTCCGAAGTGGGCGCGCGCATGAGCGGCGGCGTTGACGCCCAGCCGGCGGCGTTCCACCGGGTTGTAGTAGAGGTATTCGATCGCCCTCCGGTAGTCCTCGGCAGACGTGACGAAGAGCCCGGTGCGGTTGTGCTGCACGAGTCCTTTTATGCCCCCATGTGGAAAAACGACGGGCGGTATCCCGGCGTACATGACCTCCTGGAGATTCAGCTCCGACCCGGCATACGTATCCTCACACAACGGATACCCGTACACGTCGAGGGTTTCGATGACGCTGCCGATATCCTCGACAAATCCCTTGAACTCGAATCGGTCGGCGGCATTGAGCGATTCGGCCTGGCGTTTGAGTTCTTCTTCGATGCCTTCACCGCAAACGATGAACTTCACATCCGGGATCTCGATGTGGGCGCTCATGGGGATAAAATCCCGGTGCATCTTGGCGAAGTTCAACGTGCCGATGTAGCCGACCTGGAATCCTTCGTGGGCTTTCGGCGAAATGTGCTTGATGCGGTCGAAATCGGCGGGAGCCGTCACCCGGGCAGCGCGGGGGCACGATGTTGAGGTTTCCACGTGCCGCGCCTGCTGAAAGAGGGGGTGCTCTTCGAACGTCGTTGGATTACAGGCGATCGGCACGTCGGCAAAGTTGAATAAGGTCTCGTGAATGAGTTGCGGCGCGGTGTTGCCGGCTACGTGAAACCAGATGGCCAGGCGATGGGGCGGGAGCGTCGAGTGCAGCAGGTGATTGACCGCCGGCGCATTCCAGTATTCGACCTGTACGATGTCGGCTTCGTCAATGAGGCCGTCGAGTTGTGAGATCGACGGCGTCTGATGCGTCTGGATGCCAGCGGTTCTGGCGAGTTCGACGGCCTCCGGATGAGCCGGCTTCAAGGAAACGAAGCTATGCTCGTAAGACCCAAATTTTGCAGATTCTTTTGCCGTTGCCAGGGCTGCGCGCGTTGCGCCGCCTTTGTCGAGGTATTCGATGACGTGAAGAACGTGAGGCATAGATATGCGGTAGAGAGGAGATGATCGAAACGAGAAGGGAAAGAAGCAGAGATGAAGACGAACATATCGTAGCGGAAGAGGGACAAATCTTATGCCACGCTCCGAGTGCAAGTATACGTTGATAAACGATGCATTCGCCGGTAAAAACTGCGTGTTCGATTACTAATCGAAGGGCCTGAATCGAAGAGCCTGAGCGGGTGCCTCGCTCGAGGGCGCGGGGCTGGACCCCCCCGAGCAGGCCCGCGCCTCCGATATACAGGACGTATTCAGGCGGGCTGAGCCCGAGGTGAAAGGAGGAGATTACACTTCCGGACAACGACCTTTGTTCTCGCGCCATGCAGTGTGTGCGGTGAACGTACGCCCTCAGCCCGTTCCGGCGAATCGAGAGCTCGACCCATCTACCGGGAAAGCTCCGGGGCTCTTTTTCCGGAGTCTGGAAAATACTTCTCCTTTTCGATGCAACATCATCGATTTTAGTGTGTATATAAGCCGGCACGAAAATCGTGATGCACTTCAAAAATATGCGTGATCCTGTTCGTTAAGAACATGAGGTCTATAAACAAGGACCACCCTGAACCCTCAACAGATCTATGAATGCACACTTCACGGTCCTTAAACACCTTTCTGTACATCTCTTATTCTTTGACGACGCATTACGCATGACGCGCTGAACGGCTCACGTCGCGCCATCGGAATTCCGGTACCCGTCCGGCATCTCTCGTACAGCCGTCGATCCGGCCGGCGATCGTTGACGTGAATGAGTCTGGCAGCCCTTAAGCAGTCACCTCGGTCGTCCGTTGACCTGATGCTGGTTTTGTACCGGGTCGAGGCGAGACGCAGTGCTCGGTATCAATTCTTCGGTGCATGCATCACAAAACGTCAATAGAGCGCATTATTGCCATTGAACGGGCCATGGATGTCAAGTCCCTGCAATATAAAGGGCTCCGCATCTGGCCTTTCGTGCGATTGCAGCTGTGGCGCAGGTTGTTGCACCCGGATAAATTTGCCCCCCCGGCGACCATCGGCCTGCGGCACCTCGCGCAGACTCTTTCGGAAAGCTTTTTCAGGCCAGAATTTTACGTACCCTATTTAGAGCACGCGCGCAGGCATCGCGAAAACCTGGATCGACTGAGCCGGGCAGGGCCCGTCGAGGTGCTTCTGTTCTCGAGGCCGGACGATCACTTCGATCGGCTTGCCGGCAAGCACTACAATCGATTCATCGACCCGATTGCAGAGCTGGTGCAAACGAGGAACACGTACCTGAAAATCGAACCGGTGTCGGACAAGACGCCGGCTTCGTTGCCGCGGTATGAACATACTCATTTCCTCGAGACGATCGACTATATTCGCTGTGATGCACAGCGGAGCCTCATAGCCGCCTTTCAGAAAAACGGGCGCTCCTCTGAACTCGAAAACGGCGCTTTGTTGACTCGCCTGCTGGCAAGCATACGGTTCGACCTCGCGCTCACTGAAGAGTATTTGATGGTGGAAGCGGAACGGCTTCTTCATTACAAAGGATACTTCATCGATTTATTGAGCCGGCTCAGGCCGAAAGTCGTCTTTCTGGCCGGGTATTACCGTGAACTGGCCATGCCGCTCGTAGCGGCGTGCAGGGAACTGCGTATTCCTTCGGTGGACGTCCAGCAGCGTAAGGTAGGCGCCTTTCACGGGATGTATACACACTGGAAGGATATCCCCGAAGACGGGTACGAACTCCTGCCGGATTTCTTCTGGTGTTGGAGTAAGGCCGACGTCGAAAATATCCAGCAGTGGAAGCCGGTATCGAACGGGCATCACCGTCCCATCATCGGAGGCCACGGCTGGCTCTCGAAGTGGTTCGCGTCGCGACGGGCTGCTGCACTCGATGACCAGGAGCTCAAACCGTTGCTCAGAACGGCGCACGAGCAGCGAAAATGGATTCTGGTTTCGTTGCAAAATAAGCAAGATTGCCTGCCTGACAACCTGGTCGAGGCGATCCGGATCAGCCCCCCCGGCTGGCAGTGGATGTTGCGCGTCTATCCCGGCATGGATCATAAGATCCACGAACTCGAAGCCCTGCTCGGCGACCTGCATCTCTCGAACGTGGACGTCGACATGCCTTCGAGGCTCTCCCTGTATTCGATGCTGAGATACGCCGACTGGCACGTGAGCGAAGGGTCTACCGTTTGTTACGAAGCGCTGCGGTTTGGGGTGCCCTCGCTGATCATTGATCCGGAAGGGCAGGATAGATACCGCGACCAATTCGAAAAAGGACATTTTGTGTTCGCCGGAGCGGCGAAAGAAATCCTTCAACGATTAAATGCCTCACCCCCGGCCATTCGATACGCCGACCCACAGATCGTAACCGACCGAACGTACGCCCTGGACGCGCTGCTGGAGATTATGGAGGAGGGCCGTTCGTTAATTCCCGCGTAAAAGGCGGAATACCAGCCATCCGTCGCCCCCCTTTGAGCGAGCAAGCTATTGAAAATGTCATGCAGGTTGTTATTTTGTGTATGTCTAGGACTGCACGTAGTTTGCCGGACACCGTTTACCCCTCTTTACGAATTTCTCTTTTCGAAGCAAAGTATAAACCACAACATGAAACGTAGAACGTTCATTTTTTGCTTTACCCTTCTGTTTTTCCTGGGATGCCAGACCACGCCTGAGTCGGCCGATGCCGAACAGCCCGAGGGAGAACCGGAAGTCACTGCATCCAGCCTGGAACGGCCTGACCCCAATAACCCGGCCGGAGAAAACAACGCGGTGCCCGAGGAATGGCTCGTCCGTCTCGACCAGCCGGATTCCAACGTGGTGATCGGCGCAGACCAGGAGACGAGTGATATCTTCTTCGTAAATATGGCTCCGGGATATCACATAACGAGTGGACCTGCCGCAATTTATTACCACCCGGCCAGCACGGCTTCGGGCACATACGAAGCGTCCACCACCATGCATTTGTTCGATCCCGGTGATCGTACCGAAGCCTTCGGTATTCTGGTCGGTGGCTCTGACCTCCAGGCCGACAATCAGGCCTACGATTATTTTCTGATCCGAAACTCCGGGGAATACCTGATCAAGCGGCGTCGAGGGAGTGATACGGAGCTGATTCAGGACTGGACGCCCCACGAATCCATCGTGCGTTACACACCGGATGCGGAAGACGCCTCAGTGGCCAACACGCTGGCGATACGCGCCGGCGAGGAAAACGTCGTCTTCTCAATCAACGGAGCTGAGGTCGCCACGTATCCACGAGACGAGATAAAAACCGACGGCATCGTCGGGTTGAGAGTCAACCACGCCCTGAACGTTCACGTTTCAGATCTCTCCGTTTCAGAAGACGGGGTGTAAGGTCTGGCGGCCGCATCCGTTACGTGTTCCTGAATCCAGGCCAGGTATTTGGTCGCGGAAGGGTTGTGGGGGTTAATCTGCAGCGATTCGTCGAAATATTGCCGGGCCTGCTTGAAGTCGCGGGATAAGAGATACCCGATGCCGATGTTGGCGTGACACTCGTCGAGCGGGAGGTAGACCAGGGTGGTCGTATCGCTTTTCTCTCGGGCGAAGTCGAGGGCCCTGTAGGCGGACCGCAGCCCCGCGCTATATCTGTGCATCTGATACAGGATGTTGCTCAACAGGTAATGCAGAAAAGCCGCGCCCGGTGCAATCGATAACGCATACCGTATATACGCTCTCGCGGCTTTGTACATGTTGAAATGCATCTCTACCTGCGCCGCCTTGTAATAGGCTTTGACGCGCAGTTCAGGGCGCAATTGCGCAATCGACATACGGCTGACGGCCTCTCGCGCTTCGGTGAACTTGCCCATCGCGAGGCAAATCGTGAGGAGGTGGAACAGGTAATAGTCGTCATCAGGGGTCTCTTCCAACTGCTTCTTCACCATCTTGTAGATGCGCGCGTGCTTTATCATCTTATCCTGCTCCGATAAGGCATACCCGTGATGTTCGACCGTGATGAAGGCATGCTGGGTGATCATTCCGGCATGCCGGCAGGCCTTCTGTATGGCCGGGGCGAGCTGGTTGTGCACCACTCCCGTATACGTGATGTTGTGGTTGTTTCTGAAGAGGCGATACGACTTCATGATGTCGTAACTCGTGAGATCGTCGGGGCTATGGTAGTTCTTAACCGAGAACGAATAGGCGATGACATCCTCATTCTTGAGCAACAGCCTCAAGGTGTACCAGTGCACCTGCTTGAGGCGTTCGTCCGCGTCCAAAACGAGTACCCAGTCTGACTCCACATGGCTCAGGCCAAAGTTGCGGTGTTTGGCAAAATCTTCTTCCCAGGGTTGATGAAGGACTTTTGCACCGGCCGACTCGAGAACCGAAACGGTGTCGTCTTGACTGCCGGTGTCGACCGCTACAATTTCGTTGACGTATTTGGTCGCATTAGGCAGCCATTCACGCAAATTCTCCGCCTCGTCCCGTACGATCATGGCAAGGCAAAGCGTTGGGGTGTCAGAATTGAGAGAAGGCATGTGTTCCTGGTAGCAGCTGGATAGGGCTTCGAATACGGCTTCTACCTGTGTAGAAACAGGCGTATTCCGTGCTGTTACGAGGTGAACACAATAAACCTGCCGAATCACACTTCTACATCGTACCCCTGGAGTACACCGCCGAATCAGGTGACTGGCCCTCCTGGGTTGCCGCGCTGCATCTCCAGATACGAACGGGTCCGAAGAGCCGTTTCGATCTCGTTGAAGCACCGCTCGAGTTCCTCCATGGTATTCCAGACGAAAGGCGCCATGCGCAACAGCGCCCCCTTACGGCTGTCGGTGTAGATGTGCCGCGTTTTGAGATAGAGCGAGAGTAATGCAGCGTCGGGGACAGCGAAGATCGTCATCGCACTTCGCCGCTCGCGAGACTGCGGGGAGTAGACGGTGAGGCCCATCTCGAGGGCCCGTTCGATGCAATAGTCCGTTTTATGCAGGGAATCGCGTCGAACTTCGCTCAGGCCGGCATCCAGCAACAGGCGCAGGCCTTCCACGGCGTGATAAAGGGGGGCGATCGCCGTCGTCCCTCCCAGAAAGCGTGTTCTGACCTCAGGGTGTGGCTCGGGTCGCGTATTAAACGAGAACGGGGCAGCGTCGCCGAACCAGCCGGTCATCCGGGGCGATATATCGAGCCCGTCCCGGATATACACGAAGCAGCTGCCTGACGAGCCGCTGGCTTCTTTGAGGAGCCCGCCGAAGTACAGGTCGACGCCCAGATCGACGACCGGCGTTGTCGCCGCTCCGATGCTGTGATACCCATCCACGGCGAGCAGTCCTCCGTGACGATGTGTACTTTTCGATACCTCCCGTATACAGGTGTCGGTAATTTTTTCCCCGGTGGTGAAGCCGACGTGGCTCAGCAGGACGAGGGCTGTCCGGGCGTCGATAGCTTCCAGAAGCTCTTTTTCGGGAAATGCGTTTCCCTTCAAGGGTAACAGGTGTACGTCCAGGCCGTAGAGGTCGGCCCATTGCTGGACGCTATGCAGCACCGACGGGAATTCGCCTTCCGTCAGGACGACCTTGTTGCGGCGGGGAGAGAACAGCTCCCGGCAAGACAGCAAACACTGGATAGTCCAGTGTACGTTGGGTTGTAGGAGACAAGTGCCGGGGGGGGCGCCGAGCAGAGGGGCGATGAACCGGTCGCCCAGATGGGCCGGCAGCGTCCACCACCCGACGGATACGCCGGAATCAGGCCCCCAGTGATCGGGGATCTCGTTCCAGGCATCGACACCGCGCCGCTGCCAGTCCTCGATGAAGTGCTGCATCATGCGGGGAACGGTACGCGGCATCAACCCGTGGGTGAAGGCCCTCAACTCGATGGATTCAGGCGGCTCAGGAAGAAAATAAGCGTCGCGTAACATGGCTCGTATAGGGATGGAATGCGAAATTCCAGGGATACCATGTAAAAGGATACCATGTAAAAGGATACCATGTAAAAGGATACCATGCAAAAGAGGCTGTTACGGGTCAGTAGCAGCCTCTCGGGTATGTTCTTCTGTACGAAAGAAGGGGATGGTGGGCGTCCGGGCTCAGGCCTCGGCAGTCACCGGATCCACGTTGACAAAGGTGCGGTTGCCGCGACCTTTGGAGAAGCGAACGCTGCCGGTTTGAAGCGCAAAGAGCGTATCATCGCCACCGCGACCGACGTTCGAGCCGGGATGGAACTTCGTGCCGCGCTGGCGCACAATGATGCCGCCGGCTTTTACGTAGGATCCCCCATACACTTTGACACCCAGCATTTTCGGGTTGGAATCCCGGCCGTTTTTGGTAGAACCTACTCCTTTCTTATGTGCCATGACGTATTCGTAAGGTAATGATGTAAAAAGATCTCGGGCGTACGGTGTAATCCTGTCACGGGTTAACAGGCCCGGGGACGGTTCTAATGCCGCTATTCGTCTTTGGTTTTCTTAGAAGCCTTGGGCGCGTCCGCCGTATCGGCCTTTGCGTCTTTGGTTTTCTTAGAAGCCTTGGGCGCGTCCGCCGTATCGGCCTTTGCGTCTTTGGTTTTCTTAGAAGCCTTGGGCGCGTCCGCCGTATCGGCCTTTGCGTC
>CAZGHT010000006.1:0-116107 GCA_964525535.1 uncultured Rhodothermaceae bacterium
ATAAAGATGCTGTTATAAAACGCAAGAAACGCGATCTACCAATGGTTTTGCGTCTTATTTCACCTGGTGCCTTTAAGGTACTGTCTGGTGTTTCAGCAGCTCAAGCACCGGTAAGAATTGATGTGTTTGGCGGCTACGCATTACATCCAGGCGGATCCAGGAGATCAGCAACCAGGAGATTGGCAAGCGGCGCAGCGCCCAGTTGACATAAACCAAAAACCCTTTTTCAAAACTCCCAGTACATGAAATTCTACCTGATGAACGAAATCACTCGAAACGCGCTGAGCGTCTTCGCGCTATCGATTGTGATGGTGCTTCCAGCACTGGCGCAAGACGCCCGACCGAACATCCTTGTCGTTCTGTTCGATGATGTGGGCTTCTCGGATTTTGGATCCTATGGTGGTGATGCACGCACGCCTAACATCGACGCACTGGCGCAAGAGGGGGGGGTGATGTTATCGCGTTTTTATTCCTCGCCGTTCTGTGGGCCAAGCCGCGCCATGTTGATGACTGGCATGGACAACCATCAGGTAGGGATGGGCACGCTCGTTGAGACCGTTACTCCTGAGATGCGCGAGTACCCCGGCTATTCAATGGTTTGGAATGATGAGCAAACGACCATTGCCTCCCTCCTCTCGGATGCGGGCTACCGGACCTATGTAACGGGCAAATGGGGTATCGGTGAGATTGGGGCAAACTTGCCTGACGAATTTGGCTTTGATCGTTCGTACGTGATGGACGCGACTGGCGGCAGCAACTATGACGAGTCGCACTATTTGCCGGGCTACGGCGATGTGTCCTGGTTTGAGGATGGCGAGCCGATCACCCTGCCGGAGGATTTCTATTCCTCGCGCAACCTGGTCGATCAGATGATCCAATACATCGACGAGGGAAATCAAGAGCAACCCTTCTTTGCCTTCCTGTCGCTACAGGCCGTGCACATCCCGGTGCAGGCGCCGCTTGATTTTATCAATAACTACAATGGGGTGTTCGACGCTGGCTGGGATGTGATGCGCGAGGAACGGTGGCGGCGTGTCATCGACCTTGGTCTGGTTCCTCCCACAACGGTATTGGGCCGGGTTCCCGAAAGTCACCGTGCCTGGGATGATTTACGCCCAGAAGAGCAAGCGATTGCTGCGCGCGAGATGCAGGTGAATGCGGGCATGATGGAAGCGGCGGACCACCATATCGGCCGGCTGCTGGAGCATTTGGAGGCGAATGGGGATCTCGAGAACACGATTGTCATCGTGACCTCGGATAATGGAGCGGAAGCGGCGGAAACGGATTTCGAAGGTTTTCAGAACCTCCTCCTCGACGGGATCAAGTGGATCGAGGGCTTCGACACGTCGCTGGAAAACCTCGGTCTGCCGGGCAGCCTGACCGCCATCGGCCCGGAATGGGCGGTGGTCTCTACGGCCCCCTTCGACCTGTATAAGTTCTATAGCAGCGAAGGCGGATTGCGGGTGCCACTGATAATCGCGGGCCCGGGCGTTACGGCGTCCGGAGTCATCGATGCTCCCATGCATGTGGCCGATCTCGTACCGACAATGTTGGACGCGGCGGGGGTGTCTTACGACGCCCATGACTTCTACGGGCGCAGCGCCATGCCCGTTTTGTCCGGGGACGCCGAGACGTCCTACGCTGAGGATGAAAGCTTCGGCTTCGAGGTCAGCGGCAATGCAGCGCTTTATCGCGGGCAATGGAAGATTACGCGCCTCGCCCTGCCGCTCGGCGACTCCGAATGGCGGCTCTACGACCTGTCCGTAGATCCGGGCGAGACCACGGATCTGTCGGCGGAGAACCCAGAATTGTTCGAGTTGATGCTGGCGGAGTATCGATCCTATTCTGAGACCGTCGGCGTGTTCGAACTGGGTCCCGAAGACTCAGCATTCAAGCAGCTCTTCAAGAATATCTTAACCAAGTCGGTGCGCAAGTACTGGCCCTATGGTTTTGGACTTCTGGTGGCTCTGGCCGCTACCCTCTTCCTCGCCGTCCGGCTCACCCGGACGCTTCTGAGGCAACGTATCGCGTCCTGAACGGCGCATTTAACCCACTTTTAAGATAAACCGTATAAATTGAGACGAACCCATGGACTGGATCATATACACCCTTGTCGCACTTTTATTTCTCGCAGTCGCCATCTATTACTTCTTGCCATCCATTTTGCAGGCGATGGGCATTCACCGGCACTACACGATCCCCGATTTCGATCTGAGGGGACGGCGGGCCCTGGTCGTTTGCACCAACCACAATAGGATGGACCCCACAAACAAACCGACAGGCGCCTTCGGCTCCGAATTCACCGTGCCTTACTACGCCTTCATCAATGCGGGGCTTGAGGTGGACATGGCCTCGCCCAAAGGAGGTGAAATCCCGATCCAGCCGTGGTCCTGGTCGTGGCCGTTAGTCTCGGATGACGACAAGCGTTTCATAGCCGACAAGGATGCTATGCATAAGCTGAAGAACTCGAAAGCCATCGCCGACATCGATCCGAACGACTACGACGTGATCTTTATGGCGGGCGGCTGGGGCGCAGCCTATGACCTGATGCAAAGCGAGGAACTGGCCGAGGTCGTCACCAGGGCGAACGCGGCCGGCAAGATCCTCGGATCTGTATGTCACGGCGCCCTGGGTCTCTGCAGTGCAAAGGGGATCGACGGCGAACTGCTTGTAAAAGGCCGCCGCGTCACGGGTGTGACGAATGACCAGATCAATACCTTCGGCATTGCGATTACGCCAAAGCACCCCGAGGATGAGCTGAAGAAGGCCGGGGCGATCTACGAGTGCCAACATGCCTGGCGCGACCCGTTCGCGACGCACACGACTATCGACGGCAATCTGATCACCGGCCAGAACCAGAATAGCGGGTATGAGACCGCGCACCGGATCCTCGAAAAGCTGGCCACCCAGAGGAACGTGGATCGCCAGGACCGCGCCATCGCGGTCCACTAAAGCCGGTCTTTGCAGGATCGGTTTCCCGAATCCTATTCGGCAATGACCGATTCGGATACAACGGCCTCGTGACCGTTTCTGGAGTCTTTCTTGTCCTTCTCGCTATCAGGTACGGCGAAGAAGGCGTGGGCATCCCGGTCCGGAGTCTCCATGAGCACGTGGTCGAGGATTTCGCTCATCCGTTTCACGTACGAAATCTCGAGTCCTTTGAGGACTTCTGCATCGATTTCTTCTATGTCTTTTTTATTTTTCTCCGGGAGCAGGACCCGCTCTATGCCGGCTCGCTTGGCAGCCAGCACTTTTTCCTTGATGCCTCCCACCGGCAGTACCAGTCCCCTGAGGGTAATTTCGCCGGTCATTGCGACGGTATGCCTGATACGGCGTTGCGTATAGATGGAGACCAGAGCGGCCAGCAAGGTCACGCCCGCAGAGGGGCCGTCTTTAGGCACCGCACCGGCAGGTATGTGGACGTGGACGTCCCAGAACTTAAAGGCGTCATAGGGGATGTTCAGGTCCTTGTAATGGGCCTTGACGTAGGAGAAGGCTGCCTGGGCAGATTCCTTCATGACGTCCCCCAGCTTCCCGGTCAGGGTCAACCGCCCCGTTCCTCGGAGCGCTGAGGCCTCGATGAACAGGATGTCTCCGCCCACCGGGGTCCAGGCCAGTCCGGTGGCCACGCCGGGCACTTCAGTCCGCTCTGCGGTTTCGGAAAAGTACTTTCGGGCACTGAGATATCCCTTGATGTCGGCTTCCGTGACGACGGCAGACTCGATCTCGCCGGTCGCCACTTTTTTGGCGACCCCACGCGCGGTGGCGCCGATCTCTCGTTCCAGCTGGCGCACACCGGATTCCCGCGTGTATCCGTCGATGACGAGCCTCAGGGCATCGTCTTCGATGGAAAACTGGTCTTCCTTGAGACCGTTCTGCTCGATCTGCCGAGGGACCAGATACTGCTTCGCGATAGCGAGCTTTTCTTCCTGGGTGTAGCCGGTGATTTCGATGAGTTCCATGCGGTCTCTGAGCGGGCTTGGAATCATCTCCAGGTAGTTGGCCGTCGCGATGAACAGCGTCTTCGACAGGTCGTAGTCGAGCTCCAGGTAGTGATCGTTGAACGAATGGTTCTGCTCGGGGTCGAGCACTTCGAGGAGCGCGCTGGAAGGATCGCCGCGGAAGTCGGATCCCAGTTTATCGACTTCGTCGAGCATGATCACCGGATTCGACGTGCCGGCGCGCTTCAATGCTTTGATGATGCGCCCGGGGAGTGCGCCGACGTACGTGCGGCGGTGCCCGCGGATCTCGGCTTCATCGCGTACGCCGCCCAGGCTCATACGCACGAATTCGCGCCCGAGCGCCCGAGCAATGCTCTTGCCCAGGCTGGTTTTGCCGACGCCGGGAGGGCCGTGAAAACACAGGATAGGCGCTTTCATATCTCCCTTCAGCTTCAGCACAGCCAGGTATTCGAGGATGCGTTTTTTGACTTTCTCCAGCCCGTAGTGGTCCTCCTCGAGCACGGTTTCGGCCCGGTTGATGTCCAGATCGTCCTCGGAATATTCGAGCCACGGCAGGTCCAGGATCCAGTCGACGTAATTCCGCGTGACCGCATAGTCGGGGGATGCGGGATTGGTCCTCGACAGTTTTTCGAGTTCTTTGTCGAGCGTTTCCCGGACGTCTTCGGGCAACGCTTTCTTCTCGGCGCGCTTGCGCAACTCGACGATCTCAGCCTCTCCCCCTTCGGATTCTCCGAGCTCCTCCTGGATCGTCTTCATCTGTTGCCGCAAGAGGTATTCCCGCTGCTGCTTGTCGACGTCGGTTTTTACCTTCGTGCGAATCTCTTCGGACAACTGGAGGACCTGCAGCTCCCGGTTCAGGTGCTGCAAGACCAGCTCGGCGCGTTCTTCGATCGGAATGGTCTCGAGCAGCTTCTGCTTCTCGAATACGTCGATCTGGAGATTGGACGCGATAAAATGAATCAGAAAGGTGGGGGAATCGATATTCTGGATCGCGTAGGCGGCCTCGCTCGGCAGGTTCGGCGACAGGTTCACGATCTGGATAGCCAGCTCTTTGATGGACCGGAACAACGCATCCAGTTCGATCTGGTCGATCTTATAGTCTTCCTGAACCGCTTCGACCTCGGCAATAAAATACGGGTCTTCTTGAACGTAGGATTGCGTCTTGAAGCGGCGTTTTCCCTGAATGACGATCGATTTCGACCCGTCGGGCATCTTGATCAGTTTGAGGATGGACGCAGCTGTGCCATACTCGAACAAATCGGAAGTGGTCGGATCTTCGACGTCGCTGCTTTTCTGGGCAACTACGCCGATCAGTGAATCCTCTCCGAAGGCGTCTTTGACGAGCTTCAACGATGCATCCCGGCCCACCGTGATGGGCAGTACCACACCTGGAAAAAGAACCGTGTTTCGAAGGGCCAGAATGGGCAGGGTGTCCGGTATTTCGGACGTGCTCATTTCTTTTTCTTCGTCAGCGGTGGGAAGAGGTATACTTTGCTCAGGATCGTCGTCTATCATTAAGTAAAAATTAGAATCTATCATAAGTAAATGGACGTACTCCTATGTAGCTGATAGCAAACGTATTACACGTACCTTATAGTAAGTGGTGTTACGCGAACTGTGCACAGCAGCCCGGTTTACGCGGCTTTGCAACCGTGCACAGCCGCTCTGGCAGCCCGTATGCGCATCCGGCGCGTAACATCTGTTATAGTAAATAATTACCCGGGTCTGCCAGTTTGGGTGATGTTTCAGGCAAAACAAGGTATATGACAGGGGTCAAAAACCAGGCCAAAGGGTCAAGTATGCCAAAATGGCTGAAGTGTCCGATGCGAAGCAGCAGACACAAAAACAAGATACAAAAGGCGCTACAAACATCTGGCGGTCGACCAGGGGGGTGCGTATGATCGCTGTGTATGATCGCTGTGTATGATCATTACGCAGAGGGTCCCTGGCGCCGGTTTCTGTCAACCTGCCGGCTGCAGGGGCGTTGTCTTCACCAGTTGGTTGATGGCCCTCTGGAGGTCTTCCAGGAAAAAAGGTTTTCCAATGACGCTGTCGATTTCTTCGAGCTGGTCGTCAAATGCTGTGTCGCCCGTAACGAGTACGATCGGGAGCTCGGGGCGGCTTTGCCGGATCACGCGGGCGAGCTGCTGGCCGTTCATTTCGGGCATTCCGTGATCCGTGAAGACGATGTCGATGTCTGTGGTATTCAAGATGTCGAGTGCGTCGTATCCTGAGGAGGCCACGTGAACGACATGCCCCCTGGCAGTCAGCAAGTTCGCCAGGATATTTCGCACGCCGGGTTCGTCGTCGACGGCCAGGATGCAGGCCGTCGTTTCGGAGACGGGTGTCTCCTCGAAGGGCTGCGCATCAGATGCATCATCTGCCGGCTGAAATCGCAGCGTAAACGTCGTCCCTTCCCCGAGTGCGGATTCAACCCCGATCTGCGCGTCGTGATTATGGATGATGCTCTGACAGATCGAGAGACCCATCCCGGTGCCCTGCTTTCCTTTGGTGGTGAACATCGGTTCGAAAATGCGCTGTACCACTTTTTTGGACATGCCGTTGCCGGTGTCTTCGACCTTGACCACAATTTGATGTTCACCCGTTCGATCTTCTTCGGGTTGATCCCCTTCGAGAAGCGTCGTCGAAAAGAGCAGTTGCCCGCCCCGCGGCATGGCCTGAACGGCATTCGTGATCAGATTGATGAATACCTCTTTTAACTCGACGCGAGATCCCATGATCGGAGGTACGGGGTTCAGGTCCTTCACGAGCTCGATCTCGATGCCATTACGCCTCGGCTCATTAAGCCAGTATGGCCTGGTGAACGACAGGCAATCTTCGATCAGGGAAGGGAGGTCCAGGCGCTCAAACGTCGACGTTTTTTCGTTTCGGATGTAACTTTTGATGCTTTTCGTCATCGAGGCCCCATCGACCGCCGCTTTCCGGATGGTCTTCAGCGTATCGGCAAGCCTGGAGGATCCCTCGGGCAACAGGTTCGAGGTTTCGATGATTTCGATATTTCCGAGCACGTTGGTCAACATGTTGTTGATCTCGTGAATCAGGCCGAGCGTCATCCGCCCTATATTCTCCACGCGGATGCGTTGCGTCTGGTTGAGGACCCAGCTGCCTGGCTCCACGAGCACTTCTCCCGTGACGGTCACGCAGATGGTAGACGACCCGGAGAGATTGTTTCGGTCTTTCGGGAAATGAACCGGGATGAAATGCAACAACACGGGCAGGGGTTCATCTCGCTGGGCGATGTGGATAAAAAAGATCCGGTTTGTGACCAGCTCACCCGATGCCGCGTCGTGAAGGAACTGGTCGGCCAGCTCTCTGTCGGTTGAGGTCATACCGGCCCAGATGTCTTCTGCGGCTCCCAATACGTATTGCCAGGCTTCGTTGCGGGCGTAGATGTTCAGATCCGGCGTGAACGAGGCGACCAGCAGCTCGGTAGCGACGGGAAAAGGAGATTCGTTGTTGATCGACATGATTTCCTTGAAATGAGTATAGGAAAAGAAAAAGTGCGTAGTTCGAGTATCAGCAAGTTGTTCAGATTCCTTAGGGGGCATCCCGATACTCACAGCTTCTCCAAGAAGTGCATTAAAATGGAAGCTGTATTCGCATGTCACTATTGATGGAGAACATTGTTTCTTGGTCGCTGCACAGGGGCAGCTGCCAGAATTTAGCAACCAGAGCCCGACAACCAGCCCCCGGAATTAAAAGTCTGCTTTTGAATTCTCCGTTGAAACTACGCTGTACGCAATGGGTATCTTTGGCTCATTTGACGCCTTTTCATATCGAACGTCGCACCGTTCGAAACATTGTCAGGGAAACAGAATGTGGCATGACAATATTCTGGGAACGATTGGGAATACGCCCCTTGTGAAGATCAACAAGCTGACGCAAGATCTGCCGTGTACGGTGCTGGCGAAGATCGAATTTTTCAATCCGGGTTGTTCCGTCAAGGATCGCATCGGAGTGAGCATGATCGATTATGCCGAGCGAGAAGGGTTGCTTAAGCCGGGTGGGACCATCATCGAGGGCACCAGTGGAAATACCGGCACCGGACTGGCGCTCGTCGCCATTTCGAAGGGATATCGCTGCATTTTTACGACGACGGACAAACAGAGCCAGGAGAAGATCGATGTGCTTCAAGCGCTCGGCGCCGAGGTGATCATCTGCCCGACGAACGTCGAGCCCGACGACCCCAGGTCGTACTATTCGGTCGCGAGCCGGCTTTCCCGAGAAATTCCGAACGCCTATTACCCGAATCAGTACGACAATCCGGCCAATACCCAGGCGCACTACGAAACGACCGGCCCTGAGATCTGGGACCAGACGGAAGGTAAGATCACGCACTTCATTGCCGGCGCCGGCACAGGCGGCACGATTTCGGGAGTGTCCAGGTACCTGAAAGACCAAAACCCGGGCGTCAAAGTGATCGGCGTCGACCCCTATGGATCCGTCTATTATAAGTACTTTCACACGCGCGAATTCGACGCGAAAGAGATCTATCCCTACATTACAGAGGGGGTGGGAGAAGATATTCTCGCCGGCAACATGGATTTCGACCGGGTCGACGATTACGTTCGGGTGACCGATAAGGAGGCCATGGTCATGACGCGCCGGCTGGCCCGTCAGGAAGGCATGTTTGTCGGGCAATCCTGCGGCATGGCGATGTCAGGCGCACTGCAGTGGCTGGACACCCACCGGGGCGAGATCACTGAAGAGGATCTCGTCGTCGTGCTGCTGCCCGACTCCGGATTTCGGTACCTGTCGAAGACGTACAACGACAAATGGATGCGCAACAACGGGTTTCTCGACGAGGCGACCCAGTTGACGGCCAAACAGGTGCTCGAGCTGCGTCGGAAGTCGAGCGTCGTCGTGGCGGTCGGGGCGTCAGACACCCTCGGCGAAGCCATCTTGAAGATGACCGAGTTTGGGATATCGCAGGTACCCGTCCTGGACGGGGACGAGCTCGTAGGAAGCCTGACGGAGTCGCGCATTTTGAGCCGGCTGATCGAGTCGCCCGAGGCTCGTGACGAAAAAGTGGCGGCGATGATGGGCGATCCGCTGCCCGTCGTCAGCGAAGCGATCGACATCGAAGAGCTGACCGCACACCTGGACCAGGCGACAGGCGCCGTTCTGGTCAAAGAAGACGAAAGCACGGGGTATCAGATCATCACCCGGAGCGACCTCATCGGCGCTCTTGCGAGCCATGGCCGATCCAATAACAAAGAATAGCAATATCGAAATACATTCATGAGTGACCCGCAAGATCCATCGAAGGCTGCCCAACAGCAGTTGAACATCGAATTGAACGAAGACGTTGCCGAGGGCGAATACTCGAATCTCGTCATGATTGCCCATTCCTCTGAAGAGTTTATCCTCGATTTCATTCGTGTCGTTCCCGGCGTCTCGAAAGCGAAGGTTAAAACCCGCGTCATCATCTCGCCCTCACACGCGAAGCGGTTGCTGGCCGCCCTGGCCGACAACGTGAACCGCTACGAGGCAGCCAATGGCCCCATCACCTCGAGCAGTCAATCCGGCCCGCCCATCCAGTTCGGCGGCCCCAGCGGGGAAGCCTGATCGACCCCTCCTGTCCGATCGGTCTGTCATTTTCTCGCTGACAGCAAGAGATAAATGCCCAGGACGAAGAACAGGGCATGTGGAAGCCAGGCCGCGACGGCCGGCTCCAACGTATCTTTGTACCCGAACGGTTCGATCACTTTGATGGCAGCCAGATAGAGAAAAGAAACGAAAAGGCCGAGACCAATCTGAACGGCCTGGCCGCCGCGCCGGCGCACGCTGGCCAGCGGAACGGCGATGAGGACCACGATCAGGTTGGCAAACGGATAGGCAAACTTGTTGTAGTAGCCTACACGGGTCCGGCCCGTGTTGCCCGCGCCGGATCGAAGCAGGGCCTCGATATATTCCTCGGCCTGCGTGATCGTCATCGATTCGACCTCACGCTCCGTTCGCGCGAAGTCCCTGGGCAATACATTGAGTGTGGTGTCCAGGCTGGGTATGTATTCGAAAAGGGGCCAGTCGCCCTCCTCGAAAGCGCGCACCGTGACGCTCTCGAGCCGCCAGGTCTCCGAAGAATCCTGCCATACCATCCGGTCCGCATCGATGCGCGACCTCATAAGACGCCCCTCGTCGAAATCCTGAATCGAAACATTATTGGCTACTTTGCTGAATCGATCGTAATAACCGACCGCGATGACGCTACCCGGCTGGCTCTGACGGTGCACGTCGTGAAGGTCGAGCTGCACCTGTTTGCCCTTCAGATACTTTTGCTCGAACTCGACAACGTTGCGATTCGTGATCGGAACGACCCACCCGTTGAAATAAAACATGATTGCTGACGCAGCGATGCCTACGACCAGAAAGGGAATCATGAGGCGGTACAACGAAACTCCACTCGTCTGCAAAGCCGCCAGCTGCAGCTTCTGGGAGAGGCGGCTGGTCAAATATATTGCAGACAAGAATACGGCGAGCGGCGAAGTGAGACGAATGATTTCTGGGATGTAATTCGGGTAATAGACCAGAAACACGTCCCTCATGGTCGCTCCTCGATCGAAAAAGTCGTCGACATACTCGACGTAATGCAGCACGATGAAAAATAGAATGAGCGCCAGCGTCAGGTATAGGATGCCCGTCGCGAATCGAACGATGATATGGCCGTCGAAGGTGGTCAAAAGAAGAGGATTTTCATTGAGAATCGATCAAAGTGTGTAAACCAAAGGGGATATCTTAGGTTCTACCCCTTATTTTCGAGTGCTCATGCCGGACGTACAGGGCGATCGATGTTAAACTCATCTCACGGATTTTTCAAGGTATTTACAATCTATGAAACTGCACGAATATCAAGCGAAGGATGTATTGGATAAATACGGTGTGGCTGTTCAGCCTGGAATAGTCGCCTATACGGTGGAGGAAGCCGTTGCTGCGGCAGAAAAAATGCATGCCGATAGCGGCACGGATCTCTTTGTCGTCAAAGCGCAGATTCATGCAGGAGGGCGCGGCAAAGGCGGAGGGGTGAAGCTGGCGCGGGGCATCGAAGCGGTGCGTGAAAAAAGTGAAGCCATACTCGGCATGATGCTCAAGACGCATCAGACAGGCCCCGAAGGGCAGAAAGTACGCGCGGTCTTGATCGCCGAAGCCAGCGACATCGCGAAAGAATATTACCTGGGCATCACGCTGGATCGGCAGAAGAACGCCAACGTCATCATGGCGTCCACGGAAGGAGGCGTCGAGATCGAAACGGTGGCTGAAGAGACGCCCGAGAAGATTCAGAAGGTATGGGTCGATCCCGCCATAGGGTTGCAGGCCTTTCAGGCGCGCCAGATCGCGTTCGGGCTGGGCTTCGAAGGCAAAGCCCTCAAGGAGGCGGCGAAGTTCGTAAACGCCCTGTACACCGCTTTTGAAGAGACGGATTCATCGATCGCCGAGATCAATCCGCTCGTGCTCACCGAGCAGGGAGACGTCGTGGCCGTCGACGCAAAAATCAACCTGGATGCGAACGCCCTCTACCTGCACAAAGATCTGGAAGCCATGCGGGACATCCATGAAGAGGACCCGCTCGAGGTCGAAGCCAGCGAGTTCGGATTGAACTACATCAAGCTCGACGGCAACGTGGGCTGCATGGTCAATGGCGCGGGGCTGGCTATGGCGACGATGGACATTATCAAGCTGGCCGGCGGAGAACCGGCGAACTTTCTCGACGTAGGGGGAGGAGCCAGTGCGGAAACCGTGGAAGCCGGCTTCCGCATCATATTAAAAGACCCCAATGTCAAAGCCATCCTGGTTAATATCTTCGGCGGTATCGTTCGCTGTGATCGCGTAGCAAACGGCGTCGTCGAGGCAGCCAAAAACGTCGATATCAATGTGCCCCTCATCGTGCGCTTGCAAGGAACGAACGCGGCTGAGGGACAGAAAATTCTCGACGAAAGCGGCCTTCCCCTCGAAACGGCTATTCTGCTCAAAGAGGCAGCCGAAAAAGTAACGCACGCGCTGGGCGATTAAAGGCTACGCCTTCGCCAGCGCCTCCCGGACTTCTCAGCGCATGCTCACAGAGGACAGACGTTCACCGATCGGTGTTTCACTGCATGAGGTCACCAAACGATTCGGAGACCTCGTCGCGGTCGACGCCGTGAGTGTACATATCGAAGCCGGCGAATTCTTCTCGCTGTTGGGCCCCAGCGGATGCGGCAAGACGACGTTGCTCCGGAGTATCGCCGGATTCGAAAAGCCGGATGCCGGCGCCATTTCGATCGGCGATACAGACATCACGCACCTGCCCCCCCAGCGCCGTTCTACGGCCATGGTGTTTCAGAACTATGCGCTGTTTCCTACCATGTCGGTCAAAGAAAATGTCGAATATGGGCTCAAAGTGCGCAAGGTGCCCGGAGTGCAGAGCGATCGACGCGTGCGGGAAGCCCTGATGCGCGTCGATCTTTCCGGGTTCGAAGAGAAGCCCGTGACGCAGCTCTCCGGAGGCCAGCAGCAGCGTGTGGCTCTGGCTCGTGCGTTGGCGGTGCAGCCTCAGGTGCTCCTCTTCGATGAGCCCCTTTCCAATCTCGACGTGGCGTTGCGGGAGCAGACTCGTAAAGAGCTCAAGTTGCTCCAGAATCAACTGCAAACGACCAGCATTTACGTAACCCATGACCAGCAGGAAGCCCTCGCGCTATCGGATCGCATTGCTGTCATGAGGGCGGGACGCCTGCAGCAGGTGGGAACCCCTGAAGCGCTGTATAAATCGCCAAACTCGGCATTCGTAGCCCGTTTTCTGGGGGGGAGCAATATCGTATCCGATCGGTCCCTGGCTGCCAGGCTGACCGGTGAAGGCGCGCTACCCTCGGACGATCCGGCGGAAGAACAGGTCCTCGCCGTGCGCCCCGAGCATCTGCGGTTTTCGACGGAAAAAGGCGCCCCCGCCGCCGTCAAGTCACGGCTGTTTTTGGGAACGACGGTAGAGTGGTGGCTGGAAACCGAAGGGCAATCCCTCAGGGCCTGGATGCCGCCCGAGGTGGAATACCGGGAAGGCAGTCGCGTTATAGCGACGGATTTTCGCTGGGTTATTGCAGATGACGAATAAAGGTCTTACCCTATATGGGCACGTCGTTCATCAAAAATTTAAAATCGGTTGTATATGGAAGTGCTGACCCCAAAAATGGCCCGGAAGAAGGTGATCGGAGCATTGGAGATCAAAGAAGGACTGGACGGGCTCACCCCCGCGAGAATTATCATGCTCTATCGAAGGGCCCCGTTATTGCGCCCTGAACACGACCCGACGCGCGTTTGGACCATGTTCGAACAGTCTTCACTGGTTCTCACGGCCTGGCACGAGGGGCAAATCGTAGGGATCGCCCGCGTATTGAGCGATGGGGTGCTGTACAGTTATCTATGCGACCTGGCGGTAGAACCTGACGTCCAGGGATTGGGGGTGGGAAAAAAACTCATCGATGCGGTTTTCGAGCGTTGCGCCGGCACAGAGCTCGTGCTCCGGGATTCCGACATCTCCTCGGGGTTCTACGAGCACATCGGATTTAAGCGGGTAACAAACGCTTGGGTTCGTACCTGTCGTTGAGCAACAGGTAGATGCGTGCGTTTAAATCTTCCTTGTAGACATCTTCTACCACCTGGAGTCGATCCACGATGGCTTCGAGCCCGATGATTCGACTGGCCAGCTTGATGATCTGCTCGCGGTCGGATTCCCGGTACAGCGTGCCGTAGATGGTCACGATGCGCTTCTTGACGTAGAACCGCAGGCCTTCGGCATCGGTCGCATGCAGCTCTGATTCGAACGTGTCCGCGAGATAGGAGGCCAGACGTTTGTCTGAAAATGCTTTGTCGCAAAGCGAGCGCCAGGAGGATCGAATAGTACCGGTAATAGTGCTCATGGATCTTATATAATCGAGGGAAAATAAATAATACGGAGAAAAAGGCTCCAGGCTTCACTCAACAATGTACACAGGTGCTCATTGATACGTATACCTCGAATTGACCATCCTGAATAGCCTTTCGAAGGAGAGGTGATGATACTCGGGGACCATTCATCATACAGTTACAGTGTACGGCATCTCGAAACAAAAAAAAATCGCAATTGGAATGGATAACGTACGGGTTCAGCGTTGGGGCGTGTAGGCAAATTGATTGGTGGGAATCCAGGGGTTTCCTCTAAATGAGGCCGCTGAAGCGCCCGCTCACGTCCGAACGAGGCTGTTGGATGCGCAACAAATCCCTCAGATGCCCGCTTTTGACCTGTAGATTAAAACCGAACGATTGAAATCTACCGAAGGGCACCCAGTTGAGCGACATCTGCCAGCATTCGAAATCTCTGAAGAAACTAATGTTGGTCGTCACGACTTCTTTCCGCTCGAAATCGTAGCCGGTCCTTCCCTGCACTTTCCAGTTCGGTGTGATGCTGAAATCGAAGCTTCCATTGAGCGTCATGGTACGAGTGAGAACCGTGAGGGGTTTCGAAATGCTGTAAGTAAAGTCCATGCGGAGCGACCAGGGGATGTTGAAGTCGACAGGGTCGCCGGTAGGATTGCTCAGGCTTCCTGCGATAGCCGCATCGGGGTTGAACCCCTGTGCGCCGAAGTTGGAGAACCCCGGCGGGGAAGCGCGCGCCGTTTCGACGGGCCGGCCCGGCCTACCCGTGGAGCTCCTGAACGACGTGTTCGCCGATATACTCATGCGCGTCAACCGTGCAAATCGAAACCGGGTTATATCGAACAGATAGTCATCGACCACGCTGGTGCCCTGCGCGTTGAGGCGGTATGGGGAGAAGGACGACTGCACGTTGACATTCATCCTGTTGGCGAACAGGCTGGTCCGGGCCGTCAGGCCTATCGCTGAGAGGTTCAGCGAATCGGCCGCGAAGTTGTAACTCGCCGACGCGTTGACGTTCAGGAGTTTGAGGACCGTGCTCTGCTCGGCGCCGGTCGAATCGATGCGCACACGTTTGGCTTCGAAGACGTTGCCCAGGTTCAGCGACAGCGACTGCTGGAGCCCCCGTTGTACGCCGTTCACGATGCCGTATTCGACTTGTTCGCCCTCCGAGTCGGTGTAATTGCGTACGTAGCCCCAGAAGGATCCGGAGAAGTCCGGGCGGTAGGTAAAAGACAGGTTGGGCCGCAGCGTGTGCCGGAATCCATCGAGGTTGCCGGCTTTGAAGGGGAAGATGCCGTAAATGGTCGTATTGGCGGACAGGCTCGTAGAAAACTGGCGGAGGGCAAAGAAGCCCGGCAAGGATTCGGTGACCGGGCGTTGCGATGGGGCGTCCGCGTCCGCAGGGAGAAACTGGCGGTTCGTTCGGAGGAACCAGTCTTCCGTATAGTTGATGCTCGGGGTCAGGTTCAGGCTGATCCTTCGGGCAGAGAAGGACGCATTGATCGGTACGCGATGGGTCGCCCTGAAGTCGAACGGTTCGTCGTTGTCGGTAGCCCTTCGGTATTTGTCGATGGAGAAGAGGGCGTCGAACCACGTGACGTCGTCGGCATTGCGAGCCGCCAGGAGCGAGTCGTCCTGGATGGGGGAGAAGGTATAGCGGTTGTTCATCGAGAAGTTGTAGCTGTAGGTCACCTTCTCGTACCATTGCTCTCGAGCGCCGGCCGGCCTGTTGTTTCTCGAAAAAGGCTTCCGCGAGTTCTGCGAAAAAGTCAGGTTCGGAATGGTCATGGACGTCGTATTGGTCGACAGCACCTGATTCTGCGTCAGGTTCAGGGAGAGCGAGCGCCCCGAGGTAGCCCAGCGTTTCCTGAAGTTGATGCTCGAGGCGATGGTCTGGGAGACTCGATCGTCGTACTGTTCGGACACCGCGCGGAGGTAACTCTGGGTTGACAGGTTGACGTTGCTCGAAATTGAGGTCGATGGGTCCAATTCGTGGGAGTGCTGCCAGCGGAACGAACTCGTGCTGCGAACGGAGAAGTTGGGGTCGGTGCGCTCGCCGCTGCGCAGGCGCGAGATGGCCAGGTAAATCTGGCCGTTGTACCGGTATCTGCGGTTGTATCTCCAGAGGGAGGAGCCGCTCCAGCTCCCGCTCGTCCAGATCCCCCCGCGGAGCTGGAGGTCGTTGTAATCGTTGAGGGCGAAATACCAGCCCAGATCTCTGAGATAAAACCCCAGTTCGTCTTCCCCGTACGTGGGCGCCAGAAACCCGCCTCGACGGGTGTTCTGCGCCGGCAGAAAGCCGAACGGAAGCCATAACGGGGTGGGTATGTTGAAGAGGAATAGTTGAATGGGGCCCGTGAATATCTTGGTCTGGTCGACCACCTTCATTTTATCGGACCGAAGGGAGTAGGAGGGGTCGTCGATGCATTCACACGTTGTATAGACGCCGTCTTTAATGAACAGGGTGCTGTCCTCGACGACTTTGACCACGCCGCCCCGGATCTGCCCGTCGTCGTACTGGGTTTCGCCGATTACGACCCGGCCTCGCTCCGTGCGCAGGTTAAAAGCCATCTCGTCCCCCTGGAAGGTATCTTCGCCCTGGTTGAATTGAGGCCGGCCGACCATGCCTGTGTCCGAAGGGAGGCCTCGGGCTCTCAGCTCATCGATGGCGAATAAAATCCGGATGCTGTGCGCCTGGAGGTTGGTCTGCCCATAGTCGACCTTGACGTCACCGTGGAGGGTGCCGGTATCGTCTTCGTCATCGCCGACACGGATGATCAGGGAGTCGGATGCACTGAACTTCACTGCGTTTTTGAGGCCGGAGCCCCCCTGAGGCGGGCCGGCCGGCGGTGTTGTCGCCGCTGTTGTATCGGTAGGGGGCGATACACCGAGCGTATCTTGCTGCTGCGCCGCGGCTTCGCGAGGCAAGACGGCGCAGGCGAGGAGTGTAATGAGGACGGGAGCGAATGCCAGGCGGGAGCCGAACGCTGCCGGCCTGAAGTTGGCGCAAGAAGGCACGTTGTGAGAGAAAAGCTTCAAACCCGTTAAGAAGACGTCGACAGCCCGGGGCATTCCTCCCTCAGGAGGAGAAAGAATGTTCATCCAGATACTCGAAGACGAGATGGGCTGCTCCTAAAATACCAGCCTCGTTGCCCAGAGTTTCCCGGATAATCTCCAGGCCCTCCCTCAGGCCGGGCATCACGAACCGGACCATGGTGTCGTAGGCGGGCTTCAGGATGAAGGTGCCGGCGGCCGATACGCCGCCGCCGATGATAATCTTTCGAATGTCGAGCAGGTTGACCGCAGAACCGAGTACGCAGCCCAGCTTATGCCCGGCCCAGGTCAGCACCTCCAGCGCTCCTTCGTCTCCGGTCTCGGCGGCCTCGAATAACATCTTCGGGGTGATCGTATCGAGGTCGCCTTGCGTCATCTGGTGGATGACGCTGTCTTGTCGAGTATGCAGCCGGTATTTGGCGTGTTTGGATAGAAAGCGCTGGCCGATGTAGGCTTCGATGGCGCCGGCTACGCCCGTATGATCGATCGGCCCCTCGTAATCGATGGTCATGTGACCGATCTCGCCGGCGCCGCCCGTGGTGCCCCGGAACACCTTGTTGTTGTAGATGATGACTCCCCCCACACCGGTGCCGAGCGTGACCAGGATGAACGAGTTGTGGGGGATGCCGGCGCCGTAGTGGGCCGATCCCAGCCCGGCTACATTAGCGTCGTTTTCTACGATGACGGGGAGATTGGTTTTGAGCCGGGTCTGAAGCTCATTGCGAAGATTGACGACGTCCCAGTGATCGAGGTTGGGCGGATTGATGACGGTATCTCTGTTCCAATTTACGGCTCCGGGAGCGCCGAGGCCTATGCCGGCTATTACCCCGCTGGGGGAGGCGGCAATCAGCTCGTTCACCAGGTCGGCGATGCGGTCGATCACCTTAGCGGGGCCTTCATGGGCCAGTGTGGGCGTTGAGCGCAGCTCTACGATACCCGTATTTCGGGTAACCAGGGCCGCCTTTATCGAAGTTCCGCCAAGGTCTATACCGACCGAGAAGTGTGTCATAAGATCGGCTAGCGTTTCAGCAGTTAGTCTACTACCTGGATGCGATATACGGTCTCACCCTCTTTGCGCATACCGTATCGCTCTCGGGCCAGCTGCTCGATCATCTCATCGGAGATGCCGACCTCGAGTTGCTCGTCGAGATCGTCGATCCTTTCCTGTAGCTGCAGATTTTCGGCGGCCAGCTTCTGCGATTCAGCATGCCAGGTCAGGCGCTTGTAAATGCTGTGGCTATCGAAAAAACTGACCCAGATCAGCATCATCAATGCGAACGCCCACAAGACATTCCGGCGGAACGCTTTTTCGGACATATACTCCTGGATGAACTGGACGTAAGGTCGCTTTTTCATGGTATCGTATTTAGAATTTAAAGGTATTCAGGCCCGTAAATTTCGCCGCTTCGCCGAGCTGTTCTTCGATGCGGATGAGTTGATTGTACTTGGCCAGACGATCGCTGCGGCTGGCAGAACCTGTTTTTATCTGACCCGCATTGGTGGCTACTGCGAGGTCGGCAATGGTGTAATCGGCCGTTTCTCCGGAGCGGTGGCTGATGATGGATGCGTATTTGCTGAAATGGGCCATCTCGATCGCCTCGAGCGTTTCCGTTAATGTGCCGATCTGGTTGAGTTTTATCAATATAGCGTTTGCACACGAACTTTCGATCCCTTTTTGCAGCCGGTTCGTATTTGTGACGAATAAATCGTCGCCGACGAGCTGCACGCGGTCTCCAACGGCTTCGGTGAGCATGCGCCAGCCATCCCAGTCATCTTCGTCCATGGCGTCCTCGATGGAGATGATCGGATATTGATCGACCCAGCTTTTCCAGTAGTTCACCATATCTTCCGAGGATCGCTTGTTGTTCGGATCGCTTTTCCAGAAAACATAGTGGCCGTCCTGATACATTTCGCTGGTTGCCGGATCCAGCGCGATGTAGAGGTCTTCGCCCGCTTTGTAGCCGGCGGCATCGATGGCTTCCAATATAACCTCTATGGCCTCTTCATTGCTACGGAGGTCTGGCGCAAATCCACCTTCGTCGCCTACTGCCGTATTATACCCTTTCTTCTTGAGGACTTTTTTGAGGTGATGAAAGATTTCGACACCCATACGCAGGGCTGTACTGAATCGATCGGCGCCCACCGGCATGACCATGAATTCTTGCATATCCACGGTATTATCTGCGTGGTGCCCTCCATTGATGATGTTCATCATAGGCACGGGGAGGGTGCAGGCATTCGTCCCGCCGATGTAGCGGTAGAGGGGGAGGCGGAGGGTGGCTGCTGCGGCCTTGGCCAGGGCGAGCGATACGCCGAGCATGGCATTTGCACCGAGCTTCTTCTTGTTGTCGGTGCCATCCAGCTCGATCAGGCGGGCGTCGACGGCGTTTTGCGCAAATACACTTTCTCCGTGCAAGGCTTTTGCGATGCTCGTATTGACATTTTTCACTGCTTTGAGCACGCCTTTGCCCATATACACATCCGACTCCCCGTCGCGCAGCTCTACCGCTTCGTATTCACCCGTCGAGGCGCCACTGGGGACCGCGGCACGACCCAGGATGCCTTCGTCCGTGATGAGGTCGACCTCTACGGTCGGGTTGCCTCGACTGTCTAAAATCTGCCGCGCATGAATCTGCTCGATCTTCGCCATAATAATAAGGAATTCAGGATTTGGTCAACGAAAAGAAAAAAAGGCCGATGAGCAGAAAGTACTCATCGGCCGTTACACGCACAAGATGGCGAAAAGAATCCCTGTAAAAGAATTTTTACGGTTTTCTAACCTTGGTGGTCTCGTTGATCCAGGAATAACATCCGTAATTGATCGGGTACTCGTCACCTTCGTTCCAGCCTTTGAAGAAGAGATCTTCGGCGGTCGGGAAGTAGGGTTTGTACTGGGCGGCTCCGCGAGCATTACCGGCTCGTTCGTGGTAGTCGGCAACCAGCCAGTATACGGCCCGGTCTTCCCGCTCCATCGTAGAGCCTCCGCATTCGCGGACTGCCTCGGCGTACAGGTTGGCGATTTCGCTATAGACCTGGGTGAAGTCAGGGTCTTCACGAAGCGCGCGGCGGTAATACGTCCGGGCCTGAGAGAGATTGCCTTTCTGGCGAAGGGCGGTACCCAGGTTGAAGTTGGCTTCCCGGGCCACGCTGTCGCCTCCTTCCATTTCGAGCGCTTTGTTGAAGTCTTCGATGGCGCCGTCGATGTTGCCGTCGTTGAGTTTCATCGAGCCGGCTTCGACGTACAGTTTCGGGGTGGGGTTGATGGTGAGCATTTCGGCGATCATGCCGCTGAGCTTCTCGCGCATTTCCAGCTCTTTGTAGATGTCGATGAGTTCTTCGATGATATCGAGGTCGCCCGCGTTTTTATCCAGTTGATCTTCCAGAAAAGCCATACGCTCCTCGGGAGAGTCAAAGAGTCTGTCACGCCAGGAATCTACGATCTGCATGACCTCTTCGTCGCCGGAATAATTGGACTCGATATCCTCCATGAAGTCGACGGCCTCCTGCTTCATGTCATTACGAGCCATATCCGCGATGATGACATTGACGTAATACGAGAGCGGGTTCAGAATCTCGGAGTTGCCTTCGTAGACGGCCAGGTAAAGTTCGCCGACCTGATTCTGCTCGTCTGGGAGAAGTTCGGCGTTGGCCTGGATGAACCGCCCCTTCCTGAACTGCCACTGGTGTACATCAACCTCGGCGCCGGCGTCCTCTAAAGTGGGCACCGCCCGATCGTGGAGGGCGAGGGCGGAATCCATGTAGGCCTCCTTCATAGCCGGGTCGTCAGCCGCTTCGGCAAGACCATGATAGAGCTCAACGCCTCTTCTGAAGTTGCGGTCGTCTCCAGGCGGCTTGCCCGTGAAGCCGGGGGCGCATCTGAGGATCCACTGGAGGTAGGGGAGAGAGGTTTGGAAATCCTTGTTTTTGAACGCCTCGTAATACAGGCTATAATTCATGAGTTGCTCGTTCTTGTCGTCCGAGCATTCGTCATCTTGTGCGGTAGCGCGCACAGGCGAGGCAAGAAGGATAAACAAGAGCAGGGTGAGGATGCTCTTTGTGCAGTTAGTCATCGCGGTACAGTTAGTCATCGCGCCAAAAAATGTTATGGGAGATTGTGCTTCCGTCCGGCCTGTAAAAAGCCGAAAGAACGAGTAAATATACGAGTAAAGACAAGCAGGCATCAACCAAGTTTCCTTTTCTCGAACCAGCGTTCGCCAATATTCACATTAATATGAATTTTGTAGAACGATTCGTCGACGAGTCGGGCGTCGTTGCTGCGTCGCCTGCCGGCTTCCAGGTTGATATCAATTCGCGTACCAGGAAAGAGGGTGGGAAGGCTGATTCCTCCGGTAAGCGCTGTCGTTGTGGGTGCGTCAATGTCCTGGATATCGACATACCAGGATTCTGTGTAAAATCCGATGCGATAGCCCATTCTATTAAAATACGAATCGAGAGCATTAGATGAAGGTTGAAAATCGACACCCAGCGAAAAACGGGTGCGATCCCTGAAGGATGAGGACCCGCCGGGCACGAAGCCAGGGAGGTCCAGCTCGGAATCGAAGGCGCTCCAGGGTTCGATCATGAGGTTTGTGACGAAGGCCCACCGGCTTAAATAATAGGTCAGCCCGACATTGGACCGCATGGGCAACTCGACGTCTCCTTTGAGTTCTTCGCCGATCTCCAGCGCATTCGAACTGGGGCCGATTGTCCGAGTCCGCGTTCCGGACAGGGTGGTTGGCAAGGATACACTGACGCCCACGGAGAGCGCGTCGTTATCCGATAGAATGTCCGGGAACGTAACGAGGCCGCCGAGGGTGCTGGTCACCCCGACCAGACGCGTCGACTTGTTGAAGTCTGTGGAAGTAAACACGATGCCGCTGCCCGACTCGTTGGGAAAGATGCGCGTGTCTCTCGATTCTCGGATAATGCCGAAGATGAAATCGGCTGTCACGCCAAAGCTGATGTTCCGGGAGGGGCGGAAACCAAAGCCGGCGGTGGCCTTCTGGAGGCCTCCCTCTCCTTCAAAGGTAATCTGGTACGTGGAAGAGTCTTGCAAGGGCGAGACGAGGGGCTCCGGGGTATCTTCGACCTTATGGGCAACGCGAGAATAGGGGGTGAACGAGAGGACCGCTCCCCAGGAACCAGCACGGATGGGAAAGCTGAACTGGAACGCCTTCAACATGCTCGAATTGAGCCGGCTCGATAGCCCCTGATTGTCTTCGATTTCCAGGCCTTGAAATTGAAGGCTCCCGGCAACGCGCGTCAGGGATTGGTCGGCCCAGGTTGCGGGGTTGGACAGGTTGACGTAGTTCAACGAAGTCAGCGCTGCGCCGCCGCCGCCGACCCCCTGGATCTGTGCGGAGGAGAAGTCGAATAATTCGCCGAGCCCGAAGCGCGAGTATATCGAGCCGTCGGCGTCTTGCTGCGCCCACGCTGGAGCGGGAGTCAGTAAGAATATGCCCAGGCCGAGCACGATCAGCCCCAGGGACCGATAGGTGGGCATAGACAGGTGTTGCTTCGTGATATTCATGAATTCTGCGCGTTCTAGGGGGCCCGATTCGAGAAAAAATCGATCCGGCGACGGTTTTGATTGAGGAGTACACGATCTCCGAAATGGTACGCGGCACAGCGTAACGCGGTACGCAGCATCGATTACTGCAACTGGGTGTAGGTCAGCACCAGCGTGGGCGGCGCGACAACGGACGAGGTGTCGTGTATCGCGAACGCGTCCACGGAGATCGACGAACTGGTGATCGGAAACTGTATTTCGTAGTAATCGAACACTTCGAGGTCGAGCAGGTGATTCTGCACCTCGCTTCTGAAATTCAGGGTCTCGAAGACGATGGCGCCGTCGCTCCGAACGGGGACGTTGCTCGCGAGGGCACAGGCCAGGGTTCCATCCCGACGGAGGATGCCCGTACTGGTAAACAGGCACGTTTCCCGTTCTTCGAAGATGCCGAAGAGGTTCAGTCCAGCCGGCTGGGGGCGGACGAAGTCGGGCGTTTCGGAATACAAGGTCGTGTCGATCCGAAGCTCCAGGGCGGCCCGGTTCAGGCTGGATTCTTCGACGTCCGAGAAGTCGAGCCGGAGTTCAACGTGGGGGCCGACGCCCTCCTGAATCAGGACGCGCCCCGCCGCCAGCTGGGGATCGCTGAGGCGATTGAACTCGGAATACGTGTTGCCGGCAAAGTAGGTATGGGAGATCGTGCCTGCCGTCCCTGTAAGGGCGGTATTGGTCGCTGCGTCGGGAGAAACCCTCGTTATGCGAAATCCCACGATGGCATTGCCGTCCACGGCAACGAGCTTGAATCCGTGAAAGTCCGTAGCAAAGGTCGACGAGCGCAGCCTCGCGTTATTGGTTGTGATCCAATCGGCAGGGAAGACGGCCAGCGCGGCAGTATCTGTAGGCATGAACGAAAACTGGAAGATGCCTGCATCGGAAGCCGGCGTAAGGTTGTCTCTGGAGAGCTCCGACGTTTCGATTTCTTCGAGGAGATCGAACACCTCGATCGTGACGGGCTGGGTTGTATCTCCGAATACGTAGTCGATCTCGAGGAGGAGGGAGACCGAGTCCACCGTTCCGCCAGAATATCCGGCAGGAATGACGCCGGGGGTGAAATCGATGTATCCTATGGCGTTGAATTCGCCTGTGAGAGGGTCGTTGACCTGGCCGGCCATAAACCGGTCTAATCGAGAAATCACGTTGGCCGAGCCTTCCTGGGCAAACTCGGAGATGCCGCCTTCGGTTACGACGGGGACGCCGCCGGCATCCTCCACGAGCCCCAGGCCCACGGTGCCAGGATCTTCACAGGCGGCCAGTACAACGAGCGACGAAAGGATAAGAAGTAGAGAGCATTTTGTGGTCATGTAATCACATCCTTGCACTCAATACGGGGTGAAGTACAGCAGTCAGCGCAGTGATGAACACGGCGATGAACAGGGCGGACCACCCGTTTCGAGTACCGGAGAATCAAGTCAATGAGGCGTTTCAAGTATAATAAGTGATGTTACGCGAACTGTGCACAGCAGTCTGGTTTACGCGGCTTTGCACCCATGCAAAGCCGCTATGGCAGGACCTATGCGCATCTGGCGCGTAACATCTGTATAGTAACGATAATCGATGTCGATTTCGTATGCGGCAGCCTGATCGGCGTCTATCCGAGAAACCTTCGCAGGCCTGATCATGGGGCAGGGCGGCGTGGGCCTTCACGTATAAAGCCCGAATGAGGAGTTCGAATAGGCTCTAAAGCCAAACCCCAGTCGACCTGTGAGCCGATGGGGTTTAGCGCAGTAATCAATGCCTTATGATGTAGGATGTTTCAAACAGCCACTTCCGCGAGAAGCTGCTCGTAGAGACCTCTGGTCTGAGTGCAAAGATCCTCTATGTTGTCGGTGAGTTGCAGGGCCGCCGGGTTTTGCGGCGTCTCGGAGGGGGCGTGCACGATCATGTCAGCCAGTTCCGCACCGAGCTCGCTTACGCTCTGGCACCCCTGGTGCAGCGAGGATGGGTTCGGGAGCTGTTCCAGGAAGCTCGGGGCGATCTGCTCGTCGGGCGAGATGCTGCCCGGCGTGTAGACACTCTTGGCCTTCTCGAAATTCGGGTTCTGGCTGTAGTCGGTGCGCAGGAGCAACGGAGTGAGGGCGCTCATCCAACCGAAACAGTGCACGATATCGGGGGACCATCCGAGTTTTTGAATCGTGTTGAGGACCGCTCGTGAGAAGAACCAGGCGCGCTGGATGTTGTCGTCGAATACGTCGCCGTCCTTGGTGGCATGGATGCCTTTTCGCTTGAAGAAATGGCTGTTGTCCATGAAATATACCTGCAGCCGTATGCCAGGTATGGAAGCTACCTTTACTTTCAGAGTCTCTTTATGACCGTCCACTTCGATCACATCGCCGGAGAGCCGTATGACTTCGTGGAGGCGGTTTCGGCGTTCACTGATGATGCCGTATCGGGGCATCATGATGCGTACTTCGAACTCCCCAGTTTCCTGGAGTTGTTCTGGAATCATGCGGACGAGATCCGCAGTTTCGCTTTTGCACGTAAAAGGGGCTACTTCTTCTGATACAAAGAGGATCCTCATATTCCTTACAGGACTTCTGCTACAAACTAGGGATTGTGAAATAGAGCTGCTGGCATGTCATCCGCTCAAATCGGTGGGTTCCCGATCAACTTCGCAGTTTACGGGATCTGCATTAAAGCTGCTCAATTTATGAAAAATGCGCTTCCAAGACAAGTTCTCCATTTTTTCTTCGCGATAGCCTGAAATGAAATACCATGTCGAGGTGGATCAGGGGCCTAATTTAGTCGTATGGAGTCCTGAAAAACAGGTAATAATAATTGGATCGTAAGACCGGAGAAGCCTGCGAAATGAGTGAGGAAAGCGACACGGCTGAGCCGTTGAAGCCAGACGAGGCGGTTGTATTGTTCGATGGAGTCTGCAATTTGTGCAATTCCAGCGTGAATTTCATCATAGATCGCGATCCGAAGGGGTACTTCAAGTTTGCGTCGCTGCAGTCTGACGAAGCCCAACGATACCTCGGCGACGGAGGGTCGACCGCCAGCCCGCTCGCGAGCATCGTCCTCGTCGAAGGCGGACGTTACTACAGGCGATCGACGGCTGCTCTTCGAATAGCTCGCCGCCTGAATGGAGGCTGGCCTTTACTGTATGGCCTCATCGGCATACCAGCGCCTATTCGTGATGCCGTATACGAATGGATAGCACGGAACCGGTACACGTGGTTCGGCAAAGAGGATGCCTGCCGAATCCCCACTCCCGATGTACAATCCCGCTTTCTCGGGGGGGGAAGTCCCAGGTACGAAGTACCACGTGCATAGTACGAAGTACCGCGTGCAAAGTACGAAGTACTATGTACTGGGTACTTCGCACCCATCACGGTTCGACTTCGAGCGATCGTTCCTGCAATAATTCGAAGTATCGCTTGATCAGCTCTTCGTAATCGGGGGAATATCCGCTTTCGAGCGCTTCGATCAGAGCGCGCCGCAGTTTGTCGGCTTCCTCGGAGGGAGTGAGGCCTTCCGGGCTCTCGCGGTAGAAGTCCTCGCCGATCTGACCCTCGCGTCGTTTTTCTCTCCCGCGCTCCTGCATCGACTTGGTTGCATCAAGCAGGCGAGTCAGGATCTGTTGTTGCCTTTCCAGCGTCTGGCGCCCCGGGCGTCCCTGCTGGAGCTCGCGGACGGCCTCCTGCATTTGCTCGGCGATGCGGTTCAAATCGCCCATGATCTTGCCCCGGAGTTCCCGGTTTCGGCTCATCGATTTGATCTGGGAACGTATTTGTTCCTGTTGCGCGGACAGCTGGCGAAGCCGCTCCTGCATATCCTGGGACAACCGGTTGCCCTGCGTTTCGTTCAGCATGTTCTGGATTTGCTGATTCAGCTTCTGCTGCTGGCCGGCCGCGTTTTGCAGCTGTTCGATCATTTGTTGCATGGACGTGCCGCCTCCGCCGCCGCTGCCTTGCATATTCATCATCTCGTTCAGCAGATCGGACAGCAAGAGGGCGAGTTCATTGAGGTGCATCATGGATTCCTTCTGATGACCTGTCGCGCGGTTGGCTACCCGCTCGGTTATCGACCCTACGGCAGAACTCATTTCGCGCATAGCGTCGCCGGCATGTTGTTGCACTTCGCGGCTCATCTGCGGGATTTTTTTAGCCAGACTCTGCAGGCTGTCGCTCACGACACGTAACCCGGAGCTTAACTCAACCTGCTCCTGGGCGAGCCCGCGCATCGTTGGGCTCTCGGTGGCTAGCTCTCGTACGTCCTCCCTGAGCTCTTCCTGCAGCTGGGACAGGGTCAAGATATCGCTCAGTGCCCTCCGAAGTCCGGCCAGGTTGATCTGCATCTGCGCTCCCTGCATGCCCTCCTGCATCTGCTGCAGCTGCTGCTGCATCTGCTGCAGCTGCTGCTGCATCTGTTGCTGTTGCTGCTGGGCTTCGTTCAACTGATTTTGCCGGAGCTGCTCGGCGTTTTGCTCCATCTTGTCGGGGATCTGTTGGTCTTTGACCTCCTCGTTGAGTTGCTCCATCTCTTGAGAAGGAGCATGCTCTACCTCTTGCATACGCTCCAGGATTTCCTCCAGCTTTTCCTCGAGCGCTTCCATCTCTTCCTTCGAGAGCTCTTGTTTTTGAGCGAGTGCTTCGTTTGGAGGAGTGTCGTCCTGCCTGGAGTCCCGATCGTTTTCCGAGTCCTTTTCCGAGTCGCTTTCGTCCGCAGAGGGGGGCTCCGAGTCCTGCTCGGCTTCGCTGGACTCTCGGTTCGACTCATCCGCAGATTCCTGGTCGGTAGGATGCTGCGATTCGTCGGGTTCCGGCGTATTCCCTTCACGGGGGCGGTCCGCTTCGGGATCGGATTCTTCCGATTCAGCTTCCTGCCCGCGGTCGTCTGGCTCGTTGTCGTCGGCCGGGGACTCTTCGGGTTCCTCCTCGAGCGCCTCCGTCTGTTCTCTCAACTGTTCTTGTTCTTGAGCGAGCGCCTCGGCACGGCGAGCTACTTCTTCCAGGTCTTTTTGAACACGTAATTGTTTAAACAGCTCGAGGGCGCGCTCGAGGCGCTGCTGGTACTGCTCCTCGTTGACCTGAAAATTGTTCAGCGACTCCTGCATTTGCTGCAGGTTGAGCTCTTGCATCGCCTTCTGGAGTTCATTGAGGGCTTCCATCAGCTCAGGGGAATTAATCTCCTCGAGGACCTGTTGCATCTCTTCGTACAGCTGGAGCGTCTCGTCCGAGACGAGATTGTTGTCTTCCATCTGCTCCCTCATTTGCTCGAACGACTGGTTGAGGTCATCGACCCGGCTTTCCAACTCGGTCTGTTTTTCCCTGATGCGCTCGAGCTGGCGCTGGTCTTCCCAATCGCTCTCCAGTTTGTTGCGCAGTTCGTCTTGCAGCTCCTGGAATTGTTCTTCGATGCTCTCTGTATCCCGCAGTATCTCTTCGATGTTATCTTCGGCGGCTTCCTCCTTCTCGTCGAGCTCTTTGTACTGCTCGGCGAGTGAAGGGAGTCGGAGCAATTGCGTCGCGCTGGTGGAGGGCTTATACCCCGCGTAGGCGTCGTTATCCCAGACGCGGATGAAGTATTCGATGGCATCGCCGGGGACGGGATCCAGGTCGGTATCGCGGGTGAGCACCCAGTTGTGCAGGATGTCCTGGTCGAGCTCGGTCCGGCTCGGCAACGGAAGCGAGATCTCTTCGAAGTCCGGCGAGGTTTCTCCAAAACGAGACTCCGACAGGCGGTAGAACAGGGATAACCTGCTGAAACCGAAGTCATCGGTGATGCGGGCTCGCAGCGACGTTTCGAGGGCGTCGCTCAGTTCTGTGAGCGGGGCCGGAGACAACAGTACGGCTGTAGGAAGGGCATCCTCCAGCAATTTCATCGAATACTTGATCGGATTCCCGTTCCGGTTTTCTTTTGCGTCGATGAGGAGCACGTGGTACGTGCCTTCCCGGTTGAGTGTGAACGCTCCCCTGGCCTGATTGCCGTCGATCTCCAGCGTATCTTTCTGACCGTTGTCGTATTCCACGAAAGCCTGGATGATGTCCGGGCCGCCTATCGTCGCTTCCACGTTGACGCGTGTGCCGGGGAGGGCCTGTACATCGCCGACGTTCGGTTCCAGGCGCTGGGGGGGAATACGGGAATATCTCGGAAACTCGAGCCCGACCTGGAGCGAGCGGATGATCGGGCGTTCGACGATATCGACGTCGTACCACGAGGTGCGGGCGCCTTCGACGGCTATGGTGTAGGAAAAAGAGCGCCGGACGTTGACGAAGGTGCGCGCGAACACGCCGTACGACCGGGGCGTCAATTGCTCTTCGACGATTCTGTCTTCGCCTTCGTTTCTGACTCGAAGCGTGAGCGATTCGGGCAATTCGGCGCCTTCGAGGTGGACTCGGACCTGGAGCGAATCTCCGCGCAACAGCTCGACGGAGCCCGGGGTCACGTGCAACTGAAAGGGCAGCGGGCGCATGAATTCGGTACTCGGGGCCAGCAACCGCTGCGATGCGTCGATGAACAGGCTGGGAGCGGCGAGCAGAAAGACCACAATGCCGAGGGCGGGCAGTACGGCGACTTTGGAAGCCCGCAGGGCCCGGTCGAAACCGTCCATCTTTTCGAATTCCACCGGCGCGATGTGCCGGTTTAATGAGGATACGGCGTGGTCGACGAAGGTGTTGGACGATGCGCTGCTTCTACCTCGAGCCAGTTGGAGTAAATTCAGGAGCCGATCGGCAATTTGCGGATAGGTATTGCCGATGTCGCGAGCCAGAGCATCCTGGCTCGGGCCGGGAATGACGCCTGTCATGCGCAACAGCGGGAAGAGCACAAACCAGATCATCAGCACGGCTGAGAGGCCGACGATGAAGCCGAAGGCGATCGTTCGCGCTGTAGCCGGCATCCAGAAGCCGGCCTCGATCGCAGTGAACAACAGCCATAACCCCGAAAAAATGCCAAGTACGAGCACCAGCCCGAACACGAAATGGGTCAAATATCGACGCTTGGCGGTCCTCTTGAGTCGGCCTTCGATGACCTCGATAATGTGCAGGCTTTGTTCGCTCATATCAGTCGACGTGTCTCTGAATTTAATTTTTTTCTGAGATTGAGAATAAGTATACTTACGCGTGTCCTCATGAAACGCTCCAGCATCTACAAGCTCCTCCTGTCATAATGAACGAAATAATATCCGTAATATTGGGTGGGGGTGCCGGCACACGTCTGCACCCGTTGACGTATCGCCGGTCGAAACCCGCCGTTCCGCTTGCGGGTCGATACCGGCTGATCGACATCCCTATTTCGAATTGCATCAATTCTGGCATCTATCGGATGTTTGTGCTCACACAGTTTAACTCGGCCAGCTTGAACCGGCATATCCAAAATGCCTTTCAATTCGATCGCTTCGGTCATGGATTCGTTTCTATCCTGGCTGCCGAACAGACGCCTTCCTCGAAAGACTGGTTTCAGGGGACCGCCGATGCGGTGCGCCAGGTCTTCATGCACGTCAATAGCCATCGGCACTCGCACATCCTCATCCTGTCCGGGGATCAGCTCTACAGCATGGATTACCGCAAGCTGTTCAAACACCACCAGGAGCGCGAGGCGGACATTACGATCGCGACCATACCGGTCGTCGCCGCTGACGCGCCCGGATTCGGCATCCTGAAGACCGACGACGAGCACCTCATCACGGAATTTCACGAAAAACCTCCTCTCGACGAACTGGAGGGCAAGGAAAGCCCGGTCAGCGAAGAGCTCCGGGAGTCAGGCCGCATCTACCTGGCCTCTATGGGGATCTACGTGTTCAACAGAGCGATCCTGAACGACCTGCTGAACAACAATCCTGCCATGCACGATTTCGGGAAAGAAGTCATTCCCTACGCCATCGATCACCTGCGGGTCATCAGCTACCCGTTCAGCGGGTATTGGAGCGACATCGGAACGATCCACTCCTTCTACGAGGCCAACCTGATGCTGACGCAGCCGCAGCCCCCCTTTACCATGTACGACCCGAAGTCGCCCATATATACCAGCAATCGAACGCTGCCTCACGCAAAGATCAATAACTCTGTCATTCGAAACTCGATCATTTCTGAAGCCAGCGTGATCGTCGATAGTGAGGTCGAAGACTCGGTGATTGGCATACGCACCTTTCTGGGCAGGGGGACCACCATCAAACGGTGCGTCATCATGGGCGCCGACTATTTTCACTGGCACGACACCGAATCGAAAGAACCTCGTGAGGGGCCGGCCAATCCCGGCATCGACGAAGACTCCTACGTGGAAGGCGCCATCATCGATCGGAACGTCAGCATCGGGAAACGGTGCCGCATCTTCAATAAAGATCATGTCCAGGAAGGGGGAGACGGCAAAAACTTTTTTATCCGTGACGGCATCATCATCATCACCAAGAATGTCAGAATAGAGGACGATTCAGTCATCTAAACCGGGTCGTCCATTGAAGAAATGCTGAAGTTGATCGGATCGAGAAACGATGCAGCTTTTCGGACATATCAACCGGCGAATAAGCGATTAAAACACACTTCTGGCATGGCCTGAATATGCCGCCTGTGTATCTATACCTGTGTATCTATGATAGCCTGCATAGCCCCGATAGATAGCTCTATGACAAAGAACGTATTTTCTGCCTTTCTTAACCGTGCCAGCTTACCCCTTTTGATTCTGGCGCTCGTCACGAGCGGTTGCCGCACGTACGGCGGCTATGGAAGTGAAGAAGCTTCCTATGAGCAGATTCAGGAAAGTACTGAGGTGTTTGCCCGCGAATACGACCGGGCCGAGTCCGATCTACCTGCTCTGAAAAACCTGGCTGCGTCGGATGAAGACATGGCGCCCTACGTGGAGCGATATGAAGCATTGCTGGCGATGCATCAGGAGATCATCGATCGACATGCTGAACTCGCCGCGTCCCTTACGGTGAAAACGGGTTTTATCGGTCAGCTTACCCCTTCTTATCGGAATCTAAACCGGGCCCTGGGTAGTATAGCCTCAGAGCAAGAGGGGATGAGGGAAAAATACTACGTATTTGCCGAACAATTGAGCGGGGAGGCTTCCGATCAGAACCCCAGCCTGGAAGCTAAAGTCGAAATGAGCCGATACCAGGCAGTGCCTCCGTTCTATCAGGAAATACGCAACCAGATCGAGAGACGGACTGTTTCGGAAGCCGTCTCTTCGGAACGTACACCCTCAGTAGATTAACCCCCTTTGGATTAGTCGTATCCCCTCTTCTCCATTCGGCAGAACTTTCCTTTCGTCAGGCGGCCCATCAGCCGAAATCGGGCTTCGTCCACCCTTTTTTACGCCCACTGTTGTATGATGGTCTTACCTCGTCGCACATCCTGCAGTTTTTCGGTGAAGGCGGCTGGTTTGTTGTCGCTGGTCCTGTGTTTTCTGGATCACCAGGTCGGACGAGCCCAGGTGCTGCCCCAAGCAGAATCCGATTCCTTGTTGTCCTACGACCTCGACGAGATCGTGATACAGGATGGCAGTGTGTTCGAAGCGGAGGCCAACACGGTCCATAAGGTGTCTATTGCTGACATCGAGCGACGAAATGCCGGGTCCGTCAGCGAGTTGGCCCGGTTGATTCCGGCTACGCATGTCCAGACGAATTCGAGGGGGGAGTCCCTGATCTACGTCAGAAACGCGGGAGAGCGTCAGGTAGCCCTCTTTTTTAACGGAGCTCTGCTCAATATTCCCTGGGATAATCGCATCAACCTGGACCTTGTACCGGCCAGCGTCATCGGAGGGGTGACCGTCTCGAAGGGGGTGCCTTCTGTTTTGTATGGCACGAATGTACTGGGTGGGGCGGTAAACATCAGGTCGCGTACGCTCGAAGATGAAGGAACGGTGACCGAAATTTCAGGCGCGTATGGCGATCATCGTACGTTCAATGGGGCCTTTACTCATCTTCGAAAACACTACAACTGGACCTTCAGCGCAGCCGTCGGTTACCAGACGCGTGAGGGAATGCCTTTGCCCGGCGATGCCGAGCTGCCCTTCAGCCAGCCGGACCTCGAAACGCGTACGAATACCGATCGGGAAGCGATAAATGTGTTCGGGCAAGCGGGGTATGCGTTCAACAATGGGCTTGAGCTCGGGTTGTCTTATCTCTTTGTCGATGGAGGCTACGGTATTGCCCCCGAAGGGCACCTGAACCCGGTCGATAACACCATTCGTTTCTGGAGATATCCGTTATGGCAAAATAATACGGTTATACTGAACGGGCTATTGCCTACGAAGGGGAGGGCCGTCGTCAGAGGGGCGATCTGGAGCAACTGGTTCCGGCAGACGATAGACGCGTACCGTTCGGTGGAATACGAAAATCTCGCGGAGCGCCAGGAGGACGAGGACAAAACCCTCGGGACACGGATAACGTGGTTGCAGCCCCTGGGAAGCGGAACGTTGAGTCTCGCGCTGAATGGCTTGAGGTCTGAACACGAAGAGGTGGCTCGTGCGACGGACGAAATGGGGGTGATCGCTGCACCGGATCCGGCGCCTGCCGAGCAATTCAGCCAATGGGTGTATTCGTCCGGCCTCGAGTATGCGTTTGACCTGCAGGAAGGGGTTCGTGTTAATCTGGGCGGCAGCTTCGACGGCCTTTATACTCCCGAGACAGGGGATAAACCCTCCATCGACGCTTTTAGCGACTACGGCCTCAGCGCAGGGGTACAATACCTGCTCCCTGGCGACTGGGTCATTCGAGGGGCTGCCGGCCGAAAGGTACGATTCCCGACCATGCGCGAGCTCTTCGGCGTCGCATTGAACCGCTTTGTGCTCAATCCCGACCTGCGTCCGGAGTCCTCTTTTGTGACAGAGCTGGCACTTTCGAGGCGACAGTCAACGGTGACAGGAGAGCTCATCGGATTTTACCAGCGTACGTTCGACACAATAGATCAGCGAAATGTCGAGGTCGAAGGACAGTCGAGAAGGGAACGCATCAACCTGGAAGGAAGCCGCGTATGGGGGATCGAATCGACCTTGACGGTGAGGCTGCACCCATTATGGACCCTGGATGGCCATCTCACCTGGATGAACCCACGCGCCCTGGAAGATGGAAGGACGCTATTTCTCACAGAAAAGCCGGAATGGCTGGGCGGCTTGAGCGTTATTTACAACCGTGCGACCGGGGTGTCGATCTTTGCCGAAGCAGTGTTCACGGGGAAGGCCTACGGGTTGGACGTAGACAATACGTTTATCGACCTGGACCCCTCGCTCATCATCGATGCGAGAGTGTCCTACCGTCTTTTTGTCGGTTCGTTGTATGCAGAAGCATTTGTCCGTGTCGACAACGCCCTCGATGCCGTACGCTTGCCGCAGCCAGGGTTGCCGGGTCCCGGCCGGCGGGTTGCAAGTGGGTTGAACTTCTCTTTTTGAACGTCAATATTTAATGACGTGCTCGATGTATTTGAGTCCTTCCTCCTGCTTGGAAAGGATCAATTCCTTCAGCTTCTTCTCCGGATAATTGACATCTCTGGCGAGGTAGGATAACGCCGGCGGGAAGTTCAACGGCAATGGAAACGGCGCTGACTCCAGGAGTTCGTCGGTCAACTCGCTTCCTTCTTTCCATTCCGTATGCTGAGGGAGTGCCGGGATGAGCTGGGTGGAAATATCGACGCTGGCGTTGATGGCCATGCCCAGGCGGCGCTGTTCGGGATTGCCCAGGTGGCCTGGCGTTTCATAGGTCTCGATCAGGGTAGGAATGAGGTCGGGGAAATTCCAGTGGCGTGTGGCGAGTGCACCGATCGTCATGTGATCTATACCGAGGAATTCGCGTTCCCGGGCCGGCTCGGGCAAGTAGCTGTCCCCGGATTGTTCGTAGATGTGCATGTAGTCTTCCGGGTGATTGTACAACAGTACGAGCCGGCCTATACTGTGAAGCAAGCCGACTGTAAAAGCGGTTGACCGTTGCGGCAACACCAGTTCCTGGGCGAGCAGGTTGGTGAAAAAACCCGTGCCGACGCTCGCGCGCATCGTCCGGTCGATCAGGCTGGATTCATTATTCGTGATGCCCAGCCGGCGAAGACCGATATACCCGGTAGCCAGCACGATATTGGAGACCTCGATGAATCCGATCATGACAACGGCCTTTCTGAGATCGTCGAATCGTCTCCGCATGCCGTAGTACGCAGAGTTGATCCGTTTGAGGACGGAGGCTACCACGAGCGGGTCGTGGTGGACGATTTCGATTAATCGGTCTGTATCTGGCACTCCTCCCGCAGTCAAGATTTCAGATACCTCGGCCACCGTCCTGGAAAGCGGAGGAAAACGAAGGTCTAAATCGTACAGAGGATTGGTCTGCTGATCGAATTCCATAGGTAGAAGCGATACATTCGTGGAGAGGGGGGCTGGGGTCTACCGGATCCGGTCCCCCGGTTGCTGCAACAAGGGGTAGACGTCTCTTCAAGAGATAGTATCGGCGGTGCTGGGAGTTGGTTAATCGAAACCCATCGTTTACTCTACCATCGTTTACTCTACCGTCGTTTACTCTAACGGCGGTTGCCCAGCCGAATGGGCCATTCGATAACTTTCGGCCCGGGGAGGGGCTGCGAACATCGGTTTCGTTTTGGCCCAATTCTCTTTGAACAGGTCGCTCTGTCGATAATTATCGAGGTGGGATTCCGAGTGCCAGTGCGAGTACGTGCAGACAACCCCCGGGAAATCTACATGCTGCAGTAGTTCGAGATGGATACAGCCGTCGAAAGCCCTGATTTTGGGGGCTATTTCATCGAAGAGATTGAGAAAAGAGGCCACGTGATCCGGGTGGAGGGTCAGTTTAACGAGTCGGACGAGCATGCAGTGCGGTATTCGGTCATACAGTATAAAATCCCTTCTATTTATCCTGGCCGAACGGTTACGTTTCCGTGCCCAGAATAAATTTCCCGATGGCGCAATGCAGGCATCTCGAGCGGCGGCAATAGGACGTGTGTAGTTGATGAAGACCTTGGGTAATCAGGCTGTTTTGCGGGTTGCAGCCGGCCTGTCTGAACGAACGCGTGACGTGATCCCTTTCAGGGGGCAGGTGTTCCAGGAGGCGATAGGTGTGGTGCTCCAGATCCGGATCGTGGGTCTGTTCCGCGATCATCAGGAGCATGGGGGCAATGACGTTGATCAGTAGTTTCTGCACGCGCTGAGAACCGATGACCCGTTTGCGCCGGCCAGCGGGTTGAAGAAACTGGTAGTGGGTGTCCCAGAACGTACCGGGGAGCTCCTGGAACAAGCGCGTACATTCGTCGAGTGGATTTTCTCGCCGGACGACTTCTTTCAGTATATCCACGGGATCGTTCCGAAACAGCTGGCCTTTCGCGATCAAAGCGGCGGCCTGTGCAATACGCAACGTTGGGAAGTTAGCGGGCCGCAGCCGGAAGAATTGCCACATCGAAGCCGGCATGGGCGAAAGGTTTGGCAGTGCAGGTTTCCAGGTTTTCATGAACTGCCCGAAGGACGCATGCAGCGAAGCAATGTAAGAGCGCTCCTCTGGATCGAGGCCTGGAAGCACCCGTTTGTCGGGCAATAAGCCGGCTATTCCGAAATAGCTGGCTTGCAGAGATACCGGATCGTTGATCTGCCGGGCTACCGATAAGGGGATCCTTCGCGCCAGCTCGGCCATGGGGGCGGTGTTTTTTGCGTATCCCAATCCTTCGAAGATTTTCTGGTAGAAGACCTCGGTCAGGTGGGGCGTTCGAAGGAACGCGAACTCGAGATCTTCTTTTCTCTCGTTGATCCGATGCCGGGCCAGATGGGTGATCCAGGGGTCCTTTATTCGGTCCGGCACGCTTCCCCATTGTGCTTCACAGGCAAAAGACGACGTTGCCCCGGTGTGATTCGTGTAGATCAACGTGCGCAAGGATTCCTTTAGAAAGGGAAACAATACCAGTTCGGGGACCCGGGTACCGTCGGCTCTTTTTAGGAGGCCGGTGTGCGCGTCCGAGAACAGGGTGACGTGGAGTATGGTGCTGTTGTAGCGCGGGTCGGTATGGTGGCTGTGTCGCAGCCAGTGTCCGGAGTACAGATGCATTTCAATGGATCCGTACCAGAGCGTACCCTCGATCTCCACGCGGGCCTGCTGGAAGTCCGGGCCGCTGTCAGTGTTGGCCTGACCTTTGTCCAGGATCTTCAAGGGCGCTCCGTCGTGGGTTTCCAGCCGGCTGCGATCAAACCGCTGGTTGTCCCAGAGCCAGTGCAACACCCTCTCGGGGATTCGTTGCCGTTCGGGATTCGGCGGTTCGTGCACGGCGACTTCGATGACGCGGTCGTTTTCTCCGTAAAAAAATAGAGCAGGTTTCACGGGGGTGTTCGGAGTTCACGGTTCAGAGTTCACGGGTTCTGTCCTAGGGGGTGTGGACCTTTAGCGGCGGCCAGCGCTTTTTTGATGGATGTTAGGCAGATCAAGGCGCATTCCGAGACGCGATGCGGGGTATCTCGCGAGGAATGGCACGCAGAGATGCGCAACATCGGCGAAAAAGAGCGGATGCAGATGAATGTCCACACGCCCTAATAGACGGATGAGAGTACCCGGTCATAACCTCCTCACACACCCGATCAGATCGAGTTATGCGGCCTGCAACTGCTCTTGCAGGCGCTGCGCTTCTTCGGCAGCAGCGTGATCGAAGTCGCTTCCGGAACCGGCATACAGGATGGATCGGCTGCTGTTGACCAGCACGGTACCCGGGCCCGCATAGGCGTCGCGCATAACGGCTGCCGGGTCCCCTCCTTGAGCGCCGACGCCCGGGATCAAGAGGGGGACGCCGGGGGCAACCTCCCGGATCACCCCCAGGGCCTCTCCGGCCGTAGCCCCGACGACGAGCCCCATCTGGCCGGCATACCGGTTCGCTTTCTCGGCCAGCAGGCGGACCAGGTGTTCGTACACAGGTACGTCGTCGATCCTGCGTTCCTGCAAGTCCTCCGCCCCTGTATTGGACGTCCGCGCCAGGATGAAGGCGGCTTTGTTGGCATAAGCCAGGAACGGTTCTACCGAGTCCAGCCCCATGTATGGCGCTACGGTACACGCATCGACATCGAGCGTTTCAAAAACGGATCGGGCGTACATCCGCGCTGAGTTGCCGATATCGCCCCGCTTGCTGTCGACGATAGACACCACGTCGTCCGGCAACAGGCGGAGGGTCTTCTCCAGCAGGGCCCAGCCGGAGGAGCCGTAACATTCGTAGAAAGCGGCATTCAGCTTGTACGCGCTCGCATAAGGCGCTGTGGCTTCAATGATGCTCGCGTTAAAGGCCAACAACCGGTCGATGTCCTCCAGATTCCGGAAAAAGCCGGCAGGAATCCGCTCAATGTCGGGGTCGAGGCCTACGCATACGATGGAGTGCTTTTCGATCTGGATCGCTGAGAGCTTTTCTTTGAAGGTCATCGGGTTGCTGGTAACTGGTATCTGGGTGCGGGGTGCCCGGATGCTGTTGAGGAATGAAATCGGGTCTATGTGAAGCGCAGCCCCTATCCCGGCGCCCAGAGCCCTGATCGTTGGAACCGTAGACCTACCTATCGGGTAGGCGATTTTGAACAGCGATACATGTTCCAGTCACGCCACTTCTCTTCTACGGCTGGTTCGCTCGGTCACCGTTAGCTGAGCAATGTACATATTTCACAGTGAAGGTATCATACATAGAATATTATGGCCACAAATAGTATAAGCAATCTCAAAAAAGTATCGGCTGAAGACCGTAAGATGATCCAGGACATCGAGAAGATGCTGGGTCCAGAGCCTGGAGAGATCGGATTCGTGAAAAATCTGTTTACGGGGCGGTTCAGGGACGACCTCATCTTCCCGTATCCTCGCGAGAGCAGGGAGGAACGCGAAAAGTGCGACGCCCTTCTCGAAAAGCTGGCGTCCTATCTCAAGGAAGAGCATCCTGCCGTCCAGATCGACCAGGAGCAATTCATTCCGGAATGGGTGATTGAAAAATTATTCGACCTGGGTGTGATGGGCATGACCGTTCCCGAGGAGTATGGAGGCCTGGGGCTGGGGGTGACGAGTTACAACCGGGTGCTGGAAATGATCGGCAGCTATTGCGGTTCGACGGCCGTCGTCGTCTCGGCGCATCAGTCAATTGGCTGTAAGGCGATCATGCTGTTCGGCACGGAAGAGCAGAAGAAGCGGTTTTTACCCGAGGTGGCCCGGAACTATCTCTCCGCATTCTGCCTGTCCGAACCGGACGTGGGCTCTGACGCCGCGGGGCAGCGAACGCGATGCACGCCGATCGAAGACGGCACTCATTATCTACTCAATGGTGAGAAGAAATGGAGCACCTCCGGGGCGCTGGCGGGCATGTTCACGGTCATGGCTAAACAAGAGATTGTGGATAGCCGCACGGGGAAAAAACGGGATGGCGTCACTGCGTTGATCTGTACGCCGGACATGGAGGGCGTAGAGGTCTTCCAAAAGAATAGAAGCAAAACCGGCATTCGAGGCACCTGGCAGGCGCGTATTCGCTTCAACAACGTCAAAGTGCCGAAAGAAAACCTGCTCCATATCGAAGGAAAGGGGCTCAATGTGGCGTTGACCTGCCTCAACTTCGGTCGCTGTACCCTGTCGGCCGGTGTGACCGGGGCAGCCAAGAGAGCCATGAATCAGAGCATCAAATGGGCGCAGACGCGGTACCAGTTCGATCGTCCGCTGGCTGACTTCGAGCTCGTCCAGCAACGCATTGCCCGCATGGCGGCGCTGACGTACGCTATGGATGCGATGTTGTATATGATGACCGGCATGCTCGACCGTCACGACCGCGACATCATGGTCGAAACAGCGATTACAAAGGTGTTCTGCTCCCAGATGGGGTGGGACGTGATCGACGACGCGATGCAGGTCATGGGTGGAGAGGCGTACATGACCGAGAACGAATTCGAGCGCCTCTGGCGGGATAACCGTATCCATCGAATCGTCGAAGGGTCCAATGAAGTGATGCAATCGTTTATCTTTGCATACGGCGGCAAGCAGCTCGCAGAGCAAATGGTAGGGATCAAGGAGGCACTCTCCTGGGACGATGAAGACACGGTGGGGTCCAACGTGCAGCGCATTCTGGGCAATGTGCTCAACACTGAGCTCATGAAGCGCGCAATACCCCTGGCCGCACAGATATTTCTTGGCGTTTTGCCCGTCAAGCCCGACGTCAGGGGTGTGCATCCCCTGCTCGACAAGTACGCTCGCCGGCTCTCGATTTTGACTCAACGTCACGGCCACTCCTTCAAACAGGCCAGCAACTGGCACAGGGAGGAAATCGTCAAGCGCCAGGTCGTCCAGGCGCGTATTGCCGATAACGCGATGTATCTGTTTGCGCTCTCGACGGCGCTTTCGAAGATGGACATGCAAATCCGGAGCGGTGAATTCGGGACGGCGCACGAACGCGATCGAGCGGCTCTGGCCCATCTGTTCGACCTGTTCGAAGTCGCCTTTTACAAAAATCTCGGCGAACTCCGCAAAAATGCCGACGAAAGCATGCGGCATGCCGCAGAAGCAGCACGCCGGCATAACGATACGTTGCCCAACGAAGACTTTTATATCCCTGAATCTTCACCGGTAGCCCAGGGCACGGGCAAACAGCCGCCGTTCGAATATATCAAGCAGTTTCCCGGCGAAGGCGAAGTCCTGGCCGGAGGGGACGGCGCCGCCGTTCGCGAAACCGATACCGCTCTGAAGTCTACGCCGGCGGCTCGACGCAAGACGGCAGCGAAAAAGCCGGCAGCGAAAAAGCCGGCGTCAAAGAATACAGCTTCAAAAACGACGGCCCGAAAAAGCACAAAGTCTACAGCGAGCGCGTCTTCGAAGACAGGCGCTTCTTCAACGGGGAAAACGACCCCCAAGAAGTCAACAAAAACAGGGACGACGAGCGGATCCAAACGAAGCACTAAATCTGCAGCGAAAACCTCACCGAGGAAGCCGAACGCCAGTCAGAATGGGGAGGGGAACGAAGAAACGGGTGAGCAGACGAATACCAGTGAGTGATTCTGAGTGGTTCGAAGCGATTCGTAACCTTTACGTTGAGGTGTGAGCGAGAAGCGCCGTTGCAAAAAAGTCGGTGTTGATCCAGGCTTCTAATAACCCGGGGTCCTGCTGCATCCACAGAATGGATGAGCAGGACCCCTTGTGCCACCGTATGGTTATGACTACCACGTCCCTGATACACCTGCTCTTCCCGCTGTGCGTAACGGATCTCAAAAAAAATGTACCCAACGGTGCGTTGATCGGTCAAACGACAAGTTTAACGAGACTGGCGGGTTACCAGCTTTGCTCGGGGGTGTGTTCGTTCGCCCTTCTCCGTTTGCATTTGTCGAAGGGAAGGCTGAATTTGATTTTCATAGTACCTGTTACGCGTAGTATGCGGACCGTGTGTAAAGATACATGAGCAAAGTGCAACCCGATTCTTCAAAGCAGGATGAGCAACGCACCGGCAGGGCAGGGCAGAATGCCCGTGGACGCATCGAAAGAGGTGCATTCAGCGAGTGGGCCAGGCGCATCCGCGACTCCGACCGGAAGGCTTTTGCCGAGCTGTTCGATGCGATGAGCGATCGGTTGGTGCACTATGCTCGCGGTATAACGCGAGATGAAGCAAGTGCTTACGACGTATTGCAAGATGTTTTCCTGAAAGTGTGGGAGAGACGGCAACAACTGAATCCCGATTCTTCGTTGCAATCACTCCTCTATACCATGACCCGAAATGCCTCGCTCAACGTGAATCGTCGGAAAGGATATCTGGTCACTGACGAGCATATCGTGGAATCCGGAGCATTGGGTCTGAAAGGCCCGGCTGTTTCCTCGGAAGAGGAGCTGGATGCCAAAAACCTTTCGGAACACATTCATCAATGGATCGAAGAATTGCCTCAGCGCAGGAGAGAGGCGTTTGTTCTCAGCCGGCGCCATGACATGACGCACAAAGAGATCAGTGAGATCATGGGGCTGAGCGAAAGGACGGTGAATACGCATATTTTCCTCGCACTCAAGCACTTGCGAAGTAAACTGGACGCACTGCAAAAGGACCGTGTTTAATCGTGAAAACGCCAAACCCACATAAAGAAGAACTGCCGCCTGAACTTGATACGATGCTGCGGGACTTGCCTGACAATGAGCGTGTAGGATTGGAGGAGGTCTGGCAACTCGCTGAAGGTTTTTCGCCGAATTCGCTTCCAGACACGAAGGCTCTGGGACAGGTCTGGGCTCGTGTTGAGGCGGAGATGGACGCCGTTGATGAGCAGCGCCGCGAGCCATCGCCGGCGGCACGGCACGCCCCCGACCGTTCTCCCAGCCCCAGGCGGTCACCGAGGCGCATGTTTCGTCTCCAGTGGTATGCCCTGGCTGCGACGATCGTCATTGGTGGTCTTGCACTCGGCCTCTGGCTGAGGCCGGCCGTGGTCACGGTGCCCTTCGGCGAAACCGCCTCGATACAACTGAAAGACGGTACGACGGTGGAACTGAATAGCGGATCTACACTGCGATACGGACGCTTCTTCGGGAATATCCGAAGCGTGACGTTGGCCGGAGAGGCCTTCTTTGACGTAGTGAGAGACGAGGAGCGACCGTTCCACGTACATACGTTCAATGCGCGGGTGAACGTGCTCGGCACTCGCTTTAACGTTCGTGCCTGGGAAAACGAATTCTCCGCAAGAACGGTGGTGGCTCTGGAATCCGGAAGCGTCGAACTGATGGAACGAGGCCGTGAAGCGGATCGTCTAAACCTGAAACCCGGTCAGACGGCACGGGTCGAGCCCGGTGGAGTACTGATGTTGCCCTCCGACGATGAGATGGTTTCTTCATCGTATGCATGGCGGACTGGTGATTTTTTCCTTTCTGAGGAGCCTGTCAGGGCCGTGCTGGATGAAGTCGAACGCCGGTTCGATACGCGCATCCGACTTGAATCTGCCGAAATGGGAGAAAAAATCGTCAAAGTATCCCTTAATGCGCCCGCCTCCGAAGAGCAGATACTCGAACAACTTTGTGCTTCGCTGGGGTGGCAGCTACGCCCTGTTGCCAGTGGGTACGAGATCGTCGATCCGGACTAACTCGATTTATATCATCCTACACGCCTTATGTACGGTTTGAACCAGACACATGCTTCCGGTGAACCCTGTCGAGTATACTCGATGCGGTGTACACTGGCCGCCTGGCTTGTCGGATGCCTGTTGTGTTCTACCGTCATTGCGTTTTCTGCTCAAGCCCAGGATCTGACCGACGCTTATCCCGACTATGTCATAGATGCGCGGGGCCTTTCGCTGAGTGAAGCGCTGGATCGCTTCATCAAACTGGCCGGTATAGATGCCGTTTTCGATGTCGACCTCATCGAAGGGAAAACGACCTCGTGCCGCTACATGGGCGGGAGCGTCGACGAAGCATTAGCGTGCCTGCTCGCTGGAAGCGGCTTAGAAGCCAATCGACTCCCTTCCGGGGCGTACATCCTGGTGGAGAACAGGCAGCGAGAACCTGTTTTCGGTGGACTCACCGGCCGTGTCGTGGACGGCGCCTCCGGGGAACCGCTCGTGAATGCACACGTGCTGCTTCCGTCGGCTGATACCGGAGAGGTGACCAACAGCGCCGGCCGATTTGCCTTTGCAAAGCTCCCTCCGGGTTCGTACCGAATTGCGGTGACGTATATCGGGTATCAGGATCTGGTGGATACGGTGCAGGTGGCTCCGGGAGAAAACACGCGCATCGAATTAGGCGTCGACGTGGAGCCGCTCGTGACTTCTCCTATCGTGGTCAATGGACTCGTGCGCCGGCTGCCATCTGAGGAGCTCGAATCGGATTCCGTCGATATAGCCGAAGTCCGTCAGACGGGCACCGGCGACGTCATACGGAGTGTGAACACGGTGATCGGCATTCGGGTGGGAGATGCGATGTCAGAGGTTCACGTCCAGGGCGGCAGTGCCGGCGAACACCAGTACCGGCTCGATGGAGCCCCCGTCTTTGTGCCCATCCCCAACGGTGGACTCGTCGGTCCTTTCAGTGCGTTTGCGCTCGACAAATTTACCGTGCATAAAGCGGGTTTCGGCGCCTCTCACGGCAGCTCACTATCCGGCATCATCGAAGTCGACCACCGGCTTTCGTCTATCGTCGGCAATCAATACGACATTCAGGTGGACCCGTTGAGCGTAAATGGACGTGCCACTGGCAGCCTGGGCGATCGCAACCGATTCGGGATCAACTGGATGGCTGCCGTACGCAAAGGGATATGGTCCCTCTATCAGATGCCGGCTCTCTCGAATCATTTCAACCAGTGGAGCGCGCCGGATCTTTTCCTGTTGAAGGCCCTCTCTCCCATCAAAGATCAGAAAGAGTATACCGACCACCAGGAATTTAATAGCCGTGTAGGGCTGGCTCCGCTCAACGAAGAAGCGCGCAACGTGCTCGCATCAGAAAGCTTTCAAGACAGCTTCGATTTCTTTGACCTTCATGCAGCCATGCGGGTGCACGTCGGGCTCCTCCGGAGCATCCATATGTCCCTCTATCGGGGAGGCAACCAGCTGGGCGACAAAGAAGTAGTCATGGCCGGCACACAACCCTGGATGCCGTCGGACAGCAGGGACAATCTATTGACGATGAACTCGAGCCACCGCTGGAGCAACGCCGTCAGCCAGCTTCGTTATGAGCACGTCATGGGCGCGCGCACCTTCGCCGAATGGAGCGTGTGGTATAGCGAGTTCGACCTGAATCAGAACATGGACCAGGTCGAGTACGACCAGGAGATGCTGGGTGTCGGGGCGAGTATTCCTTCGTTCGAAGAACGATTCCCCAACGAAAGCGGATCCATCGCGTCCGACTCGATTCCCAAATACAAAACGGACGATCAGAACAGCATCGCCGAGCTGGGCTTCAAAGGAGAGGTGTCTCATTCTACGGGGGCCAACCATTACGTGACCGCCGGCATCGAAGTCATACAGGCGGAGAGCTCTTTTCTCCTGAATTTTCAGAGCCCCTTTCGAGGGCCGGAACGGGAGTCGTCGTTTGCCGAGTTGTCTTCCAGCCACTGGCGGTGGAGCGCCTACATCGAGGATACCATACAGTTCAGCGAGCAGACCCTGGTCAGTGCCGGCATTCGCCTGACCTACCTCGATAACCATTCCACGGTATACGCCGAACCCCGCCTGTCTTTCAGGCATGACGCCAGAGAGGGGGTGTTCGGTCCCTGGGCATTCCGAGCCGCGATTGGCCTGTATCGCCAGTATATCAACCAGTTTGATGTCGCCTCGCTGAACATCAACGCCGTCTTGCCGAGCGTTCGGTTCTGGCTTCCCCTCGAAGGGGACGTCAATCCGTCGCGCGCCTTACACACGTCAGCGGCCTTCCTGTTGATGCCTGATCCATCCTGGCGGCTCAGGCTCGAGGGGTATTACAAACGGCAGCCGCATACGCTGGTCATCGACTACGAGCGCGCTACGAGATACGATGGATCGCTCAATGGGCTCGACACCCAGAGCGATCTTCTGATCGGCGCCGATGGATTCGCTTATGGTGGAGCGATTTCGCTCGAGAAGAAAACGAAGAAGGTGACCGCTTCTGCCCAGTACGAGTATAGCGTTGCTCGCCAACGCATCCCCAACCGCTTCGACGGCGCTTTCCTGTCCGTGCCCTGGAATGTTCCTCACCATGTGACGACCTCCTTCGATGTGGCGTTGAATCCCAATCTTACCTTTATCGGCCGGTTGGAAAACAGCATTGGCCGGACGTGGGCCTATCGGGATGCCTATTACAATTTTCTCCAGCCGGTGGAGTCCTTCAACGAGTTCGGCCAGTACGACCTTTCCGATCCCACATCCCATCGTCTCCCGATGATCACAAAGCTGGATCTGGGCATTTCGTATACGAGTGCAATCCAGAGTACGCGTATACAAATAAGGATGGACTTCGCCAATGTACTCAGCAGTTCAAATGTAGAGGAGTGGATTCTCGTTCACGATTCGACTACGAATTCATTCAGGCGTGTCGAGCGGCCCCTGACCCCATTCCTGCCTTCCGTCACCGTTCGTGTAGGCTGGTAGTCGTTGTCACATTCCTCTGTTCATTCGTCTTCCTGTCGTATCCGGATAGTTACTTCTCCCGTTTGGTCCACACGGGTGTCTACCAGTATGGGCCGGCAGCACACCTGGCAATCCTCGGTGTAGGACTGCCTTGGCACCGACGGGTCGACGAGGAGGGTGATCCCCTCGCCGCAATACGGGCACGTGACGTCTATTTCTTCCTGAAAGTGCATTAGAATGACAGATGTTACGCGCCGGATGCGCATAGGTCCTGCCAGAGCGGCTTTGCACCCGTGCAAAGCCCCGTAGTAACCAAGCCTGCTGTGCACAGTTCGCGTAACATCACTTAATGACAGATGTTACGCGCCGGATGCGCATAGGTCCTGCCAGAGCGGCTTTGCACCCGTGCAAAGCCCCGTAGTAACCAAGCCTGCTGTGCACAGTTCGCGTAACATCACTTAATGATTCGGTTCCTCAGAGGTCTACCTCTTGTTTTTTGACCAGGAAAAGTCCCTGGGCGCTGCTTACGGCGATAACGCCGCTGTCGAAGAACGGGTAATTGCTCCAGGAGCCGCCGAAGCCAGGTTCATCCCCCGCAAAAGGGGTCGTGTCGAAGTGAGCCGCTTCGACCGGGTTCGTAGGATCGGTGATGTCCAGCACGCGCAGGCCGGCCTGATAATTCGACTGATACAGGAGGTTGCCCCGGACGTACAGGTTGTGGTCGCTGGCCTTCGAGTTCAGAAAGAACTCCTTTACGAGCACTGGATCTTCGAGTTCGGCGACGTCCCAGATGAGTGTACGCGTGCGATCCACATTTCCGGTCAGTTCATCCAGTTCGTCGTTCATGTAGAAGAACTTATGGTCTTCGGACAACCAGCCCTGATGCGTGTAGGACAGGTTGGGATACGTCGAACGGGTCAGCATAACCGGGTTATCCTTGTCCGTCACGTCGGCGATGATGAAGGAGGACGATGAAGAATTGAAACAGATTTCCCGGTTGATATATTTCGCATCCGGACCGCGATAGACGACACACTGGGCGTCATGGGCACTGCCGGAGCTCGCACCCCCCGGGGTCTTATGGAAGAAACAGCCGGCGAAGGCGGGGTTGACCGGATCCTGAATGTTGATCATGTGGAGTTGTCCCCCGCAGGTCTCGCCGCCGGCGCGGCTGCCGACGGCATAGGCGTAGCCGGTCTCTTCGTTGATGACGATGTTGTGCGAGCTGTTGAGTTCGGTATAGTGGGCGGTCATCTCGAACGTAACGGGCATGTCGGCCGGGTTGACGTCACGGAGCTGCGTCAGGTCGAAGATCTGCATGCCGTGCGCTCCAGCGCCGTCGGCCACGATGAAGGCGTGATCGCTATAGACTTTGATATCGCGCCAGGTACTGCCTGGAGACCCTTCCGTTTTCAGGAGTTGGCCGACGTATACCGGGTTGTAAGGGTCGCTGATGTCGACGAAGGAGGCGCCTTCCGTGCGTCCCTGCAGCACGTATTCGTTGCCGGTGACCGGGTCGGTCCATCCCCAGAGGTCGTTCAGCTGCACGCCGCGGTCATCAGACAGGTCGTCGACGGAGAGCATCGAGAGGAGGTCCACGCTCTGGCAATCGAAGAGATCGACGTTGCCGTCGACGCATTCGCGTTGTTCGCCGGTGATCGAGGCTATGGTGCCCACTTTGCTGACCAGATAGGTCGTGGGACGCCATGCGCCGCTGCCGCCCCGTTCGTAGACGGTGGCAACGCCGGCTTCGTAGTCAGCACGGGGCGATCCTACGACGGCCACCCCGTCACCCATGGCCACCCCGAGTCCGAAATGCCTCGTGTCCACGCGATCGCCCATCGGGGAGAGTGAAAACTGGCTGTTCCAGCGGTGGGACGTCCCCTGGTGTTCGAATACATAGGCGATGCCTCCATTCTGGCCGCCTACGATCACGCCGCTGGACGAGGCGGAAAGACTACCGCCGAATCCACCGTTTGATCGGGGTTCGGTCGGGCGCAGCCGGCCCGAGATCTGCCAGTCTGACTGTAGATTGTTCCAGGAGTAGACGAACACGCCTCCCGCGGCGTCGTATCCGGGGGCTCCCACATAGAGGTTGTCGCCATGGCCGGCCAACGCATATCCGAAGGCGTCGCCCGGCTTCAGAAATTGCAGGTTCAGATCGCCCATCTGCTCCCAGCTCCGGCTGTTTTCGTCGAAGGCGTACCGGTAGATGTAGCCGCGGTTGTCGTTGTTGCGCCAGGCGCCGACGAACAACTCGCCGGCGGCCGATGTGATCGACCACCCGAACCCATTGGACGCATCTTCAGGGGCCGGCCTCAATACCTCCTCTTCGATCCATTCCTCGCCCTCCTTCCTGAACACGTGGACGGCCCCCTTGGAAGGGGCGCCGGGATACGAGCCGGCGGACGTCGGAGACGCCGCGTAAGAGACTACAGCGATCCGGTCTCCGACACGCTCGATTGCCCGGGGCCGGAGGGCTGCGTAGTCGCCGGCGCCGGCAAATTCTGCGCTGTCCGATAGAGAAGACGGCGACAGCGTGCCCGTTTCTTTCCAGGTCCCTGAGGCGTCGCGTTCGAACACATACGCCGCGCCGATCCCGGGGGCGCCCACGACCAGAAGGGACTCGTCGACGTAGATCGAACGCCCGAAATGGTCTCCCGGCTTCCCGTCGGATGGAGCGAGCCTGGCGTGTTCGACCCATCCCTGCGCTTCATCACGACGGAACACGAGGAGGGCCGAAGGACCCTCATCGCCCGACGGCCAGCCTATCGGAGCGGAACTGAGGTAGATTTCATCGTCGCTGATACTCGCCGAGGATCCGAATCCGACGCCGGGGAAGGCATCCGGCATACCAACAGTCTGGCCTGAGACGGGCAGGGCAGCGACGCTCAATGCGAGGGCAATGGCGAATGGAAGCAAATGTCTGGTCATTGGAAGTGAGAGCAAAAGTTCTGGTTTGAGCAATACCTGTCAGGTATAAAAGCTCAAAATAGGAACTGGTTCGGTGGTTTGCTGGAGTAGTTTGCTGAAGAGAATATTCGGGGCGTCGTTACGCATTTCTCCCTTCCGAATGGTACTACGAGTACCGTGCCACCATACGTATCGTTCGTCAACGATGTGTATTGCCTTACTTTCGAAGAATTTATAATCAGGGGATACGTATGTTTATTATACAGAGAATACGAGTCATGTGTGTTGCGGCAGTGCTCTGTCTCTTTGCCGCCGCCTCGTTGCCTGCCTCGGCCCAGTATTTTGGCCGCAACAAAGTCCAATACGACGATTTCGAGTTTAAGCAGTTCGACACCGAACATTTCACCTTTTATTTCTACCCTGAGGCCGAAGAGGCCGTCAAAGACGCCGCCCGCATGGCCGAGCGGTGGTACGAACGGCATAGCATGGTCTTCCTCCGCGAGTTCAAGGATAGAAAGCCCATCATTCTGTACGCCAACGACGCCGACTTTCACCAGACGAATATCATCAATGGGAACCTGGGCGAAGGCACCGGCGGCGTGACGGAGTCCTTGAAGCAACGCGTGGTCATGCCGCTTACGGGTATCTATGGCGATACCGACCACGTGCTGGGGCACGAGCTCATCCACTCTTTTCAATACGACATCGCATTTTCCCAGCAGGGCAATGGGGATTACGAGGTGCGATTTAATATCGGGCAGTTGCCGCTCTGGTTCATCGAAGGCACGGCCGAGTACCTGTCTGTCGGCCGCGACGACGCTCACACGGCGATGTGGCTCCGCGATGCTGCCCTCCGCGACGATCTGCCGACCATCAGGGATCTGACCACAAAACCGTTCGAATATTTTCCGTACCGATACGGGCAGGCCTACATGGCCTACATCGGCGGTAAATACGGCGATGTCGCCGTGGCAGACCTCTATAAACTCGCCGGTATCGCCGGCGTCGATACGGCCTTCGTACGTACGCTCGGGATTAAGCCGGATTCGCTGTCTAAAGAATGGCAGCAGGCGGTAAAAGACGCCTATTTGCCCCTGGTCGAAGCACGCACTCCTGCAACGGAAGCCGGGGCGCGGATCATCTCGAAGGAAGAACAGGGCGGAGCGCTCAACGTGGCGCCCGCGGTGAGCCCTGACGGACGTTACGTCGCCTTCCTCTCCGAACGCGATCTGTTCTCTATCAACCTGTTCATCGCAGACGCTGAGACGGGCAAGATCGTGCAAAAGCTCAAAAAAGAGACCGCGGACTCTCACTTCGACGCGTTGCGTTTCATCAGTTCAGCCGGCACCTGGTCCCCGGACGGGAAACAGTTCGCCTTTATCACCTTTGCCGACGGAGACAATGAAATTGTCATCTGGGATCTCGATTCCAACGGCATTGACCGGCGTTTCCGGGTCGCCGATCTCGGGGCTATGATGAACCTCGCCTGGTCGCCCGACGGACTGTCTCTGGCGATCTCGGGAATGAGAGGCGGCATCAGTGACCTGTACCTGCTGGACCTCAACACCAATGAGGTGCGCCAGTTAACCGCCGATAAATACGCGGATCTCCAGCCGGCGTGGTCGCCTGACGGCTCATCCATCGCCTTTGTGACCGATCGAGGAGAAGACGGAACCGATTTCGAACGGCTCGCCTATGGCGAGATGCGCCTCGCCGAGATTGACGTCGAAAGCGGCGCTATCCGTGTAATGAGACCTCTGGGGGATGTCCTCCATCACAACCCGCAATACGCACCCGATGGCCGTAGCCTCTACTTCATATCGGATTATCGCGGGTTTAAGGACATCTACCGCTACCAGCTGTCTTCGCAGCAAACCTATCAGGTGACGAATCTCCAGACTGGCGTCAGTGGGATCACGAAAATTGCCCCGGCCATGTCGGTTGCGGCCCAGAGTGGACGTATGGCATTCTCGGTGTTCAGCAACAACGAGTACACGGTGTACAAACGCGAGTCCGAGGACCTCGATGGTATGCCATTGATGCCGTCGCCCGTTCTTGCCGCCTCGGCAGAGGAGTACGAGGGAGACGGCCCTCTGATGATGGGAGAAAGGGCAGCAGAAGGTAATCCCCTGCACGGAGAGACGGGTGAAGCCGCTGCCGAAGAGCCATCGGCCAGTATCTTACCGCCCTATCGCGATGCCGACGAAGGTATTGTCGGGGCTTATCTGAGTGATGCCGGGTTGGGTTTACCCGAAAATCCGGAGTACGACGTCAAAGAATACAGCTCCCGATTGAAGCTTGACTACGTCGCGCCTCCTTCCGTGGGTGTATCCGTCGGAGGTCCCTTCGGCACAGGGCTGGGGGGCAGTGTTGGCTTCTTCTTCAGCGATATGCTGGGAAATCATAACCTGGGTATCTCTGTCGCAGCAAACGGTACACTGAAGGACATTGGAGGGCAGGTGACCTACCTGAATCGAAAGCATCGCATGAACTATGGCTTTTTTGGCGCTCACATCCCTGTGATTACCGGATTCGGGTCCAGCTTTGGCGCGGCGGAAAACGGCCAGACCGTCATCAATCAGGTCTTCCAACGGGTATTCATCGACCAGATCGGCGGATATACGGCCTACCCGCTGAGCACGACGCGTAGAATCGAACTGACCGGTTCTTTCGTCCGCTACGGATTCGATACGGACGTACGGACTTTCACGCTCGGCGGAAACCAGATCCGCTCCGACGGGCTGAATATCGCTACGCGCCGGCCGCTTTATCTGGGCCAGGCGTCTATCGCTTACGTAAAAGACACCTCTAATTTCGGGTTCACTTCGCCCTTGAACGGCACGCGACAGCGTGTTCAAGTAGGGACGAACGTCGGGACGGAGCGGTTCGTGACCGCTACGTTGGATGCCCGCAAGTACTTCTTCGCCCGGCCCTTCACGTTCGCCATCCGCGGCCTGCACATTGGTAACTACGGGGCTTCAGAGGACGAAATCTTTGGCGTAGAGTACCTGGGTTCTCCCTTTTATCTGGGCTTCGTGCGGGGATACAACCTGAACTCCTTCGACTTCTCCGAGTGTTCCTCGGCCGGCTGCCCGGAGGCGGCCCGCCTCTCCGGAACGCGGATCGCCATGGCCAGCGCCGAATTGCGTATGCCGCTGTTCGGAAACGAATCGTTGGGGCTAATCAACTTTGCGTACCTGCCTACCGAAATCTCGCTCTTTACCGACGTAGGGCTGGCCTGGACGGCTGAAGAAAGCCCCGAGCTTGTTTTTTCTCGGAATTCTTCGGCCCGTGTGCCTCTCGTGAGCGTCGGCGCTTCGTCCCGATTCAACCTGTTCGGGTCGCTCGTCTTTGAAGTGTATTACGCGTATCCATTCCAGCGTCCCCAGAAAGGAGGGCATTGGGGGATACAGTTTTTACCCGGCTGGTAAAGAGGGCTGAGTACGAAGTACCAGGTATGCCGATCGTGCGCGTTCAAGATACTGGGCATTCCTGGTACTTCGTACCTGGTACACCTACCTTGTGGGGTACCAGATCAACTTGCCGTCACGACCGACGTAGCCCCAGGTGGTGAGGCGATTGTTTTCGTTGTCCGGGTCGAGCTTTTCTACGATAACCTGTGCCGCTCCTTTCTCGAAGGGGGATACTTCGTCGTAATCGGGGCGGTCGAGCAGCTCACCGGAACGGTCGATGAAGCCCCAGAAGCCATCGACGAGAACGGCGGCGCGGCCTTCAGAAAACGCACGCGCCTCCTCGTATTGGGGGGGGATCACCATGCGTCCGCCCTTGTCGGCATAGCCCCATTCATTGCTGTTTTCGCGGACAGGGACGAGGCCATCGCCAAAATCACCGGCTTCGATATAACGAGGAGAGATGGCCGTATTGCCCTTCGTATCGATAAAGCCCCAGCTGTCGCTGATCTTGATGGCGGCCAGTCCTTCATTGAAAGAGCGTGCTTCGGCGTACTGGAAAGAGATGGCCATATCTCCCGTATTGTCGATATAGCCGTATTGTTGGAGGTCCAGGTCGTACACGAGGGCCAGCCCTGAGGAAAACTGGTTGTCGTCGTCGCCGTTTTCTTCTTCGTTAAAGGCGAGGAGGTCCGGCGTCTGCGCGGAGCGGACGACTTGACCGGAGAGGTCGATATACTCCCACTTGCCGCCTGAGGTCTGCACGAAGGCTCGTCCTTCGGTGAAGTTGAACGCCTGATCGAATTGTGGATTGATGGCAAAGGCACCCGACTTGTTGATGTATCCCCAGCGCCCGTCCAGCTCTACAGCGGCCAGCCCTTCGGCGAACGGCCGGCCATTGACGAATCGGGGGCGGATGACATACTCCCCGTCGGGGTCTATGTATCCGATGTTGCCTTCTCTGACGCGGGCGAGACCTTCGGAGAACGAGCTCGCGGCGTTGAAATTGGGTTCTATTCGGATGCGGCCGTTTTCGTTGATGTACCCCCAGTCTCCATCGATACGGACAGGGAACAACGATACGCCGTCAGTCTCGCTTTCGCCTTCGGCCTGATCACCGATGAAATCGCATGCTGCCAGCGAAAAGCTGGAAGCGAAAAGCAAGACGAGTAAACAGGTGTTAATCGGTCTATGGTTCATTTCTTTCATACATTCATGTGGGCACACACGTCCGTATAGCCGGATGCATTAGTTCATGGGAAACCAGGTGTACTGGCCTGAGCGGTCGATGTATCCGATACGTGGGTTCTCGTTCACATTACCGAGAAATATTCGTGCAATCCCGCCACGGAAGCCTTCAGCCCCGTCAAAATTTCGCTCCATGGCTACACGGCCGGTTGCCTTGCTGACATAGGTCCAGTTGTTGTTGATACGCACGGCCGCCATACCTTCATTAAAGGGCTGTGCCTCGTTGAATTCACCGAACACTACGATTTCACCGTCCTTGTTGATGAACTCGAACCCTTCCTGGTCGACTTCGACGACGGCGAGACCTTCCGAAAAGGCCTCGGCCTGCGTAAATCGGGGCGAGATAACGGGTTCTCCTTTTGTATTCAAGTACCCCCAGCCCTCTCCCGTCTGGAAAGGAGCGACTTCTTCGGAGAAGTCGCCAAGGTTCTGAACGGTAAGGCTGGGTTGAATCGCCACTTCCCCCGTTTTGTTGATGTAGACCCATCCTTGCAGGCCTTCAACGGCAGCGAGGCCCCCGGCAAAGGGGCGGGCAAAGCTGAAGCGAGGCTCAATCACCATCTCACCGCGGCTGTTGATGTAGCCCCAACGGGTATCGATGCGTACGGCCGCCAGACCCTCAGAGAACCGGTCGGCGACCTGGAATTGCGCCGGGATGACGGCCGTTCCCGAACGGTCGATGTAGCCGTAAGCAGCCCCTACTTCCGTGCCCTGGACGGCGGCGAGGCCTTCGGAAAAGTCGCCGACCTCATTGTATTGCGTGGCAATCACTTCACCCTGGGTTGCGGATACGAATCCCCAGAGACCTCCTACCTGGACGGCGGCGAGGCCTTCGGAAAAGTCGTTGGCAGCGTCGTAAGCGGGTAGAATCGTGATGCGCCCGAGGCCATTGATGTAGCCCCATTCGCCGTCAATTTTTACCGGATAGAGCTGGTTGGGGTCGCCTTCCAGGGAGTCGCCTTCGTCGGAGAAGAAGTCGCACCCGGAAAGTGTAAGGCTCAGTAAGCAAATCAAGGCGGTGACCAATGGGCTCACCACCATCATGGGATTCATTCGAACGTTCATTGTACTATTAGTATTATTGCAGGAGGACTTTGTCGCTCTAATTGACAATCGCCGCGCAGCTTCGTCGGTGTATGGCTGGAGGATTCTTTTGTGGGCTCCCATACAATACCTGAGTGAAAGAGCGTCAGCGGGATCGATACAAAACCTGCCTGAGGATTCAATATGTTCGGTTTGCGTATGAACCGAGAGGCCGGATGCTGAATGCGGCAGGCAGGGCATTCAACATCCAGCTCCTCAGCTCATCGGATGTTGGTGTTATTTGACAAGGATCATCTTCCGCGTTTCCGTCCCTTTGGCCGTACTCAGCTTGTAGACGTAGGTACCGCTCGGCAGATTGCGGGCTTCGAAAGTAACCGCATGAGGTCCTGCCGCCTGGTGTCCGTCTACGAGCGTCTGGATGAGCCGGCCATTGAGGTCGTATACATTCAGCGACACCACGCCCGGATTGCTCAGACTATATGAGATAGTCGTTGAAGGATTGAACGGGTTCGGATAGTTTTGTTTGAGTTCAAAGCTGTCCGGAACGCCGAAGGCTTCGTTGCTGACCTGGATCTTCTCTTCGACGAGATCCATCCGGGGGAAAGAGGCCCCCATCAGATCGTCAACCTGATCGCCCGGCAACCCGAACCAGTCCTGGAGAATGCTCGCTGATACCGAACGGAAGTCCGTCGTCGGTTCGGGATCTCCTCCGTACAACTGGCTGACGAGGTCCGACTGTTCGCCGAGGACGCCCTGTTTGACGCCTTTGCCAAAGAGCATGAGCGCGCCGCCTGCCCCGTGGTCGGTGCCCTGGGATCCGTTCTCGCCGAGCGTTCTGCCGAATTCGGAGAAGGTCATAACCATGACGCGCTCGTCGAGACCGTCCTGGGAGAGGTCGTCCAGGAAGGCGCTCACCGAGTTGGCGATCTGGCGAAGACGGTCGGCATGACGGCCTTCGTTGGAGCCCTGGTTGGAGTGCGTGTCGAAGCCGCCGATCGAAACCGAAAAGATCTGGGTGCCCAGGCCGCCGCGAATCAGGCGTGCGATAGAGGCGAGGTCGTCGCCGAGCCCCCCTTCGTAGCCGAAGGTCAGGTTCGTGCCGTTGTTCGCCGCATCCTGAATCGAAGTCACGAAGCTCAGCGCCGAGTTGGCTACCGAACGGACGTATTTCACGGGGACGCCGTATTCGTACGAGTCGAGACGCTGGTCTTCGGCATCGTAAAGGCCACGGCGCGCCACTTCTTCGATAAAGCTGGCGTCGCCGAGGCTTACGCCCAGGTTGCCCACCGGGCTGGCGAACAGCGATACAGGACCGCCCAGGTTCAGAGCCGCGGGGTAATTGAGAATGCCGTTGCTTTCCTGGAGCAGGTTGTGCGCATAGCGGCCCCAGATGCCGGAGTTGAAGTTGGCGTCGCCGCCTCCGATGATCTGCCCACTCCCCGTGGCCCAGTTGACGGTGCCGGCGAAGTGCGATCGAGTAGACCGGTTGTAGCCGGTGTTCACTACGGTCGCCAGGTTGCCGTCGTTCCAGACAGTGCCCAGGCTCTGCATGGCCGGATGAAGCCCGTGATCGTTTGCCAGCTTGATCACATTGGCTTCCGGGATGCGAATGTTCGGGCGGACCCGGTGATATACGTCATTCTGGAAGGGGACAACCATGTTGAGGGAGTCGTTGCCTCCGTTCAGCTGGAGAAGAACGAGAATCCGGTTGTTGGCGTTCTGAGAAATGGCATTGAGCAGCGGGGCATGGCCGAAGGCCGTCACGGACGTGCCGTGCAACATCATAGAAGCGCCTGCGAGCCCCAGACCGGTATGTGTCAGAAAATCGCGCCGGCTCCAGAGCTCGTGGTCGCGTGTATGCGCGACGCCGTCTTCGAGCCTGCTTCCATAGCGTAGTTTCTCATTGGTCACTTCGTGCTCGTGGTTGCAATGAGTGTGATTTTTATCTTGCATGATCGTGAATCGTGAAAATCCAAAAAACTCAGTGAAGAGGGGCTCGAATGTTTGGTGCGCATGGATATGGCACACGATGGCCCAGTGCACGGTCGTTTAGTGCACATTGTACTCGGGCATTTCGCGCGTGAACTTCGCGATGTAGTTCTGGAGTACAATGCGAGCGTTGTTCAGCTCACTGTTGGAGGCGTTGTTGAGATTGGGCCATTCGTAGTGCGGCATATCGCCCAGCATCACTTTCGACAGGTTCGAAACGATCGGGTCGTTGAGGACATGCGATGGAGGCGGCTGGTCCGGGTCCCCCGCAAAATCGTCGGATACCTCGCGGATGCTCGAGAGCTGGAGCGGAATGGGAAGGAATGTTTCCGCAAGGTCCGTGGCGATTTTGAACGGGTCAGCCGGATCCGATACACGCTTGGCCACTTCGATGGGGTCGAACTGGCCTGCATCTCCACTGGTTATGTCGGCGATGATATTCCAGCGCTCAGGCAACAGTTGCGTGCTCAACCATTTGTGATCGCCGCGCGCCCCTGCTGAGTCAGGCGGGTTGATGCCTGGCCAGCCGGCAACGTTCGGCGGGTTGAACAGCTCCATGTTCATGTTGCGCGGTTCGAGTTTTTCCCGGATATAATCCAGTATTTCGTCCGACGGTGAGGTTTCGGTTTCGTTGAGGAAGCCGACCATCAGATCGATCGGGCTCTTCACGCGCGAACCATAAAAACCCGGTGAGAAGAAGCGATTGCTGACGAGCAGCGCCCGTACCACGGGTTTAATCTCGAAGTCGTTGCTCACCATCACCTGAGCCAGTTCTCTGACGAACGCTTCGTCGGGCACCGGGTTGATGAAGTAGACATACAACTTCCGGGTGAAGTACTGCGCGATCTGAAGTCCTCGCTCGGCAAAGATGAAGTCGATCAGCCGGTCGTATTCTTCTGCCGGGTCGGCGCTGCCTGCGAACGGCTTGCCGAAGATGACTTTGTTGCCCGGGTCATGGCGCGAGGATTTGGGTTCCGTGCGGAATCGCTGCTCATCGACCTGCCATCCCGTGAGGACGCGTGCGATGTTGGCGATGTCCGTTTCCTGATAGTTTTCATTGCCGAAAGAATCGTACTGCCCCATCGTGAAAAGCTCGAGGAGCTCACGGGCGTAGTTTTCGTTCGATCCGGCCGGCTGGCCAAACTCATTCGTCGTCGGCACGTTCGAGTTGTTGTCCAGGTAGAACAACATGGCCGGATCCCGCCCGATCTCGTGGATCAGTTCCCTGAAATTCCTCAGCGCGTTAATGCGTAGTAGCCGGTAGTACGTGTATCCATAGTAGGGTCTTTCGTATACGTTGTGGCCGGTGACCAGGTGATTGTGGAGCAGCAGTGTCATCTTTTCGATGAACCCTTGCTCTTTCATGCGCCATAACCACGCTTTCTGCAGCTCGTAGAGCTCGTCTTCCCCGCCGGCTTCCCGGTCCTTATACCACTGCGGAGATTCGGGAAGCGCGTTCTGTTCGGCTTCGTCAAGAATGAAGTCTACGGCCTCGGCTGCTGTCAGTCCGATAAATCCATTGACCCTGCGTAGCCGCGCTCCGAACTCGGTGCGTGTAACGAGATGTCTCGCGTCCGTTCGCGTCAATGGTTCCGTGTGTTCTGTGATGTCAGAGGCAGCATTGGGGACAGAGTGCGGCTCTGGTTGTCTTGTAGAGATTCCAAGAAAGCTACGTCTGTTCATGAACATCCCAAGTTTTGTGCAAAAAAATAGCTAAATGATGTATGAGGGGAACATGGCCTCATGGGGGTGGAGGGGCACACTTGGGGGGAGAGGCTCGACTTATGGTCGATGCCATACTCATTCCATCTACTATGCCAAACCCTCCGGGTGTGGGCCATCGCATATCGAATAATGAACGGGTGATTCGTACGAGCCCGGTCGCGCACCGCAGGTGAAGTTGGGCTCGTGGGCGGAATGCCAATGGCAGCAGGTAGCGGATAATCCCCATTTTTTCGGCAGAAAGAGGGATTCTGTCTAAAGGAAAGGGTGGCTGTTTGAGGGGTGGGGGCTCCTCCGTACACAGGTAGTATCAGGCGGATCTTTGCTTTTCTTAAGCAAAATTCATACAGGAGAGGAAGGCCGTTATTGACGAACGTTTGGTGGACGCCCTTTCGGGAATCACGTTCTGCATGGAGGAAATGCCAAATCGGGTCCCACTTTGATTCGAGGAGAATGCGGATAGGTAGAATTAGCGCATCCGGAAGGGGATCAAAAGAGGATACCGTGAGCGTTGCACGCGCCGTTTACATAATGAGATTCGTTTTGAGACGAAGTCCCGGCCCCGACTCGATCGGTCTCAGCCGTTATTTTTAGGGATGGATGATACGCATCTGTGCGCCATCGTTTTGCCCGTACGGCTTTGCACACATGCAAAGCCGCGTAAATAAGCATGCTGTGCACAGTTCGCGTAACATCACTTAATGAGACAGGGCATACATGATGAAGTTGATCGCCATCTGAAAACTCACCGTGGACGCTTCACCGAGGTTGCGGCCAGGCCACTCCCAGCCGTCGCCAATATCCTGATTATAACAGATGACGACAACGAGTCTACCGCTGTCGTCGTAGATCCCGAAATAGGTATCTTCCTCCCAGCTGAACTGGGGTTTCGTGCTGAAGGCCTGCAACGGATCGATATCGTAGAAGATGGACCAGATGGGGTGGTCCTGTTCAAGTTCAACCGGCTCGCGGTCGGGGAAGACTTTTTTGATGTTCATGTAAAAGTTATCCCACTGCGGGCCGGTCATACCTCTGCCGTAGTCATGAAAATCGTCTACGATCAAAAAGCCCCCCCGGTCGATATATTTCCTGAGGTTCTCGACTTCTTCGTCGTGTATATACCAGTAACCGGGTTCGGTTATATAGAGGACTGGATACTGGAAGATGTTCTTGTCCCTGAGGGTCAGTACGATAGGTTCGCCAGCGAGAGGCAGTTCGGTAGTACGTTCAATGGCTTTGTGCAGGTTGAAATCAGCCGTTGGGTAGTCTGTCGCCCAGGCATTGCGGCGATTCCATCGTCGATATCCGCCTGAGGACTGGTTCGAGTCGTACTTGACCCGAACAAACCGGAAGCTCTCACTGAGCATGACGGGGGAGGACACCTGGGCCTGCGCGACAGGGGCAAAGCAGAATAGGAGTACGAGTGACAGGGCGCGCATGGCGAAGTATGGCAGCGGACTAATACATCGGTTAGAGTGACAAGAGGCCAGAGAGGAGAACTGTCCTGATTTATTAGTCGCTTATGGATACCAAACGTTCCCGGGCAGCCGAAAGTGGATCGAAGTTTTTCCGGGGGCTGCTGGATAAAGACTGCAGCGGTGTGTTACACATCCATGGCTCCGCTATTCATGCGGCAAGCATGAAACTGATGGCGCGGAACCCGATGAAGCCCAGTAAGGAAATCGCGGTGAGCGTCAAGAGAATTTTAATGCTAAGAGACAGCCTGTACCACGTTCTAGAACTCGATCGGAACTGTTTCCTTGCGTTGAGCTCCAGCCAGTCCAATAGTTGAGCGGCTTTGAGTGATTCCTGTGCGATCAGGCTCGCGCCCAACAGGAGGAGTAGGATGCCAGGCACCGGAGTGGGGAGAAACATAATGCCTGCGGCAAAGATGAAGAACCCACAAGTGACGAAGGTCACCTTGTTGAATAGACTACGCTGCCCTTCATTGCGTTGCCAGAAGAGTAGCTGAAAGCGCTTTCCGGGAGGGTAATTCTTGAGTTGTTTCCAGGTAAAATTAGATCTGTGCAACATGTACGGATGAAGTCAAAGGGCCGCGAAAGAAGACCGTGATTAAAGCACTCTACGTGTCGTCGGTTGGTTCCGAGAAAAGTCAAGAGAGAGCACCAATCGGGGGGTATTTTTCAATGCCCGTTGCAGTCAAACGATGTGCCAATTCCTCCGTGTCCTACGTCTGGCGGTGAAATTGAACGACGCGGGCGGCCCGTTGGCCTCTATGAATTTACGATGCAGGTGAAAAGCCGGCCCCGGCAAACGCCTACCCGATGCGCTCGAAACCCGTATAGGCGTGAAGCGCCTCCGGGATCAGAATCGAGTGATCCGCTTGCTGGCCGTTTTCAAGCAATGCTGCGACAATGCGGGGCAAGGCCAGTGCGCTTCCGTTGAGTGTATGAACATGGGTCGGTTTCTTTTCGCCTTCTTTTCGGTACCTGATGTTCATACGTCTGGCCTGAAACGCTTCGAAGTTCGAGATGGAGGACACCTCGAGCCATCTGTCCTGGCCGGCGGCCCAGACCTCGAGGTCGTATTTTTTCGCCTGGGTGAAGCCCATGTCGCCGGTGCACATCAGCAGTCGACGATAGGGGAGCTCCAGCCTGTTCAGCAACCGCTCGGCGTCGTTGCGCAGGGTTTCCAGGGCCTCGTAACTGGCCTCGGGCTGGACGAAATGAACGAGTTCGACTTTGTCGAACGCATGTAGACGATTCAGCCCGCGAACCTCTTTGCCATATGAACCGGCTTCACGACGAAAACACGGGGTGTACCCGCAGTATTTGACGGGAAGATCGATTTCATTGAGCAGTTCGTCGCGGAGAAAGTTGGTGATGGGTACTTCGGCCGTGGGGATGGCATACAGGCCGTCCCGAGGCACCTCGTACATCTGGTCTTCTTTGTCTGGCAGTTGTCCCGTTCCGGTGGCACTGGCTGCATTCACGAAAAGGGGGGCCTGGAGTTCAGTGTAGCCCGCGGTACCGGTCGCCTCGTCGAGGAAGAAATTGATCAAGGCACGCTGCAGCCGGGCGCCTTTCCCCCTGTAGAATGGAAACCCTGCGCCGGTGACTTTCGACCCGCGCTCGAAGTCAACCAGGCCATGGCGTTGCGTGAGCTCCCAGTGAGGAAGCGGCGCGAAGTCGAACGCCGGGAGGCCGTCGGATTGCCAGACCACCTGGTTATCCTGGTCGGTTGTACCGATGGGGACCGAAGCGTGAGGGATGTTGGGGATGTCCAGAAGAGCGGTATCGAGTTGATCCTGTATCGTACGCGCCCGTTCTTCGAGGGTTTTTTGGTGCTCTTTGAGGCGAGCGGTTTCGGTTTTTTTCTCGTCGGCCTCCTCGCGCCGGCCTTCGCGCATCAACTGGCCTATTTCTTTAGAAAGGGCATTCGACGAAGTTTGCAGTTCTTGAAGATCGGTGAGTACGTGCTTGCGTTCAGCGTCGAGTTTCAGGGCTTCATCGATAACCTCAGTATTGGAGTACCCTTTGTTTTCCATCGCCACGCGAACGCGGTCAGGTTCGCTCCGGAGTAGTTGTATGTCGATCATGAAACGTTAAGAAGTTGTCACGGGGAGGCCCAGGCGGGCGCCCAGGTGAGCCAGGCAATGCTCTAACGAACGCGGTTTATATCCGAATTCAGTCTCGGCTTTGAGAATGATGAACCCCGTTCGAGGCGGCCTGGCGGCAGTTTGATTCAGGGTGACGCTGTCGATGCGTTCGACCAGGGAGGAATCTAAATCGAAAACGGATGCAATTTTCTGAGCGAACGCAAATACCGATAAAAATTCACGCCCGGACAGGTGGTAGACTCCTCTCTTGTCGTAACGAATCAACTTGTGGAGGCCCTGTGCCAGATCAGGCGCGTAGGTGGGCGATCTCCACTGATCGTCTACGACACGAATTCGGTTCCCCGCGGAGAGCTGATCGATGACCCAGAGGGCAAAATTGGATCGACTCAACTTGTTTCCGGTGCCGAAGACCAGCACAGTCCGGGCGATCGCCCAGTTGAGAAGCCCGGCCTTGCGCACGGCATTTTCGGCCGCGAGTTTGGATTTGCCATAAAAGTTGACCGGGTCGGGGCGGTCTGTTTCGCTGTACGGGCCGTTGGCCCCGTCGAATACGAAGTCGGTAGAGATATGGACCAGCTTAGTCCCGGAGTGCTGGCAATAACGAACCAGATTCTCGACGGCTTCTACGTTAATTTCCCAGCAGGCTTGTTTTTCCCGCTCACACGCATCGACGTTCGTCATTGCCGCGCAGTTGACTATGACATCCGGGGTAAAGTCCGTCATCAGGTTGCGAACGTCCTTATACTGGGTCAAGTCGAGGGGGGCATAGCCAAAAGAACCTCCAGATAAACGAGACTCTTCATCCCTGGCGGTAGCCAGCACGTCGAACTCAGGATGGCGGCTCATGACGGCAACCAACTCCTGACCCAGTAATCCGTTTGCACCTGTAATGAGTACTCGTTGATACAACATGATGATTGAAGCAGTCCTGGGGGCCCGCGGCCCATATAAGGTCTATCTAAAAGCGTTCTAGTTGGTCTATACTACGTTATGTATTGCCTACCTCAAGATAGGGTAAATTCCGGAGATGTGTAATTAAACAACAATAAGATGTTCGGGTACCACGCCGGGGGGCCCTCCGAGGAATCCCTGTGCAACCCTGGCACGTTTAAATGGACGTCCCAGAACGGGTTCTGGGTTCCCCGGCTAAAAGTAATACCTGAGGCCGACGGCTCCTCCCAGTTCCAGTGAGCTGACCGGTGTGATCTCAACGGACGGATTGGTTTGAAGAAATACTTCAAACTTTTCCACGAAGAAGTTCAGGCCTGCAACCACGCTCAAGCTGGCTGTCTGGATGAGTTTCTTGCTGGAGTCGTCACGCCCTATGGATGCTCCGGGGCCTACATAGAGCCGCAGCGGAGAGTCAGGTATCGGGTTTTCGTAGATCAAATAAGAACTCAAGGACAGAAACTGCTCCAGATTGATGGAGGAAACCACGATGATCCCCATATCTTTGCGGAAGTAATACTTTGTGGTAATCCCATCGGGGGTGCCCACCTGGCCACCAAGGCCGAGGCGCCCCTGAGATCGACTGTCCTGGGCCGGGCTCGGGCTGGTCAGAAACGGAAATACCGAGAGCAGAACGAATGCAAGCGAGAAGGTAGGGTGAGGAAGGGCGATAGAGCGCATCATGCAGCAATGGGCTGATCCCGTTCACACAGGAGCCCCGGGATAAAACGAGCTGAGGACGTCTTCTTTCAAGTATTCGGTGTCTTTCAGCGTAACCCTGCCCGCCAGAAGCAAACGGAGCTCTCTTCGTTTTGCGGCTTGAATGTAGCGTTCCTCCTCTTCGTCCGTTTCAGGATGAATGGGAGGCGCTTCGACGGGTTTGTCCTGCTCATCGACAGCCACAAACGTAAAAAAGGCCTGATTGCACTTGCGGCATGTTTGTGCGATGGGGTTCTCGGCCCATACATTCAATTCGACCTCCATCGAGGTACGGAACGTTCGATTTACCTGGCCTTTGATGACGACGATCTCACCTTCTTTGATCGGGGATTGGAATTTCACAGAATCGACTGCGGCAGTGACACAAACCCGATTGGTATGGCGCTGAGCCGAAATGGCAGCACAGATATCCATCAGATACAACAGCCGCCCCCCCATCATGTTGCCGAGGCTATTCGTATGGTTGGGGAGGACGATTTCGTTGACTTCGCAATAGGACTGGGATACGGTCTTTCTTTCGGCCATGGGTATACAGGCTTTGCCGTTACAGAGCGATCCTTGCCGTGGCGGGAAACCCGGCCGGCGACAGGGCAACACCCCCCAGAAGGGAGCGTGAACCTCAGGATCAGGTTTTCTGTTTCTTCTTCTTGGCTGCAGGAAAAAGCACGTTGTTCAGGATCAGGCGGTATCCCGGCGAATTCTTATGTAAGGCAAGGTCGGTGGGTGGGTCGCCGACGTAATGTTGATAGTCTTCCGGGTCGTGTCCGGCGTAGAACGTGAAAGTGCCCTGGCCGAACGAGCCGTGGAGATAGCGTACTTCGTCACGCCCGGGTGCTTCGGCCATGATGACGACATTGGGTTTGATATGAGACTTGCGAAAATTGGTCGTCTGCCCCACAAACCCTTTGACCGTAGATACGTGGTTTTGCGTGAGCATGGTGGGTACGGGGTCCCACTTGGCGGAAAACTCGAACAACGTGAAGTAGTCGAGCGCAGGGTTGCGAAGTTGAGGCGGGGGAGGCCCTGTGTCTATATCAGAGTGCTCGTATTGTTGGGCGTTGAAATTGGGCCTGAAATTGTGAAAAGCGAAGGTCCGGGTATAGTCGAGCTTTGAAGGTGCATTGGGGTCGATCGGGTCGCCGTCGTATTCACTGGGCACGATATCGGTATTTGCGGCGGCAACGGCAATATCGAAGGTATCGGTGCCGGAGCACATCGCGAACAGAAACCCGCCGTTCGTCACGTAGTCCTGAATGGTCTGAGCTACGACCAGTTTGAGCTGGCTGACTTTGCGAAAGCCATGGCGTTTTGCAGCCGCTTCTGCCTGTCGTTGTTGTTCGATATACCAGGGCATGGAACGGTATTGCATGAACTTACCGTACTGGCCCGTGAAGTCTTCGTGATGGAGGTGAAGCCAGTCGTACTTGCTGAGCTCGCCGTTTAGGACGTCGTCGTCGTAAATCATTTCGTAAGGCACTTCCGCATAGGTCAGTGCCAGCAGGACCGCGTCGTCCCAGGGGAGTGTTTGCTTGGGAGCGTAAACGGCGATGCGAGGGGCTTTCTCGAGCCGTACGACGGAAGTGTTGCTGGATTCGCTTTCGACCGTCGAAATGATGGTTGCCGTGCCAGCCCCATCGACGGTTTCATAAAAGACGCCTCGGATCCGCAACTCCTGCTCGAGGGCTGTGTCGTGTTGCAGTAGAAATGACCCGCCCCGATAATTGAGCAGCCAGTCTACGACTACTCCCCTTTCGAGAGACCAGAATGCGACGCCATAGGCTTTCAGGTGATCGGTTTGCCGGGAATCCATGGGGATCAGGATGTCCTGCGCGGAGGCGGGGCTGCTCCATGCGGTCAACGCGCATATGAGTAAGAGCAATAGATTTCTTTTGTTAAGCATGAATTCTTGAATTGTATGAAGGACTCCTTATGCGGGATGATTCGACAACATGGAAAACGGGTCAGGTGCCGTCGCCTCTGAGAATTCGTATACGTTCGCGGGCCTTGGAGGTGAGCAGCGATCCTGAATAGTCGCTCAGCAGACGGTTGTAGGTATCGATGGCCAGGTCCTCGTCGCCGATCTCGAACTCGTACATTTGCGCGGCTGCGAACAGGCATCGATCCACCAGGAAACTTTCGGGATGGATGAGGGGGAACTCGAGCAAAGCGTTGAGGGCTTCCTGGGTTCTGCCGATTTCACGCAGCGTGGTCGCTTTCAGGTACCGGACATCATCCATGAGGGGATGGTTGCCAAATTGCAGCAAGAGCGAATCCAGGACAGCCAGTGCTTCAGGGTAAATACGTTGCCGGGCTGCCAGGGAGGCCCGGGCATACATTTTCAGCGGTGTATTCAATGAATCCGGCCCTCTATTCTCGAACAGGAGCACCTTCAATTCGATGGCGTCGTTTGCGATGTCGGTCGATGTGTTTTCGTTCATGACCTGGGCCAGCGTCATGGCAGCGTCGAATTCGCCCTGATAGAAGTGGATGAGGGCCAGTTCGTACCGCGCACGTTCCGCCAGTTCTCCGATACGGAGCGTTTCTTCGATTCTGGAGAACGTCACGCGCGCTCGGGTCAGCTGGCCGCGCATGAGGGCAATCTTGCCCAGATCAAAGTTTGCCTGGTGATAGGCGTCGCTGGAGGGGTAGTTGTTGATCACCTCTTGCAATATCGATTCTGCATCGCCGAGGGCATAGAAGACGTCTTGTTGAAGCCGCCCGATGCGTTGCAGGACGTGGGGATAGGACGAGTGGGTCGGGTATTTCTGGATGAAGGCGCGGTATGCCTCGAGCGCAGCTTCATAATGCGGCGCCGGGATGCGGTTGCCTTTTTCATCGAACGCGCGTTCGGCGACATCGGAGGCGTGCCTTTCGTGCATCTGGCCGAGGCCCAGCTGAGCTTCAGGCGCCGCCGGAGAGTCCGGGTACCGCTCGAGGATCTCCGCATAAGCCTTGGACGCTATTTCGTACGCTCCCGCGTCGGCAGCCTGCTGGGCAAACGTGAACAGTACGTTGCCGCTTTCTTGCTCCAGGCGATCGACGGCCCGGTAGACGTCGAAGGCTTCGTCGTACATCCGTGCTTCTATATACAACCACCCCAGTAACTCTCGATAAGAACGGTTTAACGGTTCCAACCGAACGGCCTCCTCTGCAATGGGAATCCCTGCTTCCAGGACGCCCTCCTGGGTGACGAAGCGGCCCAGCCGGCTGCGGACAAAGCTCAACTGTCGTTCATTGCGCGCCAGCAGCCCCAGATATTCCTGCATGGATTTGTCGTGCGCTCCCGTCAGGCTGTACAACCAGGCAAGATCGATCTGGAATACGTCCGGGCTGTCCAGCCGTTCACGCGCTTGTTCGAGTACCTCGACCGATTTTTCGAAGAGTCTCACTTTTGAGAGGGACTGATAAACGATCCGGTACGTGTTGACCTGACTGGGTCTCTGCTGAATGGCCGTCTCCCAGGTACGATACGCCTCTTGCTCCGACCCTTTGAGGAATTGGAGACGGGCTTTCTCGGCGGTCAGGCCTACTTCGTTGGCATCTATCGGGAGTCGACTTTCTACCAGGGCGATGGCTTCATCGTACTTTTTTACGTTTTCGTACGCTTCTTTGAGCTTCTCGAAGAACACGTACGTAGCCGGGCTATCGTCGTACAGGTCTTCGAGCAGCGTGATCGCCCGGTCGAACTGGCCGGCTCGTAGATAAGAGTCTGCCAGTTGGAAGCGCGTGACCAGCGTACTGTCGATCTGCTGAGCTCGCGCATCCAGTGCGGATGAGAAAACCAGGCTCAAGACGAAAAAGAAGAAAAAACTGCGGTATGGTATCATAGACGTCGTTTGTTCAGCACGAATCCGATGGAGCCCGTGGAACCGGTCTGAGATCCGCTTGGGAGACTCAGAGCCGGCGCATCCAGAAAAGCGGCCTGCTTGACCCGGTCGGCTTTCACTGCGGGCAGATGCCTGATCCCGCAGGTATCGGAGACTGTATTGATATTCTACAGGCAAGACATCAACTTATGGTAAGTGATGGTACGCGAACTGTGCACAGCCACTCGTTTTGCCGGCTTTGAAATAATGCGTTGCTGTCGGTTTTCGTCTGTTTCAGCCTTTTCAAAGCCGTTGCGGCCGAACATGGTGCCCAGATGCGTACCATCTATAATGTAAAAAGCATTATTTTCGTTTCGACTTCTTCGTTATGTGTATCCGTTTTCCTGCAAAAGGGTCCACATAGAAAGGAAAAGCCTGCACAGAGAGGAACGTCTTCACTGCAAAGGACGGCCCTCGCGGTCGCCGGCTCGGGGCGTACCGGCGGTGCAGACCCCACAGAATTGAATTACAGAAAGAGTGCCAACTCCGGTCGAAGCTGAAATACTCGGGCCCGAGGTTGCCGCTCCGGCGGATATGTTTTCCAGGCATGGACTAATCTCAAACATGGACTATTCTTCAGCAACAGCCCGGTCGCGGAGGGAAGAACCGCCTGAATCTGTGGGACTGGCCATTTTAGGGTCGACGGGTTCCATCGGTACACAGGCGCTGGATATCGTGCGTTTATTCCCCGACAGGTTACGGGTTGAATCTCTTTCCGCGTACAACAACGTCGACCTCCTGGCCGAACAGGCCCTGGAGTTCAGTCCCAGGCTCGTTGTCATCGGCCGAGAGGATAAGTACCGCGAGCTCAAGGATCGACTCGAAGGGGAGCCCATAGAAGTTGGGGTTGGGTCAGAGGGTATGGCAACAGCGGCATCGTTGGCTCAGGTGGATACCGTCGTCGCCGCCGTTGTCGGATTTGCCGGCCTGGAGCCGGTGATCGAAGCAATCCGTGCCGGCAAAGTGGTGGCGCTCGCGAACAAGGAAACGCTCGTGGCCGCCGGCGACATCGTGCACCGGTTGCTGGTGGAGTACGAGGGAAGGCTGCTTCCCGTGGACAGCGAGCACTCCGCCATCTATCAGTGCCTCGTTGGAGAACCTCGCGAGGCCATAGAGAAGTTGATTCTAACGGCATCGGGAGGGCCATTCCGGACGCGGGACCAGGCGTCGTTTCCTTCCATCACGCGTGAAGAGGCCTTGCAGCATCCCAACTGGTCGATGGGCTCCAAAATTACTATCGATTCGGCGACGATGATGAACAAGGGGCTCGAAGTCATCGAAGCATACTGGTTGTTCGAGATCGAACTGGAAAAAATTGATGTGCTCGTGCATCCCCAGTCTATCGTTCATTCCCTGGTGACCTTCCGTGACGGGTCGACCAAAGCGCAGCTGGGCGCCCCTGACATGCGAGTGCCTATCCAATATGCTTTGAGTTATCCGGATCGCTGGGGTGGGCCTCATCCGAGAGTCGACTGGTCCGCTCTGGCAACCCTCGACTTCGAGGTGCCCGATCGGGACAAATTTCCTTGCTTACAGCTCGCCTACGACGCGCTGAACCAGGGTGGGCTGGCTCCGGCGGTATTGAACTCCGCCAACGAAGCGGCCGTAGCGCTGTTTCTCATGGACATGATCCGCTTCGTCGACATCCCCGATATCATCGGAGATGCGCTCGCCAGATACGGCCAATCGGGGGCATTTTCGCTCGAAAGTTTGATGGATGTGCACCAGAAAGTCCAAAATCACGTTCAGGAACTCTATGGGGCCCGTACTAATTGAATACCCTTTAAAATTCTATATCTTGTAACGCCCCATTACGTGTTTTCGGTGCTCGATCCGAGCATCTTTCAAGATTGGTAAACGGTTCCCTCAACGAAGGTCTATGGAACAAGCTTTGGAAATTTTATCGTACGTCGGCTGGGTTCTCCTCGCCATTACGATTCTCGTATTTGTGCATGAAATGGGGCATTTCTTGACCGCCAAGCTATTCAAGATGCGCGTCGAGAAGTTTTCCGTCGGTTTCCCGCCAAAGATTTTGGGGAAGAAGATGGGGGATACGGAATACGTGCTCGGGGCTACGCCGCTCGGTGGTTATGTCAAGATATCGGGGATGATCGACGAAAGCATGGATTCCTCGTTTGTGCAGTCGGAACCCAAACCCTGGGAGTTTCGGGCCAAACCGGTCTGGCAACGTATCGTCGTTATCACGGCAGGCGTCATCTTCAACGTCATTCTAGCGGCTATTATATTCATCGGCCTGAAGTATGCGTATGGAGATCAGTACCTGCCGGCCGAAAATGTGACAGGCATTTACGTGGCCGACAGCTCGCTGGCGTACAATATCGGGTTGAGGACCGGCGATCGCATCACCGCCGTGAGCGGAGAAAAGCTGGACCGCTACAACGATCTCGAAGGGCAGCGGCTGCTGGCCGACCCCTTGACCTTCACGGTCGAGCGGGACGGCGAAGAACTCACCTTCGACGGGCCTGAGAATATTATGACCCTTCTCGGTCGAGCAGGCGAAGAGGGATTGGGCATCTCGTTTGAACCGAGTATGATCTCGGATGTGCTCAGCGGCTCCCCCGCCGACGAGATCGGTTTGAGACCCTACGACCGGATCAGCAGCATAGACGGCCAGCCGGTGCAGTTCTGGCGCCAGATGACGGGCCTGATTCGAGCTACAGAAGGCGACCCCATGACCGTGCAATGGGAGCGCCCCCTGGAACTGGCGGATACCGCTTCTGCGCTGCCGGAAAACGTGGAACTGGTTGAGGTCGGGGATTCGCTGATCGTGTATCAAGCCAGCGTGGCTCCCGAGATGAATGAAACGACCGGAACCTACATCCTCGGCGTAAACCCGCCTACTTTCGAAATGCTCAGTCAAACGCTCGGCATTCGAAAAGACAAGATATCGTTCAGCAGGGCTGTCGTGCTCGGCGTAAATGAGACATGGTTGAATACGGGCGCCGTCGTAACCAGTCTGAACAGGATCTTTACAGGCCGCGAAGATTGGCGAGATAATCTCGGCGGCCCTGTCCGCGTTGCAAAGTATACCAAGGAAGCAGCCGATGCCGGGATCAGGTACTTCTGGAGAATTGTGGCGATGCTTTCGATCACGCTCGCTATCATGAACATTCTGCCGATCCCTGCTCTCGACGGAGGACACTTGGTCTTTCTGATTTACGAAGGTATCACACGCAGAGAACCTTCGATCAAAGTGCGCATGTGGCTGCAGCAAATCGGAATGGCTTTATTGCTTGTCTTTATCACTTTTCTCGTATTTAACGACATCTTGCGCTGGTAAAATGCGTACGATGTTCCGATTATTGGGTACGTATCGTTCATCTCTACTGGACAGACAAAAAGGTGTTACAGGACGTTAATTCGCACACGACAGGCCAATCGGAAACAGATTCTATCAGGCAGACCTCACTGCGCCAGAGCGGCTCGATCCCCCGTCACATCGCGATCATCATGGACGGCAATGGAAGATGGGCCAAACAGCGGGGTAAAATGAGGGTTTTCGGCCATTACGAAGGAGTGGAATCGGTACGTGATGTTACGGAGGCCTGTGCGCAGCTGGGCGTCCAGTACCTGACCCTGTACACCTTCAGCACAGAAAACTGGCACCGCCCGATTACCGAAGTGCATGCTTTGATGCAACTGCTGATCCGCACGGTGCGCCGAGAGCGGGATACCTTGATGCGAAACGACATTCAGCTGCGAGCCATCGGCGATATCGCACAGCTTCCAGAGGCCTGCCAGAAAGAGCTTAACGATTGTATGGCACTGACCGCCGGGAATAAACGTATGGTGATGAACCTGGCTCTGTCCTATAGCGGTCGATGGGATATCCTGAATGCCGTACAACAAATCGCCGACAAGGTGAGACGCGGCGACCTGGATGCGCATGAAATCACGAATGAAGTGATTGGTGATCATCTATCCACCCACACAATTCCCGACCCTGACCTGCTCATCCGAACGGGCGGAGAGTTCAGGGTCTCTAACTTCCTGCTCTGGGAAATTGCATACACCGAATTCTATGTAACCCGGGAATATTGGCCCAACTTCCGTAGAGACTCCCTCTATGAGGCAATTCAGGATTTCCAGAAACGCGAACGGCGTTTCGGCCGGATCAAATGATCGCGAGGGCCTCCGTAGAGGACCCACCCACCCACGCTCTCTATCCTCAACGTGACTTTCACCATCGGCGCAATAATAGAGCCCACTCGTCGTTTTATGTAGGTACGTGTTCCTTATAACGAAACTCGTCTCGTGACTGACAGTGTAAATGACCTGTATCGTACTGCGGCAGCCATACAGGTTTTACGAGCAATTGCGCCCTGATATTATGATTCGTACCTCACTTTTCGCTTTTTTATTCATACTGAGTGCTTCAGGTTCAGCTTCCCTCGGGCAAGATGCTTCCGGGCTTTTCTCAGAGCCGCAGACAGCGCCCGATCGGTTCATGCAACCTCCCAGAGAGTTTGAGATTGCCTCCATCCGCGTCGACGGTATCGATAGCGAAGCGGCGAAGTCTTTCATCAGACAAACCAGTGGGCTCGAAGTGGGGCAAACGGTTACGGTTCCGGTTGATCCCGCTTTCGGCGAAGCCATTCGTTCCATCTTCCAGCTCGGCAATTATTCGGACGTCAAAATCACCGAAGATAAACGTACCGGTGACCTCGTCGACCTCGTCATTCAGGTCAAAGAAGTGCCGCGATTGGGTGAATACACCTTCGAAGGCGTCAAAAGGGGGCATAGGAAGGAGCTCAAGGAAAAGGCGCCCTTGCTGAGCCGCACACCGGTTCAGGAATCTGACATCGAGCGAACAGAGCAAATCGTCAAAGACTTTTACGCCGAGAAAGGCCGGCCCCTGACTACCGTCGACGTGGAGAAAAATGTAAATCCGGATAATACCGTCGACTATGTCTTCCAGGTAGACCGCGGCCCTGTCGTCGAAGTCGAAAAAGTGATGATCGACGGGAATGAGATGCTTCCTTCGAGAAAGCTCAAGAAAAAGATGAAGACGAAGCCGGATCGCTGGTGGCGGTTTTGGAAGAAAGCCAAGTTTGACGAAAATCGGTACGAAGAAGACCTGCAAAAGGTCGTCGCGTACATGAATGAGAACGGGCACTTCGATGCCCAGATCACCAGCGATAGTGTGTATCTGGATACGTCCGGCAAAAAACCGGGTATGGTCATCGAAATCGATGTGCGCGAAGGTCCCAGGTACAACATCCGCAACATCGACTGGGAAGGAAATACGGTGTATAAAGACGAGTTCTTGACGCAGTCGCTGGGATTCGAGAAAGGCGATGTGTATAACAGCAAGAAACTTGAAGAAAATTTGTATGCCAACAAGAGAAGCAGCGACGTGTCGAGCCTCTACATGAACCGCGGCTACATGACGTTTCAGGTTCAGCCTACCCTGCGTGTGGTTGAAGGCGATTCGCTCGATCTCAACTTTGACCTGTCTGAAGGTGACATCTTCGAGTTCGGGAATATCGAAATCGCCGGGAATGACAAGACCAAAGACCATGTGATCCGGCGCGAGCTATACACGATACCAGGCCAGACATTCAGCCGCGATGCCATTCAGGAGTCCATCCGCCGGTTGATGCAGCTCAACTACTTCAGCCAGGAGTCTCTGGGCGCCGGCCCCAATGTGGAGGTCGACGAGGCGGGCAAAGTAGTGGATTTGACGTATACGCTGGAAGAGACGGGCAGCGACCAGTTGCAGTTGTCCGGGACGTGGGGGCAGTTCGGTCTGGTGCTCAGCCTCGGCTTCGAATTCAACAACTTCTCGGCACAGAACTTTTTCAAGAAGGGCGCCTGGAGGCCGCTGCCGTCCGGGGATGGACAGCGATTGAGCCTCGGTGTGCAGACCAATGGACGGTTCTACCAGAACTACTCCTTTGGCTTCACCGAGCCCTGGTTTCGCGGCAAACCGACCCCCGTTGGTTTCTCGCTCTCCTACTCGAAAATTGGCCGTAACCCCTTCGTTAACCTGGGCGGCGACAACAACCTCGTGACGGTATCCGGCCGCGGCTTTTACGAGAAAAGGCTCAAATGGCCCGACGACAAGTTCAGCTATCTGAACGGACTTCAGTACCAGTTTACCAATAATAACGGGCTGTATACCTTCTTGCCCCAGGGCGTGAGTCAGGAAATTACGCTTCAACAGGTGCTCTCCAGGAATTCTACGGACAACCCGCTGTTCCCCTCCCAGGGATCCACGATGCGCCTCTCGCTCGATGTCGCCCTCCCCCTCGGGGACTTCATCCAGTACCACAAATGGCGTTTCCAGAACAACTGGCACGTGCCGATCGTCCCCAAGCTGACGCTCAGCGTAGGAGCCGATTTTGGCTACGTAGGATCGATCACTGGCGAGGACGTCCAGTTCCAGCGGTTTATCGTCGGGGGATCCCCCTTCGACGTACAGGGTTCCTTTAATCGATTCTTCTTCGCAACGGATGTCATCTACATGAGGGGATACCCCGCTGGCGCTCTAGGGCCTCGTTCAGGCGACGAACCTATCGGTGGACGAATCCTCAATAAGTATACGTCCGAATTGCGCTGGATGGCCATACAGACCGAACAGCTGCAGGCGGCCCCTTATCTCTTTCTGGACGCAGCAAACAGCTGGAACGATTTCAACTCGTACAACTCCGCTGAAATATTTCGGTCGGCCGGTTTCGGTATGAGATTCTTCCTGCCTATCCTGGGGATGCTCGAATTGACCTACGGGTATAATTTCGATGAATTCCAGGGCTCCTCGAGCGTGTCCCGGTCTGACCATGACGGGTCTCGACAATGGCTCTTCCAGTTCACCATCGGACAGGGATTCAACCAGTAATTGCCCCATCGTATGGCTTTCAACCGGCTTACACCTATGAGTTGTCCAATGAATTCTTCTTCGCTGCAATCCCTAAAACTTTTGGCCGTCATCGTTGCTTCTTTGTTTACGCTCCAGCCCGGCTCGACGACGGCCCAGCAACGAATCGGATACATCGATTCGGACTATATCCTCAATCTCGTTCCTGAATTCGCAACGATTCAACAGAATGTGAACCGACAGGCAGAGGAATGGGATGCTGAAATCGAAGACGCCCAGAATCAGGTGGACGAGATGTTCCGGGAGTACCAGGCGCGTGAGCTCTTGTATACGAATGAAGAGCGCCAACGCAAACGCGAAGAGATCGTTCAGGCTGAGGAAGAAGCAGAGCGTCTCAGGATGCGCTATTTCGGCCCGGAAGGGGAGCTGTTTACCCTCCAGGACAACTTGATGAGCCCTCTGCAGGAAAAATTGATGAGAGCCGTCGAAGCGGTGGCCGCTGAAGAGGGATACGATTATATTTTCGACAAAAGTGGAGAATATCTTTTTCTCTTTGCACGTGATCAATACGACCTGAGTGATCGTGTACTCGAGGAAATGGGTATTGATATCGAAGAGACGACCCGCCGGTAATCTTGCTGTACGCTCTCGATGCAATACGCTCACAATTTGCCTTAACCAATACGAGTAAACTAAACATGTACAACAGATTTCTTTCGGTGGTTGCCCTGGCCGCGTTTGGATTATTCCTGGGGTCGCTATCCGAAAACAAAGTACTTGCCCAGACGACAAAAGTGGGATTCACGGACCATGAGGTCATTATCGCTGCAATGCCCGATTACGAAACGATTCAGGCCCAGCTGCAGCAGGAATTCAGCGGCGCTCAGGAGGCCCTTCAATCTCTGGCAGAATCGTTCCAGCGCGACCTGGAAGAATACCAGGTGCAGCAGCGCCTGTTGACCGAAGAGCGCCGCGCTCAGCGAGAGCAGGAACTGCAGCAGAAACAAACGGAGCTTCAGGAGGCAGCGAGCCGCAAAGATGCCGAACTCGCCGAGTTAGAACTGCAGTTGATGCAGCCCATCTTTGATCGGGTCCAGAATGCGATTGACGAGGTTGCGCAGTCGCACAACCTGGATATCGTGCTTCGCCACCGCGTAGGAGCCCAGCCGGTCATTTTGTACGTCAATCCCGAAACCGTGCAGGACATAACGATCGAAGTGGCCCAGAAGTTAGGTATCGAAGTTCCCGAAGAGGGGACGGCATCGGCCGCTTCACCCACGCAGAATTGAGGAAATCCAGTGTTTGCCGTACAGGGTGCCCTCTTTGGGGGCGCCCTTTTTTTGTGGTTCTTCCCCGGACAAGGAGTGCGTGCATCTATGGTATGTGCATGCGTACCTTGTTCATTCCTATTGCGAAGCGTGAAAAATACCATGAGTACTGAAACTGCGATCCCGTCTCAATTAAAGGTCAAGCGTATTACTACGCAAACCTTGCAAGAAATGAAGGCATCCGGTATTCCTATCGCGATGTTGACCGCTTACGACTATACGAGTGCCCGCATTCTCGACCAGGCCGGCGTGGACGTATTGCTGGTCGGAGACTCTGCCTCGAATGTCATGGCCGGTCATGAAACCACCCTGCCGATCACGCTCGACCAGATGATTTATCATGCCCAGTGCGTCGTTCGAGGGGTCCAGCGAGTGCTGGTCACTGTCGATCTCCCCTTTGGATCGTATCAGGGCAATACGAAAAGAGCGCTTCAATCAGCCATTCGCGTGATGAAAGAAGCAGGGGCTCATTCTTTGAAACTGGAGGGCGGCGCCTCCATTGCTCCTATCCTTGAACGCATCATCTCAGCAGGCATCCCCGTCATGGGCCACCTCGGGCTGACGCCCCAGAGCATCTATCGATTCGGGACGTACAAAGCCAGGGCGCGCGAAAAAGAGGAAGCCGAAACATTGCTGCAGGACGCGCTTTTGCTGGAAAAAGCCGGCTGTTTTGCTATCGTGCTCGAAAAAATTCCAGCGGATCTGGCGACCAGGGTGACTGAAGCGCTTCGTATACCCACCATCGGCATCGGGGCCGGCGTACATTGTGACGGCCAGGTGCTCGTGACTCACGACGCGCTCGGCTTCACTAAAGATTTTAATCCCCGGTTCGTGAGAAGGTATGCCGACCTCGCAGGCACGGTCACTGAGGCTGTCAAAGAGTACGTGCATGACGTCCGCATCCGGGATTTTCCTAATGAATCAGAAAGCTACTGAGCAGCCCGAATGTTTACATGAGTGCATCTGATGATTCGGAACGCCCTTTAATACTCATCTCGAACGACGATGGCATCGAGGCTGCCGGTATTAAAGAACTCGCCAATGTCCTTGCGCCTATCGGGGACTGTATTGTCGTTGCCCCTAACGAAGATCAGAGCGGCTCTTCACATGCGATAACGGTCAGACAACCGGTTCGCGCCCTTGTGTACCCCTTCGAATGTGAACACGGCGCCTTGAAGGCCTATTCCGTGAGAGGCACACCGGTGGATTGTGTCAAGCTGGCCATCGATCAATTGCTCCCCCGTAGACCGGATATCGTGGTCAGTGGAATCAATCATGGCCCCAACGCGGCGATCAATACCATTTATTCAGGTACGGTGAGCGCAGCGCTGGAGGGGGCCATACTCGGTATCAACGCTATCGCGTTCTCTGTCGGAGAATGGAATGGAGGGGACTATCCGATTCCTCGCTCCTACATTCAGCGTATCGTGCAGACCATCGCGGATCATCCGTTGCCTGTTGGCGTCCTGCTCAACGTGAATATTCCCAATGCCCCCGAGCAGGATATCAAAGGGATTAAGGTGACACGACAGGCTGAATCTCGCTGGCAGGAGTCGTTTGTCGCTCGAAAAGATCCTACCAACCAGCCCTATTATTGGATAGCCGGTGAATTCGTAAATCTGGACGAGGGCACGGATACCGACCTGTCGGCCCTGGCAGAAGGTTGGATCTCAATAACTCCCCTGCGCCCTGATCTGACGGCTCACGATTTGATACAGCACATCAAAAGCCTTCCTTTCTGATGCCTGAAATTACCATTGACGCTGTCGGTCTTCTGGGGGTGGTCATGATCGTCGGGGCGTATCTGCTGCTCCAACTCGAGAAGGTAAGTCACGATAGCTGGATCTATCTGGGTTTAAATCTCATAGGCGCCTCTTCCATCCTGATCAGCCTTCTCTTCGATTGGAATCTGGCAGCGGCGCTCATCGAGATCTTCTGGATCGGCATCAGCATCACAGGATTATGGAGGAAAGCGACCCGTCGCAGAAGTGCTACTGACCCCATTCGACATGGTCGAAAACGTTACCCGGCGAAGCAGTCGTAACGTACAGCCCATCGCGTTTGTATAGCTCGTCGACCACGTCTTCGACCTGGTCGATCTTTATTCCGGCGTCGACCCCCAACATTTGCAATGCCTTGCGAATGTACGCTATCGAATCGTCGATGCGTTGCTGAAAGCTCTCTTCACTCAAGTCGAAATACCCTTCGATGACAAAAGGCAGGTTGTAGTCCTTCCTTTCACTCAACGAAACTCGCATGGCAGTTCCTCCCACGGGCATCAATCGATACCCCATTTCTGCATGGGTAATGGGAAAGGAAGCTCGCCTGACCTTGAGCGGGTTGCCGTCCGTCTCCTTGCAAACGAACGTGTCATCACGGGTTGTGATCAGATAACGGCGTAGCTGATCGATTTCCTCTTCAGTCAATAGTTCATTGACCAGCTCTTCGCTGTAGATTTTTTGTTCTCTGTTCAGGCGGCTGTAGCTGTCGATCAATCGCGAATAATCATGTTTGCCGAGGGAGGAGTTAACTTTGTACCAGTGAATAATTCCGGCGTTGAAATGAATATTGTCGAGCGTCAAGCGTTCGATAACCGAGCTTGCGTGAAATAGTTTTACCATTCTATCAAGGAGTCACAATTGTATTGATGTCGAATTAAGGTCAGGCTGTTTGTGGAAGTATATCTCCGGGAATCAATGCATGGACAGAATCTTTGATTTCTTGAGATAGCGCATCTACCAGCTGTTTCTGCGGCAGGGTTTTCGCGTAAATCATGAACACGGGCCGGCAAGGAAAGGGGGGGGTGAATGTACGAATCAACGCTGTTTCATGCGGCGCGGGATCTCTGGCCGCCAACCAGGGAAGGACCGTCATCTTTTGGCCGCGCTCCACGAGGCGTTTGAGGGCTTCCAGGCTATCGCTCACAAAGTGAAGAGATCCAGTATCGATCTCGCTATGCGGGTCGGGGTTGCACAACGCGATCACTTGATCGCGAAGAGCATTTCCTTTTCGCAGCAGCCATAGGTCGTTCAATCGCAATTCAGCCGTTGGGATTGTTTCGCGGTCGAAAAGCGGATGATGCCTGGATACGTAACACAGAAGAGGTTCCTCGAACAACAATTCATCGATAATGCCTCTCGACGCCCTGAAGGATAGGACGAGACCCACATCGATGAGATCGCGTTTGATGTGCTCGGTCGTCTGGTCAATGCTCATCTCGTGCACTTCGATCGCCACATCCGGGTACCGGGTTGAAAATCGAGGCATCACCAGCGGCATCAAGTAAGGGCTCAATGTCGGGACGATACCGATGCGAAGATGCCCCGCCATTTCACCGGCCAGGCCCTTGACGATCAGTTTCAGGCGCCCTGCTTCGCCAACGACAACTCTGGCCTGCGCAATGACCTGCTCACCGATCAGGGTCGGCTGTATTGGCTTTTTCGTGCGGTCGAAAAGTTGAACCCCGAGATCGTCCTCCAGATTGCTCAACTGATTGCTCAGATTTGGCTGACTGATGCCCAGGTGCGCAGCAGCCTTTCTGAAATGGCGGATCCTATCCAGCGCGATTAAATAGTTAAGCTGTACCAGCGTCATGTACGGCCTATCGGGGATTGGGAAACATTCTGATAGCTAATAAGTATCACACGGGGTAACGATAGATATTATCAATTGATCCCTGGGTATTTCCTTCGCGTAAATGATAGTACCTACAATTCAACCTGACAAATCTGTTTGTTCCTCCACTCATTGTCCGCAGCGTCAGGTCGTACTATTGATCCGTGAATTGCGGTCCCCAGAATCAGACTTCCTAGAACCTGGTTCACAGGAGTATTTCCAGGAATAGGACGACCCTTTTGGGCAGTTCGACATTCAAATTTCATAACAACCACGTACCTAAACCTGATTCTAGTTATGGCGAATCAACGAATGAAAGAGAGTTGGACGCGTATGAAGTCCGATATTAGAGAGATGTGGGACATCGATCTTACGGACGACGAACTTAGTGCAGGACGCAAGGATCTGAATAAAATGATCGAAATTATTCAAAGCAACACGGGTCACCCACGCAAAGAAATCAGAAATAAACTTCTCGTGATTGTGTAACAGGTTAATAGAGCAGTTGTCGAATTATGCTTTGCGTTTGTATCTACTCGCCAGTGAGAAAGGTTGGAAAAACGGTTATTGCCACGCATCTTGCCTACGCGTTGTCGCAACAGGGCAGGAGCGTTTTATTGATTGACCTGAGCTCAGATCTGGATGTGGCAAAACGTTTCGGAATCAAACGACCTCGGCCCGGCATGGCGAGTATTGACGCCCCGTTGAGCGCCGCCATTCGCCAGGTGCGGCCCGGGCTCTGCATCGTGTCCTATGGCTCAACAGGCCGGCTGCCCGCCCCTCTGAAGTGTTCCGCAATCAGCGAGAGGTACGAAAAAACCGTGTCCGAAATGTCCCAGATCGAACACGGTTTCGACGTGGTATTGTTCGACGCCTCTTCTACGTGGTCGCCCCGGGGCAACACGTTTTTTCATGCGGACCGGATCATAATCCCGCTTTCGCTCAAAAAGGTGAGTATGGGTAATGACAATGGGGCGTTGATCGGTGTGAATCAAACCGTTCGTATGTGGAATGCCCCCGATCGGTTCATGCTCGCGTTGAACTTTTTCGAATACGGTAATAGCGATCACGAGGATGTCGCAGACCGGTTATGCAGCCAGTACCCCAATTCTACCTTTCCGATTTCTTACAGTGAACACATGCAAGGAGCCGAAGCGCAGGGCAAGCTCGTCGGTGAAATTGTTGCGGACGATGCTGCAATGAGGGACGTGGACAAGATCGTCGAGCGCTTGAATATGCCCGTGGATGACCGAATGTTGGCTTTTGCCTGACCTGCTCCTCCAGTATATGTCCCCTGTGTTCTTCGAGCAAGTCGGTTCCTGATCGAGTGGGTTTCCGATCAGATCGGCTTCTGATCACATCGATTTCAGCGCCGTTTAAGACTTTCCCCTTCTACGTCCACTACCCAGAGTAGGACAGGAAGCGCTTTCGGCTATTCATACGAACTTTGAAGCAGAGATTAGGAAATAGGCCGCTATCCGTTGTATTCTGTACCCATCGAGTATTTAAACCAAACGTGGCCCCCAATGAACAACCTGATTGCAATAATTCTAGGAGGAGGAGCTGGAACCCGCTTATATCCATTGACCAAATTGAGATCGAAGCCGGCTGTGCCGCTCGGGGGGAAATACAGGCTCATCGACGTACCCATCTCGTCGTGCATCAACTCGGGGATCAATAGCATTTTTGTCTTGACGCAGTACAACTCTGCAAGTTTGAACAGGCATATCGCTCACTCGTATCGCTTCGACAGTTTCCGGAATGGGTTTGTCACCGTTCTCGCAGCTGAACAGACCCCTTCTTCGACGCAGTGGTATCAGGGCACGGCCGATGCGGTTCGCCAGTCGTTGCCCCATTTGACCGATCAAGACTTCTCGCACGTCTTGATTCTGTCCGGCGATCAATTGTACTCGATGGATTACAGAAAAATATTCGATAAACATATTTCGTCAGGTGCGGGGATTACGCTCGGAACCATTCCCGTCACGGCGGAGGATGCACCGGCTTTTGGCATACTTAAGACCAATGACGAGGAAGAAATTGTCGAGTTCTACGAAAAGCCCCCGCTCGATGAGTTGGGAGGCAAGGAAAGCCTCGTATCCGAGGAGTTGCAATCCCAGGGGCGTATCTATCTCGCTTCGATGGGGATCTACCTGTTCGACCGAGAGATTCTAGAGCGGGCGCTGCTCGAGTCCGAGGAAGACCACGATTTTGGGAAGCAGATCATCCCGGATGCTATCCGGACCCAAAAAGTCGTGAGTTATCCCTTCACCGGGTATTGGAGCGATCTGGGGACGGTGCGCTCGTTTTATGAAGCCAATCTGATGCTGGCGCAGCCTCTTCCAGAGTTTAGCCTGTACGACAAAATGGCGCCTCTGTATACGAATGCACGTATGCTCCCACCGGCCAAAATTCATAACTCTGTAATCGAGAACTCCCTTATTTCAGAAGGCAGCCTCATCACGAAGAGTGAAATCATTGGTTCTGTAATCGGTTTGAGAACGTACGTAGAAGAAGGGGCGAGAATCAAAGACAGCGTCATTATGGGGTTCGATCAGTATTCCTGGCTGGGAAACAGCACAGAAAAGGTTCACGGAATCGGGGAAAATGCACGCATCGAGAATGCCATCATCGATAAAAACGCGAGAATCGGACCTCATTGCGTGATTACCAACACAGAAGGCGTTCAGGAAGGGGAACGTGGGGGAATCTACATTCGGGACGGCATTGTCGTCGTAACTAAGGACGCCCGCGTACCGGATCATACGGTCATCTAAGATCGTGATAGACCTGAATTCGGCCACTTTACCCGGCTCACCCGAGAAGAGTTCGAAAGCGGGATGCTGGAAGTGCTGCATGACCGCAACCTCATTTACGGATACATGATCCGGGATATATACAACACGGGTTTGATCCTCGAGCGTAAATTTAACCTGCTTCGGGTTTCATACCTTATCTTTCTCATCGGACTGGTCGTCAGTATCGCGCTGTATGTGACTTTTCTCCTTGTCATTGGATAGACGTTCCAGGACGTTTTCGTCTTCAGGATCGGATTCCTTCCGCAGGTATAACGTCCTTCGAGGAAACGGAATCTCGATGTGCCGTCGGTCGAACTCGCGCTTGAGGCGATGACGTAGATCTCGTTCAGAGGCCCACTGATTGCCAGGCACGACCATGACGACAATTCGAGCCACCACGGAAGAATCTCCGAACTCGATGATGGCCTGCGCTTGTGGCCGTTCCTCCATCATAATCTCTGTATTTTCCTCTGCCCAGGCATCCGCTACCTCTTGCATGACAGGGAGAATGGCATCCAGATCCTGCTCGTAAGCAACTCCTACGTTGACGATAACGCGTACGTAGCCCATGCTCCTGTTGGCGAACGTGCGCAACTCACCTGCCGGAACCATCAACAGTTCGCCGTCAAACTTACGGACCTTGATCAGCCGAACGCCGATGTATTCGACGGTCCCTACATCGGGGCCGATGCGCACGAGATCGCCTACACGGATGGTGTCGTCGAAAAGCAGAAATACCCCGCTGATGACGTCCTGGACCAATGTCTGGGCGCCGAACCCGATCGCGATGCCGGCGATGCCCGCCGTAGCCAGCAGGGCCGACACATCGAGTTCCAGTTCGCCGAGGATCATGATCAGCGCCAGCGGCCAGATCAGGTAACGAGCCGTTGACCCGAATAGGGTGCCAATCGTAAAAGCACGCTGTCGCCTGGGGTTGGTTTCTGGCAGCGCTTCAAACCGTTTGTTCCATTCGCGAATAGCCCTGCTGATGACCCGGATCAGGAGCCAGGCCACTAGAAAGATCAACAGGATACGCGCTGAACTCGTTAAAATAGCCCCCCCTAGCCCTTCGAGTTCCAGCAGCCATCGAGGGGCTGAGGTTGGGGGAGATGCCGCGGCAGAATCCGCCAGGGCCAGGCTGTCCTGAATCGCGTGCAAGAAAAATCCGGTCACAACCATTTTTTATGCTTGAAATATGCCAGCAGGCCAACGCCAATGAGGAGCATCAGCAGAAGTACAGTAGGATATCCATACGGCCACCCCAGTTCCGGCATTCGGCTGAAATTCATGCCGTAGACGCCAGCGATAAAGGTCAATGGGATGAATATAGCCCCTACGATCGTAAGGAATTGCATCACCTCATTCATCTTCTGGCTGAGACTGGACATATACAAATCGGTCAGGCTGGACAGCAAGTCGCGTAACGTTTCGGCCATATCGAGGGCCTGAATCGTGTGGTCGTACACGTCGCTCAGGAAGACTTCGGTCTGGCTCTTGATGAGGGCGGATTCGCTGCGCTGGAGGCCGCTCACCACCTCACGCAACGGCCAGATCGACTTCCGGAACAGGGTAACTTCTCGCTTCAGGTCGTTGATCAGCACCAGATCCCCCTTGTCCGGCCGGTTTACCAGCCGCTCTTCGAGTCTGGAAATTTCCTCACCCGTTTGCTCGACGATACTGAAATAGTGGTCTACGATGATGTCTATGAGGGCGTAAGCGAGGTAATCAGTGCCCATCCGTCGAATCCGCCCCGACCGGGTGCGTATACGATGCCGGATCGGCTCGAATACGTCGCCTTCATGTTCTTGAAATGAAACGACGTACGTCGGCCCTACAATGAGGCTGACTTGTTCGATCTTCAGGTCGTACTCTTCATCGTAATGAATCATTTTGAGCACGACAAACAGGTACTGCTCGAAGTCTTCCAGCTTGGGACGCTGGTCCAGGTTGACCACGTCTTCCATGACCAGCGGGTGAAGGTCGACGAGCTCTCCCACGCGTTGAACGATCGAAACGTCGTGTACCCCGTTCACATTCAGCCACGATACCGTGCGTTCGTCTCTGAAGTCCGTCCATTCGTCAACTGTTTTGACTACCCGTTCTTCACACGTCTCGTCGTTGTAGTTGAACACGGAGAGCGTAGGAGGGGCCGCGATTTGATCCCCCGTGAAGACGACCGAACCAGGAGGGAGTCCCGGTTTTTTGGCTTTCCCTTTAAATAATTCTTTCATACTGTACCGTACCCTATTTTAGGTGAAGTTCAAGAGAACCATCTCGCCTGCTGATTCGCTTCATTGAACGATGGGTTTTATACTATTGGCTCCCACTTACATCCCGGTCAAACCATGATGATTCGTAATTTTTCCCGCTGCCTCTTCACCGGCTTCGTGTTCCTCGCCTGCGCATTGCCAGCGATTGCGCAGGACGAGGTCTACCCGTCCACGTATCATAACTACCGCGTAGTAACCGTAGCAGACGGCCTGGAGCACCCCTGGGCGATCGCATTTTTGCCGTCCGGAGAGATGCTCATCACTGAACGCCCGGGCAGGTTGCGCATCGTGCGCGACGGAGCGCTCCTCGACGAGCCCGTGGCCGGCGTCCCTGATGTGCTTGCAGAAGGACAGGGGGGATTGATGGACGTGATGCCCCATCCCGACTTCGCTGCCAACCGCCTGCTTTATCTGACCTATTCCAAACCCTTTGAGGATGAAGAGGGCGCCACAACGGCGATCGCGCGGGGAAGGTTCGAAAATGACCAGCTTCTCGATGTAGAAGACATTTTCATAGCCGACTCACGGGGACGCGGCCACTATGGCTCCCGGCTTGCGTTTGACGAAGAAGGGTATTTGTTCTTCTCAGTGGGTGAGCGCCAGGCGCCTCCCGAAGGAGATCTCGAAGCACATCCGGCTCAGGATCTGTCCAACCACCACGGTACGATCAATCGAATTCGCGACGACGGAAGCGTGCCGGATGATAATCCGTTCGTCGACCGGGAAAACGCGAAGCCGGAGATCTGGAGTTATGGACATCGAAATCCGCAGGGCCTCGTTTTTCATCCCGAGACAGGGGATTTATGGTCCAATGAGCACGGACCGCAGGGTGGGGATGAACTCAATCTGATTAACCCCGGGTTGAATTACGGCTGGCCCGTGATCGGTTACGGTGTAAACTATCGAACGGGATCCGCCATTCACGAGAGTACCCATCGAGACGGGATGGAGCAGCCCGTGCATATCTGGGTGCCGTCGATAGGCATCTCCGGCCTGATGATTTACGACGGCGACCAGTTCCCGCAGTGGAAGGGCGATGTGTTTAATGGAGGGCTTTCCGGTCAGCAACTGGCTCGCCTCGATCTGGATGGGCAAGAGGTGCAAATAGAAGAAACCCTGTATTACGGACAGGGCCGGATCCGGGACGTGCGCCAGGGACCAGACGGATATATCTATCTCGCCATCGATGACCGGCAGGGAGGGCCAACCCCCGTGGTGCGGTTGGAACCCGCCGAGTCGAGTGAATAGTTGTGAACCCCGGTGCCCATGCCATTCGCGGGGGCACTCGCCCGGCGCTTTTCTTACGGATTACACCCCTGTAGCTATGATGAGGACTTTATGATGAGGACTTTATTTGCCTTCTGCGTGTTCGGCATGTTTTCCGTTGCACCAGGCATTGCACAACCTGCCCGGCACCCCGATACGTCGGCGCCGGGATGGAGCGACGTATTCGAAGAGGACCTGGCCAACGCAATTAAGCCCGACGGCGTCTGGAGCTTCGAAAACGGGGAGCTGACAGCCGCCGAAGACCAGCACATATGGAGTGCCAGGGTCTACGACAACTTCACGATCGATCTCGAGTTCAAAACCGCAGACGGAACGAACAGCGGTGTTATCCTCTACGGCAGTGATATCGTGAACTGGGTTCCCAATTCGGTCGAAGTGCAAATTGCCGACGATTACAATCAGCAATGGGCAGAGTCGCCGGCAACCTGGCAGTGTGGGGCGATCTTCGGGCATCTGGCGGCGTCTAAACGGATGGTCAAGCCGCCCGGAGAATGGAATCGATACACCATAACTGCCATTGATCAGCGCATCTCGGTCATCCTCAACGGAGAACGAGTCGTTGAGATGGATATGTCGAAATGGACGTCAGCCACTACGAATCCGGATGGCACGGAAATTCCGCCCTGGTTGAGTACACCACTGGCCGAATTACCCACATACGGGCACATAGGCCTCCAGGGAAAACACGCCGGCGCACCGATCTGGTTCAGGAATATTCGTATCCTCGAACATACACACGCGCCTTCCGTGGATTTGCCGCCCCCAATAGCCAGAGTGTTGCGCGATTACGAAGAGGCCTGGCAAGCTAGAAATGCCAGTGCGCTCGCGGCCCTTTTCTCCGAAGATGGATTTATTCTTCGCCCGGGACACGACCCCGTCCGTGGGCGTTCTCATATCGAGGCGGCCTACCGGAATGCCGGCGGTCCGCTGTTCCTTAGAGCGCTCGATTATGCAGTCTCCGGGGACGTCGGCTATATCATCGGGGTCTATTCGGCCAGTGCGTATAGCCCCGATCGTGGTAAATTCGTGCTGGCGCTTCGCCGAGATCCCTCCGGTCGCTGGATGATCCAGGCGGATATGGACAATGGAAATCAGGCCAATTGATCGAGCCAGTTCGAGAATGCATCGAGCCGGTTCCGCACGTGCTCTACATCCGATCGGCCCGGATATCCCGCAACCCGGTACGCGGACAACGGCTCTTCGGGCAGGGAGGTGTTCCCTTCCGCCGACTCCTTTGCCGCCTCGCGATAAGCATCCCTGAACGGCACGCCGGCAAGCACTTTCTCGAGGGCTCTGTGGGTTGCGAATAGTTCTGCGGTCGTGGCCTCTTTCATGGTTTGTGTCGAGAACGAGACCTCCGGAAGCAGCCGGTCCATGGCATCCGCGACGTCGCGCGAGAGCAGAAAACTCCGCATGACCGCCTCCTTGGTCAACTGCAGGTCGCGATGATACCCCGAGGGCAGGTTGGCCGGCAGCGTCAACAGCACATTCATTTCAGCAAGAAGCCGGTGGTAGCTGGCCCTGACCAGTTCGAGCACGTCGGGGTTTTTCTTTTGCGGCATGATGCTGCTGCCGGTGCAAAAGGCATCCGGCAGCGCTACGAAGCCGAATTCACGAGTGTTGAACAAGATCAGGTCGCTGGCCAGGCGGTTGAGGGTGGCGGCGACCTGTACGAGTGCGTGCACGGCGTGCAGTTCGAGTTTTCCACGGGACAACTGTACGGCTGTAACGTGTTTTTGGACCGAAGCGAACCCCAGATCGCCGGCGGTCTGCTCGCGGGGCAGTGCCAGAAACGGGACGCCGTAGCCGGCGGCGCTCCCCAGGGGGGACCGGTCGATTTGCCGGTAGGCCGCCTGCATGGACTCCAGGTCGGCCAGCAGTAACTCGGCGTATCCCATCGCCCACAGTCCGGCCGTTGAGGGCATGGCGGGTTGGAGGTGAGTGTATCCGGGCATGACGGCGGTATTGTAGCGGGTGCCTGCCTCGCACAGGTGGCCCGTTATTGCAATTAAAGCGCCGGCGATGTCCCGCATCGAGTCCTTCATGAATAACCGCAAGGCCGTCAGCACCTGGTCGTTCCGCGAGCGCCCCGTATGGATCTTTCGCCCAACGTCGCCCAGGACCCTGGTGAGATACGTCTCGATTACGGTATGGCAATCTTCGTCCTCGGGCTGCACCCCGATTTCTCGATTTTCAATCTGGCCGAGCATCTGCTTGAGTGCATCGTAAACGGCCGTCAATTCTTCTTCAGAGAGCAGGTCCATCGAGGCAAGCCCCTTCGCATGAGCCAGTGTACCTTTGATGTCGTACGGGAGAAGTACTGTGTCCCATCGGTGATCTTCACCTACGGTAAATCGGGTAACCCAGGCTTCTACGTCGGAGTCTCGTTTTTTGTCGGTATCTTTCTTCCAGAGCATGAGGCAGATTAAGCGTTGAAGGCGCCGTGTTAATGACCGGGTAGGACGTTATCGGGACGTCTCTTCTGCAAAGTACGCCCGGATAATGCCTTTGTATGCTTCGACTCCCTTCCAGAGTTCTTTGATTTCGATGAATTCGTGGGGGGTGTGCGACCGTTCGCTCGGCCCGGGGCCGATCTTTACGGTAGGGATATCGTGCAAAAATACCCAGTCCGAAGTGGTCGGGGAACCGAAAGGTTCTGTGCCAGGAAGCGCAGCCAGACAGGCTTTGACGATGGCTTCGCCCGAATCAGTGGAAACCGGTACGAGGCGCGAGCTGTAGATCTCGATGTCCGAGTCCAGAGCATTGGATAAGAGATGTGTAATTTCGTCATGCGTGTATGCCGGCGTCGATCGGATATCCAGCGTTATTGTACAGAGGTCGGGAACGACATTTTTCGCTGTACCGCCTTCGATGACCGTCGGGGTTATGGTGGGTTTACCGAGGTGGGGATCCGATTTTTCGAATACGAAGTGCTCGATGCGTCGGATGTCTCGGGTTGCAGCATAGATGGCATTGTCGCCGAGATGAGCCCGGGCGGCGTGAGCCGTCTGGCCCTTCGCATGCGCGTACAGGATGAGCAACCCTTTTTGCGCGACACAGGGTTGCAGTGAGGTAGGTTCACCCACGAGGGCGGCGTCGAGGGGAGGGAGCTGAGGGCGGACCTGCTGCAGGCCGTTGTACTCGCCTCCTACTTCTTCGCACGTGGTCAGAGCAACGACCACACACCCACGACCGGGCGCCCAGTTATCTTCCTTCAGCTCGATCAGCGCCCTCAGCATGGCCGCACCGCTGGCTTTGGCGTCCACGGCGCCTCTGCCATAAATACACCCATCAACCTCGGTCGCATCGAAAGGAGGATAGGGATGATCTGAAGAGGGCGGCACTACATCGAGGTGAGAATTGAGGAGCAGGCAAGGGCTTTCTTTCGAATCACCGAGCGCTACGTACACATTGTCGTCCAGCCGTTGAGGCGCCAGACCATGTCGTTCTATATATTGCGTTACGTGGTCGGCAACGGGACCTTCCTGGTGGCTCAGAGAAGGGAAGCGAACGAGGCTTCTGAAAAAGGAAAGGGTTTCTTCCAGGCGGTTCATGTGATACGAGTTCCTCCTGGCTGAGGATAGAGGTCGCCGGGAGAAGCAACGTGCACGGCGGGAATGCCGGCCTCTCTGGCTTCGAAAGCTACCTTGAGTTTAACGATCATGCCGTCGCTGATCCACCCCGCTGCGACCCCTTCGTCGTGCAAGGCGCGATCGATGACGGGTAGAATAGAGGTGGAGTCGTCTGAATTTCGCCGCACCCCCCCTGATTCGGTGACCAGGAAGTACGTACCCGCCCGTAGGGCCGTCGCGATCGACAAAGACACGGTATCTGCGTTCACGTTATACGTTTGCCCCCGTTCATCGATGCCCAGCGGGGCGAGAATCGGAATATGCCCGGTGTCGATCAAAAGTTGGAGGAGGTCGGTTTTGATATGGAGTACATCACCAACCCATCCGAAGTCGATCACCTGATTGTCGATCGTCCATGGGGGGCGTTTACGTACCTGGAGTATACCGCCGTCGATGCCGCTGAGGCCGACCCCATTCAAGCCGTGTGAGGCTGCCTGGGCGACCAGCCGCGTATTCAATTCGCCGCATACCGTCCAGTGCATGATCGAAAGATCCAGATCCGTAGTAATCCGGCGCCCCTGGACTATCGCAGGTTCGTGCCCGAGCTTGCGTGCCATCTCAGTCAGCTGGGGGCCGCCGCCGTGAACGAGGACGACCGGTTGCCGCCGGTGCAGGTGCTCGACGGCATTCCAGAGGGCCTCCATAGGGTGATCCTTTGTGAGGAGTGCTCCGCCGATTTTTATGACAGCTGGGCTCATAGCAGTATCTGGTGAATAAAGACGGCCTTACCCGAGATGCCACAGATATTCGAGAATGGCCTTCTGGGCGTGCAGCCTGAATTCCGCCTGGTCGAGATGGATGGCCGAGTCGCTGTCCAGGACCGTGTCGTCGACGACGACGTTGCGGCGGACCGGGAGGCAATGCATGAATACGCCGTTGTTGGTTTTCTTCATTCTTTCTGGCGTAATACGCCAGTTTTTATGGCGCTCGCGAATCTGTTGTTCTTTTTCGGAACTCTCGTACACAGCCGGCCCACTCCATGCTTTGGCGTACACCACATCGGCGTTTTGAAGCCCTTCGTCGAGATCGTTGGTGTACGTAAAGGCGGTTCCATGCGATTCAGCATACGAGGAGGCCAGGGTTGTGATGGCTGCATCCAGTTTGTACGGTTCCGGGCAGGCGAGCGTCACGTTCATGCCGAGCCTCGAAGCCGCGAGCAAAGCGGAGTTAGGGACCGCCATGGGCAGGGCGCGAGGGTGGTAACACCACGCGAGCGTAAACTTTTTCTTTTCCGGTTTGCCTTCGAAATGCCGGGTTATTGTGGCTGCGTCGCCGAGCGCCTGGCAGGGGTGATAAAAGGCGGATTCCAGATTAACGACGGGCACAGAAGCCGCGTCGACGAACGTTCGCAGTAGAGTCTCGTTTCGATCTGCTTCTTCGTCCGTCAGGGAAGCGAACACGCGAACGCCGAGTGCATCGTAATACCGTGACAGGACACCGACGGCTTCCTGAATATGTTCTGCCTCGGATCCATCCATGATGGAACCCTTCGACCAGGCAAATCCCCAGGTTCCCTGTCCGATAGTGATCGTACTTGCAAACGCCCCCAGTTGCTTCGCAGCCAGCTCCATGGAAGTCCGTGTTCTCAGCGAAGGGTTAAAAAAGAGCAGGCCAATGCTCTTGTTCTCGGCTCGCGCACTCCACCGGTTTTCTGCTCTGGCATGCCAGAGGGATCGGTCGATCAGTTCGAGCCAGACTGCGTCTTCGTAAAATTGCCAGTCTATAAGATGATGCATGGCCGATTCGGATCATGATGGGTTCTGCCCGGGTCAGACCACCTCAGAGGTCGAGACCCGTTCGATGAAGGTGTCAATTACGGTATGCAGGCTCTCCTCGGAGGTATTGAGGGGAGGCATCAGGCGAATGACATGGGGATGCATCGAACTGCCTACGAGGATGCCGGCTTCCCTGAGAGCCGCGATCACCGGCTTTACGGGTGTCTCCAGGGCTACACCGATCAGGCACCCGCGTCCTCGTATGGCAGCCACGTGGGGTTCCAGGGCTCCTCGAATAGTGTCAAAAACGAGTGCAGCGCGATCCATGAGGTTCTCGTCACGGATGGTTTCCAGGGTCGCAGTCAGGGCAGCCATAGCGATCATGCCGCCGCCGAACGTAGATCCGTGATCACCCGGGTGGACCGTTTCGGCAATGCGATCGGCAACCATAACGCTTCCCACGGGGATGCCGGAGCCCAGGCTCTTTGCCATCGTAATCAGGTCCGGGAATACGTCGTATCGTTCGGAAATAGAAAATGTGCCCGTTCGCCCTACCCCGGTTTGCACCTCGTCGTAGATCAGGCATGCGCCATGGGCGTCGCACAGGGTGCGTAGTTGCCGGTAGTATTCGATGTCGGCTTCAAGGATGCCGGCCATGCTCTGAATCGGTTCCAGAATGACGGCTGCAATATCCGAATGAGCGGCAAATGTTTGCTCAGCAGCTTCTATCGAACCAAAAGGAATGAAACGGGCAGGAGGCAAAATTGACCCATAAGGGTGCCGGTACTTGTCTATGCCGGTAGCGGCCAGGCTGCCGAGCGTACGGCCATGGAACCCATCCTGAATGGCTACGATTTCGTGTTTGCCCGTGAAGGTGCGAGCCATCTTGAGCGCCGTTTCGTTGGCTTCGGTCCCCGAATTGCAGAAATAAACGTGCTTCAGGGACGGCGGCGCCATGGTCGCGACCAGCTCCGCGGCCCGGGCGCGCACAGGGCTATACACTACGTTGGAATAGAATATCAGGTCTTTCGCCTGTTGCTGGATGGCCTGAACGACTCGCGGCGGGCAGTGGCCGAGAACCGTTACACAGTGCCCACCATAAAAGTCTATGTATCTTTTTCCTTCCGTATCCCATACCAGATCCCCCTCGCCCCTCGCAAGCGCAATGGGATATTTGTTGTAAGTCGGTACCTGATACCGGTCTTCGAGCTGAATGATGTTTTGTGTATGCATGAAGATTTGGCGTCTGGCTTCAGAGGAGTATACGTTCTAAAGATCCGTTGCTGTTAGTCACTATACGCGTGTTTCCCCACCGGCAGCAAGCCCAGGGTTTCGGGCAATCCCAGCAGAATGTTGAGGTTCTGTATGGCCTGGCTGGCCGCGCCTTTGAGCAAGTTGTCGATCGCAAATCCGACGACGAGTTCATGTTCCTGTACGACCCATCCGATGTCGCAGAAGGGGGTGTAGGCGGCATAACGGAGTTCCGGCAGTGCGTCCGGCCAGAGGCGTATCAAGGGTCGGCCGGCATAACTCCGGGTGTACCAGTCCGAGACGACCTCCAGCGAAACGGAGTCCGGCAACGACACCTGGGCCGTCCCCCAGATACCGCGCGTCCACGGGCCCGAAACGGGGGTAAACGAAACCCGGTGATGTTCGCCCACAACTTGAAGGATTTCGGGAAGGTGTTGATGAGCCAGCACTTTGTAAGCGCGTACGTTGCCGTCCCGAGTCGGGTAGTGGGTGGTTGGTTTAGGGCTGGCACCTGATCCAGAAGCCCCCGTGAGGGCCGTGACTCTGAAGTGGGCTTCATCCAGGTGTTCGGCTGCCGGCCACAGGGCCAGCGAGATGCCCGTCGCGAAACATCCCGGGTTCGCGATCCACTTCGAACCTTCCGGATAGGGCGACCGGACCTCTGGAAGTCCGTACACGAACTCCTCCAGTACGTCGTGGGCCGGGTGCTCGAAGTTATACCACGTGCGGTATAGATCGGTGCGCTGAAGGCGAAAATCGGCGCTCAGGTCGACGAGCACACCCGGGTACCCGTTTCGGATGAGTTCCGTGAGGGTGCCGGCGCTTTTACCGTGTTCGGCAGCGATGAGGATGCCGTCCATATCGAACAGGTTCAGGTCGTCGACATCGCTAAAGGCCAACGAAGTCTGGTGACGAAGAGAGGGGTGGGCATACCAGACGGGTTTGCCGGCGAACGTGCGGCTGGTCACTGCAGAGAGATCGATTTCGGGATGCCCGGCCAGCAGGCTGATGAGTTCGCCCCCTGCATATCCGGCTCCGTGAAGTAGTGCGATCTTGAAGGGATTCGTCATGACGGTGTCAGCTCGTTGCAAAGAAGAACGGGTTAAGCTTGTGATTGACGCACGTTGTGGGCGAGAAACGAGGGAACGCCGTAAATCTGGGTAAAACCGCGGGCATCCCGGGCATCCCACAGGGTATTGGTTTCCCCGTAGCTGGCCACAGACTGGTCGAACAGGGAATAAGCGCTTTCACACCCGAGGATGCGTATGTGGCCTTTATACAACTGAGCCGTCACGGAGCCGGTGACGACCTCCTGGGACGAATTCAGGAACGCTTCGATATCTCTCATGACGGGGTCGAAATGTTGGCCTTCGTGCAGCAGCATTCCATAAAAATTGGCAAGCTGGTCTTTCTGGTACCGCTGCCATTTCGTGAGGATGATTTTTTCCAACTCCTCGTGGGCTCTTATGAGAATGAGAGCAGCCGGCGCCTCAAAGCCGACGCGGCCTTTGATGCCCAGGATGGTGTCGCCCACATGAATGTCCCGTGCGATCCCGTGATCGCCTCCGAGCTCATTGAGTCGCTCGATGAGCAAGACAGGGTCCATGAGGGCGCCGTCGAGGGCGGTAGGGATGCCTTTCTCGTAGGTGATCTTGATCGTCAGGGGGCGGTTCGGACACTTGGAAGGAGGCAGGGTATCCGGATAGGCCGCTTCTGGCAAAGGCTCGCTGGTCCCCAGGGTCTCCTTGCCGCCAATGGTCGTGCCCCATAATCCCCGGTTAATGGAATAGTCGGTCGTCTTGGAGGGCACGTCAAACCCTCGTTCCTGTAGATAGGCGGCCGTCTGGGGGCGGCTGTATCCGAGACTCCGGATCGGCGTGAGTATCTCCATCTCGCTGGCCAGTATGCGCAGCGCGACATCGAACCGAACCTGGTCGTTTCCTGCACCGGTCGAACCGTGGGCAATGGCGCGGGCTCCCAGCTCTCTTGCCGCCTGCACGATGTGCTGGGCCTGGGTGACCCGTTCCGGGCCGACACACAGCGGGTAGACGTTTCCCCGGAGTACGTTTCCCTTGACGAGGTAACTCAGATGATTCCAGAATAAATCGTTGCGACCGTCGATGGTGAAGTGCTGCTCTGCTCCCAGCACAAGTGCACGTTCGTTGAGCCGCTCGACGTCTTCGGGGGCAAGCCCCCCCGTATTCACGGTCACCGTAAGAACGGGCTCGTTGTAGGTTTCTTTCAAGTAGGGGACGCAGAACGAAGTGTCCAGGCCACCGCTGAACGCTAAAACAATCGACATGTAAATGATGCTCTTTAAAAAAAGCGCTGATCCAGAAAGAACCAGCGCAGTTGTTACACTTGTATTTGCCGCCTCGGGGGCGTTTTTGCGGTCGCTAGCGGGTCCTCCCAACTCGTTTAGAGGGGCAAGATCGTCGACGACCGAAGTAAAGACCGAAGTAAAAACCGATATGCAAGGCATTTGAGTTCATGGCTTCATTATACACCCGCCTGCCCCAAGAAGCAAGCTGCGATCCCGTACTCGAACGGCGCCTCGGGCCTGAAAACGCTTTTTTAGAGGGGATTCCAGCAAAACAGAATGCCCGGGACCTGCGTTACAGAGCCGAACCAACAATGAGGAGCAATGCATCTAGAGAGGCCCCTATTATTTTTCGATCTGGAGACGACCGGGCTTGATACCGAAAAAGACCGGGTGATTGAAATCGCCTGCATCAAAATGTATCCGGATAAACGACAAGAGCGTTTCGAGTCATTCGTCAACCCGGAGCGTCCCATTCCTGCTGAGATCACCCAGCTCACCGGAATTTCCGATCCACTAGTGGCGCAAGCCCCTACGTTCAGGGCGTTAACGCAAGAACTGATGCCTCTGCTGAGAGACGCCGACCTGGCTGGATACAACATCTATAATTTCGACATCCCCATGCTCGAAGCCGAGTTCAGGCGGGCCGGCATCGTCATGCCTGGGCCGCCCGACCGGGCAGCGCTCGACATGCTGGAAATTCTGAAAAAGCACGAAGTCCGCACCCTGGGATGGGCCTACAAATTCTATCTGGGGAACGAGCGAGACGGAGGTCACCGTTCGATGGAAGACACCGAAGCCGCGGTCGAAATCATGCGGGCCCAGATCATCCGTTATGGCCTCAAGGGGGCGCCCTCAGAGGTTCAGGCTGCCGTGCGGTATCCGTATCTCGACGCTGGAAAAAGGCTCAAGATCGAACGCGATCAGGTCATGATCAATTTCGGTAAATACAGAGGCAAGGCGCTTGCATATATCCATAAAACGGATCCTGAATACGTCGACTGGATGCGGGAGAACCTCGGGCAAGAGGTGGCCAGGATATTGAACGCGAACCGTGTAAACGATTGAGAGGTGAGATCAGGCCTTGATGTTCAGCCGCTCGGCCCCTTTGATTTGATTGCCGTCTCTCTTGATGCGGATCACGTAATCGTTGCGCATCACATTGAGTACGATGCCCAGCCAGTCCTGCTTCATGTGAGCGATCATACGCTCGTCGATCAGCAGTAAGTCCGCGTTTTCGCACACTTCAGCCAGTGCGTTCGAATGCCCCTCGAATAAAATGACCGCGTGACCCAGTTGAACGAATCCCTCCAGCGTCCCCAGGAAAGGAACGCATTGATAGGGGTCTTTCTGGATGGCGTCGTAGTCGGTCATGCCGATGGAAACGATCAGCCACTGCTCCGTCGAGGGAGCCAGAGACTCCAGGTGTGCAATGAATTCCTGGGGCAGGGTATCCTTCGGAGGAAGATTGATCGATGTTTTAATATCCCGGTTGGGGGTAATTAATATGAGACGTCGATTGATCGGGTCGAACGCGAGATCCCGAGCATACTGCACTATACCCTCTTTGAGAGGGGAAACGGCAGGCATACGTGGTGAAAAATCGATCGTTTGCACGCGGTGACAAGCAGAGCTTGGTTAAGAGGAAGCTTTCGTTGTATTCGTTACGTTCTCAACGAGGCCAGAATGGCGGAGCAATGCATCAGGAGTGGGGGGGCGACCGCGGAATGCCTTATAGACGTCCATGGGGTGTTCGCTGCCGCCGCGGGCCAGTATGGTATCTCGGAAACTCCTCCCGAGTGCAGAGATCTGGGTCGAGTTGTCGAGCCCCATTTCTTCGAAGGCTTCGAATGCATCTGCACTGAGCACCTCGGCCCATTTGTAGCTGTAATAGCCGGCGGCGTAGCCTCCGGCGAAGATATGAGCGAAAGCGCATAGAAACCGGTCATCTTTCAAAGGAGGAAGGGCTGCCATTTCGGACGCCAGCGCGTGGTAGATGTCCATAGGGCGATCGTCCTGTCCGTGTGTGTAGCGGTGATGCAGTTCGAGGTCTACCGAACTAAAGATGAGCTGGCGTATCATGGCAGATCCTGATCGGAACGTTCTGGCGGCGACGAGCTTATCGAACAGTTCGTCAGGTAGGGGAGCGCCCGTTTCGTAATGGGCCGTCATGCCCGTCAGTGTTGGTTTATGGTAGCACCAGTTTTCCATGAACTGGCTGGCGATCTCGACGGCGTCCCATTCGACGCCGTTAATGCCGGCCACGTCCGCATAGTCGACCGTCGTAAGCATACCCTGCAAGCCATGGCCGAACTCATGGAAGAGCGTTTCAACCTCACGGAAGCTCATCAATGAAGGGATGTCGCCCACCGGGGGGGTCCCGTTGCAGCACAGGTGTACAACGGGCCGGATCAGTGTACCGTTTACCTTCCTGCGATCCAGGCATTTGTCCATCCACGCGCCGCCTCGCTTTTCCTGGGGCCGAGAATAGGGATCCAGGTAAAAGGACGCCAGGTGTTGGCCGGTTTCATCCAGCACGCGATAAAACTGCACGTCTTCGTGCCAGACGGTCGGTTCGTGGTCCACCTCTTCGAACTGGATGCCGAACAAGGACTCGCACAGGCCGAACAGGCCGTTGATGACCCGGTGGAGTGGAAAGTAGGGGCGAAGTTCCTCGTCGGTGAAATCGAACCGCTTTTCCCTCATGCGTTCGCTCCAGAAAGCGACGTCCCAGTGCATGAGCGGCTCTGGTTGACCTTCCGAACGAGCGAACGCCTGGAGCTCTTCGTGCTCTCGCTCGGCGAAGGGCTGAGCCGCCTCGCGCAACTGCCGCATCATCTCCTCAACCTCATCGACACTGGCAGCCATTTTGGCGTCGAGGCTCAGCTCTGCGAACGAGTTGAAGCCGAGGAGTCCGGCCTGTTCCTGCCGTAAGGCCAGAATTCGGTCGATGAGAGGGGTGTTGTTTCCCGGGGCTTCCGAGGCGCGAGTGACGAAGGCCCGGTAGACGTGCTCTCTCTGTTCCCGGCGACGACTGTGCTGCATGAAGGGGCCGAAACTCGGGAAGTCGAGCGTGATGCGCCAGGGGCCGCTCTCAGGATCAGGCGCTTCATCTTCCCCTCTGGCGTGGGTGTAGGATTGGGCTGCCAGTTGTTTGAGCGTCCGCGGCCAACCCTTCGTATCGGCGGCATCGGTGACGATAAACTCGAACGCTTTGGTTGCATCGAGGACGTTGTTCGAAAAATCGTTGCCGAGCTGAGATAATTCCCGGGCAATTTCGATATATCGTTTCTGGGCGTCCCCTTCCAGACTGACGCCCGCGTGTTTCGCCGACCGGATCTTGAGATCGATGACACGTCGCTGACCCGGTTTGAGCGTGCCCCATTCGGAGCTGGCTTTGAGCGCCTCGAGCCCTTCGAAGATGGATTTGCTCTGGCTGATGCGAAGACCGAGCTCCACGACCATCGGTAATACTGCCTCGTGAGCATGCCGGAGCGCTTCGCTGTTCCTGACATTCAGCAGATGGCCGACGGGCTGCCAGCCGTATTCGAAGGGAATCTCGAGGTCCTCCAGGCGCTTCAGCAGCCCGTCCCAGGTGGGAACGAGGTTGGATTCGATCTCTTCGACCTCCGCAAGCGCGGCCGCACAGATGTCTTCGACGGCCTGGACGATGTGTTCTGGTTCGATCGCGTTATATTGGGGCAACCCTTCGGTAACGAGAAGCGGATTGACACTTGTCTCGGACATAAAAGCCTCAGTAGATCAAATAGTAAATATAGCTCGTATGGGTGGCAAACGATAGAATTGAATTCAGCTTATCGTTTTACACGTCCGCGGGTTCCCCTGAGGGACGAGTGACAGGAGAGATTACATGTAGAGCTTATCCGAGTGAGGTATTCGGGTAGGCTCTTAATCGGCATCGAGGCCATCGACAATGCGTCGAACTTCAGCAACCACGCGCTCGTCTGTGCCCGGAGGGGCAGGCCTACGCAGGCGATGCAGCCCTGAGGAGGAGGCGCCTTCACGATTCTGGAGAGCGCCTTTGAATGTGCCGTGAACCTGCCTGCATCCGGTCTTTGCAAGGAGGGAAGCGACATTATCGGCACAAATTCCGCTTCCAGGGAGTATCTCGATGCGGCTCCTGGAGCAGGACACCAGGGAGGCAAGCTGCTCGATGGCGTCGCTGGCTCGCGCCTTTTGTCCGGAGGAGAGCACACGTGTAATGCCGCACGCGATCACCTGCTCCAGGGCTTCGAGCTGGGAAGGTACGAGATCGAATGCCCTGTGGAATACGGCTTCTTTTTTACCGATCTGCTCCACCAGGAGTTGTGTACGCGCTATGTCGATTTCCTGGTTTTCATTCAAGATGCCGAAAGCGAATCCGGCTACATCCTCGCGTAAGAAGAGGTCTATATCTTCACGCATGACCTGAAAGGCAGTATGGGTGTAGCAAAAGCCGCCCGTGTTCGGGCGAATCATCGCGATAATCGGCAAGGAACATACCTGTTTGATCGATCTGACGAGGCCCAGGGAGGGAGTCAGTCCATCCAGGTCCAGCGCCATGTTCACTTCCAGACGATCGGCGCCCCCTAGCTCGGCAGCAAGAGCGTCATCTACCGTAGAGACGCAGGCTTCTATCAGAACGGTTTTTCTCAAAGAAATGCAGCCTCCCATTCACTCTGCCAGCCACCGAACGCTGTTGATGAGCAGGGTCTTATAGGCTTGCAATTCATGCGCGTATCCGTCGTGACCTAATGTGATGCCTGCAATCCTGTACGTCGGGTGTTCTGCGGCCCACACGACGGGGTATTTTTCCCCTACCTCGGGGTGCTCTCCGACGGCCAGAACGTTCAACGTGAGATGGGTTGAGTCGGGTTCGAATCGATAGAGTTCATCCTCCAGTACGAACGTGGAGGGCACCTCTTGCGTGATAGGGTGATCAGGATTCGTGATTGTCACCTCGAACGACCGGTAGGGTTCGTGGCTTCGGGATCCCCCTCCGACGAGTTGGCGGTTGTAGGCCGGCCAGTCCTCCCAATTGTACCACACCGCCGGATGGATCAGTAGAAGTCCGTTGCCCTCTTCGGCAAAATCGAAGATAGCCTGGCGGGTTGTCGAGTCGGGTATGGGCTGATTGTTCGTCAATATCAAGACATCTACCGATGCCAGGGCCGAATCCAGGTCGCCGGGTGAATGTGTGTAAGAGGTCTCGAAGCCGGCCCCATCCAGGGTCGCCCGGTCTTCCTGGTTGAACCAGCGGTCGTAGTCGTGGCTCGATCCTCCGCCGAGGATGAGCACGCTCGGGGTAGGGGCGGCGTTCGGGGCGCCGGCCTCCTCGGGCAGAGCGTCCTCCTGGCCAGGGCTGCATGAAGCCAGGATACACAGGACCAGGAAAAATAGGGCCGGAATAACCAGCGCCCGGATGCGGCGCGGGTCAAAAAAGGCAGTGAGCGTATAGTTGTGTCGCATGAGCGTGGAATAGTTGAGTGATGCAATCGTATGTTACGGTTTCTCGTGGAGATTATCGAATGCTGGATCACTCCTATTTTGGGGGTGCCCCATCGCTCAGTACCGTTGAGATCCCCGGTCACTTGCTGCATGATCGTTATTTATGATTATATTCCAGCCTGGTAAAGGATATTAGCATCTGGCAGGTACACTTCATGATGGATCAACTCAACGACAGCAGGATAAGGCGTATCCTGGCTTTGGATGGAAGCGATATGCCCTGGAGAGAAGCCCTGCAACGGCTCGAGCAAAACGACATAACGCTGAATCGAACCTCCGTGGGTGAACACGCGATTAAATCGGTGCAGCGCCTGTTGGTCTTTCTCGGGTATTCGACGGGCATTCGCGGCGGATTCGTCATCGACGGAGATTACGGTAGAGGGACGAACCGGGGGGTTGCTCAGTTTCAGTTCGAACACGGGCTGGAGACGCCCGCGACGAGACAATCCCTCTGTTACCAGTGTACGTTCAGTTCTGCGCCGGCTAACATCGTGGCTATCCCCGATACCACCTTCGATGTGAACACGCTGAATACCCTGCTGGATGCCGCATTGGCTTCGATCGATGCGTCTGAAATTCTCTTCCGGGATTTCGAAGAAGCCATTTTCCATCTCAATGCGGTCCACACAGGGACGATGCTGGATTGTACGGAGATGATGAAACGGTACGGAGAAGTGACGAATCGCGTAGTGATGCGTCTTAAAAAAGAGAAGGATTTGGACGTGCGGGGCGAGTGGATACTGGCGATCATACGGCAGGAGACGGAAGGTATTGCAAGGCCTCGTTTCGAGCAGCACAAGCTGTCGAAGGCCAATGATAAACAACCTACGGGTGACTTCTCGGAGCTGCGGATTCGGTCGATGAGCATTGGGCTCGGTCAGATCATGGGCAGCAATTACAAGAAGGTCGGCGCGTCGTCCGCAAAAGCGATGATGTACAGCCCTCTGGAGGAGCAGATCCTCTTTGTAGGACGTTATATCGCCAGGAAAAAAGACATCGTATCCAAAATAGAGCCGACGATGGAAGACTTTCGCGGGCTTGCCAGATATTACAACGGCCCTTCCTATGAAAAACAGTTCTATCACGAGCGGCTCAGACGCTGGTTCGATGAGTTCAGAAGCCTCGCTTGATAATCGTTTATGGAGGACCCTATCGAAAAAAGCCTCTTTCTGGAAGGACCGGCGGGCACCGGGAAAACGACGCACGCCATAACGCGCATCCAGCGACTCATCGAGCAGGGGGTATATGCCGATGAAATCCTCCTGCTCATCCCGCAGCGCAGCTATACGCTCCCCTACGAAGAACACCTCGATCCGCTAGTCTGGCAACGACTCGGGAAAGGGACGGTCGGCGGGCTCGCACAACGGATGGTGTCTCTGTTCTGGCCCCTCGTGATGGAAACGTCCTCCTACTCGTTCTCTGAAGACAAGGAACCTACTTTTCTCACCTATGAGGTGGCTCAGTACTTCATGGCCCGCATAGTGGCTCCGCTCGTCGAGCAGGGCTACTTCGCGGCCCTGCGACTGACCCGGCACCGCTTATATAGCCAGTTGCTCGACAATCTCAACAAAGCGACGGTAAATTGCATTCCGTTGCACCAGGTTCACGAGTACTTGCGCTCGGATTCTGGCGACGATGCTTCTCGTCGCATGCTCTTCGACGACATCTCCAGGACGATCAATGCATACCGGGCTCACTGTGTAAAACATAATCTGCTCGACTTCTCTCTGTACAACGAAGTGTTCTGGGAATTGCTCAGTACCGATCCCGATGTGCGCTCCTTTATGGCCCGGCAATACAGGCATCTCATTTATGACAACTCCGAAGAAGACTTTCCCCTGGCCCACGATATCGTCGATGTCTGGCTGCCTGATTTCGATACGGTGCTTATTGTCCACGATACGGACGGGGGATACCGCAAATTCCTGGCGGCAAGCCCGGGGTCAGCGCGTGCTTTGGAAAATGCCTGCACGGCACACGTGAAGTACGAGCAGAACGATCACACCCCTGGTCATTTGGTAGCCCTCTCAGGCATACTGGTCGACGCAATTCATCATAGAAGCCTCGAGCGGGCATCCCTGGAGCCCGAAGGGGATCGGCGCTTCCACCTGTTTTCGGATCGCCTCCATCACGACATGGTCGAACGGGTGTGCCGTCGGGTAACGCGCCTCGTCGAAGGCGGTCATCCTCCGGACCAGATTGCCGTAATCAGCCCGTTTTTGAGCGACAGCCTGCAGTTTGCCCTCTCGTCCGGGCTGGAAAAAATGGGAATTGCCGTACACACGCACCGGCCCTCCAGGGTGCTCAGGGATGAGCCAATGACCAAAATGCTTCTGACGCTGGCCGTATTGGCTCATCCCGGCTGGGGAATGCAGCGGCCCTCGCTGGAAGCCGTCGCGCACATGTTGAATAAAGGGATCGGTTCTCTGGATCTGGTTCGAGCCACACTACTCGCCTCCGGCGTGTACGAAGAGGCCAGTCCTGCCGTTGGATTGAGGCCATTCGAAGATATGCCTTCTTCCCTGAGGGAGCAGGTGACGTTCCAGGCCGGCGAACTGTACGATCGTCTACGAACCTGGATGGAGCGCTACGCGGAAGGAGAAGAGCTGCCCATCGACCATTTCTTTCGGAAGCTCTTCGGTGAGGTCATCAGCCAACCCGGTTTCGGCCTCCACCGGGACGAACAGGCAGGGATACAGGTGGCGAGCGTAGTGGAATCCGCGCAGAAGTTTCGGCAGGCCGTTGCCGAGGTGCTGGCTGAGGAAGGAGGCGGCGCCGGCCAGGCGTATATCGACATGGTCCGTGAGGGCGTGGTATCCGCTTTTTACGAAATCGACTGGAAGATGCCGGAAGACGCCGTGTTGCTGTCTCCCGTTCACACCTTCCTCCTCCGGAATCGGGTATTTGAGCACCAGATATGGCTCGACGTCAGCAATCCTTCCTGGCACAAACGGATTCCGCAGCCGCTGACGAACCCGTATATACTCAGTCGTGACTGGGAGGTGGGCCGTTTGTGGTCTTCCACGGTAGAAAAACACTTCGAAGTCGAGCGGCTGGAAAGAATTGTCCTCGGCCTGATTCGCAGATGCTCGGGAGAGGTATATGCGTACTTGAGCGAGTTGAGCGTGGGAGGCCAGGAGCAGGCCGGCGAACTGTTCCTCGCTCTTGGCCGTGTAAAACGAAGCTTCGTCGATACCGCCTTTACCCTCAACCATCCCGACGTGTGATGTTCAAACCCAGACCCGCGCAGGAAGCGATCTTATCGTACGAGAACGGCGCCATGGGCATCGCCGCCGTACCAGGGAGCGGCAAAACTTGGACGCTTTCGTGGCTGGCTGCCTCGTTGATCACGGAAGGTCATATCCAGGAGGGGCAAGAAGTTCTGGTAGTCACGCTGGTGAATTCAGCGGTCGACAACTTTCGGAAACGCATCTCCTCGTTTCTCGAACAGCGTGGGTACCTTACAGGCATCGGTTACCGGGTGCGTACGCTTCACAGCCTGGCCCACGAAATTATTTCGAAAGTGCCCAGCACGGTGGGGGTCGCCGGCGATTTTTCGGTCGTCGATGAACGGATTGCTGAAGATATCCTGAAGGGCGCCTTTAAAGCGTCTTATCCCCGGTACGAACGGGCTTTGCTCGCGTACATCAAGGAGGATATCTCTGCGTACCGCCGTCGAAGGGTCGTGGCTGACGAGTTCCCTCAGATGCTGCAGCAGGTCACCCGCAGTGCGATATCGCATCTCAAAAACCGGCGCATACGGCCCGATGCCCTGCGAGACAGGTTGACCGGCGAATCGCCCGTGATGGCTTTTCTCGTTGGCGATGTATACGAGCGATATCAACACGGGCTGGCAACACGGGGCGCGCTGGACTTTGACGACCTGATCACGACAGCCATTCGGTGCCTCGAGCTCGACCCAACGCTCAGCGTCGACCTGAGAGCGTCGTGGCCTTATATCCTGGAAGACGAAGCACAGGACAGCAGTGCATTGCAGGAGGCTATCCTGCGAATGCTGGTTGGCGATGAGGGTAACTGGGTACGGGTTGGCGATCCGAATCAGGCTATCTATGAAACTTTTACGACGGCTCACCCCAGGTATCTTCGCCAGTTTCTAAAGGAGGCGGACTTCCAGAGGAACCTTCCGAATTCAGGTCGATCGGGCCGGCCTGTCATCGCACTGGCTAACGAGCTCATTCGCTGGGTTCAAGACGATCATCCCGTGGAAGCGTTGCGAGATGCGCTCGCTCCGCCCTACATCGAGCCTACACCGCCGGGCGACCCGCAGCCCAATCCCCCCGATGAAGAATGCCGCGTCGCGCTGGTCTTCAGAAATCACGACCCGGAGCTCGAACGGGAACAGGTCGTTCAATCGCTGAAAAAGTGGCTTCCTGACCACAAAGACGAGACCGTGGCGATACTCGTCCCTACACACTCACAGGGAGCCGAAGTCATCAAAGTCCTCGAACACCACCGAGTCCCCTATACCGATGCGTTGTTGCGCCTCACGACGTCTACGCGAGAAGCGGCCGGCGCACTGAGTCGCATCCTTCAGCACCTGGCGCACCCGGCCGAAGCGAAAACGCTGCCTGTGCTCTACCGGGTCTGGTATTACCGCATACTGCGAGAAGAGGAAACGGACGAAAGTCGCGAACGACTCGAACGGCACCTGACCTGGCTGCGAACGTGCCCAGAGGTATCCGCTCTCATCTGGCCTAATCCGGGGCAGGATTGGCTGGAAGCCCAACAGGAAAACCTGCCTGACGACGCTGTGATACTTTTCAGACGATTCAGCGAAAAAGTCAGGCACTGGCACGGCCTGGTTATGCTGCCTATTAGCGAACTTCTCACGGCCCTGGCACAGGATCTATTCCAGGATCCTGAAAAGCTGGCCATGACCCAGATCTTCGGGGATCTCCTCTCGGAGCGATCGGAATATCAACTGGGCGTAGACCGGCGCCTCGTTACGCTTGACGAGTTGCAGCGTGAACTGGTTATCATCGCGAAGGATGAAAGGAGGCTTCGATCAGTAGAATCCGACAAGACGGGGTTCGACCCCGAAGCCCACCGTGGCGAGGTCGTCGTGGCGACCATGCATGGATCCAAGGGATTGGAATGGGATCGCGTCTACCTGGTCTCTGTCAACGACTACGATTTTCCTTCCGGCCAGCCCACCGATCGGTTCCGCTCGGAACGTTGGTTCATCCAGGGGAGTCTGAGCCTCGAAGCCGAGACCGTCGCACTGCTGGATGCCGCCCTCGACGGAGCAGAGTACGAGGAAGGGCATGCTACGCAGGAGGCCCGCTACGACTATGCCCGTGAGCGGTTGCGCTTGCTCTACGTCGGCATTACGCGCGCTCGCAAAGAACTCATGATTACGTGTAACACAGGCAAGGGAGATAACCAGCCCGCTGTGGCGTTCAAAGCCCTGCAGGCCTATCTGGAAAAAATGCATGCCTCCACCTGACGGAAATATCGTCTTTAGTGCAAACAGCTTACAGACGTTCGTCGACTGCGAGCGACGCTTCGAACTGAACTACGTCCGCGGCCTGAAGTGGCCCGCCGTCGAGGCCGAACCGGTGCTGAACAGTGAAACGCATCTCGAGAATGGCCGCCGCTTTCATGAAATGATCCAGCGCCAGCTGCTGGATATTCCCGTCCCTGAACCGGATGCGGCCCGCGATCCCGAACTGGCTGCGTGGTGGAATCAGTTTCTCATCCACCCTCCGGATATCGAGGAAGGGGAGCGCCACCCGGAGAAAATACTGGTTGGTACGCTCGAGGGAAGGCTTCTGATGGCGGCTTACGACCTGATCGTCATCACCCCGGACCATCGCGCCCTCATTTACGACTGGAAAACCTGGCGCCAGCCTCGATCTCTGCATCAGGTCGAAACGTTGCTGCAGTCCCGCGTTTATCCCTATCTGCTGGTGAAGGAAGGGCAGGCCCTTACGCCGGGGCATGCCCCGATTGCACCGGATCGCATCGAGCTGCGCTATTGGTACGTCAATTTCCCCGATCAATCGCCGGCATTCAACTACTCGGAAGCCCGGTACAGGGCAGACAAGGCGTATCTGGACACCCTGATGACCCGTATCGAGACGACCGGAGCGGGAGATTTTGCGTTGACGCCAGATACCCGCCGGTGTCTGTATTGCCCGTACCGCTCTTACTGCAGAAGAGGCGAACAGGCCGGGCCCTTCGAGGAGATGGACATGGACGATCCGGACTTCTCGACCTCCTTCCTGGGTGATATCGATGACTATGAGTCGATTGCCTTCTGAACGGAAGTGCCGCATCAGCCTACTCGTTCGTGAAGCATTCGGAACAGATGGCCTATGAAATTCAAATGGGAAGTGCCGCACGAGCGCATAACGGTGCCGGCTGAGATACTCGACGTAACCGGAGGAAAACCGAGGCTCGCTGAAATTCTGGTCCGGCGAGGGCACAGAGATGTCGATACCGTCAGGGCTTTCCTATACCCGGACCACTACGAACAGGCGCCGGCTTCCGACCTTCCGGGTATGCGCAAAGGGGTTTCCCGCATTGAAGAGGCTATCCGTCAGGGGCAGCGTATCCTGGTATGGGGCGATTTCGATGTTGACGGTCAAACCTCGACGGCGCTGTTGTATGCGGGCTTGAAGCGAGTCGGAGCCGAGGTGTCCTACCACATCCCCGTACGTGAAAAAGAATCACACGGCATACGCCCTGAGTTTCTCCAATCCTATATCGACGACGGGATCGACGTACTGTTGAGCTGCGATACTGGGATCGCTGCTCACGAGGCCGTCGACCTGGCCAATCGATCTGGCGTGGACGTGATTATTACAGACCACCACGACCGGCCCGAGGTGCTGCCGGATGCGTATGCCATCATCAATCCCAAGCTGTTCCCGTGCAAGCATCCTTTGAGCAACCTGCCCGGGGTCGGGGTTGCCTATAAGTTCATAGAAGCCCTCTACGAACGAGTGCATCTGGCCCACGAAGCCAGGTCCTTTCTCGATCTCGTGGCTCTTGGGATCGTCGCCGATCTGGCCATCGTCACGGAAGACACGAGATATCTGCTGCAGTTGGGGCTCGGCGCTTTGAGGAAGACGAGCCGGCACGGCTTGTTGCATCTCATGGATCTGGCAAAGGTCGACCCAGAACAGCTGATCGAAGAGCATATCGGTTTTCAAATCGGGCCGCGTCTCAACGCAGTGGGCAGGCTGGCTGACGCGAACGTGTCCGTGCCGCTGTTGACGACGGACGACAGCAACGAGGCGCGGGAAATCGCAGAGCGGCTCGAACGGCTCAATGAAGATCGGAGATTCAGGACCGAGCTCGTATATGCGTCCGCGGTCGATCTGTTGGAAAAAGATCCGTCCCTGTTGCGATATGCGGCGCTCGTGCTGTCTCATTCGGACTGGCACCCGGGGGTGATCGGCATTGTCGCGAGCAGGCTGGTCGAAGAGTTCGGTAAACCCACCATCTTGATATCCGAGCCCGAGGGAGAGGTTGCCCGGGGGTCGGCCCGCTCTATAGAGGGATACCACATCACCGAAGCAATCGCTACTCAGTCAGAGCTCCTCGCCGGATTCGGAGGCCACCCCATGGCTGCCGGTCTGGCCATCGATCCTGCCCACATCGATCGATTCCGGAGGGGCGTCTCGAAGGCCATCATCGATCAGCGAACAGGAGTGGAAATCGAACCGACCCTCGCTGTCGACGCCAGCCTCGGCCTCGGAGATCTGACGTTCGATCTCGTCGACGAGATCGAAATGATGGCGCCTTTCGGGCCTGGTAATCCACCCATCCACCTGCTCTGTTCATCCCTTCATGTTGCCGGCGAAGTGCTGATCGGCAGGGATAAATCGCACCGAAAGCTCATCGTTGAGGACCGGAGCGGCGAGCGCCGGGAGCTGTTATGGTGGAACAGTGCTGAAGAGCCGATGCCCGAGGGATCTGTCGACGTCGTAGTGCGTGCTCGCCCCGGGTATTTCAGAGGGGAACGGCAGTTGACGGTTACGCTCCAGGATATGCGCCCATCCGGCGTGCGCATCGCTCGCTCCGAACCGGGACGCATGATCTTCATCAGGGATCACAGAGAGGAGGAAGAGCCCCTGGCGCTTTGTGAGGAATTGCTGCGATCGGAACGTGAGCTTCTCGTGTGGGGAGAGGGAGAGGCCGGCTTCCCGGCCATGAAACCCAGGATGGACGTCGAACCCTCCCCGTCTCTGGTGATCTGGACCGTGCCGCCTTCTCAGGAAGTGCTCCGCGATGTCCTCCACGTCGCTCACCCCGAAACGGTGTACGTCATCGGGGTCGACCCGAACCTGGACCGGCTCGACCGGTTCACGAAGCGACTTCTCGGGCTTATTCGATACACGCTTGAGAATTATGAAGGGCGGACAACCTTGAAGAAGCTGTCCGCAGCAATGGCTCACTCGGACGCTACCGTGCAATGTGCACTGGATGTTTTGCCGGAAATGGGTCTATCTGCTTCGATTCAAGACGGTGAGGTTCTCATAGAGCGAACGGGTATATCGAAATCTGAAGCGACACGATCGAGAGAGAAGCTCCAGTTTTTGATTGCCGAGACCCGGTCTTACAGGAACACGTTCTCCGCCTCGCAGAACCTGTCCAACTTTTTGATTGTCGAATAACAGGTGCATGGCAGCAGCAGTCTGAAGAACGGATGGCATCTCCCTCGAGAGCCTGTACAGGGTGAGAATAGTGTAATTACACTATTGTGAAGCTCACTTCCGAAGAGTACATTCCCTCGGGCTTTTCATACGCTCGCTCGCTCACTTTGTACTTCGATAGGGTGTTACGCGAACTGTGCACTGCAGCCGGGTTGACGCGGCTTTACAACCGTGCAAAGCCGCTCTGGCAGCACGCATGCGCATCCGGTGCGTACCATCTGCTCGATATTTGCAAAACCGCCTACTGTTCAACGTCGCAAGAATAAACGTCGCAAGAATCAACGTCGCATGAAAGCATCAAAATCCGATACCAGGAGAAATTTCATAGGAACGCTTGCAGCAGGAGCAACTGCTGGAAGCCTATCTCCTTTTCTGAACCCACTCCAGGCTCACGCTTCGATCGATAGCCGGCTCGCTGCCGATTCAGACGAGTGGTTGAAGCAGAACATAAAGGGGGAGCACCGCATTGTGTACGACGCTCCAGAACCTCACGACGCCTATCCGATCATCTGGACGTGGGCCTACTATCTGACGAACAATCAGACAGGAACCGAGGATGGCGATATGACGGGGGTTTGCGTACTCCGCCATAACGCCATTCCCTATGCTATGGAGGACGCACTCTGGGCAAAGTATAATTTCGGTGACGTGTTCAATATTATGGATAACGTCGCTCAGGCGCCGGCGAAAAGAAATCCTGTATACGACCCCCAGGAGGGCGATTTTCCCCTCCCGACGATCGACGGCATCAAGCAACTCCAGGAGCGGGGCGCCCTGTTCTGCGTGTGCGATCTGGCGTTGACGGTGTATAGCAGCAACATTGCGCAAGGTATGGGCATGGATCCTGACGCAGTTAAAGAAGAATGGGTAGCGGGTGTATTACCCGATATTGAGATTGTACCCTCCGGAGTCTGGGCGCTCGGGCGCGCTCAAAAATACGGGTGCGGCTACATCTACGCCGGCGGCTGATCCATCGCCGCTGGTTCTGCGTGATGACCTGAGAATGGCTGGTTGCTGCCTTGCTGGAGCAACCAGCCTCTTCAAGTGGGTGCGATTCCGTTCATGGAGCTTCTGGGGTACATTGCTTCCTTTTTTATCGGGCTCATCCTCGGCACACTGGGCAGTGGAGGGTCCATACTGTCCATCCCCATACTGGTCTACCTGTTCTCCCTGGATGTAGTGGCGGCGACGGGGTATTCCCTGTTTATCGTCGGAATAACGAGCGTCGCAGGAGCCGCACAGCGGTATAGGGTGGACGGGGTCAATATGCGGGTGATTGGGCTGTTCGGTATGCCGTCCCTGGTGGCCATCTTCGCCACGAGAAAATGGTTCGTGCCGTCTTTGCCTGAGGTCATCGTTGAGACGCCCACCCTGGTGATTTCGAGACGCCTGTTGATTCTGGGCCTGTTCGCCCTGTTGATGATTGTGGCAGCCCTGTTAATGATCGTCAAGAAGCGAAACCCCAGGATGGCTCCCCGCAGCGAAAAACCGATCTTGCTGGCCCTCCAGGGAAGTATTATCGGGTTCCTGTCCGGGTTGATCGGCGCTGGAGGAGGATTTCTGATCGTGCCTGCTCTCGTCTTTCTGGCCAATATCCCATTCAAATCCGCTGTTGGAACGACGCTCGTTCTGATCGCCATGAACTCGCTGATCGGGTTTTTAGGGGATTTGTTGAACTATCCAATCGATTGGGCACTGCTGTTATCCCTTTCAGCCATTGCCGTACTGGGTATTTTTGCTGGAAATTATTTTTCCCGGCGTGTGCCCTCTAATCAGTTGAAGCTCAGCTTCGGGTGGGTCACGCTGGTTATGGGAATCGGGATCCTGCTGAAAGAGTGTTTTTATTCGTGATGGTACGCGGCGCTGCATACGTACTCAGCATACCTGCAAAGCCGGCTCTGGCCTGACCGATGCGCATCCGGGGTATACCATCTGTTTATTAGCGACTAGACCTTCGAACCGTGAATTCAAACCTCGTTTATTTACTTGTAGGCCTGGTCATAGGCATCGTAGCCGGATTTGGCGCATTCTGGGCCTATGACCGGGCGAATCCGTCACCCGCCGCGACAGACACCGCGGCGGATGCAACGTGGCATCCGAAGAACTTGCAGACCGACCTTCCCCCCGGCGAACCGGGAGCCCGGATTCGATACGGCTACGAATTGTTGACCAAAACGTACGAGCATATCGGCCCTCTCGCCCGAGACGCAAACATGCGTTATGCCGGGAATAATTTATCCTGCAACAATTGCCACCTCGATGGGGGACGCAAGATCGGCTCCGGTTCGTTCGTCGGGGTGACCCGGCGGTTTCCCCAGTTTCGCGGCAGGGAAAACAAGATGGGCTCACTCGAAGAACGCATCAATGGATGTATGGAGCGAAGCATGAATGGGCGGGTCATGCCCGAGGATAGCGAAGAAATGCAGGCGATGATCGCCTATATGGAATGGCTGAGTGAAGGCGTCCCCGAGGATATGGAACAGCTCTATAAGGGATACGTGCCCATCGAAATCCCCTCCGGAAAAGCAGATCCCGTGCTCGGCGAGACCCTCTATGCTGAGCTCTGTTATCTGTGCCATCAAAATGAAGGGCAGGGCCTGAAAATCCCGGGCTCCGGATTCTCGGGGTATATCTACCCTCCGCTGGCAGGGCCGGACTCCTATAACCACGGCGCTGGCATGACGAGAGTGTTGACGGCCGCTCAGTTCATCAAAGGAAATATGCCTTTCGGCGCCACCTACGACCGGCCGCTCGTTACCGACGAACAGGCTTATCACATCGCTGCCTATATAAACAGCCTGGATAGACCGCTCAAGAGCAATACCGAAGCCGATTTTCCCGATAAGAAGCTCAAGCCGGTGTCCACTCCTTATGGGCCCTGGGCGGACGACTTCACGCCAGAACAACACAAATACGGCCCTTTCCCGCCAATCATAGCGTATTACGAAGATACGTACGGCATTACTAAAACGAAATGATCGGCGTTGCGACCGGGCCCCGTGGGTTATCGGTGGTTCAGAGAGGTGGTCCTCTCGGACGATGATCCGAATCGATTCGCCGGTATGGCGGGCCGATCGTTGCGTGGAGACGATGTCTGCCCCTCTGAGCCGGCCGGCTCGCTCACGTCCTGTAAGGTGACCACCTGCCCCCTGTGGTCCAGTACACACAATCGATCTCCCCTCTCTACGGAATCGGCGATGACCTGAAAGGCTTGTTTCGCTGAACAGGCAGCGTTGATATACCAGACCCGTTTGGTGACCGCCGCCCACGACCCCAGTGATGAAATACGATGCGCTATTCTTTCCCGGTTGACGTCTGGCCGTTTCAGGGTATAGGCAACAAATAGATTATTATTGTGAGCCCAGTTCGCCTCGAGAAGGTCGGAAAGGGGCTGCCTCAAATACCAGTGTGCCTCTCCTTTGCCAGCCTCCAGTACGAAAAGCGTCGTTCCGCTGTCGATTCTACGGTCCAGGAGGCTTCGATTGATCGTTTGAAACACGTCAGCCGATGGGTAGGAAGATCGGAGCAACCAGATCGTGTCGTGGACCTGCCTGAACGTACCCAAACAAGCTATGGCCTGCTCCACCAAACCATATCCAGGATTCGTCTTCTCGATATCACAGATCACATAGAACGAAGAAGTCGATTCTGTTTCTGCTCTTTCAAGAGTACTCGGAGAAAATATCCGGGTGTCTGCTTGCATGAAGCCCTCCATGGGATTAGGTAAGTGATGGCACGCGAACCGTGCACAGCAGGCTGGTTTACGGGGTTTTGCACGTGTGCAAAGCCGCTCTGGCAGGACCCATGCGCATCCGGCGCGTAACATCTGATAGGTAAGCCTGCGACTCCATAGGGCACCGGTCGTATGCGGCATCGACAAGGGGAACACCTGATAGGTAACGAAAAAAAACCAGAGGAGGTGTGCTGAGGCTGTGAAAGAATTGGAACGATTTTGATGACCAGCCCGGGTGCTTGCGCAGGGTGAGGCGAGGGATCTCGCGAGAAACGCAATACGGAGAGGCGCAAACCTCGCCGAAATAAAGCGTTCATGCTGAATGTACACTCGCCCTTAAGGCCGTGTGCTCGTTTTGGGGCCTATATGAAAAGAGGGCAGGACAAGTTGATGGGCCAGACTGCTCGACCCCCCTGGACAGTATTTCGGTATCCACCCCTTAACTCAAGCCGCGAAGCGATGGCAAAGATACGATGTGATAGAGGTCATTTTTACAACCCCGAGAAACACGTGATGTGTCCGTATTGTGGTGTAGATATCGATCTCCCTGTACCGGCTTCAACCCCACCAGGCCCCGGGACACGACGGCCCGTGGAGGCCTTTCGCCCGGGGGGCGCAAAACGCTCGAGTGCTGAAGATACACAGGAAACTCGTATATTCGAAGGTTCTGAGGCGCCGGCGACGCAACGAGTTCACGAACACGTATCGGGAGGGATCGACCCGGTTTGCGGGTGGTTGATCTGTATAGAAGGCCCTCAAAAAGGGCAGAGTTTTTCGATACTGAGCGAAAAGAACTACTTGGGCCGGTCGGATACCATGGATATTGTCCTCGAGGATGAATACGTATCGAATGAGAATCACGCCTCGATCATGTACATTCCGGAGAAAAATGTATTCAGGGTGGCTGCCGGACAGTCGCGCAGTCTGGTCTGGCTGGACGACGATACGGTGGATACCTCCGAGGAAATACACGCGGGTCAGGTCATCCGAGTGGGTAAGAGCCGGCTTATGTTTGTGCCCTTTTGCGGGGTTTATTATAATTGGTTCTGCAACAACGACAAAAGGTAATACCGTACATTGCCGTACAACTGGATTCCAGGAGTCTGCACCCGTCGAATTTCGGGCATAACATCCGTGATCGATCCTTTTAGAGTGGAGTCATACCTGCAATGAACAATAGATATGATCATCATCCCCTCTAACGATACATTCATTGGCAAGCGCGAAGAACAGCAAGATCGGTTTTTCATCAATGACGTCACCGACGACCAGGTATTATATCGGGAAGGTGCTCTGGCGGTCGTCGCCGATGGGATGGGAGGGATGAGCTTCGGGAATCTGGCCAGTACGGTGGCCATCAAGGCTTTTCATGAACGGTATACCCGGGAGTCGGTCGATACCCCGGACGGGCCGATTCCTGAGCGATTGCTGGTGGCTGTCGATCACGCGAATAGCGAGGTCGCTGCCATGGCCGCCGAAAAGGAGTTGATCGATGAGGTCGGCACGACGCTGGTCTCGGTGGTCATCAAGGGGAAACAATTATACTGGATTTCTATAGGGGATAGCCGGGCCTATCTGTATCGGGATGGAGAACTGGTTCGTCTCTCGAGGGACCATAACTACGAAAATGAGCTCCGTAAGGGCGGTTTCGATAAGCTGGATGCCGAAGGTCGCCGGGAAGCTCAAGCATTGACCAGTTACCTGGGGGCGAGGGAGCTGCTGGACGTAGACCAAAACCTCAGGCCGCTGTCGCTCCTCGACGAAGATCGAGTGCTGATATGCAGCGACGGTTTGTATGGCACGGTGTCCCATGAAGAAATGCTCCGCATTTTCCGGGAATCAGAGCCGGAACGCACGGCAAGCGCTCTCATGGACGCCGTAAAAGGGCGTGACCTGCCTCATCAGGATAATGCCACCATCGCCGTCCTAACGCTCAAGCCGGAACCTACGCTGCAGGATGTGAAGGTGCTCGGGACAGAAACGCAGAAATCGGGCGTAACCGAAAGCCCCACCGGCATAACGCAACTCGCTGCCGAATTCGATTTCACCGAGGAGATCACCCGGATGGACATCGGCTTGCTCAAAAAGGCCGTGCCCGCATTGATCATCTTGCTGGTAGGTGGAGTATTCGTTGCCGCGTCGCTTTTCCTGCGGCAAGCCGGTCAACAGGACACCTTGCCGGCAGAACATTTCTCGAGTACCTGGACTTTTCCGCCTGACATTGAGGCGGTCGACGATACCGTACAGCTGTATGAAGAAGAAGACACCGTCATCTCGGTTCTGGTAAACGATGTGGTTCCGGACAGCATTTCTCCCACGCTGTCTATCCTGATCGGGCCCAAAAAAGGAGTGGCCCATGTCGCCAATGATCAGATCTACTACGTTCCGGGCCAGGAAGAGGAGGGGAAAGACTCCCTGCTCTATGCACTCGATGTAGGCGATCACAGATTTATGGCTCAGGTCAGGATGTCCATTCTACCCGTTAATGACCTGCCGGTCGCCGTCAGTGATCGTGCGGAGACTGCCCCGGGTGAATCCGTGTATGTCGATGTGCTCGCCAACGATGGAGATCCCGATTCTGAATTGCAGGCCCTGGCCCTCGAACTCACCGAGTTGCCGCTGAGGGGATCTCTATTCGTCGACGAGGAAAATGGAAAGCTGGTCTATACGCCCCGGCAGGAAGCGCGAGGCGTCGATCAGTTCGAATACCGGGTTACCGATGACAGCGGCGGGCAGGCGTATGGTCGAGTAACAGTCGTCATCTCTCCTGACGAAGCCGGACGAAAAATAAACACGCCGCCGGTAGCTATCGACGACATACTCCACTACCCCTTTTCTCCCCGCGAAATACGCATCTACCCCCTTCGTAATGATTTTGATGAAGACGGAGACAGCCTCAAGCTCTCGGGCGCCCCGATCTGGCCTGAATACGGGCATATACGCCGGGAGAGCGACACGACCCTGATCTATGTACCGGCCCCCTGGGATACGGAGGTGCCCTATCAGGATGTATTCGTGTATTCCGTCTCCGACGGATTGCAGACCAAACGCGGAATCATTTCGCTTCGCTTCGCATTGCCTGAAAGTACACAGGGATCTCTCGGGCCTGAAACCGGATTTCCCTGACCTGTAAGCCCGCTAAGGCCAAGCCATTTAAAGCCATGACAATCAAAACAGTGGCCCTATCCGATGTCGGGGGGCGAAGGAACAACCAGGATGCCTTCGACTATGTCGAACCGGGCACACTGGACGCGTCCGGCGCAGGGTGTTGGGCCATTGCTGATGGACTGGGCGGTCATGGAGGGGGAGAAGAAGCGTCTCGCCTCGCCGTACATGCGGCACTGGAGGCGTTTAAAGAGAAACCCATGCTGGCGCCGGATACGCTGGCTCGCTGTATCCATCGGGCACAACGAGCCATTCATGACCGGCGGTCCTCCGACGAGCGTCTTCAACACATGCGTACCACGCTCGTCGTCCTCATCGTGGAAGAAGGTCACGCGATCTGGGCCCACATCGGTGATTCGCGATTATATCATTTCCGGACAGACCCGGACACGAAGACGATACGTCTCAGAAGAACGAAGGATCATAGCGTCCCCCAGGTGTTGGCTGAGGCCGGCGAAATTACTCAGATGGAGATCCGGGACCATGAAGACCGGAACCGGCTCCTTCAATCCCTGGGCGGTGACGAAGAATTGCGCCCCTCTATAGAACCTCGCCCCATACCGATCCATACAGGCGATGCCTTTTTGCTCTGTACCGACGGATTCTGGGAATATCTCTCCGACCTGGAGATGTATGTCGAACTGGTCAAGGCCCAATTGCCGGATGACTGGCTGAGAAACTTGATGCTTCGCTTCGAAGATAAAACCGTCGAACGGAACGACCACGACAATTATTCAGCGATCGCTATCTTTGCGACCTGATCGGCGGTCGCCCGATCGCAGACCGAACTCCGAGCCCGAGAAGGGACCGGGGAGCGTAAAACGGGCGAAATTCAGGCTAATACGCGATTGTGTATCATCCAAAAGAATTTGCATATTGGAAAGTCGGCGGTTATTTTTGTTGGATTATATAATGATGTTAGGCGAACTGTGCACAGCAGGCTGGATAACGCGGCTTTGCAGGTATGCAAAGCCGCTCTGGCAGGACCTTTGCGCATCCGGCGCGTAACATCTGTTATATATAGAATATTACAGGACTTCTCGCTCGACACTCATCTTTCTTTCGGTGCTTAAGTAAGTGATGTTACGCAGGTTGTGCGCAGCAATACGATAAAACAGGCGTTGAGCGAA
>CAZGHT010000007.1:0-18651 GCA_964525535.1 uncultured Rhodothermaceae bacterium
GGCCCCCGGGAGCGCCCCTTCGGGGCTCGCTCGCAGCGCAGGCCATCCACCCGGGGCAACGCCCCGGCGCCGGCACCCCCATCCAGAGCCCTGAAAGGGCGTTCTATGTCGCCCGTTTCGAAGAGGCAGGCCCCCGGGAGCGCCCCTTCGGGGCTCGCTCGCAGCGCTGGCCATCCACCCGGGACGGCGCCGGCACCCCCATCCCCATCCCTGAAAGGGCGTTCTATGTCGCTCGTTTTGTGGAGGCGAGCCCCCGGGAGCGCCCCTTCGGGGCTCGCTCGGAGCGCAGGCCACCCACCCGGGACGGCGCCCCGGGTTGAGATAGAGCGCCCCTTCGGGGCGTGTCAGGGCTGAATGGACATCTTCGGCGAAAGGCCCTCGCGCAGAGCGAACCAGGTTGATCGCAGGCATCAACGATTTGCTCCAGATAGTGCTCATCCTTCTTCATACGACACTACACAGCCGGCTTCGATCTGACGTACGGCTACAGGAGGGGTATCAGTATCGCTCAACCCAGTTTTCTATGCGAAGCCCAACTACACGGCTGAATTCTCTTTCGTTATTAGTTACCAAAGTGACATCGAGTTGCAAGGCCTGCGCCGCTATCAAAGTATCCAGAGGACCTATGGTCGTACCTTTTCTCTCTAGTTCCGCTCTCACGTACCCGTAATACGGGGCTGCTCCATAGTCAAAATCCATGATCACTGGGGTAGCAAGAATTGCTCGAGCGCACGTCGGTTCCCTTCCGCATGCTGGCTTTTCTCAACGCCATAGTGCAGCTCTGCAGCAGTAATCGAGGAAACGCCGATGTCGCCGGCCGGTATCGCATTGAAGTGTTCGAGAACGACCACCGGATTCTCCTTGATGAGATATATGCATATGTTGGTGTCCAACAGATATCTCATTCGAACGCCTCTTCGCGATCTTGTTGCTTCTCTGGCTGATTTCTATCCTCCATAAAATCCGAGGAAAATTGATCGAGGCTATCGAATAGGGACTGCCAGGGTTCGTGATACGGGATCAAAACAACCATATTCCCCACTTTCTTGATAAATACTTCTTCGCCTTCAAACCGAAACTCTTTCGGTAAACGGACAGCCTGACTTCGGCCGTTGGCAAATAGCTTTGCTGTCTTGAGCATGGTGTAGGTCCAGTAAAGAATAATAGATACTAATGATATATATCCAGACTCTTTCGGTTTCTACTGAAGACCGTTTAGATTTCAAAACGGCGGTTTGACGTTGCGCAACAATACCTTCACTTGTATCCTCGTCATAGACCCCCGATATTACACGCTCCCCATCGTCTCTATTATCACCCCAATCCGGCGCGCATGTATACCTCTATATATAAGGCCTCGTGGAAGTCCCTCGTATTTCTCATTCTGCTCACCGTCGTGGCGTGCGACGCGCCGCCCGCGGAAACGACCGCGGAGGAGCAGCCGGCCGCTTCAACCCCGCTCGATACCTACGTGACGACGCCCGACCCGGCCTATGCCTACGAGGCACACAGCACGATCGAAGGCGACGGATTCACCCAGCACGTCGTGCGGATGACGTCGCAAACGTGGCTGACCGAGACCGAGGTCGAAGACCCGACGTGGTGGCACTGGCTCACGATCGTCGTGCCGGACTCGGTCGTCTCCGAAACCGCGCTCCTCTTCATCGGCGGGGGCAGCCGGGACCGCGAAGCGCCCTCGTCGCCTGACGAGGAGCTCGCGCAGACCGCCCTCGCGACGAACACCGTGACGATCAACCTGCACAACGTCCCCAACCAGCCGGTCGAGTTCGTGGGCGACGACTACGGGCCGCGCGTGGAGGACGAGCTGATCGCCTACGGCTGGCGGCGTTTCCTCGAAGGCGGCGCCCTCGACGAGGACGCCACCTGGCTGGCGCGCCTCCCGATGACGACTGCGGCCGTCCGCGCCATGGATACGGTGACGGACTACCTCGCCGGCGCGGAAAACCTCGAGGTCAGCGAATACGTGGTCGCCGGCGGGTCCAAACGCGGGTGGACGACCTGGACCACGGCCGCCGTCGACGACCGCGTCGTGGCCATCGTGCCCATCGTGATCGACCTGCTCAACGTCGTCCCGTCCTTCGAGCACCACTGGCAGGCCTACGGCTTCTGGGCGCCGGCCGTCGGCAACTACCAGGCCGAGGGCATCATGGACTGGCAGGACACCGACGAATACGAACGGCTGCTCAGCATCACGGAGCCGTATTCGTTCCGCGACCGGTTGACGATGCCGAAACTGATCATCAACGCGACCGGCGATCAGTTCTTCCTCCCCGACTCCTGGCAATTTTACTGGGACGACCTCCAGGGCGAAAACCACCTCCGCTACGTGCCCAACTCGGAGCATTCCCTCCGGGACACCGACGCCATGGAGAGCCTGGTCGCCTTCTACCAGAACGTCATCACCGATACGCCGCGGCCATCCTACGAGTGGGATGTGGCCGGCAATACGATTACCATCCAGGCGGAAGACCCGCCGGCGGCCGTCACGAAATGGTCCGCCGCGAACCCCGATACGCGCGACTTCCGGGTAGACACGATCGGCCGGGTGTGGGAAAGCGAAGTGCTACCCCTGTCTGACGACGGCAGCTACACCGTGTCGATGGACGCGCCGGCGTCGGGATGGGGAGCGTTTTTCGTCGAGCTCACCTATCCGAGCGCCGGCTCGCTGCCGCTCAAGGTGTCGACCGGCGTCGTGGTCGTGCCGGACTCGCTGCCGCATCCGCCCTTCGTTGCCTCTAGAGATTGACCGAATCGACGTACCGATGAATCACTGCACGATGCGTACACTTTTCACCGGTTTCCTGGTGATACTGACCCTTCCCGGAAATGCACAAGAGGTTGGGCCCGAACGTGGGGTCTTGATGCTGGGAGGAGGCAATCTCCAGGATACTGCCATCTTCGAGCGTTTCATCGAACTGGCCGGCGGCCCGGACGCCCTGATCGTCGTGATCCCAACCGCCGGCGGGCAGCCCGATGAGGCGTACAACGAATACTGGGGCGGGCTATCGATTTTCAGAAAAGCGGGGGCCCGTAATTTGCACCTGCTCCACACCTACGATCCCGATGTAGCGAACACGGATGCATTTGCCGGCATCCTGGGCGAAGCGCAGGCCGTCTGGTTTTCGGGAGGCCGGCAGTGGCGCCTCGCCGACGCCTACCTGAACACAAAAGTCCACGACGCCCTCCGGGCGTTGCTCGACCGGGGCGGCCTTATCGGCGGCTCATCGGCCGGCGCTACCATCCAGGGATCGTACCTCGTGCGGGGCGACACGAAAACGAACACGATCATGATGGGCGACCACGAAGTAGGACTCGGATTCTTGAAGAACGTAGGGGTCGACCAGCACCTGCTGCAGCGGAATCGCCAGTTCGACCTCATCCCGGTGATCGAAGCCCATCCCGAGCTGCTCGGCATCGGGCTGGACGAAAACACGGCCATCGTCGTGCAGGGGGATCGGTTCGAAGTGATCGGCCAGAGTTTCGTCGCTATCTACGACCATCAGCGCATGCTCGACTCCGGCGGGAAGTTCTACCTGCTCCGCCCCGGCGACCGCTACAATCTCGCCACGCGCGAGGCGTTCCGCCCTACCCGGGGGGAAGAGCCCCTGGAGCGCGTGGAGGAAAAGGCCTGGAATGACTGAACACTGCGGCGCATACGAAAAACAGCTCTCCCCCTTCATTTACGCGCTAAAGGCGTTATCCAGAGTAGGTTAAAAGCCTTGAATTGTAACCGATGCGTTACGTACCATGAGACTGCCAGTACCCACATGTCCTTCTTTGGTACCTCCAGCCTCAAGTCTATTCAGCGTTCGCTTTCCCGGCGCGCCTGAAGATATTGTGCCCCAGTTACATGAATGTCATTCCAAGGCCGTACCCTCTGGTCCACGGCATTAAGGACCAGGCTATTTTATACCCCTGTTTCCGCTTTGCGGACGTCAAGGAATCCGTGGCCCACATCGCCGTGAAGCTGGGCTTCATCGACTCGCCACGGCTCGAAAGCCCCTACGTCTTTCACTTCGAAAACGAGCACGCGAACCTCTACATTATGACCACGCCGGCGCTTTTTGACGCAGAGCGCCTGTGTTATGCGCTCCGGTACGTCTTCTCGTCGTGTGCCTCGTCCACTTCCCGCAAGCCGGCGCAACGGCCCGTGATTTCGCAGTGGCACTTTCATCCGCTGGACCTTTACCTGGAACTCTTCGAGGCCCTCAAGTCTCAGCCGGCGCAGAAAAAGCTCGAGGCCGCGGATTCGCCGGCCGGGCTCCTGCCGCAGCACAACTCGTTCCTCGACAGCCTTACCTATGCTACGGCCAAAAAGCGCGAAGAGGAGATCAACCTCTGTTCCGTCGACATGGCCCTGTTGATGGCGCTCGAGGTGAATGACTTCGGCTTCCCGACGTTCTCTGAGATCACGTCGCTGTCCTTCTGGGGCGTCAGCTCCAATTACATTTACGAGCTGGCCGACTATGGGTATACGCATTTCGACATGGGCGACATCGGCCTGATCTGGCGGAGCAAAGTTCCGATCGGATACCTCAAAGGATTTGCGGCAGCGGGGTACAACCGGTTCCCGGCCGAAGCCTATGAGATGCTCTACCAGCACGACGTCGCGCCCGAGTTCGTACAGGATCTGGCCCGGGCGGGGTTGGTCGACCTGACGCCGGAGGAACTCATCCACCGCTACCGAAGGCAGCGAGAAACACGCGCGCTGCTGCCGCAGCCGGGGATCGATCGAGCGTTTCACGGAGCCTAATCCACCCTCCGCGCTACTCGAAAGCCCAGATAGGCTTCCCGGAAGTCGGGGCCGAAGCTGAACCGGTTCGACGCCCGGGAAACCCGTTCGGACCCCTGCCACCCCCCTCCGCGCAGCACGCGCGCCACTCCCTGGTCGGGCCCCCACGGGTCAACCCCGGGGCTGTTCGCGTAGTAATCGTCGGCGTACCAGTCGTTCACCCACTCCCATACATTGCCATGCATGTCGTAGAGGCCCCAGGCGTTGGGCTGCTTTCGACCGCAGGGGTGTGGAGCGCCTCCGGAGTTGCCTTTGTGCCAGGCCATCAGGTCGACGTTGCCGGCATAAGGACCGAACGTGCCGGCCCGGCACGCATACTCCCACTCGGCTTCGGTGGGCAGCCGGTAGCGGACCTCGACGGCATTCATCCGGGCGATGAACGCCTGCACGTCGTTCCAGGAGACCGTCTCCACCGGGTAGTCTCCCCCGTAGGAAAACGTGCTGGGGTTGTCTTCCATCACGGTCTCCCACTGTGCCTGAGTGACCGCATATTTGCTCAGGTAAAACGGCTCGGTGATCTGCACCCGGTGCACCGGGCGTTCGTCGTCTTCGGCATCGTCCGCCCCCATCATGAACGTGCCGGGCGGGATGAGCATCAGTTCCATGCCGATGCTGTTCGTGTACGACGGCGCAAGCTGCACGGTCGAACCGTAATCGATGGTGGTCGGTGAGGCGAGCGTCGGCGCATCCGACTCGATGGGCGGCGGCCCGAGCACGCGTTCCAGATCATCCACCAGCCGATCGAAACACGCTTCCAGGGCCGTCATTTTCCACCCTACCATGTTGGCCGCGTGGATATTCCGAAAGATGAGCGGGGGACGAACGTCTTCGATCAGGACGGGGACGAGGATGTTGCGTTCGAGCCCATCGCCCGCTTCCGCCTTGACCCATCGGCTCTTGATGGAGCCCTGGGACCACAACACGACGACGCACCGGGCGGCGGCGAGTTGTTCTTCGATGACGCTGTCGAAACTCTCGCCGGCCGCCAGCCGGCTGTCCCACCACGTCGTCCATCCCTGCCCTTCCAGCGCTTCTGAAAGGGCGCTTGCCGTCTCCTGGTCTTCTAACTTGTAACTGATGAATATGTCTGCCATGGGCCGGGAAGGGTTCCCCGTGTACGGGTGCGTAAAATCGATTCAAATGTACGGATGGGAATCCGTGTGCACGAGAAAGACCGGTTGGGATACCATAAAGTTCACAGCTCCTGGCAAAAAATTCACAAAAAGGCTACCATGTACCATGCATTACCGTGCACTCATCCCAACCACCAACCCCGAAGTCACGATGCGATTATTCGTACTGTTCTTATTTATCCCCCTGTGCATCCCTGACGTCAGCGCGCAACACCTGTCCTCTGCGGAGCACCCGCTTCAGGGAGCCTGGAAGCTCATTTTTCAGCGATCGGTCTTCGAGACGCAAATCGATACGACGCTCAAGAGAGGAGAACGCTTCCCCGGCGGCGACCAGATCAAAATCCTCACAAGCACCCACTTTGCTTTCGGGCGCCAGAGCGAAGACGGCGAGAACGTATCGGCCGGAGGAGGCCGGTATCGCGTCGAGGGAGATACGTATATCGAAATGATCGAGTATCATACCACGGGGGCGCTTGTCGGGCAGGAGATCCCGTTTTCCTGGGAGATCAAAGACGGGCTCTGGTATCACCAGGGAGACTTTTCCAACTTCCGGCTCGAAGAGGTCTGGACGAAGATCGAATGATCGTCGTCCTGGAGATCCGGCGCAGGAGATCCCGGTAGCGACCCGCGCAGACCCGCCGTGCCCCCGCTCGAATAGCCGGCCCTGGCCATTCGGGAACGGAAGCCGGGGCCGGTCTGTTCACCGGCCGGAGGTTGCGTTTTCATAACGACGCGCCTCCTTTTTTGCCACGGATCGCCTGCACCTCGTATTATGCTAAAACGCTGGAAGCACCTGTCCACTACAACTCTTTTCGAAAACCCCTGGTGGACGTACAAGCTGGACACCTTCCAGATACCGGAAGGCGTTGCCGGAGAATACCATTACGTTCATACGAGAGGGTCGAGCATGATCGTTCCCCTTACCCGAGAAGGGCGTATCTTGATGGTCAACCAGTATCGCTACCTGTGCGACCGCGAAAGCATGGAATTTCCCTGCGGCAGCGTCAAAGAAGGGCATACCTACCTGGATACCGCACACCTCGAGCTCGTTGAAGAGACCGGGTACCGGGCCGGGTCGCTGGTGGAGCTCGGGCAGTTCAACCCCTATAACGGGGTCGCGAGCGAATTGTGCACGGTCTTTCTCGCCACGGACCTCGAACTCGACGCCAGCCCCAGCGCGGGCGACGAGACCGAAGAGTTCGAACTCGTGCTGCTTACCCCTTCGGAACTGGTGCAGAACATCCAGGCCCAGGCCATCTGGGACGGCATGACGCTGGCCGCATGGGCGCTCGCCGGCTGGAAAATTACCAGCGTCGCCTCGTAGTTGCCGGTGATGCCGATCGCTGTACGTGGTTTCGATTCCCGTTCGCTCGCAAAACATCCGTCCGTGACAGCGTACTGACCGGAGATCCACCACAGTGCGTCGGCGTTCGCCCTCACATCGATACTGCATAGCCCCTTCGTAATATGCTGTGTGAATCCCGGATGTATTCGCGCCCAATACGGCCCCGGTCACCCTCGCGATCGCAAAGTGCATTGAAAAAATAGGGAACGAACCAGTATGTGACGAAAGAGAAGAGGGCCAACGTTTCAACATCTAATCCTGTATACACCCGATGAGTGACCAATCTTTTGAGACTTTCAGATCGAGTTTACTCCGCTGCCTGAGCAACCTGCATTTCCTCGAGCGCTTTTACGAGGAATTTATCCATTCCTCGCCCGAAGTAGCGGACGCTTTTGCCAATACCAATATGGAACGGCAGAAGGCTATGCTGAATGCATCTCTGTACCAGTTGATGAACTTTTACGGGAAAAACGACGAAAAGTCCAGAAATTACGTGCAAAACCTGGGCGCGATGCACGGGGCGTACGGCCACCGTATCCCCCTCCACCTGTACGACCTCTGGCTCGACAGCCTGATCGTCGCTGTGAAAGAGAGCGATCCCCAGTTCGACCCGGCTCTGGAAGCCATATGGCGGGAAGTTATGTCTGAAGGCATCGAATTGATGAAGGCGAGTTCACACCTGTATCCTCCCAGTCACGCTGCTGCAGACAATGGAGAAAAGGTCGATCCGTCGCTCGAAAGCGAATTGACGCACCTGCTCGAGCAGTTCAAACAAAGCGCCAAAGAAGCGGCGCATCGCTCCGACTTCGAGCGCGACATCGAGGTCACCGCGTTTCAATTCGGGCAGTATCGCGCCTACATGCACGCGTCTGAATTGCTGAGCGACCTGCTCGATACATTCAAATCCACCCGATCCAAAGAGACGCACGGGTAGAAGGGGCTACAACGTGATGCGGCGGGTGTCGAGGTGGGTACAGACGCCATCGAGCACCTGGATGGTCCTGTCGTACAATTCGAGCGCACGCGCCCTGGTTTTTCCAACGCAGAGCACGCCCAGTTTTCCATATTCCGACAAAGCCCCGATCAGGTGGAAAACCACGCCTTCCTGGGTCGCACTGTGGAAGTGCAGCTGGTTGGATACCGCAATGTCGATGAGATCGTCGGGGGTTAACCCCTCGTAGGCCAGCGCCACGACATTGTCCGAGGCATAATAATATCGATGTTGCCCGGTCGGTATCCGGTACAGGCCGGTTTCTTCCTCGTATTCCCCGTCGGTCAGGAACTGCAGCATGAGGAATGGATGGGTGGTTCCCCCTTTTCGCAGGTTGATTTCTACGGCATAATGCTGCCACTGGTCGCCAGCGTTGACGGATATAAAATCGATGCCGAAGCGGCCGAGCACGGAGCGGTCGCCCATGAGGCGCGCAACGCGCTGCGCGGCATCCTGCAGTTCGACCCGGTAGCGGCTGTCTGCAGGAAACGTACAACCGAGAAACACCTGGCTGGAGGGGCCGCCGAGCACCTGATCGTGGGTAGAGATGACATCCGCCTCACCGAGCGGGTTGATCCTGCATTGCACCGAGGGGGATCGTTTTCCCTTCCCCTCGATGAACGCTTCGACGATCCCGCCCATCTCTTCATAGGCGGCCGTGTAGCGATCCCAGGTTTCGTTCGGCGCCTCGAAGGTGAGCCGGTCCGGCAGGCCGGCTTTCACCCAGGCCTTGAGCCCGCTGCGTTCGGGCGCACCGTGGTAGGAAAACACAGCATTTCCCTCGCCCGAAAAGCCTTCATTGAGTTTCACTACGGCGCGTCTCAGCGCCGGGTCGTTGCGTTTCAACGCGACGAGGGCATCGAGGATGTCGCTTTCGTCGCGCAGATGCTCAAAGCCGTCCGCCACCTGAAGGCCGGCTTCCCTGAATATCCTGCGTGAGCCGCTCTTCGAGCCCAGGTGACTGAGCGAGGGGTCGCAGGCGTAGAGGGGCATGCCCAGCCGCACGGCCAGCGTCCGCTCCAGGTCGGTCGCATTAAAACAGGTCAGGTGGCTGGCCGGAAAGAGCTCAACGGCGTCCCTGATCCGCTTCATCAACAAAGGGCGATCGAGAATTTTTTGGGTCAGCGGGGCCGGGCTCCCATCGTAGCAGCTCAACAGCGTGAGGCGCTTCCTGGCGTGTGTCTCCGGAATGCCCGGCAACAAATGCAGGTAATAATCGATGATCGCCGGAGCGATCGGCTGGCTCGTCACCAGGATGAGTTGCGTCCTGGGTAAGCGCAGCAACATCAGCATACATAAGAGCCGCTCTTCGTAGTGGTACGCCCCCGTTATTTTTTTCAGCTCCCTGGCATCCAGGCTCAGGCTCGGCACGACGACCACGGCACGGGGTTGCATCGGATCCGTGAACACCGATCTAAATTGCGAGCTCAACATTTCTTGGAGTGCGCTGAATTGCCGGCGTTCCGCAGCCGAACCCGGCTCCGGATACGTGTCTTGTCTCGTGAATTCTGTCGTCGTCACCGGCGCCGCCACCCTGGCCAGGCGCAAGATATCGGAATGATTGGAATGCTCCATAATACTACGGATCTACGTTCGAGAGTCCCAGATACGAGGTTCCATGCCCTGAGTCCCCGGCCGACGGGTTGACAATGCGCGGTCTACGACCGCCGGCAGGCGCCATCGCTCCCCCGTCGACTGTCACCTATTTGCTGTCGGAATAGTACCAGCCTACCGTACCTTGCGGTACGAACCTTACCGTGCACACCGTGTTGCGACCAGGCTCGGGACCGAAGCGGGGAAACCCCCACATGCTTCTAGCATACACCATAATCTATTGAGAATACAGTAAAATACCGCTAACTTGTTTTCTTACCCCCGCCCCATACCTCTTACCGCCGCCTACCGAAGCGTCCATGCTCACAGGAGAAACGTCAAAAATCGAGCTCGAATCCCAGCTTTCTGCTGAGAAGAAGAAGCTCGCTCTGGTTCAGGAAGTAGGGCAGGCTCTGTCCTCTGCCATGGACCTTGACTCGTTGCTGACGCTCATCATGGACAATATCACCCAGTTGATGGAAGCGGACCGATCCACGCTGTACCTCCTGTCGGATGACGGGAAGACCCTGTGGTCTCGCATGGCGCAGGGGGATGGACACATCGAGATCAACCTGAAAGTCGGCGAGGGGCTGGCCGGCTGGGTCGTTTCTTCGGGCGAGCTCGTCAACATCCCGGATGCCTATACGGACGATCGCTTCCAGCCCTCTGTAGACCGCAAAACGGGGTACCGCACGCGTTCGATCTTATGCCTCCCCATGCGCAATCACGTAGGGGACATCATAGGGGTTGTGCAGGTGTTAAACAAGAAAGCCGGTCCGTTTGACAACGACGACGAGTCGCTGCTGGAATCGCTGGCGAGCCAGGCGGCCATCGCCATCGAAAATACGAAACTCTACCAGTCGGTCGTGGCCAAAAATGCGGAGCTGCACGACGCGCACACAGAGCTCGAGCAGCGCAGCGTGGAGCTGAATGTGTTGTACGAGATCGAACGCGAGATGAACGGCGTTCACGACCTGGACGAACTGCTCGACCGCATCCTGCGACGCGCCGTCGACCTCGCCGAAGCCACTGCCGGTTCGATCGCCCTTCGATCCCAGCGGATGGGGGACTTGCGATTCCATACCACCGCAGGTGAACACGGCGATCGCGTGCGGAAGCACCGCATTCCCATGGGCAAGGGAATCATCGGCTGGGTTGCCGCGACGGGCCAACCGACCTGTGTGAATCATCCCGAGCAGGACCCCCGCCATGCCGCGGACTTTGCAGACATCGTTGGCTTGCGCCCCAATCACATCCTGTGTGCTCCGCTGATCCTCGGGCAGGAAGTGCTCGGCGCGATTGAGTTGATCGACAAGATCGACCCGGCTACCGGGACCGTCAAGACGGGATTCGACGATGACGATCTCAAGCTGCTCCAGTTGATCGCCGGACAAACCTCGCGCGCGGTGCAACTGGCCCGCGCCAACATCGAGCGCGAAAAAGAAAACCGGCTGGCGACGATCGGCCAGATGATGGCCGGCGTATTGCACGACCTGAAAACCCCGATGACGATCGTCCAGTGGTATGCAGACCTGATGGCCGAGATGGAAGCGCCCAAAGAACGGAAAGAACATTCCAAGCTGATCAAACGCCAGTTCGAGCTCATGAACGGAATGACACGGGAAGTGCTCGCGTTTGCACGCGGGGAATCCCGCCTTTTTATCCGAAAGGTGTATCTGTCCCGCTTTCTGAAAGAAGTCGTAGACCAACTCGAACACGAATTATCCGGCCAGCTCGTCGTCATCACGCTGGACGCCCAGTACGGGGGCATCGCTTATTTCGACGAGAACAAAATATTGCGTCTCGTACATAACCTGGCCCGCAATGCAGCCCAGGCGATGCCGGAAGGGGGCACGTTTTCTATACGATCTTCAGAAGAAGGCGAACATATCGTCCTCGAGTTCAAAGACAACGGCCCGGGGATCCCTGCCGAGTTGCGAGGGCGCCTTTTCGAACCGTTTACGACAGCCGGCAAGGCGCAGGGCACCGGACTCGGACTCGCGATCGTCAAAAAGATCGTAGACGAACACCAGGGCACCATCCAGTGCACCTCTTCACCCGAGGACGGCACGTGTTTCCGCATTTCGCTGCCCAAAAATCCGGACGTTTTTCAGTTTACTCCGAACGATTGATCTACTCTCCACGCCGTCTTTGCACCTCTTTCATAAATGAAGACGAAAAATTTCACCATCTTTATGCTTAAGTTGGCGTGAATTATATATGCGCGTCATTTTCTTCTTTTTCTTCGCTCTGTAATGACAGCATTGTAAACGAACGCGTCCTGTTTTCACCGCTGTCTCAAGCTCACACGAGGTCGTCCATTTCGCCGCATTCACCTGTTCAGGGTGGATTCCGGGCTAGTCACGCACAGGCTAAACGTAAACCCACTGGCTCGTGTACATAACAGATGTTACGCGCCGGATGCGCATAGGTACTGCCAGAGCGGCTTTGCAACCCTGCAAAGCCGCGATACCCAGCCTGCTGTGCACAGTTCGCGTAACATACCTACATAACAGATGTTACGGCGCATACGTGCTGCCAGAGCGGCTTTGCAGGGTTGCAAAGCCGCGTAAACCAGCCTGCTGTGCACAGTTCACGTACCATCACTACATAAGTGTACCGTTTGTAAAGATGCACTTCTACATGCTTACACGGATTCTGCTGCCGTTAATCGCCGTTTTCGCCTTCCGAACGGATGGTGCTGGTCGTGACATAGCGCCGGCTCGAACGAACGATCACGCACGCATCAATGCAGCCCATCTCGAGGCGTATGTCGACGGGACCACGAAGGACATTTCCGTTTCGATCCGATACGAGATATCGAAAACCCTGAAGATCACCGCCCTCCCGGTACGGGGCCTGGCCTCGTTCGGGACTCGATTCCAGAACGCCACCATCGAAGTGGACACTGAATCCACGCCGCTTATGCTCTTAAGCGACAGAGACTCACTGGAATTCCACAGCGTCGTCGCCTTGCCGGACCACCTCTCGGAAGACAGCACGTTATCGCTCACCGTACACTACGACATTATCAATGCCCTCCAGGGCGGCTCCAATACATTCAACGTATCGATCCCTTTGATATGGATAGAAGGGACGATGGGCAACGCCGATCGGCACCTCTTCGACGCCAGTGTCGCGTTGCCCGAGGCTTACGTAGTCCAGGAAACCTTTCCCGCCACCGTCATTCCGTGCGCAGCCTCGAACAGGACCAACAGGCAATGTCTCAGCCTGCAGGTACTGCCGACCTTCATCCGATTGAGGGGACACATCGGCTCCCTCCCTCTCTGGTCTCCCTTTATGGCCCTGGAGATCGGCATCCTCGGTGCTTTGATCAGCACCTGCATCGTATTCATCGTATTGCTGATTCGAAGACATATGCCCTCCTGATCCCGGCTTCACCGGCACAACCCTCTTAGCTCCTTTAACTTCACGCTCTTAGCCATGCGTTCTCCCGGTTTCGTTTTCTGGGGACTATTCCTTATAATAGGCCTCATCATCCTCTGTTACATCGTCTGGATGCGCATTAAAAACCGCTCCAGGTGAACGACTTCTTAACGGTACATCGCCTTTCGGATGCCGGCATGTCTCATTCCGAAGCAGGCGACGGCCCCATACGCTGACCTCCATGAACGTACAGTTGCTTGTATTCGGGCTGTATTTCCTGATCGTATTCCTGATCGGATGGTACGGGCTGACGCGCACCAAGGACGAGATGGACTACTGGCTGGCCGGTGGGCGTCTGGGCTGGCCGCTCGGCGGCGCCACTATGGCCGCGACGCATACGAGTGCCGGCACCTTCATCGGCACCATCGGGCTGATTTATACCGCCGGATGGTCGTTCGGATGGCTGTTGATCACGATCCCTCTGGGGTACTGGTTGATGGCTGCCCTGCTCGCTCCGCGTTTTACGCGCGTCAAGCGGTTAACGCTTCCCGCGTTTATCGAAACCCGCTACTACAGCAAAACAGCCCGAGCCATTGCGGCCGCCATCATCCTCATCGCGACGGTGGTCTACATCCAGGCTCAGGTTGTCGCCGGCGGTCTCGTCGCCAATATCCTGTTCGGACTCTCTCCTTCAGTCGGAATGACGGTTTTCACCGTCATTCTCCTCTGCTATACCCTTTTCGGCGGAATGCTGGCGGTGGTTTATACCGACTTTCTACAACTCATCATCATGTTCTTCGGCGTATTGCTGGCGGTGCCGCTCGCCCTGCGCCAGGTCGGGTCGATCGATCAGCTTATCGTGTACGCCCAGGCCATCAACCCGGACACCTTTACCTGGAGCGGGATTTCACTGACGCTGCTCTTCACGATGGGTATGGCGATTATGCTCAGCCTGATATCTACACCGGACAAGCTGACGCGGCTCTACACGATGAAGGACATGCAAACGATACGACGCGGAGTGTTGCTCACGATCGTCATGGTATGCGCCATCAATCTGCTCGTATTTGTGCTGGCGCTAGCCGGCATCGCGATCTTCCCGGCCTTACCCTCGGGAGACATGGCCATGCCCCTCATCGCCAGTGCACTGCTGCCGCCCATCCTCGGCGCCATCCTGCTGGCGGCGGTGACGTCGGCCATGATGTCTACGGTGGATTCCCTGCTGCTCGTGGCGGGATCGGCGCTGTCAGAAGACATCTACAACAATTTGCTGGCCCCGAAGGCCTCTTCGCAGCAACGCCTCATCATCGCCCGGTCAGGCATATTCGTGGTGGGCATCGCCCCGCTCTTTCTGGTGCTCAGCGGGGTCGGGCAAGGTGAACTCATCCAGTTCATCGTCGTCCTGTTTGCCACTCTCATGGCAGCCAGCTTCTGCATCCCCGTGCTGGGAGGCGTGCTCTGGAAGCGAGCCACCCGAGAAGGCGCCATCGCGTCGATGGTCGGCGGCGTGTCCGTCTCTTTGTTGTGGAAACTGTTCGGCTTTTCGTTTATCGATCCCGTGCTTCCCGGATTCATTATCTCGCTCGTCTTGATGGTGCTGGTCAGCCTGATGACGCCTCCTCCCCCCCTGGCCGCCGTCGCCCCCTACTTCGACGAAGGGTAGGCGCGAGGCCGGCCGTGCGGTTGCTCTCTGCCCCCGGAAACGCCGGCGTCGTTGCGCGCTCCCGGGGCCTCATTTTTCTCCCCGCTTTTGTACCCGCGTTGCAAGCGCTTTTATTCAAATATTGCTAGCTTTAGTCGCGAGACATTCACTGTTACCACGCTATCATGCCAAAGTTAGGTAGTTCCGAAGCCCCTCTCCGCGTAGCCATCATAGGTGCAGGGCCCGCCGGTTTTTACGCCGCGGCCCATTTTCTCAAGCAAAAGGAGTTCACGGTAGAAGTCGACCTGTTCGATAAGCTGCCGACGCCCTTCGGACTCGTCCGCGGAGGGGTCGCTCCCGACCACCAGAAGATCAAAGCCGTAACGAGGAAGTATCACAAGACCGCCTTGCATCCGTCGTTCAGGTTTTACGGCAATATCGAACTGGGCAAACACATCACCGTCGAAGAGCTGCGCACGTTTTATCACGTAATCTGTTATTCGATGGGCACCCAGACGGACCGGAAGCTGGGCATCCCGGGAGAGGACTTGCAGCGGAGCCATTCGGCGACGGAGTTCGTAGCGTGGTACAATGGGCATCCCGACTACCGGCATCTGTCCTTTGACCTGACTCAGGAAAAGGTCGTCGTCGTTGGCGTAGGCAACGTCGCCGTCGACGTGGCTCGCATATTGTGCAGGACCCCGGAGGAGCTCGCCCTGACCGATATCGCAGACTACGCCCTCGATGCACTGAGTGCGAGCCGCGTCCGTGAAGTGGTAATGCTCGGCCGGCGGGGCCCGGCCCAGGCGGCGTTCACCAACCCTGAAGTCAAAGAGCTCGGCGAGATGATAGATGCGGATGCTTTCGTTCTCCCTGAAGAGGCCCGGCTCGATCCGATCAGTGAGGCGCACCTGCAAGAACACCCTGACCGCACCATCGAACGAAAGCTTGAAATCATCCACGAGCTCACCAGGAACACGGCGCCTACGCGCTCCCGCCGGCTGGTCATTCGCTTTCTGGTCTCCCCCGTTGCCTTGATCGATGACGGTCACGGAGCCGTCGGGGGCGTCAAACTCGTCAAAAACGAATTGTACCAGACCGAGGACGGGCGCATAAGGCCGCGGCCTACGGACGTCTATGAGGAATACGAGGCCGGCCTCGTATTCCGGTCTGTCGGATATCGGGGGGTCCCCATCCCGGGCATCCCTTTTAACGAGCGATGGGGCGTGATCTTGAACGACAGAGGCCGCGTCCTGGCGTCCGATACCCGGGAGCCCCTCGTCGGCGAGTACAGCGCCGGCTGGATAAAACGAGGTCCTTCCGGGGTCATCGGAACGAACAAAGCCGATGCCGTCGAGACCGTCGAATGTATACTCGAGGACGTGGTCGCCGGCCGCACCCTCACGCCCCAGTTTCCAACCCGAGAAGGACTCGATCGATTCTTGCTCCAGCGCCAACCGGATGTATTTACTTACCAGGACTGGGAAAAGCTCGATGAGATCGAGGTACACCGGGGTGCCTCGCAGAACCGCCCTCGCGTCAAGTTCACCGATATCGAGAGTATGATCGAGGCGGTGAAGCGATAACGCGCACAACGATGAGCGCGTCGTCGATGGTACGTTCTATTGTACATTGTACCGCGTACGATGTACTTTACGTTTTCCTTACCCACTGAACGCTGGATCACCCATGTCGATATCCCCTCGCCTTGCTTCGTACCTCACGATGTTGTTGCTGTGTACATACAGCCTTTCGGGCCTCCGTTGCACGCCTTCCGGTTCTTCACCGGCCGCTTCGCAGCAACAGGCGGATATGGAACCGCCGAACATCCTATGGCTGGTCGGAGAAAACCTGAAACTCGACCTCGGCATCTACGGCGCCGAGCACGTCGAAACGCCCCATCTGGATTCACTCGCCCGAAATGGGCTTCGCTTTACGCACGTATTTGCCACCTCGCCCGTCTGCGCTCCCAGCCGATCAGCCTTCATGACCGGCATGTACCAGACCACGACCGACACCCACAACATGCGATCGCATCGCGAAGACGACTTTCGATTGCCTGAGGGGGTTCGCCCCATCACCCATCGACTGCAAGATGCGGGGTACTTCACCGCGAATATCACGTATATCGGGGACAAAGAGGTAGGTACGGGTAAGCTGGATCTCAACTTTGTGAACGAGGGGCCCATCTACCAGTCTGACGACTGGTCCTCGCTCAAAAGCAACCAGCCTTTCTTCGCTCAGATCAACATGCCGGAAAGCGAATACGACATCTACGATCGCCAGACCTGGAAACACGACCGCGTGGAGTGGTATGGAGAGGAGATGCACCCCCAGATCGCGACGCCGGACAACGTGACGCCGCCCCCCTATTATCCCGACCATCCTATCGTACGCGAAGAGTGGGCTCGTTATCTGAACTCCGTCTCGGGTATGGACATCCGGATCGGATGGATTCTCGATCAGCTCCGCGCCGACGGGCTCGCAGACAATACGATCGTTATCTTCTTCGGCGACAACGGCCGCATGGAGCCTCGCGGCATCCACTGGCCCTGGGATACCGGCCTCCACGTCCCTATGATCGTTTATTATCCGGGCGACCTCCAGCCGCCGCCTCAATACGAACGCGGGGCCGTCAACGATGACGTGATCAGCCTCCTCGATCTAACGGCCACAACGCTGACCCTGGCCGGCATCGAGCCGCCCACGAGCATGCAGAGCCGCACGTTCCTGGGCGAGCGCCCCGACCCTCCCCGCCACTATGCATTCAGCGCCAGGGATCGGATTGACGAGACCGTGCTGCGTATGCGCTCGGTCCGCGAAAAACGGTACCATTATATTCGCAACTACAGCGAGGGGGAAGGTTTTGCAACCCTGAACCGGTACAAAGAGAAATGCTTCATGATCAAGCCGCTCATGCGAGACCTGCTCGCCGCCGGCGAGTTGACCGGGCCGGCGTACGAGCTCATGCAGCCGATGCCGTACGAATTGCTCTATGACACCGAGACCGACCCCCACGAGATCGTCAACCTGGCCACCTCGGGCCTGCCCGAACATCAGCAGGCGCTTTTCCGGCTTCGCGCTGCACTCGATACCTGGGAGGCCGAAACGGGCGACCTGGGCGTCTGGCCCGAACCCGATGAGGTGGTGGCGCCTTTCGAACAAGAAATGCACGACTGGTTCGGTACGCCCGACTGGTATACTGCTGCAGAAAACTAACGCCGCAGAAAACTAACGCCGCAGAAAACTAAGAGCCCACCGACAGGTCATCGGGATCCAAAAAGTCGTCAGGGGGAGTGCCCCTGGAAAAACGAATCAGACGTTCGAGGCGCCGGCGCAACTCCGGACGCCCCTGGCATCGTTCGTCCAGAAGAGCAGCCAACTCGGCTTCAGGAACGTTCAGCGCTTCTTCCAACAATTCATCCAGCGGCTCCTCGTCGGATAGGAACCGATTCGCTCCCCCGAAACGAGATATTCGATCAGGCGCCAGACGGGTAGCGACATCTCTGAGTATACCCGGCCTGACCCCTATGCGTAGAGCCGGCAACAAGGCTATCTGATGTATGGGTGTCATGTATCCCCTTCTCCTTGAAGAAATAGTACGTTTGTAGAAAAGTGCAACGGGAATTTGGTCATCCTCTACGTATTAATGGCGTAAATACGGGATAGAAACTGACAGAATTTATTCCTTTTATTAATGGATGGTACGCATCGGTGCGCCATCGCTCAGCCACAACGGCTTTGAAA
>CAZGHT010000007.1:18751-114363 GCA_964525535.1 uncultured Rhodothermaceae bacterium
TTCAAAGCCGGCAAAACGGGGTGCTGTGCACAACCTGCGTATCATCACGTATTAATGGATGGTACGCATCGGTGCGCCATCGCTCAGCCACAACGGCTTTGAAATGGCTGAAACATACGGGAATCGACGGCAACCCCTTTTTCAAAGCCGGCAAAACGGGGTGCTGTGCACAACCTGCGTATCATCACGTATTAACTACCAGGGCGTGTATGTCGGTGTATTCCCTCCTTTCACGCACAGATAGATGAATTATACCGTCTTTCTGCTAGTTGGAGCGTTCGTACAACCAGGGTTGGGCTTTCCTGGCTTCCCGAACGCCCGATGCGGGCTTTGCACGACGGGCCCGGGAAAGCAGGTGATCGCCCCCGGTTGGCTGGCTGGCATCCATAACATCCTGGCAGCTATAACACCCAACACCCTCATTGCCCCACAGCCTCGCTTCTGCTCAATCGCTACTGTTGACATGAAAGACAAACCCGACCGCAACTCGGCGGACCCCGATTCGAAGCATCCACCGTCTAAGGCTCCTTCGGCTTCAGACTCCGGCGCTCGTCCAGCTTCCCGAGAGACGGTGTCTTTCGGCGCTATGAGCCCCAACGGGGCAGAGGCCGGCGACGACAAAGCAACGCCGCATGAGTCGGATGGCGCTCTCCCCGAGGCCAAGAAAGAGCCTACCGAAAAATCCGTCCCATCGAACGGCAGCCTTAGAAGAACCGGGAGGACGGGCTCTTCCCCCGAGGATTTTACGTTGCTCTGGCACCGGGCTCGCGAAGGCGACCGGGCCGCTCTCGATCGGCTGGCCCGGTTTATAACGCCAGAGCTGATGCAGATCGCTCGCCGCCAGATGGACCGTGAGCGGAGCGACCACACCTTGACCCCCGGTGACCTGATGCACGAAGTATTCTGCCGGCTGCTCGATAAAGGGATGATCACGATCCAGGATCGTACGCATTTTCTGGCAGTGGCCTCCATGCGGATGCGCCGCTTTCTCATCGATTACTGGAGGAAAAAACAGACCAAAAGCCGAAATCAGGGGGAGAGGCCGCTCGAATTCGATGAAAACATGCACGGGATAAACGGCGCCCCCCAGAGCCCGCAAACGATGCTGGAGGGAGCCCTCGATCTCGATCGGGCATTAAACGAACTAGAGGAACTGCACAAAGGGTGGGCGCGCGTCGTTGAGCTGCGGTATTTCGGAGGCTGCACCTTCCAGGAGGTCGCGAGCATTTTGGATCTCAGCCAGCGAACGGTAGAGCGCTACTGGAAGAGCGCACGAATCTGGCTATATAATTATTTGAAAGAGTCCCCCGATTCGCTATAATGCTATCCTCCCCGATGTTTTTTCATGGCCGTTGAGCGGAACGATGGCCTCGCGCATCGAGCCGCTTGCACCCCGGAAACCCTCCTCGATCAACCCCGCTACATGATGTCTTTCGACCCTACCGAGCAGAACGTCGACGCTATCGTGGCCGAGGCGTTGTCTCTTGCTCCCGAAGAACGTGAGGCCTATCTCACCCGGGCCTGCATGGACAACGATTCGCTGCGCTACAGAGTCCGCGTCTTGCTGAACGGTATGGACGCCGACGTACCGGATCATTTTCTCCGAGAACCCCTGCCCTTCCCCTCGTTCTCCGACATGGTAAGCGACTTCGCCGAGCCGCCCGAAATTCGACCGGGAGATCGGATAGGCGCGCATCGCGTCATCGAGCAAATAGGCAAGGGGGGCATGGGAGACGTTTATCTCGCCGAGCGCGCTGACGGCCAGATCGACCGGCGCGTAGCGATCAAAGTGGTTCGAGGCGGTATCGGGTCCGAAGAAACGCTCGAGCGCTTCAAGTACGAGCGGCAGATCCTTGCCAACCTGGCACATCCCAACATCGCGACGATGTACGACGTAGGCATCACAGACGAGGGGGCGCCGTACCTGGCCATGGAATACATCGAGGGCATACCCATCGATGAGTACTGCAACAAGCATAAGTTGCCCATCGAGGAGCGGCTGAAGTTCTTCACGACGGTTTGCGACGCCGTCCAGTACGCGCAGAACAACCTGGTGGTCCATAGAGACCTGAAGCCGTCGAACATCCTCGTCACCGCCCATGGTACGGTGAAGCTGCTGGATTTTGGGATCGCGAAGTTCATGGAGACCGAGTCAACGTCCACGGAGGCCGGCAGCACGCCGCTCAGGGCGGATAACGAAGAAACGACGGAGTCCACGATCCCATCGCCCGACAGCCAGCTCACCCACGTACGGGCTCCTTTTACACCCGCCTATGCGGCGCCCGAACAAATCGACGGCGGCCCGGTGAATACGGCCACCGACGTATATGCGCTGGGCATCCTGTTGTATGAATTGCTCACGGGCCAGAAACCGTATTCTCTGGGCCAGGTAGGGTCGGTCACCCGGCTCGCCCAAGCGGTTCGCGACGCCATCCCCGATCCACCCAGTACGCGGCTGAACACCCGAATGCAGGTCGCCGAAGGCCCCCGGTTGCATCGCATCAGCGAAGAACGCAGTGAGGTCGACCCGGGGCGCCTGCGTCACAAGATCAAAGGCGACCTCGATGCGATCGCCATCAAAGCGCTGCAAAAAGACCCTGACGACCGGTATGCCTCGGCCGGAGAACTGGGGCGCGATATCCAGCGCTACCTCAACCACCTGCCCGTCCACGCACGGCCGATCACGCTTCGGGCCCAGGTAACCAAGTTTGTTCAGCGCTACCGCACGGGCGTGCTGGCTTCTGTGCTGGTTTCTATCCTCTTCCTCCTGGGCCTCGGGATTACGGTGCGGCAGATCTACCTGACCGACCGTGCCAACCAGCAGCGAAGGGCGGAAGAACAGGGCAAGGAAGCCACCCTTTCCGTGGTCGAAAACATACTCGACAAAGTCGACCCCGATATGCCGGAAGGTTACACGTTTACGGCGAGGCAAATCCTCGATGCCGGCCTGGAAGAGCTCGAGGAGTGGGATGCCGAGCCGCTTATGCAGGCCGACCTGCTGAACCGGTTCGGACGGGTCGTGCTTAATGCCAACCTCATCGACCTCGCCGATTCGCTGCACCGGCAAGCGCTGGCCATTCAGATCGACAGGCTCGGCCCCTCAGACCCGGCGCTGGCCGAGAGTTACATGCGCATCGCCGAAGTGTACGAGCGTAGAGGGATGGCGGCCGAGGCCCAGATCCACTTCTTGAAGTCGATCAACCTGGATCCCGATTTTGTCGAAACTCATAACAATTTGGGAGCTTTCTACATTAATCAGGGCGAATATGAAGAAGCAGACGCTCAATTTAGAGCGGCTCTTGCCATCGAACCCAACCATACGAAAGCGCTCCGGAATCTGGGAGGTGTACTGTTTCATTTGGGGAGCTGGAGTGAAGCGAAACAGGTCCTGGAAGAAGCAATCCGCCAGGAGCCTCATTTTAACGCCTACTCGAATCTTGCTACGATCTATTATTATTTGGATAAAGATTACGAAACAGCAGCCCATTATTTTGGAGAAGCCCTCAAACAGCAAGAGCATGATTTCTGGACGTGGTCTTTCATGGGATCTGCTTTGTCCAATGTAAAGGGGCTTCGAGACTCCTCGCAGGCTTCGTTTCGGAAAGCGATCTCGCTAGCCACTGAGCATCTTGAAAAGGTAGACCATTCAGACGTATACGTTCATGGAGAGTTGGCCACCCTCTTTGCCCTCGTTAATGACGAAGAGAAGGCATACCGGCACATTGAGGCCATCAACATAGATTCATTGAACGAACCCCATGTGTTCTTTCAGATCGGTTATGCGTATGAATTGCTGGGGGAACGCGACAAAGCGGCCCGATTCATCTACCAGGCCATCGAATCCGGCGGCTATACCTTCTACGCTGAAAATGAACCTTCTCTCGCTGAACTGCTAACCAGCCCGGCCTTCCGACGCCTTCAAACTCAAACGCCTTAATCGTCATCCCAACCACAATACCGAACACAATGTCATGGAAATTTCATCCGTTGCGATCCCCTTCTTTCTCTTATTGCTCGCTTTCGGTATCACAGTTATTATTTTGTTATTTTTGATCCTGAAAAAGATCGACAAAAAAAGATTTCGCCCCCCAATGCCTCCCAGAGATCCCAAGACCTTCATTCGCTCGATCGCGTTCGACGGTACAACCAAGCGCTGGCAAATCACCTGCCGGGATATGAGCAGCGCCAGGTCTGGCAATTTACCTCCTATCGAAAAGTGCCCTGGCGAAGACGGGTCTCCCGCTCCAAGACTGGTGGTACGTGCAGAGGACAAAGTCATATTCGATTTTCGCGACGTCTCTTTGCCGGCCGGGTTCACCCATGTGGAAATCCAGTTTCCCGAGCAGGACCTGTTCGTGGAACAGGGCAGTGGCATCGACGATTACATATTCAGGGTCAATAAGAGCGAACCCCTGGTATTAACCGTCAAAGGACGCACAGCCCGCTACGCGGAGTCGACCTCCAACAGTACTGAATTCGTCTTCGCGATGTACGTGGTTGGTTCCGATCCCGGTGCGATCGAGTCCGAAACACAATACGTGCAAGAGGTTTCACCGCCCAGGATAAGAATCGAACACGACTGAGCGGGTAACTACTCCCAATCCTTTACCTCGCGATCGAAGTATGACAACCTCTATCCTCAATGTCATTCTAGCGGTGCTGCTTCTCGGACCTGTCCAGGCCTTTGCCCAGGAAGTCGAGTTTATCATCCCGACAGAGATCGACATAATCCCTGGCCGTCTTTCTGTCACCTTCGAAGCGGGTACGACGGAAGACACGGCCCGGCGTTTGATCGATTCCCTGGGGTATCGCATCCACAATGTGACCTTTCAACCCCTAACGATAACCGGTACCTCCGTCAATTACATTTCGGACTCCGCGCTGCAGCGCCTCGAATCCAGACCGGAGGTCCTATCGACCCGCATGGCGGCTCTGCCGGTAGATCGTGAACGGGCGGTAAACCCGGACGATATTGTCTCGCCCCAGTACCGGCTTGCGGTTACCTTCGCAGCCGGCATTACTCAACGGCAGGCCAGGGAGATCGTCTCGGAAGAGGTCAGGCTGCATACCCTGGATATCAACGCACGGCCCAACGAGATCGTTATCGACGTAGGAGAGCAGGACGAGGAAGCGGTAGGTGTGCTCGAAGTCCAGAAGATCGTACGCCGCGTGACCTATGTGGCAGCGCCGGGCTTTTGACCGGGTTCCCCCGAACGGTTATCGCCTTTTGTTACGCGATGACCGTCCCGACTTTTTCTTCGACCGCCCGGACGACTTATTGCGGCCACCGGAACGGCTCGATGAGGAACGGGGCTGTGCTTCGGCAGCCGGCTGGTTCCTTTTCTGGTAGACTTCGTCGACCAGCATAGCGAGCAACTCAGGTTCTTCGGTGGCGAGTTGTTCGACCAGGGGGATGAACTTCTCCGCACGCTCCTTATCCAGATTCGTCTTGACTCTGAACTTGTCTTCCAGTTGAACCGTCATCCGTTCGGCGATACGCGCTTCGACTTCCTCACGTTGAGGGGCGTCCCACTCGCTGATTTCGATGCCGAACTTACGTGTGATGCGGAGCAGAGACGTTTTTTCCGTCGAAGAAACCAGCACGATGCTCGTACCGGTTTTGCCGGCCCGGGCCGTACGACCGGCACGGTGCACGAAGTACTCGGGATCCTGTGGAACGTCGTACATAAAGACGTGGCTCAGGTCCGAGATGTCGATCCCGCGAGCAGCAACGTCGGTGGCGATGAGGAATCGTAGCTCGCCCTGCCGGATGCGGTCCATGACGCGCTCACGTTCGCGCTGATTCAGGTCGCCCGTTATTTCACTGGCGTCGTATCCGTAGTTCTCGAGAAATTGAACCAGATATTCGACGTCTTTTTTGGTATTGACGAACACAATGGCCGAATCGGGATTTTCCATCTCGAAGAGACGTACGAGTATTCGATCCTTCTCCATCTGATCGACGACGTAGTAGCGGTGCTCGATCTCATCGACGCTGACCTGCCCGACGCTGAGCGAAAGAAAACCGGGGTCGTGCAAAAAGTCATCAGCCAGGGATCGTACGCGAGGAGGGATCGTGGCGCTGAACATGAAGGTTTTGCGATCCCTGGGTAAAAATCGCTGCATTTCTTTCATGGCCGGCATAAAACCCATGGACAGCATCTCGTCCGCTTCGTCGAAAACGAGCAGGTCGAGTTTGTTGAGCGAGAATGTTTTTCGATAGAGGTGGTCGAGAATACGCCCGGGGGTGCCGATGACGAGGTGCGCTCCCTCCTGGAGGGCTTTGTTTTGCGACTTGTAACGAACCCCTCCATACACCAGTGCTGTCCGTACCGCTGTTGCCGGGTCGCCATCGGGGCGTTGCATCTTCGAAAACTCCTCGTGGATCTGGCGGGCCAGTTCCCGCGTAGGGCACAGAATCAGGGCCTGCGTCTGGGCCACAGTCGGGTCGATCAGGTCGAACAGCGGCAATAAGAAGGCGCCGGTTTTGCCGCTGCCCGTTCGGGATTGCACGATAATATCGCGCCCTTCGAGGATGTACGGCATCGCCTTGCGCTGGACGGGCATCAGGCTATTCCAGCCGGCCGTTCCGGCCGCTGCACGAATGGACGGTGGCAGTTGATCGAACGTGATTTCAGGAAGTGCAGGTTCTGGTTCACTAAACGACGAAACGACGCGATCTTGCCTGGCTACCTGTTGCGCCTTGGCCGTCATGTCGATCACTGTCGTGTAAGGATTAGGATCGGATGGATCGGATGACATGTGTATTCTCTTTTGGCCGGGTTGCACTTCGTTCTGGCTCCTCAGGGTAAGGCCGCTGCGCAGCGACGGATTACCGACAAAGACCCTTCGCTACATGGCGAGGCCGCCATCGACGTGCAAAACGTGCCCGGTTATATAATCGGAAAACGAAGATGCGCAAAATAATACGGCATTCGCCACATCTTCGGGAGAGGCCGGACGCCCGAGGGGTACGGCATCGAGCATTGCTTCTCGCGCCTTTTCAGAAAGGGCAGCCGTCATGTCGGTCTCTACGTAGCCCGGAGCAATGACATTGACCGTGACGCCACGGCTGCCAAGCTCTTTGGCCAGGCTCTTCGAGAAGCCGATGATTCCGGCTTTAGAAGCGGCGTAGTTAGCCTGTCCGGGATTTCCCATGACGCCAACTACAGACGATATATTGATGATTTTACCCGCTCGTTGTTTCATCATCGGGCGATAGACCGCCTTACAGAAGTTAAAAACCCCTTTGAGGTTGGTCTGGATGACGTCGTCCCAGTCGGATTCCGACATCCGTATCATCAGCCCGTCTTTCGTGATGCCCGCGTTGTTGACCAGGACGTCGATGCCCTTCCAGGCATCGAGAACGGCGCCAACCGTTTGCTCGGCGGATGCAAAATCGGCTACGTCACTGTTGAAGGCGAGCGTTTCGAAACCCTGGGTATTGAGATCGTCACGCAGCGTTTCGGCTTCCTGCTGAGACGAACGATAGGTGAACGCCACGCGCGCACCAGCCCGAGCGAGGTGCAGCACCGTTGCTTTTCCGATGCCGCGAGTGCCCCCGGTAACGAGTGCTGTTTTGTCGCTGAGATCTAGATTCATGAGCGCCAGTACGTGGGCTTGTGATAGGGGATGATCAGGTATTTTCGATTTCAGAGAGCAAGGCGGCTTCGGCCCGGGTAGCCATTTCGGCCCCGTTGTAGGCCCATCGGATATACGAGGCGCCCCAGGTAAATCCCCCTCCGAAAGCAGTCATGATCAAGTTGTCTCCGATGCGCAACTCTTGCTCCCAATCGTAGAGGCACAGTGGAATCGTGGCTGCCGTGGTGTTGCCATACCGATCGATATTGAGCATGACTTTGTCCATCGTGACCCCCATCCGGCGGGCGGTGGCATCGATGATGCGCAGGTTAGCCTGATGGGGTACCAGGTATCGGATATCCTCACCGGTGAGTTCGTTGCGATCCATGACCTCGACGGCGACGTCGGCCATCCCTTTGACGGCATACTTGAACACTGCTTTGCCGTCCTGGTAAACGAAATGTTTGTGCGCCTCGACCGTCTCATGGGTGGCCGGCATCAGGCTTCCACCCGCGGGCATGCACAGGGCTTTGCTGCCGGCGCCGTCGGTATGTTCGACCGAGTCGATGAGCCCCAGGCCTTCTGCATTGGGTTCGAGGAGAACCGCGCCGGCGCCGTCGCCGAAGAGGATGCAGGTCGTGCGGTCCGTGTAGTCGATGATCGAGGACATCTTGTCGGCGCCGATCACCAGCACTTTGTCATGTTTGCCGGTCTCGATGAACTGGGCGCCGGCCGAGAGGGCAAAAAGGAAACCGCTGCACGCGGCCGACACATCGAACCCCCAGGCCTTCGTCGCCCCGAGCTCGGCTTGTACGAGACAGGCCGTAGCCGGGAAGACCATGTCGGGGGTCACTGTAGCCACAATGATCAGATCGATTTCGTCGGGTTCGAGGCCGCGCTTACCCAGCAGCTCGCGAGCCGCTTGCGTAGCCATAAAAGAGGTGGCTTTGTCCGGATCTTTGAGGATGCGCCGCTCGTGGATTCCCGTCCGGGTGCGGATCCATTCGTCCGTGGTATCCACCATCTGCTCGAGATCGGCATTCGTCAATCGATGTTCGGGGAGATAATGGCCGAGGGCTGTAATCGCTGCACTGCGCATAACAAAGTAGAGTAGGTGGAACAAAGGTACTAACGGCTTAACGATCAATCAGCGAGGGCCGACTCTATAGCGCCTGCCATGTCGAGATCGGCAACGCGCGTGGCTGTATAAATAAGGTGCTTGATCGCTTTCGCGGAAGAACTCCCGTGCCCGATCATCACGTTGCCTCCCACCCCAAGCAAGGGAGCGCCCCCGTATTCCTCATAGTTGAATCGTTTTTGGATAGACCCCAGCAAGTTTTTCACGATCATGCGTTGCTCCTCCGAATAGGAGAGCCTCTCCATTTCCTCCTGCACCAGCTGCCAGAGCGCCGTGGTCATACAATTTTCCCCAAACTTGAGGACGATGTTGCCGACGAAGCCGTCGAAGATAATCACATCGACATCGCCGTTGAGCAAGTCCCTGCCCTCGATGTTGCCGGCGAAGTGGATATCGGGCCGCTTTTGAAGCAGGTCGTAGGTGGCCTTGATTTGTTCGTTGCCTTTGCCGGGCTCTTCGCCGATATTCATCAAGGCCACCGAAGGATTCTCGCGCTCGAGCAGGCGCTCGACGAAGACGGCGCCCATTTTTGCAAACTGGACCAGGTGTTCAGGTTTGCAATCGACGTTGCTGCCCACATCCACAGCGATGCTGTGGGAGCCTTTCAGCGTGGGGATGAAGCCGGGCAACGTAGGGCGGGCGACATTGGGAAGGCGGCCGAGGATGAACAGAGAAGCAGCCATGATCGCGCCCGTATTCCCGGCGCTGATGAACGCATCGGCCCGGCCTTCCTTGTTGGCTTGGAGGCCGATATGGATTGAAGAGCGGGGCTTATTTTTGACGGCAGCCGAGGGGGAGTCGGCCATGGTTATGACGTCGGGGGCATCGAGAATGTGGAGAGCGCCAGATTTGGCGGAGGCAGAACACGCAGACAACTCTTTTTCGAGAATAGATCGAGGACCGATCAAAATCAATTCGAGATCCCGTTGTGCGTCGTTGAGAGCCTGGATCGCGCCTTGTACAACGACTGACGGGGCCTTGTCTCCCCCCATCGCGTCCACTGCAACTCGGATAGCCATAGGATATTTATCAATCAGGTACGAGAAACGCTGAAGGGTACGAAGTAGATCACAATAGATTCAACCTCCAGGCCAGACTCGTCATGCATAATCGGTACCTTCGGCGATTTGTCTACCCCGGTAGTGGCCGCAGTAAGGACAGATGCGGTGGCGCAGCTTCGTGTTGCCGCAGTTAGAGCATTCCGACATCTGCGGGCTCTTCAAGCTGTTGTAATAGTTGGCGCGCCGGGACCGGGTCCGAGCTTTGGAATGTTTGCGCTTAGGGTTTGCCATGTCCGTACGAATGAATTACGCAGTGAAAAACACAAAGAACGTAATGTACTCCGCATGTACGCGTGAGTTCTCCCCTTTTTTGTCCGGCCAATCAAGAAGATGTTAAACCGGGGGTCAGTCCGCCCTCGAGGTATTTTCTTCGGAATAGAGGGCTTTGAGCGCTTCCCACCGGGGGTCGATGGCTCCGTCGCCGTTTTCCGGGGCGCCGAACTGGAGGGGGATGTCCTCGTCTTCGGCGCCGGGGGCGACGCGCCGATAGGGCAACGACAACAAGAACGTATCACGGACGGCATCGGTGAGGTCAATCTCTTCCATGTCGGGAGCGAGCAGGCGCACATCTTCGCCGTCCTCTTCTACCCCCTCGAAAAATTCCGGACCTGAAAAAAGGAGGTGATATTCTCCGAGCACGGGTTGTTCGAAATCGACCAGGGTGCGATCGCAGGTCAACCGGGCAGTCGCCCGTGTATTCAGCGTTACGAAGATGCGGGACTGATGAAAATCCAGCCGGACGAACAATTCGAGGTTGCTGAAGACGGAGGGGTCCAGATCGAGCTGTTCTACATTCAGGGTCCAATCAAATTCGTGAACGCCTGCCCTGAGGGCCTTGATGTCTATACAAACCATGACGATTCGATCCAGGAATTATAGATAAGCCAGTATGTAGGTCGGTGGCGGGCGCGAGGGTGGTCCCACGCAAGTACCGATAATATAAGGGGTCAATATACCTACGTCCCATTTCGTTCCCGGGCGATACATATTTCTCGCCTTCGGAGCGAAAGGGGGGCCCCGCCAGTTGCAATATCGTTACCGATTATTCCCTTAAATCGAGGGGGAACAGCTTGACGTTATTCGCCGGAATGTGTACCATGCTTACCCCCTTCTAGGGAAGCAATGGGAGTTTGGACCCTCCCAGTTCTGTCACTACGTACTACTTGCAGTTTATACCGATAGGGTGTCGATTCCTCGATCCAGCCGGCTCTTCCCCGAAGAGTTTTCGATGGGCGACGTCTATCCTTGCATGGCAGTTGATTCCTTTTCCGCAATTGTGAATAACTTGTTCATATTGAAGGAGGAATGTCACAAAGTACACCCTCATGGGTATGACCTGACCAACGATCACCTCTGTGTGTCCATTTTTGCAGACAGGCGCGCAGATTTTCGTCCCTGGCGCGGCAAAACCGCGGGTCATTTCCTGTTGATAACTTGTTGACACTGTTTACACAAACGGGGTCTCGTTGTGGATAACTCTGCGGCGATCCGGGCGGTGTGAATAAGTGGTGTATATCCCCTGTAGAGAGAAAGGACTACACCTTGAGTATATAGACAAGTGCATGCATTTCGTACAGTGACTGAACCAATGATTCCAGGTTTATCTTATTTATTCTTTATGACATGAACTGAGACTACACGCTTACCTGCTCGACGTGAGTGTGCTGTTATTTGATGCAATGAATAAGCATGGAGCTATCGGCTGAAGCGGTCTGGCAGGAATGCCTACAGATCATTCGTGACAACATAAGTAGACAGAGTTTCAAGACCTGGTTCGAACCGTTGAAGGCGGTTGAACTTCAAGAAGAAAACGACCTTGTCAGGCTCACAATCCAACTCCCGAGTCGATTTTACTACGAGTGGCTCGAAGAGCATTATTTTGCCCTTCTGCGCCGTACGATAACGAAAGTGCTGGGCCCGCACGGCCGGCTTTTTTATAATATCGTTATCGAGAAGGACGACACCGAGACGGGCCATGAAGGGGCGTCAATGCAACTCCCGGCCCGGCAGCCCGCCAACGAGCAGCCTCCCCCCGCTCCGTACCCGCACTCGTCGTCCCACTCACGCCCACCACAGCCTCAGGAGCCGCAGGGGCCCCCGCATCAACCCGCGCAGCCCCCAAACACGACGTGGCCCCATCCCCACAACTCCAATTTTCACGCCTACCAGCCCGACGGGCAACGAGCCGGATATCGCCACAATGGCCCGCAGAATTCCACCCCGCCCGGCCAGGCCCCATTTAAGAACCCTTTTGTCATACCCGGGCTCAAACCTAATAACATCGACGCCCAGCTCAATTCTTCGTATACCTTCGAGCGATTTATAGAGGGAGACTGCAACCGACTCGCTCGCAGTGCCTCGATGGCCATCGCGCAACAACCGGGTGCGACCAGCTTCAACCCGTTTTTGATTTATGGCGGTGTAGGCCTCGGCAAAACACACCTCATCCAGGCCATCGGCAATTACGTGCGCGCGAACTACAATGCTCAGGTCATACGGTACATCTCGAGCGAACGGTTTACCACAGAATTCGTGCAAGCCATCCAGAACAACCGGGTGAGCGACTTCTCCCTGTTTTACCGTCAGATCGACCTGCTCATCGTCGACGACGTCCAGTTCTTCGGCGGCAAAGAAAAAACGCAAGAGGAGTTTTTCCACATCTTCAATACCCTGCATCAATCCGGCAAACAGATCATCCTCTCGTCCGACCGCCCCCCGCGCGACATTTCCGGGATCGAAGAGAGGCTGCTGTCGCGGTTCCAGTGGGGGCTCTCCGCCGACGTCCAGGCGCCGGAGTTCGAGACACGCGTGGCCATCCTGCAGCGGCGCGCCGAGGACGACGGCATCCAGGTGCATACGGACGTCATCGAATTCGTCGCTCACCATATCAAGAGCAATATTCGCGAACTCGAAGGCGCCCTCATTCGACTGCTTGCCCATGCTACGCTTCGCAAACGAGAAATAGACCTCGGTATGGCCAAGGAGGTCCTGCGCGACTTGATCAAAGACACCCGGGTTAATCTAACGATCGAGGAAATTCAGCGGATCGCCTGCGAATACTTCGACATTTCGGAAGATTTGATCCGGGGAAAAACGAGAAAGCGGGAAGTCGTGCAAGCCCGACAGGTAGCCATGTATTTCTCCAAGCAATTGACCCAACATTCATTAAAAACGATCGGCCTGCATTTTGGCGGAAGAGACCACTCTACCGTCATTCATGCCAATCAAAGTGTAGAAGACCAGATCGACACCAATTCCAAGTTTTCCAACATGATCGAGGAAATTCGTCAGCGTCTCGAACTGAGGAGCCGTTAATGTGATCGCAGGGATCAGGCTCGATATACTTCCCCGATCGCGTACCGCGCTTGCGTAATTCGATATATCGGGCTCAACGGCCATTGCAGCTACGGATATTATCGATATATTATATGGTCCTCATACTCTGCGAACGTCACCTCATAATCTGAAGTTTTTAATAACATGAAGTTCACTGCATCGAGTGCCGATCTGCTCAGGGCCCTGACCGTCGTCAGTGGAGCTGTGCCTTCGAAAAGCACGCTTCCCATCCTAGAATGTATCCTCTTTGAGGCAGATGCCGATATATTGCGTCTCAGTGCTACGGACCTCGAAATATCCATCATTCAGGGCGTTCAAGTACAGTTCGAGAGCAACGGTAGCAACAAGGGAAACCGGATTGCCGTCCCCGCAAAGCGTCTTCTCGACACACTGAGAGCGCTCCCTAATTTGCCGATTTCTTTTGCCACGGACGATGAGTTTCACATCACCTTACAGACGGACCAGGGCACTTACAAGATGGTCGGCTACGATGGCGCCGATTACCCCGCGTTACCTGAGATGAAATCCGGCTCACAATTCGAAACGGAAGCGGCTCTGTTGAAACGCGCTATTTTAAAAACCAGCTTTGCCGTCAGCAAGGACGCCCTTCGCCCGGCTATGATGGGGATCTATTTCCAGATTCAAGAAGATAACGGGCGGCTCGTGGCTACGGACGGCCATCGCCTGGTCCGGCTGACGTTGAATACGGTGACGAGCGATACGCCAGCCAAGTTCATCGTCCCTGAGAAGGCGATGGCCCTCGCGGCCAAAGTAGCCTCAGACACCTCCTGCAGTATTTCGGTCGACGACAGTTACGCCACGTTTGACCTCGGCATGTGCCGCGTCATCGCCCGATTGATCGACGAGACCTATCCAAACTACGAAGCGGTCATCCCGGTAGAAAACGATAAACGCCTCGTCATCAACCGGGGAGCCATGCTCGCGGCTGTGAAGCGGGTCGGCCTGTATTCGTCGAGCATGACCAACCAGATTCGCCTCTCCATTACGAAGAGCCACGTCGAGATTTCGGCGGAAGACATCGAGCGATCCAGCGAGGCCCGCGAAACCATCCTGGCCGAATACGACAGTGACGACATGGTTATCGGCTTCAACTCGACGTATCTGACCGAGGTGTTGAGCCATATCGATGCTGAAGATGTGATTATCGAACTGAGCTCTCCGAACAGAGCAGGGATTGTGACCCCTATCGAACAACTCGAGGGCGAAGAGTTGCTCATGTTGATCATGCCCGTCATGCTGAATACCTATGCATGATTCTGGCGTAAAAATGCCTGACCCGCGAATACCTGCATACCGGATCGTGAGCCCATGTCTTTGTTCGTTTAATCGAACCGATCGAGCAGGTGCGACGCGTCCTCCGATCGCGTTCTGCCAATAGCTTCGACCTCCAACAACTTATCTCGCGCGAGATCTATCTTACGTTGCGCGAGATACATTTTACCGAGAAGATACAGGGACTCCTCCTTCATTTTGAAACTGACCTCTTCGGCTGCCGCGATGCCTTCCAGGAGATACACCGCCTCATCAAGCCGTCGATCATCGCTCCAGTAGAACAGATTGAGCCATGTCTGTTGCGCTTCTTCCAGTAATCTGTTAGCCAGGAAAAATTCCATGGTTAAGGAGGCGTCTTCGGGAAGATCTTTCGGGCTCCGTATCGATTGCTGAAATCCTTCCGTGAGGAGCTCCTCCGGGGCCACATATCCCGCACGTTCGAATCGGTTGACGTGCCAGATCAACGAACAGGCGACGATCAACGTTGCCAGGGCGGCTGCCGGCAGCCTCCAGCTTTTCGAGCCCCTCCTCGCCGTAGATCGGGGGAGGGCATCGTGGGTTCGTTCCGGCCATCGTCGTTCCGGAGGTCGGCGCCTCGCCGGAGCAGGCCGTGAAGGCCCGGTTGATTCTTCTTCGCCGGACACCAGGCCCAGCGTATGTCCGGTGAGGAGCTCGAATTGCCGTATGGGATCACTATGAGATGCTATGTCTTCCATACGTCGTTTGATGCGCGCGTAACGCGCTTGCACCTTAGGCATAGATTCAACGTTCTTTTTGAGCTGCTCGAAAGCCCTGCAGATAAGATCTGGGGGGTTTCCTGCCAGCATGTGTTCATTTGCGATATAATAGGCCAGCACCGTTTCATCCGTGGGATCTCCGAAGAGAAGGCCCGAATGCTCGAAAAGCACATGCATGGCTCTGGCTTCCTGGAGCAATTCCGCGTATTCCGGGTGCATCAGTACAAACTGATCGACTTCTTTCTGCTCCTGTGGGCTCAGCCGGCCGTATCTCCAAATTGCTTCGATAAAGGATTCCATGATAAAGGATTCCATGATAAAGGATTCCATGATAAAGGATTCCATGTCGTACGAGTGTGTGAGCGATTGTACGCGCCGGATGCGCTACCGTACGGCTGCGACGGCGTTGAAGGGTTCGAAAAGAGGTTCACGGACCTCAAACCCCACTTCACAGCCGTTCTGGCAGCACATACGCGCATCCGGCGCGTAACATCTCTATTTCAGTTACATAGACACTGCAGCGGAACAGGACATAACCTGTTATTCCCCCTCTTCTCGAAATTCTTTTCGGATAAAAAGCGCCAGGCGGTCGTCGCCCCTGAGGCGTCGTTTGGCTTTATTCATATAGGTTCGAATGATTTCGATTCTCTTTCCGGTCCGCCGGCTGATCTCCTCGTAACTCTGCTGTTCCAGGATTCGCAGCACGGCGACATCCTGAAGGTAGACAGGCAGCCGCCGGATGGCGGATTCAACCACCTGCATCAATACCGTGATATCGGTCAACGGCTCCTCGGGCTCCGAAACCAGGCTAGAGGTAGCGTTTTCGTCGAAAGGGACATTCAGCCTTCGTTTTCTGACGTAATTGATGAACACGTTTCTGATGACCACACTGACCCAGCTCGCATATTTGCCGGCATCTCGAATCGAACTTCGCCGATCAACGATACGCTCGAAGGCTCTCGCGGCCACCATGTCGAAATCTGACGGATTAGCCCGGGTGTTTTTGCTGAACTTCACCAGGAGGCTGCGCCAGATAAAGCAGTAGGTCCACAGATCCAGCACTTTCCTGTCCTCCGGCCGGCCTTCCTCCCGCCATTTAGCGAAACAGGCGTTAGCCTCACCGACCTCATCGAGGTGGAACGGAAGGCGATCGAGCAGCTTTTCTAGCTTTGATAGGGCAGTAAGTGATGTCATTGGTTCAACGTGTCCTTCACTTCCCTGGATCTTGCGATAGTGTTCATAGGAACCCTGCAGCGTACGCCGGACCGGACAGCCCCCTTGCCAGGACCTGGCAGGACCTGGCAGGACCTACGTGCGAACCTCGCGGCCGGCCTTCGAACAGGCCATAGAAGCCTGTCTCCCGGCGCGGGCAGGGCGCCCTTTTGCCAGGATACAGGATATCTTTCTTAAATATTTGCGGAATAATCAATCGGCTTAAAACCTTGCCCTCCAGTGTAGCGTGTGATACCCCCGAAAAGAACGGGATCTACGCAGGAATTGGTAGGTTTAAGTGCGTCTATGGAAACGCAGGAGACCGAACCCGGCCGGCCCTCACGCGCCAAACGAAAGAGTATGACTGAGTAACTCATGAATGTAAACAGTTTTAAAACCCACACAGCTACGCCCTCTACCATCCAGCGCGAATGGCACGTGGTTGACGCCGAAAATCACGTGGTGGGGCGGTTGGCTTCGAGAATCGCCACGATTCTGAGGGGTAAACACAAGCCCAACTATACACCCCACATGGATACGGGCGACTATGTCGTCGTCGTTAATGCCGACAAAGTCCGCTTCAGTGGTGCGAAAGAGACCGAGAAAGAGTATTTCCGGTATACCGGGTATCCCGGCGGGGGCCGCGTCAGAACCCCGAAGGAAGTCCGCCAGAAAAGGCCGACGTTCATCGTGGAAAATGCAGTGAAGGGGATGCTGCCAAAGGGGCCCCTCGGGCGACAGATGTTGAGAAAGTTGAAAGTGTATGCCGGCCCTGATCACCCACATGAAGCTCAAAATCCTAAAAAGTTAGACATCTGACCGAGCGCGATGGATGGCGTGCGCTGGCACGTGCACCCTGAACGCTGCCATCGATGGCCTGGTTTGCCTGCCTTCGTTGTCATCGTTATTCGTTCTCACTATTGTTCGTTGTTACCATTGTTCGTTGTTACCATTGTTCGTTGTCATCATCATGTGTGCTGCATCAACCTGATCCGAACCCGGCGCCCCGCAACACCGGTCGAGCTCAGGCCACAACAGCACTTCAGCTAAAACATTCGGGTTCATACTCTATATAGACACCTAGAGCTCGATTAGATAACCTCAAACTATGTCTTCAATTGTACAATACGCTGCTGTGGGACGCAGAAAGACTTCGGTCGCCCGCGTGTACTTGCGTAGCGGGAACGGCAAAATTGTCGTCAACAAGCGTCCGCTGGATGAGTATTTTCCTCTCGCCTGGCGCCGCAATCTCCTTCTGAAACCCCTGACGATCACTGAAAATATGGACAAATTCGATCTGGTCATCAATGCACGGGGAGGAGGTTCTACAGGGCAGGCCGAAGCCATCAAGCTGGGTATCGCCAGGGCGCTCGTGAAGTATGACGAGGAGTTGAAAAAGCCTTTGCGAGACGCCGACCTCATGACGCGCGACCCACGCATGGTGGAACGCAAGAAGTACGGCCAGCCGAAGGCCCGTAAGAGATTCCAGTTTTCCAAGCGCTAACGCGCTTTCCGCTGTATCGTCTCGATGCCGTGGATGTTGCAGCATAATCCGTGATGGTGCGCGAACGGTGCACAGCAGGCCCGTTCAGGCGGCTCCGCATACGTACTCTGCATACGTGCCTAGCCGCTCTCTGGCAGGACCTGTGCGCATCCGGTGCGTACCCTCTCTTAATCAGCATACAACCTGATACGCCGGTGGGTGGCCGCGCGACGTGAGTAACGTACGGGTCTGCCTGTGTAAACGAAGGTTGTAGAAGCACTCAACCCGACGAATCAATCCATGACTCAAACGCAACAAGAAAACGGGACACACCGCGTCCCCATCGAACGCCTGCTGAAAGCAGGCACCCATTTTGGCCATTTGACCCGACGGTGGAATCCCAAGATGAAACCGTTCATTTTTATGGAACGAAATGGGATTCACGTCATCGATCTCATGCAAACCCAGAATATGCTGGATAAAGCGGCTGATGCCGCCATGCGATTCAGCAAGATGGGCAGGAAGATTCTTTTTATCGGCACCAAAAAACAGGCGAGAGAGATTGTTCGAAAACATGCCGAATCCTGTGAGTCCCCTTATACCGTCGAGCGCTGGCCGGGCGGAACGTTGACGAATTTCCAGACGATCCGGAAAAGCATCCGGCGTATGGAAGATATCCAGAAGATGGCCGATGACGGTACGTTGGACCAGTTGAAGAAGAAGGAGCGCCTCATGAAAATGAGGGAGAAGGAAAAACTGGACAAAGTGCTGGGGGGGATCGCCAAGATGGCGAAGCTTCCCGGCGTCGTATTCGTCGTTGACATCAACCGCGAGCACATCGCCGTCAAGGAGGCGCGGAAACTGAATATCCCGATTATCGCCATCGTAGATACGAATTGCGATCCCGACCTGGTCGATTTCCCGGTGCCGGCCAACGACGACGCGTTGAAGTCGATTGACCTGATTACCTCCGTCATTGCTCAGGCCTGCCTGGAAGGCAAGAAAGCGCGCGACGTCGACGAATCGACGAAAAAGGCCGAGCACGAAAAACGAGCCCAGGACGAAAAAGAAGTCAAGGAAAGCGAAAAAGCGCCGGCCGAAGTCGAAGAAGGCTGATCCGCTTCGCCGCTCCCGGCCCGCGCCTCTACATCGCTAGATCAGCATGATGATTATCAGCGCGTGAACGTTTGTTCTTAGTATACTCCTAATACCTCGTTTAGCTGAAACGAACTGATTACAGAACCTGACAATGAATATTTCCGCCAAAGATGTAAAGCGTCTCCGTGATGCTACCGATGCCGGTATGATGGATTGCAAGAAGGCGCTCATGGAGGCTAATGGAGATTTCGATGCTGCCATCGACGTCCTTCGTAAACAAGGCCTCAAAAAAGCCGATAAGCGGGCTGATCGGGAGGCCAAAGAAGGCCTCATCGTGACCGCGGTCAGCGGTGATGGGAAAAATGGGGTCATCGCGGAGATCAACTGCGAGACGGATTTCGTCGCCCGGGGCGACGCTTTTGAAACGTTCACGAGCCGGCTGATCGATGTCGCTCTCGAGCATCTCCCCGAGAGCCTGGAGGCCTTCAAGGCCCTGCCCTTCGACGATCAGGACACGGTAGAGACGGCCGCCATCGCCCTGTCAGGCAAAGTCGGCGAAAAAATTGACATCCGCCGCCTTGGCGTCATCAAGAGCCCTTCGGGATCGGTGATTCCTTATATCCACCCCGGATCGAGGTTGGGTGTGCTCGTGGAGATGATAGGCAACGGCACAAAAGAAAGCGTCGGGTTGGATGTCGCCATGCAGGTGGCTGCGCTCAACCCGGTGGCCACCCGCGTGGAAGAGGTAGACGAGGAGGTCAAGAACAAGGAGCTCGAAATCGCTCGTGAGGTTGCGATCAACGACGGCAAACCGGAAAACATTGTGGAGCGCATCGCAGAAGGAAAACTCAACCGATTTTACAAAGACCACGTACTCATCGAACAGCCCTTCGTCAAAGACTCCTCAACGACGGTAAAAGAGATGCTCAACAAAGCCGACGTCGAGGTCAGGCAGTTCCTCCGATTTGCACTTGGCGATTAATGTACAAACCCGGTAGCCGGGATTGCGGCCTGCTGCTACCTGGTCAATTCCTCTTTAACATATCCAATTCCTTCTGATGGGGCATACGCATATCATGTCTGAGGCCGAACAAAACGTACAAACACTCCGCTACAAGCGCATCTTACTTAAATTGAGCGGTGAAGCTCTACAGGGGAGCAAAGAATTCGGGATTGAGGCGGACGTCCTGAAGAGTTACGCAACGTCCCTGAAAAAGGCCCATGAACTCGGGGTCGAGATGGCCGTCGTAATCGGCGGCGGGAATATATTTCGGGGCATCGACGCCACGGCAGGCATGAAGCGCGCCCATGCCGACTACATGGGCATGCTGGCGACAATGATCAATGCGATGGCCCTTCAGGATGCCCTGGAACAGGAAGGCCTGATCACCCGCCTGCAATCCAGCATCCACATGCACGAAATCGCCGAGCCTTTTATACGGCGCCGGGCCATCAGGCACCTCGAGAAGCGTCGCATCGTGATCTTCGGCTCCGGGACGGGGAATCCTTATTTCACTACAGATACTGCGGCTTCCCTGCGTGCCCTGGAGATCGATGCCGATGTCATCATGAAAGGAACCCGTGTGGATGGCATTTATAGCGACGACCCCGAGAAGAACCCTGCAGCGCAGCGTTTTTCCGAGATCGACGGCAGTGAAGTGATCAAGCGCGATCTGCGCGTGATGGACATGACCGCCTTCACACTCTGCCGCGAATCTCAGCTTCCGATCATTGTGTTCAACATGAACGAACCCGAAAACCTGATCCGTTTGTTAAAAGGCGAGGAAATCGGTACACTGGTACACTGGAACGGTCACCCGTAATCATGTTACCCACCGGATTAATAGTTTCCACAACTGAACTCTGAGGTAGTACGATGGTTGACGAAATGATCAAAATGGCTCTGGAAGAAGCCGAAGATCGCATGGAGAAAGCGTTGGATCATTTGAGGCATGATCTCAGCACGATTCGAGCAGGACGGGCCACTCCTGCGATGCTGGAAAGCGTGAGAGTCGAATATTATGGATCGATTACGCCGTTGAACCAGATGGCGAGTATTTCCGCTCCTCAGGGAGATCTCCTCATCATACAGCCGTGGGATGCTTCAGCGCTATCAACGATCGAAAGCGCCATCATGGCGGCCAATCTCGGAGTGACGCCTTCGAACGACGGCGCCATCATACGCGTTCCTGTACCTCCTTTGTCCGAAGAACGACGTAAAGAGCTCGCCAAAAGCGCTCGCCATAAAGGGGAAGAATCCCGCATCGTGATCCGAAATATCCGACGAGGATCCAAGGACGAGATCAAGTCCTTACAGCAATCCGAGAATCTCTCGGAAGACATGCGCTTCGAAGGCGAAGAACGTCTACAGAAGATTACGGACCAGTACATCCAAAAAGTGGATGACCTGCTCGATCGTAAAGAAAAGGAAATCATGGAAGTCTAAGGCGCGCCCGATCGCTCCGAATCGCCGGCGGCCTACAGGCGATTCATAAAAACACTTTTTGATGGTCTGAGTATATTACACAACGTTCGAACCTGTATATACCTAACGACGCTGATGCGTTTGGTGCAATCAGACGCTTTTGCTTCGATTCCGGAGAGATGACCGAGTGGCTGAAGGTGCACGCCTGGAAAGCGTGTGTGCCCTAACCGGGTACCGAGGGTTCGAATCCCTCTCTCTCCGCACGTACATAGAGACCACTGGGGGCCGGGTCGTGTTCACACCCGGCCTTTCTCATACCCTTTCGAATAGAAGACCTCCTTGATCTTCACCTCTCTATGCGACTCCATCTATACGACACCACGTTATATAGCTTATGATTTCGAGTATGACCGGGTTCGGAAGAGGGCGCGCCCAGACGGACCAAATCCTCCTGACCGTAGAGCTCAGATCCGTCAACAGCAGATATTGCGAAGTATCGGCACGCCTGCCCCGGCAGCTGGCCGAGTACGAAACCCGCATCCAGAACCTGATCAAACAGTCGATTACCCGGGGCCGCGTCAATATACAGTTCGAACTGGAACTCGTTCGAGAAGAAGGGCTCTCGGTTCAACTCCACCGCGATGCCGTCAAAGGATACGTACACCTTCTGGAGGACCTGAAGGAGGCGGCCGGGATCGAAGAGACGATCGGCCTCGGGCACCTGCTCAGCTTTCCCGGTGTCGTGACGTCCATCGAAGAATCTACGGAAGCTACCGAATCATTGTGGGCGGCGATGGAGGAGGCTATAGGGGATGCACTCCAGAACTTGAGAGCCATGCGCCGGCAAGAGGGGACTCTGCTGCAACGCGACCTCGCGCAACGCCTGGACGCCATAGAGGCCGGCCTGACCCGGGTCGAAGAACGGGCGCCGCAACGCGTCACTGAATCGAGAACTCGCCTGCTCGAGCGCGTGCAGGAAGTCCTTGACGACGATCGGATCGACCGTGATCGTTTAGAGTTGGAAATCATCCTGTTAGCCGATAGATTAGACATCACGGAAGAATGTGTCCGATTGCGCTCCCATCTGCAGCTCTTCGAAGAAACGCTGAACGCCGCGGGGCCGGCAGGCAAAAAGTTGAATTTCATCGCTCAGGAAATCAATCGAGAAATTAATACCATAGGTTCTAAGGCAAACGATACACGCGTTGGGCATCTGGTTGTCGATATGAAAGAAGAACTGGAAAAAATACGCGAGCAAATTCAGAATATTGAATGACCCCTTATGAGCTCAAACATGGCGCCGTCGTTTTGACGGCGCCCAGCGGATCGGGAAAAACCACCATTGCACGTTATACCGTACATGCATTCCCCGATTTGCAGTTTTCGATCTCTGCCACCACGCGAGCACCCCGCGACTATGAAGAAAACGGGGTGCACTACTATTTCCTCTCTCAGGACGAGTTCCATCGCCATATCGAAGCCGGCGACTTCTTAGAATATGAGGAGGTGTATCCGGGGTGTTTTTACGGTACGCTGATTTCGGAGATCAAACGGATCGACGAAAAGGGCCCTTCCCTGCTCGACATCGATGTGAAGGGCGCCATGCGGGTCAAAGACCTCGTCAAGGATTCCGCCGTCACGATCTTCATCAAACCTCCTTCCATCGAGGAACTCGAAGAACGGCTGAAACGGCGAGGAACGGAATCGGATGAGTTCTTGTGCGAACGCATGAAACGCGCGAAGATCGAAATGACCTATGCTGACCGTTGCGACTACGTCGTCCTCAACGACAACCTCCAACATGCCGTCGAGGAAACTTTGCATATCGTTCAGCAGTTTTTAGCAGTCGAACAATAATACACCGAATACGCTTGCATCGATTTGTCGAGCGAATATCCAAACCTGTATGCCGATCAAAACCATTAATGTGAGCCAGCTCGCTGCCGAAACCGGTGGCATTTATGAGGCGGTAGCGATCCTCGCTAAACGCGCCCGTCAGGTATCTTCAAAGAAGAAGTCCGAATTGGACGAAAAGCTTTCCTATTTTGAGGGTTTCGGTCCGGAAATCGAAGATTCACGCATGTCGGACGAGCAGATAAAAACCTCGATCGATTTTGAGAGACAGCCCAAAGCGCCCGAGATTTCCATCGACGAGATGCTCAATCACGAGATCTACTTCCGAAACCCAAACGAAGAGAATGCCTGAGGCTGGCTCGTAGTTCGTACCGGCACGGTATCGTATGTGTGAACACCTCAGCAACAGGCACATTCTCCTGGGTATCTCCGGCAGTATCGCTGCCTACAAATCTGCGAGCTTGTTACGTCTTCTCGTGAAGGCAGACGCCGACGTACAGGTCGTGATGACCTCCGACGCTCAACGTTTCATCACACCGCTCACCCTGAGCACCCTTTCGCGCAAGGACGTACTCACCGACATCTTCCCGGACTCGTCCACCGATACCTGGACGAAACACGTAAGCCTGGGTTTATGGGCGGACGCCTACGTCATTGCACCGGCCTCGGCACAGACCATCGCAAAACTCGCGCAGGGTTTCTGCGACAATATGCTGACGGCTGTAGCGCTGGCCGCGCGTTGCCCTATTCTCGTATTCCCCGCTATGGATCACGACATGTACGTGCATCCAGCGACCCAGAAGAACCTGGCTACCCTGTCTGATTATGGCTACCGCGTTTTTGACACGGATCGCGGCGAATTGGCCAGCGGCCTCGTCGGGCTCGGACGACTTCCAGAGCCTGAGCAAATAACCGCACATATCCGTTCTTTTCTGGCGGAAGAGGCCACGCGAAGCATCCCTAAGGCCGATTTTCTCCGGGGGAAGCGCGTTTTAGTCACCGCAGGACCCACGCGCGAGGCGATTGACCCCATCCGATTCGTCTCCAATTACTCCACGGGAACGATGGGGTTTGAGCTGGCTGCGGAGGCGCGGCGACTGGGGGGCGACGTCGCCCTGGTCACAGGGCCGACCCACCTCCCCACCCCGCCCGGCGTGGAACGCATCGATATCGTCTCGGCGGCGGAAATGGCGGAAGCGGTCTTTCGTCGTCAAGATGCCGATGTGATCATCATGGCTGCGGCCGTCGGCGACTACACGCCCGTGAAGGCGGCCGAACAGAAAATAAAAAAGACGGATCATGCGCTTACATTGACCCTTCAGCGTACGGTAGACATCCTGGCGGAACTGGGACGCCGCAAAACCGACCGGCAAACGCTGATCGGTTTTGCCCTGGAAACCGAAAATCTCATGGAAAACGCCCGGAGCAAACTCTCCTCGAAGAATCTGGACTGGATCGTACTCAACTCCCCAAACGAAGAAGGTGGAGGCTTCGGCACCACGACAAACAAAGTGTCCCTGATAGGCCGTGACGGATCCGTAGAGTCTTTTCCCTTGCTCTCGAAGAAAGAGGTGGCGCAATCGCTGCTCGCCCATATCGGCAGGGCCGAACGCCGTTGAATAATAAACACTTCTTCGTTTACCGGGTATGTAGAGAAAGGCTGCGTCACTTCTGTTGCTTTTGTGCCTGACACCCAACCGAAACAGGACATTTCCATGGAGGATCTTATTCGGAATTTACGTTCAGCTCTGGAGCTGCAACAGGCGATTCAGGGGGACCTGGTGCCTCTGCTGGGAGGTATACCCCCCGAAACGTTGCGCGCGGATCCTGAGACTCCGAGTGGGAGCGCTCCGGGGCGTGCCGCCAACACGCGAGCCGATCATACCGAACCCTCAGCTTTTACCGACGATATCCCTGAGATGAATAACGTAGATCTATTTGGCAATCCCATAGACCCTGCAAACGACCCGAGCCTCACGCCGTACCAACGCCTGGAGGCGCTCATCCCCGAGGATTCACCGTTGCGAGAAATGTCTTCCCTTGCGGAAGTCGAGGCTTACGTAGCCGGCACTGTTCTCATCCCTCTCGATTCGTCCAGGACCAATCCCGTGTTTGGCGTCGGTGATCCTGAAAGCGATGTGCTCATCATTGGGGAAGCTCCCGGCGCTGAGGAAGACAAAAAAGGAGAACCCTTTGTCGGCCGGGCAGGCCAGCTCCTGAACAAAATTCTCGCAGCCATCGAGTTTCGTCGTGAAGAGGTGTATATAGCCAACATATTAAAAAGCCGGCCTCCCGACAATCGGGATCCTCTTCCCGAGGAGGTGGAAGCCCATCTGCCCATTTTGTACAAACAAATAGCATTGATACAACCCAGACTCATCCTTTGTGTAGGAAAGACGGCCGGTAATACGCTTCTCGGTCGAAAATCGTCGCTGGGTTCATTGCGGGGCACATTTCACGACTTCTACGGCGTGCCTACACTCGTCACGTATCATCCTGCCGCGCTGCTTCGAAATCCTCAATGGAAGAGACCTACCTGGGAGGATGTACAACTTCTTCGTACCCGGTACGACCAACTCCCCTAGACCTCACCCAGCCTGTATTGCCCATTCATGCCTTATCCATGAGTTGCCGTGATTGAACACGAAGATCCTAAATCCACACGCATAAACATCAGCGAAGAGGGCACCCTTTACCCCCTCGAGAAGATGACAGCCCGAGAGCGCCCTCTGCGTGCGAGTGGTCGTAAAATGCTCGAGACGAGCGGGCGTATCCCGCCACAGGCCACGGAGGTGGAGCAATCTGTACTGGGCGCCATGCTGATCGAGCAAACCGCGATCGCTCGCGTCGTCGAAATATTGCCGATGGATTCATTTTATCTGACGAAGCATCAGATCATCTATCGCTGCATATTGAGCCTCTTCGAGCGCGGCAACCCGGTCGACCTTATCACACTGACCGAAGAACTAAAACGCCGCGGCCACCTGGACGAGGTAGGGGGAGCGTATTATTTGACCGAGTTGTCTACTCGTGTTGATACCGCGGCGAATATCGAATTCCATTCGCGCATCATTGCCGAGAAGTCTTTGCTGAGAAAGATGATCGAGACAATGACCGGGCTGATCGGCAAAGCGTACGACCCCAGTAGCGACGCGTTCGAACTGTTGGATGAGTCGGAACGAGAAATCTTCCACATATCGGATTCGCAGCTGCGCCGGCCGGCCACGTCGATGAATGAAATCCTCAAAGGCACACTGGCCAGCCTGGAAGCCGTTCATGGCCTCGAAGCCGGCATTACGGGCGTACCCAGCGGCTTCACCCGCCTCGATGAGATGACCGGCGGCTGGCAAAAAACCGACCTGATCATCATTGCAGCCCGCCCGTCCATGGGTAAAACGGCGTTCAGCCTCGCCTGCGCGCGCAATGCGGCCATGCATCCCGAATTGGGCGCCGGTGTCGCGGTATTCTCGCTCGAGATGGGCTCCCAACAACTGGCACAACGCCTGTTGACGTCGGAAGCGCGCGTCGACGCTCAGGCTGCACGTACGGGGCGCCTGCGTGACGATGACTGGCCCCGCCTGGCGCGTGCAGCTGGAACCCTCTCTGCTGCGCCGATCTACATCGACGACACCCCCGGGCTGAGCATTCTCGAGCTGCGAGCGAAATGCCGGCGCCTCAAAGCCGAACACGACATCGGCCTGGTCATCGTCGACTATTTGCAATTAATGCATGGCACCCAGAGTTCACGCAACTCGAACCGAGAGCAAGAAATTGCTCAAATCTCTCGATCGCTCAAATCCCTGGCGAAAGAAATCGACGTGCCCGTCCTCGCTCTCTCGCAGCTGAGCCGTGCGGTGGAGTCGCGAGGCGGCGACAAACGGCCCCAGCTGTCCGACCTGAGAGAGTCCGGCTCGATAGAGCAGGACGCGGACGTGGTTGCATTCATCTACCGGGCAGAACGGTATGGCATCACGGTCGATGAAAACGGCAACTCGACGGAAGGGATTGGCGAGATCATTATCGGCAAACAACGGAACGGCCCCATCGGATCGGTCCAGCTTGCCTTCGTCAACCAGTACGCTCGCTTCGAGAATCTCACCTCCTACTATCAGGAGCCGGGCGCCGATAGTTACGACTATGGAGCCGCTCCCCTGCCCCCCGCACAGGGTGCCTCGGATGCCCCATTCTAACGCCTTACGGAGGACCGTCATTCTGAGGCCCGCTACCGGTCCACCCCGATGGGAACCTGAATGCGCAGGATAACACTCCGCCCCGGATCGTCGATGAAGTACCTGAAGCGGCTCAGGTAATCCCGGTAGGCCGTGTTAAAGACGTTTTGCACATCGACGTTTATGGACAGCGGTGTTCGCTGCAATTGTACCTCGGCCGACAAGCCGGCGTTGAAGAGCACATACCCGTCTGGAGGATCCGCATAATCGGCATTGGCCGGAAACCGGGTTTGTTTCCTCACCATGACACTTTCGAAACTGACCTGCGTGTTGCGCACAAGTTCAGTATCTCCCAATCGAATGACCGCCCGGGGGATCAGGCGATCGCTTGGCATGTTGATCAGCGGTTCGTCGGTATCCAGGTTATCGCCCCGGACCAGGGAGGCCTGCACCCCGAGCATGAGGTTGCGGGTGACGTCATACTCATACACAAACTCGAATCCCCGCAGCCGGGCATCCGACTGTTCATACCGGAAGGTGGGAAACGTTCCACGGATCGTAACCCTGGGTTCGGGATCCGGGAAAAGATAGATGAATCGCTCGAAGAGATTGTTGTACACGCTGAATTCGAAACGAGATACGCTGCTGGAATGCCGAAGCGTCATGTCAAGGCCGAGACTCCTTTCAGTATCCAGCTCGGGGTTGCCAATCTCGAACTGCGCGGTGCCGTGATGCACGCCAAAGTTGTACAATTCATTGACACTCGGGGGTCTCCAGCCCGTGCCCAGATTAACGGCGACCGACCAGGTAGGGGCAAATTTCCATATCGTACCCACGACACCGGAGAAGCTGGCATAATCGGAGATCCTTTTGACCGGAGCCCCCCGGCTTCCATTCTCTCGGGGCCAGGCCCTGATCCAGCGATAGTCGAACCGCGCTCCAGCCTCGAACGTCCATCGGTCTCGAATCCAGGTTTCTCGGGCAAAGATGCCGCCCGTCAGCGCCCTGAAGTTAGGGATCAAAAAACCCGTCGCACCATTCAGGTTGAGCTGATTGAGTCCGTTTATGCCAACCGTTCCAAAAAAGTGGGTTGAGGGCGCATGTTGGAACTTAAGCTCGATGGAATGAGAGATCAGCGATAGATCGAAAGCCGGTTCTACGGATTCATCCGGAGCATTATCTCCCCTTCCATGCGCATCAAATTCCTGACGGTGGTTGATCTGAAATCCGTACTGACCTTCGATCAGATGGCCCGAGGGCAGGTTGATATCGGCGTGCAACGATACCAGATCGTGTGAAATTTGCTGTTTGGGTGGCCTGATGTCATAACCGAAGTCCCCTGTATTTATCGGCTGGCCACGCTCGATCACACGAAGCAGGTCGTTTCTATTCCCGATATGCGCCCCGCTGAAAATCCCCAGCTCTGTGCCGAAGTGGCTATACAGAGCCACCAGGTTGAACCGCTCTCTACGGAGCCCCACCGACGCCGATCCATTCGCTTCACGAAATGCAGAGTTTCGTACGACGTAGTCCGGTGTGTGCGAGTCGCCCGCTTTTCGGAAGCTGCCCTGGATCCGCCAGCCCAGCCCGGGAACCCGATTCAGCGCTCCTTCCAGATACAGGGCGGCGGCGCCCTGCAGGTTGTTCGAAAATCCATTGGCTGATGCCTGTCCCTGAATGCCCTGGCTCGGGAGGTAAGGCAAGTCCAGGGGCTCTAAGCTGATGACACCACCGATGGCTCCGACGCCATATTCCACTCCAGCAACGCCTTTGATGACCTCGATGCGCACAGGAGCAAAGGGGTCAATCTCCGGGGCGTGTTCTCCCCCCCACTGTTGTCCCTCTTGCGAGATGCCTGCATTCAATACCAGCACACGTTGGCTGTGAAGTCCTCGAACGACGGGTTTGGATATAGACGGGCCGGTCTGAAGCGTCGTTACACCGGGCAGCTGATCCAACGTTTCCCCCAGCGTCTGCCCTCGAAGCGATTCGAGATCTTCGGGTTCGATCACTGAAACGGAACGAGAATCGCGCGTAAGTACGTCCGACCGTTCTACTTCGACAAGAACTTCCTCGCCTTCGATCACCTCAGGGGATAACCTGACGTTCAGGATAACTTCACCTTCATCGAGGGTCACTTCTCGCTGTTCCGTCTTAAATCCCACGTAGCTGAATGAAATCGTGTACGTATTTGGAGGCACGTTTTCGATTACGAAACTTCCATCCACTTTCGAAACAACTCCACGGCCCAGAGAGGCGATCACGATGTTTACGCCTGGCAGAGGCGTCTGATCTGAGGCGTATACGTGTCCGTTGATCGATTGAGCGACACCCGTTCGCGGAAACGAAAAGAAGAATGCGATCAGGACACATACGATTAATAAGCCTCCACACGAATGAACGTTCGACTTCATGACTGCTGAGAACCTGTGATAGGGGTAAAACTTCAATCTTACGATCTCGTCTCGTCACGGGGGCACATCCCCGACCCAGACGGTCTTGTCATCTTATCTCACAGGTAAACCGGAGGCCCTCGAATCTCAGACGTTGGCTGGACAAACACACAGGGCTCAACCTGTTGATCGAACCTGAATTCTGAACGCAGTGCAATCCCCGTATCGAACTTCTCGTCGAGAGATGAAAAGATCGGTATGCTGCAGAGGACACACATCCACTCGACATCGTACAGATGCCGGCTGTCATCGCTCATCGCGTCATAGTCCGGGTGATGATGCGAAGTGTCTGTTGCATGGTGTTGCAACTCGCCGGCATGGACCGTGTGAGACAGGTCGTGGGCGAAAGGAGCGACGATGCTGCCGACGACCCAGCAGACGATAAGCAGAAGAGCTCTATGTGATCGCCGTGATACCAATCGTTGCGTATTTGTTTAGACTACAGTGACGGTTTTATCGATCATAAAACGCCGATAATCCATACGGTGGGTGTGAGTATGTACGCATGGCGTTTCAAGTAGTTTTCTCGCGTAACTGAGGGCTTTCCTCGCAACAGGCATTGAGAAGATGGTACAAAAATAGATGCCGATTACGCATTACATACTGAATGAGCTACCATACTGGGTAGATCATGTATTGCATCTGAAATAACAGATGTTACGCGCCGGATGCGCATGCGTCCTGCCAGTGTGGCTTTGCATACTTGCAAAGCCGCACGAAACGGCCTGCTGTGCACAGTTCGCGTAACATCACTGAAATAACAGATGTTACGCGCCGGATGCGCATGCGTCCTGCCAGTGTGGCTTTGCATACTTGCAAAGCCGCACGAAACGGCCTGCTGTGCACAGTTCGCGTAACATCACTGAAATAACAGATGTTACGCGCCGGATGCGCATGCGTCCTGCCAGTGTGGCTTTGCATACTTGCAAAGCCGCACGAAACGGCCTGCTGTGCACAGTTCGCGTAACATCACTGATATAAAACGCCGTATTCGCGTACATTCTATGCATCGCCTATCCAGTATATCGATACAGTGTTTTAAGAGAACAACTCAGTCATATTTATGATGTACCTCTTCGTTGTGTTGATGCTTCTGGCCCTTCACCTGCGGAACGCCGTGGAGGACGCCGAATTGGCGCGGCAGATTCGTGACGGCGATCATGAAGCCTTCAAACAATTTTTCGATCGATACCACGGGCTCCTTCTCAACTATCTCATCAAGCGGGGACTCGGTTCGGAAGAAGCGCAGGATATCGTTCAGAACGCGTTCATCATGATCTGGGAAAAACGCGCTCAGATCGATCCTTCGAGGTCTATCAAAGCCTTTCTTTTTCGTATTGGATATACCCGAGCCCTCAATCATTTCAGGGACACGGCCAAGTTTGACAGCGACGCTGACGTAACGCTGCAAGAAACGGACGGGGATATAGTGAACCGGGTATCCTTCAAACAACTCCAGGGGTATGTTCACAACATCATCCAGACCATGCCGGAACGCCGAAGAGCCGTCTTCGAGCTCTGCTTTTTGGAAGAGCTGACTTACCGGGAGGCTGCAGAATCGCTTCAGATAAGCATAAAGACAGTCGAGAACCATATGGCGCTGGCCCTGAAAACGATGCGTGCAGCGCTGGCAGGGATTACGGGATAACAGGCCATCCGGTTGAGCCGGCAGCAGGACCCCGCCATCTATAAAAAAATGGGTCAACGCAGAGATGCGCAACATCGGCGAAAAAGAGCGGATGCAGATGAATGTCCACACGCCCTAGGGGTGCCAGTGGGGCTTTCGTGTATTCGAGGTGCACACAGTACTGCTCGAGACCCCATATGGCACACTGTAATGCCTGAGCAACCTGCATCATACACTTTACGACAGAAAAAACTATGAACACTTTAACCAAAATTGCGCCCGCTGTGCTGTTTCTCTTCCTCGTCGCGGCCTCCGGGTGCGACACTCTCGACAATGACGAGCCTGAAGTCGCAGCGATCACACCCGCCGACGCGGAAACGGCATCGCTCTTAGTGGCTGAATCGCTATCCGACGAGAACGAAGGCATGATGGCCAGCCTCAATGACATGACGGCTAACGTCGGCGCCCAGGGATTGTCCTACGATCGCCGTCGCTTCCTGAGCGACCCCCTGCTCCGTCCCTGCCGTGGAACCAACCGGGAATATGAAAAAACGTACGATCCGGAGTCCGGAGTTCACACCATTACCTACTCTAAAAATCACGAGGGGGCCAATTGTGAAAAGAGCGTCGAAGTCACGCTGAATTATACGTTCCTGGACGCGGCAAATATGCCTATCGAGTTTCCGAGGCTGCAGGCCGATGAGACATCGGAAATTGCCTTCGAAGGCGAACGCGTAGGGAGCGGCACCTTTACCAATCGTAGAGGCATGACGCGCAGCAGGAGCTTCGAACAAACCGGCAACTGGAATCTGTCAGGCCTCCTGACCAATGTGGCGTCCCTCGATGGAGAACAAATCAGCGATGGCGAATATACATATACCCTGATCGACGAGGAAGGCAATGAAGAAGTCCGTTCCGGGACGTACCACGTCGAATTGCGGACGGTGGACGTCACGTACGAACAGGCGGAGGCGGAATCCGATCTGGAAAATCAATTGACCGGTTCGCTCCAGTACGTCATCGTGATGACCCGCACCGTCAACGGTGAGACGGAGACCCGCGAAACAGAGGGAACGATCGAACTCGAAGGCAATGGCCGCGCCCTTCTTCGTTTCAACGGGCTCCGGCAGTTGTACCGAGTCCACCTCGCGAGCGGAGATGTCGACGTGGAAGAGGACAACAGTTGACGATGACACCCGTTAGAGCATGACACTCCATCGGGAAGCGGTCGAGCGACTGCCGGCCGCTTCCTGCTGGATACGCCTTCACTTATCATGAATTGTTATCATGAACGAACCTCTTCTACCCGGCGACGACCATGATTTGCGACTGGCTCGCCGTATCGGAAAGTTGCTCGATGACAAACAGCTAACGCCGGATTCACTGGCAGAGGATTCGTTTGAAGAAACTTTGAGCGAGCTCAAAAAGGCCCACCGATCTACCGCGTCGTATGACGTTGACGCCGCCGTATCGAATAAAATGTGGGCGCACATCGCCGAAGCCACGCGCCCCGCCGGCGCCGACAGGCCCCCCCTAACGCGGATCTTCAGGCTGCGCCCTTCCCTGCAGGGATTCGCTATTGCAGCCAGTTTTCTCATCCTGGTGGCCTTTGGCTGGTACATGCTCTCGAGGCCGGCGGCTCCCACGCTCGTTGCCGAGGCCGGCCCTGCACCGGTCAGCCACCTCTTTGCTGACGGGTCGGAAATTACGCTGCGCCCTCACTCGAAATTGTTCGCCGTGCGAGAGGACGCTCAACAGGTTCACGTTCTCCTCGAAGGGGAAGGCTACTTCCAGGTCGTCGACAACCCGAACCGGGTTTTCGAAGTCGAAGCCGGCCCCGCCTTGATCACCGTGCTGGGTACTACCTTCAATATTGCGAGCTGGGACACAACAACCTCCGTATTTCTGGAAGAAGGGCGTATACAATTAACACACACGGCCAGAAACCAGGAAGCCGTCCTCACCCCGGGCCAGTCCGGCGGGTTGAGCCGGCATGGGGATATCACCATCGACAATCAGGCTGAGGCCCGAGACCACCTGGACTGGCTGGCGAACGAAACGGTATTCTCGAGCGCCCGGTTGTCTGATCTCATCTATGAGCTAGAATTTCACTTCGACGTAACGATCGACATCCCGCCGGATCTGGGTAGCGAGCGGGTCTCGGGTTCGATACCGTTAACAGATATCCAGACCGTGTTAGAAAAAGTCAGCTTCCTACTCGCCGTCGAAGGCCGCTTCGTCCAGTCAGGAGAAAACATGTATCGTTTTGAACCTATTTGATCGGAACGCTGTCCCTCGTGCAGGTTATGTCGTTTACGTCGTGCTGTTTTTTGTCATCCCCGGGGGCGCCATCCGGGGCCAGGATCGTTATGTTTACAAAGAGGCGCCCCTGAAGGAGGCCATCACCGACATCGAGCAGCGCGGAGACTACCGATTTCTATACAGGGATGCGCTCGTCGCGGGGAAGGTATTAACCCTGGATACATCCGAAGAACGCCTTCCCGAATCCATGGAGGACGCCCTGCGCTCTCAGCGAGTCCGGTTGATGTACGACGACCGGTATAGACAAATCATGTTGTCAGATGCCGGCGCGTCGCCTCCCACACGTTCCTACGTAATTACGGGGCACGTCCTGGACCACGATACAGGCGCTCGTCTTCCTTTTGCGAACGTATTCCGCCAACGAGACGATGGCCACCTGGAGGGTGTGGCTACCAATGCATCCGGCTTTTTTCAGTTTCAGATCACAAATGCATTCCCGGAGCGTGACGAATGCGTCCTGACGGTTTCGTATCTGGGCTACCATCCTCAACAGGTCAATATTAACTTCTCCCAGGTCCCGGCCGACCTGTCCATCCGCTTGCAGCCGCTGACCATCCAGACCAACGAGGTACTGGTGAGCAGCAGCATTCTCGATACAGACCTGGACACCACCTGGCACCATTTGCTCAACCCCGGACTTTTTGCTCCGTTCGGTGAGCGTAGCGTCATTCGATCCCTACACGCCTTACCTGCGGTGGCGTTGAGCACGGCGATCTCGGACGGGCTCAATGTCAGGGGCAGCAAAGTCGATGGGTTTCAGGTGCTGCTGGACGGGGCGCCTATCTTCAACCAAAACCACTTTTACGGGATGTTCGATGCGTTTAATGCCGATGCACTCCAGACCGTGGGATTTTATTACGATATTGCCCCGGCCCGTTTTTTCGGTCCCCCGGGCGGCACCCTCTCATTCATCACCCGCAGTGGGTCAGTAACCGACTTTCACGGCACCTTCGCTGCGAGCAACACATCTTTGAGGGGCACTATAGAAGGACCTCTCGAACGGGGCAAATCAAGCTGGCTCATTTCGGGACGGCACTCGTACCTCGACGCGGTGGAGTGGTTCAACAATCAAGAGCTTGTAGGTATCGGACTCGAGTCCGACCGGGAGCTCGGTGAACTCCCCCCTCAGGCTGCTCCGGTCCAGGACATCGCTCTCACCCCTATTTCGTCGCGAGCGCGATTCTTCGACCTGCATGGCAAGTTGTCGTCGGAATCGAAACGCGGCCTCAGGGCTACGCTGAGTGTTTATGCCGGCGGCAATGATACCGAACTCGTTGCAAGTCGTGTCTCTATCGAACGATCCGAGGACAATAACCGGCTCCAGTCCGTCACCCGATCCGGCAACACGACCAACACCTGGGGCAACGAAGCGGTGAGTTTGCAGTTGCAGCATCCGATCTGGAAACAGTCTTACCTGCAAACGACGCTGGCTGCCAGTCACTACAACAGCAGCTACGTGGAGGAAGATTTTGTCTATGCCCGTGTTAATCCCCGGACGGACCGGGTGCGGAATTTTGTCTTTCCGTTCAGTTACGACAACGAGCTATACGATATCTCTCTGAGCCAACACCTGGACCTGGCAACACGTACTCCGGGGTACTGGTCTGCAGGTGCTTCGGCCCATTATTACGCGTTGAGGTACGAGGAGCAATCGGCCTCGAGGCCTGCGTTCGGAGAAGATTATTATGCCCTGCAGGTCGATGCGTATGGCGAGTATGAACGAGGGACCAACGTCTTCAACCTCCGTGCAGGCCTTCGGGGTCTTTTTTATTCCCAGGGCCGCCTGATACGACTTTCTCCCAGGATACAGTGGACGCTCTTGCCCGGGGCCCGCGCCTCCCTGAGAATCGGATACAGCCGAAATTACCAGTTCTTGAATCAACTTTATCTCGAAAATACAAACAGCTCCAGTGTATGGGTGCTGACCACAGGTTCGCAAGGTCCCGGCTCGGTAGACAACCTGACGGCCGGTCTCTACCTGAAAATTACGGGCACTTCGTTTATGCAGGTGGAAGGGTATTATCGCTGGCATGAAAAGATGAGACGCCATGAAATCAACGCGCCCGTTCAGCGCACCTCGTCCAATAGCCAGAATTTCGTGCCCTGGTTTTCCAATAACGATGCCCGGTCTAGAGGCATCGAAGGCATGTTCAGGCAGAGGATCGGGCCGTTATTATGGTCTCATAGTTACACCCTTTCCAACGTGGAGCTTCAAAATGCGGATATCTACGATGGGGAATGGTTTCCTGCCGAGTGGGATCGCAGGCATCAATACACTACCACAGCTCAATTCGACGTTACGGACTGGCTTTCGGCAAACCTGTCCTGGTTCTACGCTACCGGAAACCCGGATGTCTTGACGTATTCCTCGGACGCTCCTCCCGAGCGTCTGCCCGACCACCATCGTATGGATGCCAGCGTGCAGGTCCATAAACGACTGCCGTCCGCTACTTTGCAACTCACACTGGCCGCATACAACCTGTACGATGCTGACAACACGTGGTACAGAGAACAAACACGCATTTTCAATCCGGATAGACCTGCCCGGGGGACTACCTTCATCCCGGTCGATGTGTTCGACCTCGGATTTCAGCCTTCGTTCGACCTGTCGATCTCTTTTTAGCTCCCCTCAGTCTTTCACCTCGGGGGCGATCCGATAGAACCTCCCAGAGAAGCTATTTTCCCACTCATCTTTCAGCTTCCTGTGGTGGTACGACTTGACCCACTCGACGGTAAGCAGGTACGCACAATGCGGGCATTCAAAATACGTGGTATCCGGAGCGTCAAATTTCAGCGTGCAGTTGGGGCACGTCAAGTCCATGAGAAGCTCTTCCTTGTTCTGGCGCCAATACCGATCCAGGGCCTCCTTGGCTGCCATTCTCGATTTTTTCTCTGCCGCCCGCCCCACGAGTTCGACGATGAAATAGGCAATCGCCATGATTGCCAGAACGCCGCCCGTTATTCCAATAAAGACCCAAACATTCATGACCGGCTACTAGTTGGTGTATAACTTTTATTTAACAATTTTGAATCAGAATGGGAGAGAAGGGTACCCATACGATAGGGTCTAAAATTATATAAATCAACAAGATCTCGATACGAAGAACGAGTAGATCGGATCAAACAAGCTGAAAACCAGGCCCGGCAACAGGCTCATTTATTCTCGATAATAACCCGGAAGTTTCCAGATCGATCGTTATCTCGAACAAAGCCCCGGGATAATAGGCACTGGACAATTCCAGCTGTTGAATCACCCCGAGGGCACTCGGTTTACATTTCATCATCCCGAATCCGGAATATAGCGAGAGGCGGCCTTGATGAGAAAAAATAACGTCGTCGAGGAGAAATCCCAACGGGCTTTCAGAAGACCGACCTGGCGCATCGCGACCCGTCCGTTTCTCTAATGCTTTTGCAAGAACGACCGCATCGTTGGCCGAGGTATCCCAGATTGATCGTACCACGTGGGGAATCTCCTTCCCATAGTGGGCAACATTGATATGTAACTCTTTCGATTTTGTTTTGACCTCGGCGTGAATAAATGCCCCGCCGGCCTGCCCCTGAACGAAGACGTATTGGATGAGGGGATCGAGAAAATCCAGGTAGTCCGCAATCACCAGCGTGCTCATCTTCACCTGCTCCGCCAGCCAGCGCGTACAGCGCGAAACAATCCGATTCGTGTTCTCTTCGGGGTGGACGTGCGCTCTGAGAGGCGTCCATCGAGACTCCGGTTCGTCTGCCGGATTCGACGCCTTCGGCTCGAGGGCCTCTGAGACAAACGCGGAGACAAACTCCGGGAAAAACAGGGAGCTGTCCTCAAAGAGCGGCCGGCGGGGCATCTCCACATGCACGGTCACTTCGTGTTCCTCCAACCAGGCGATCAGGTTGTTTAAGGTGATTGCTCCGAGCGTATCCAGCTGTTCGAGTTCGCTCAGATCAAACGTATACTGGTTTGTCAGGAGAAGTCCGTTCTCATCGAAGACCTGCCCGAGAACTTCCATGATGGTGTTACCGGTACACGATGGGGGTACAAAAATATCCATGACGCGTGCATGCCTGTGTGCGGTTACAGCGAAGCGATCCATCGAGTATATGTCGATGATCTCTACCCCATAGACACCAGTGAACCGACGTTCATACCCTCGGGCTGTTTTTTTATAAGGTCCTGTCCGTACCCTTCAGGAGGGTCCTGAGGCATCCCGATCATCGGACGAAGACCACCGGCTGCACTTCCACCGTGATCGGGGTGCTTACCTGACAATAATACACGCCACTGGATACGAGCTGTCCAGACTGGTTTCTACCATCCCATACGATATCTTCTGCAAAGTCATCTTCGAACCGCCTATCAACGAGAACCTTGATTTCTTGTCCTATCAGATTCAGGATACTCACCCGTACATGAGTCGGCCCGCTTACGGCGTACGAAATGGTTGTAGACGAAGAGAACGGATTGGGCACGAGCGGAACGAGGTTGATTCCGGATTCCGGGAGTTCGGCCGTCGAAGCCAACCGGGCGGGTTCGTACGTTTGCGTGTAATACCGGTTGCTGCTAAAGGGATGCCCCGAGGGAGCGCCTGCGATGCCGAGAGGGTCCGGGGAGGTCTCCTGGCCTACGGCCACCAGGTAATAAAAATAATTGACATTCGGTTGTACGGCCGTGTCTTCGAACGATCGGGCACTGCCAGGGAGACGAGCTATTCGTTCGTAGGGAAGGCGATCGACATACTGGACCGTTCGATATATGTCCCAGTACTCGGGATCGGAGTGGCCGGACTGGGCGGCCCAGCTGAGCAGGATCGTCTCGCGCGTGCTGGAGACGTCAAAGCGGCGGGGCGGCGCGGGCAGCGCTTCGAAGATATAGGTAGACAACCGACCGCTTCGGTTCCAGACCTCGGTAGCGAGACGCATCGAATTGAAGAGGGAGTCCCTGGTCGTCATGAACCACTCGTTTTTAGTCAACCGCTCTGCACCTGTATTGAGCTGCGCATAGTCGAAGGGGGCTCGAGAAACGACGCTGTCGCTGTTCGCATCGTACTCGATGAGCGTTTCATCGTCGGCGCCGCTCCTTTTAAAGGCGGCTCCGATTTCCATTGCAGCGTCGTAGCTGAGACCCCCGATTGCGAGCGCCTCCACGATCGTGACACGCTCTCCGGGAGCCAGGGTATAAGGGCCATACGCTACGGTAGCGCCATGCCCTCCTTGTTTTCCGTTGCTGGCGTCATTGGATGGCGTCCAGAATGCACCGGAGGGTTCGATCCGATCGGCGTAGTGCGGGTACATGCGGGAGGACCCGCCGGGCATGATGCCGGGATTTTCTCGCGTCAGGATGCCCAATTCGTAATAATCTCGTGGATTGGCGCCCTGGGCGGTCAGGGGCTCGTCCATATCGAGAAAACCCAGCGTATGGGGTTGCACGGCCGGATCATAGGTAGGGTCGGCGGGCGACGTATCGGCGTGTAATACGACGAGGCCTTGCATCGACATGCCGGCCAGCCGGCCGGCCGTATCCCTCGGCGCGTTCGATGAACGCTGTTCGATCATCGGGCTGCCGAGCGGATCCCAGCTGGTGGTGGCAAACGATGGATCGTGACCCGCCCAGGAAAAGATCGCCGTGAAGTCGACGGGGTACTCCTCATGGCCGTCGCCGACGACGTCGATCATGTTGAACTTGCCCCACAGCTGCCCATCGGGGCCATGGTCTGCCGCCTGTGCACGCCCCGTCCACCGCCATATGTTGAAAAAGAACGCTTCGTTGACGACCTGATCGGGCAGCTCGATGTCGTCGTCTCCGTCGACGTTGCCCGAGTTGGTAAACGTGCGCACGATAATGTGGTAGTCGTCGTGGTATTCATTGCTGAATGCATACACGCGCCGCTCCATGTCGATGCCGAGCCCGGTACGGATGCGCGTAAGCGCCATCCGGTCAGCGGGTAATGATGGATCCACGCTCCCGACAAAGACGTCGTGCTGTCCTCCAGGCTCACCGTGGACGGTAATGTCCGTGGGCGCCCAGCGGCCCACCACTTGATGGTCCAGCACGGTGTACTCCGTATCGGGGGCGCGCGGGCCGTTCAGGAATACGCGATACGGGTGAAGCTCGCCGTCGGGGTCCCTCCAGTTCTTTACGCCGATCCAGAACGCCTCGGCCCGGGTGTGCCCACTCAAGCGAAGGACGGCCGGCCATTGCATCCCCACGTTGTCCATCTCGCTCTCGACGGTAGCGCCGCCGGCAGCGTAGAGGTTCTGGAATGCGCCGATATCGAGCCAGAGCGGGTCTTCCTGGGCGGAGGCCGGCTTATGACCCAGAAGAAAAAACAGGATAATAGCCGATAGAAGCCGAATCAGGCAAGTACGATGCATCATGGAGGGGTGGGTAAGGTACCGGGCAAGGGTAATTAGCCATTACCGATTCCACAGGGAAGTGTTTCTGAGTGGATTCTGCGGAGGGGGGTACCGTGAGTCACCGTCAAACCGAAAGGGCCCGACAGGGAAGGGTAGATGGGGAAGTGAGGTGACGGGCGGATTCGAACCGCCGTACGAGGTTTTGCAGACCTCTGCCTAGCCGCTCGGCCACGTCACCTTGCGTGCGCTCTTCTGGGTCCGGGCCGAGGCAGAGCGAGGTACGCCCGGTAGGATTCGAACCTACGGCCTGCGGATTAGAAGTCCGCTGCTCTATCCAGCTGAGCTACGGGCGCAAGTAAGATATAGAACAGCGAGTCGGGGTAGCAGGATTCGAACCTACGACCTTCTGGTCCCAAACCAGACGCGCTACCGGGCTGCGCCATACCCCGATGATCCAGACCCTACAGCCTTACACGACAGACTTTGCGGCCTTTAATTCGTCCTGGACGTTGTCGAGCGGGACCATCTTCTGGACGAATCGATACTGTCCGTTGGGCTTCTTCTCAGCCACAACCATTTTAGCGACTTTGAGCTGTTGCTTGTTCTTAACGCGGTCAGTACGCTGGTTCTTACTTACTTTCTTTGCCATGTCGAACTTCCTGTTTGAATGATGAACGGATACCGGTCAACTATTTGATCTCCTTGTGGACGGTGTGCTTCTTCAGTACAGGATTGTATTTTTTCAATTCCATGCGTCCCGGTGTATTCCTTCTATTCTTGAAGGTGGAATACCGTGACGTACCTGGAGCTTCCGTACACTCGAGGGTCACTTTGATGCGGACGTCTTTTCCTTTGGCCATGGTTCTTTATCCTGTCTAGCAGCCGTACAGTTACACGCGTACGCCGCGAGATCTCGCTTCCTTGAGTACCGCAGAGATCCCTTTCTTGTTGATCGTTTTGATTGTACTCGCCGACACGCGCAAAGTCACCCATCTATCTTCCTCAGGAATATAGAATCGCTTCTTCTGCAAGTTCACGTTGAAACGCCGCTTCACTTTGTTATTTGCGTGCGACACATGGTTGCCGGACATAGGTCCTTTACCCGTGATCTGATCTTTCCGTGCCATCGATTGCGCCACCAAGTTGTACGTTAAGAGAGAATGTGTTGTAAGCTACACCTCGGGCAATTGTTTCGCCCAAGAGAGGGGCCGTATGTAAAATTAATTCTAAGAGTCAGTCGAGCACCTGAACGGCTTCGGCCGGCTCGATGGCTGCCGCCCGCTGCGCCGGGTACAGGGCGGCCAGAATGCACAACGCGAGAGCGACGGCTGACGTTACCGTCACGTCGAACAACTCAATCGATACCGGATATGCATGCAGAATGAAGGATTCGGATTCGGGCATCGGCACCAGCCCGAACTGTTGCTGCAACAGGCATAACCCGAGCCCGGCAACCAGCCCCAATCCCGTACCCGAAATCCCGATGAGCGCCCCCTGCATCAAAAATATGCGCTGTATATCCGCCCTGGAAACGCCCATACTTTTGAGCACTCCGATATCGTGCCGCTTTTCCATGACGACCATGGTTAACGAGCCGACGATATTAAACGCCGCGATGACGATGATCAGGGCGATGATGAGCGAGGCGCCCCACTTCTCCAGCTTCATGACATCGTACAGCGACTTTTGAAGATCGTACCACGTCAGCACTTCGTAGGTATCGCGGGGGAGCGTATCCTCGATATCCGCTTTAACCTGATCGGCGAGATCTTCATGCTCTAGCCTCAACTCGATGCCCGAAACCTGGTCGTGCATCCTGAACAAACGTTGTGCCTCCTCGAGGCTGATGAACACATTGGTCTCGTCGAACTCGGGTACGGTCTGCATGTCGTACCAGCCTCTCACCTCGAAGGTGCTGGCCGGCGAGGCGGCGAAAAACTGGGTGAGCAACCGTTCGATCCCTGCGGCAGACAACAGTTGCAGTCGACTGCCGGCGATGTCTTCGGCGCCCGAGAGTACCTCGGGTTCGCTCTGCGGAAATAAGGATAACGATTGGCCCAACCGCGCACCGATCACGATCCCGGCGCGTCCTTCGTCACGATCGAGATCGAATTCACCAATGGTGGTTCGTTCTACGACCGGGCTTACCTGCGCCAGGTTATCTTTCTCTACCCCGCGCACGAGCACAACCCGGTTCATATCGGCGTATTCGCCGTGAATGAGCAGCGCCTTTCCTTCCAGGTATTTCGACGTACTGGTTACGTGTTCTAAGGCGCCGAGCTGTTCCTGGAGAGAATCGGGACGCACAATGGTGCGGCCGGTTGCGCTCACGATCCGGATATGTGGATCGATGTCGACCAGCAGTCCCTTGACGACCTCGAAGAATCCGTTCATCACCGACAGGACGACGACGAGCGCGAACACCCCTACCGAAACGCCTCCCAGAGATATACCGGATATGAGTGTGATCAGAGAGATTTTCTTCCAATCTATCAGATAACGCCGGGCTATGAACAGACGGAAGTCCAAGGATACGGGTGTCTCTTTATTGCTGGGTAGTTGCCGGGTAGCTGTAGGGTAGCGTTGTGGCCATAGGACAGAACAAAGTAGACGCTTTCATGTTCTGAAAATGAGACGAGCCTTCAACGATTCTTTATAATGTCCAGCGTGAAGTCGATGCATCAACACAGCGGGGCGCCATGCCGTTTCGTTACGATCCGGAGACTCTTCTTCGTCCTCCTCCTGGCCGTCCCATTGTCGCTGCCGGCAGAGGCGTATGCCCAATCCAGCGATGCCCGCCGAGACACCACCGCACACCGATACGGCTCCGGAGCGGGATTCCAGGTCGTCGTCACGAACAGTGGCTTTGGCCTGGGGGCCTATCTCTCCCGATCCCTCAGCAGGCAGTATTCGTTTATTGCCGAAATGACCATCGGCTCGGAAAAAAGCGATCGGGAAGTCAAGTTCTTCGGGCTCGGCCAGAGCTTCATCCCCGACAAGGCCAATTACTTCTTGCGAATCCCCGTGAGAATTGGCGTCCAGCGTCGCCTCTGGGAGGACTATATCGAAGATAATTTCAGACCGTATCTCCAGTTCACGACGGGCCCCACACTGGGCTGGATCTATCCCTATTTCGACGACGCCAACGGGAACGAGACCTACGATCGCGAAGAGCGGCGATACGACGGGTTCGGCTCTTTACTCAAAGGCGAGTTCAGGCTGGGCGTCGGCGGGGTCATCGGGCTGGGCGCCAACTTCGGAGAAAATTCCCGCCTCACGCAGGGCGTTCGCATCTCGTACAGCTTCAACTATTTCTTCAACACGATCCAGCTCCTGGAGTCGGACGAACAGATCGAACCGGCCCGGTACTTCGGGTCCCCGACGATCAGCATTACCTTTGGCCGGCTTCTCTAATATCTCGCCACGGATCACACGTTGAACCGGAACAGGACGACATCGCCGTCCTCGATCACGTACTCTTTTCCCTCGGAGCGCATCAGTCCCGACTCCCGCACGGAGGCCTCGGACCCGAGACGGTCCATATCGTGGTACTTGATCGTCTCGGCCCGGATGAATCCCCGCTCGAAGTCGGTATGGATCACGCCGGCCGCCTGAGGAGCCTTGGAGCCTCGTTGTATCGTCCAGGCCCTCGATTCTTTGGGGCCCGTCGTGAAGAAGGTGATGAGTCCGAGAAGTTCGTACGCAGCCCGCACGAGTCGAGAGAGCCCGGTTTCTTCGACGCCGAGATCGCTCATGAACTCTTCCCGCTCTGCCTCGTCGAGTTCGATGAGCTGCGCTTCCATCTCGGCAGATACGACGATCACCCGCGTGCGTTCTTCGGCTGCGATCGCTTCGAGTTGCTCGACGTACTCGTTTCCTTCGGCCAGGTCTTCTTCACTCACGTTGGCGGCATAAAGCAGGGGTTTTCCGGTCAGGAGGAATAAAGACTGGACCCAGGCCGTCTCATCCGTCTTGATCGGAAACGTCCGCGCCGGCTTTCCCTCGTTCAAATGCTCGTTCAGCCGTTCGTACAGGGCAAGCTCTTCTCGGGCTTTCTTGTCGCCCGTCTTGACCTGCTTCTGCACCTTCTCGATACGCTTCTCCATCGTTTCCGTATCCTTGAGCAGGAGTTCCGTATCGATGATCTCCACGTCTCGCGCCGGGTCGACGGAGCCGGCCACGTGGGTGATGTTGTCGTCTTCGAAGCACCGCACCACGTGGATGATGGCGTCTACTTCACGGATGTGGGACAAGAACTGGTTGCCGAGGCCTTCCCCTTTTGAAGCGCCCGCGACGAGGCCGGCGATATCTACGAATTCGATGCTCGTGGCAATCACCCGCGCAGATCCCGATATGTCCGCGAGCCGCTCCAGCCGTACGTCAGGGACGGGCACCACCCCGACATTCGGCTCGATCGTACAAAATGGATAATTCGCCGATTCTGCCCCGGCATTGCTCAGCGCATTAAAAAGGGTAGATTTTCCTACGTTGGGAAGACCTACTATTCCACAGCGAAGCGCCATGTATCAAAGACTTTTTTGGTTGGGAAAACATGCGCTGCCACGAAAAGGAGCCTGCAATTGTTCCACACCTCAGGTTCGTTATCCTTCGTAGTTGGCCATCACGAATTCACGCTCCGGCAAACGAACAGCGCACAATCGCCCCATGCCCGGATACATGAAATACACACATCCTGTATCGATGCTGATCAACTGGGGATGATCGATGGGCTCAGGATGGGGAGTATGCCCGCAGATGACGGTCTTTTCCCAGGCTAACGTGCGCGCCGAATAATGATTTCTATCCCACAAGAAGGTTTTTTCCGACGGCACGGCCAGGTTCTGCTCGATCGTGAGATTAGGCTGCAGCCCTGCGTGCACGAAGAAATAACTCGGTGTATCCAGATACAGCAAGGTTTCCCGAACGAAATGCTGGTGCTCCTCAGGGATATTCACCTCACCGCTCTGCCCCGTATAACTGTTGAGCGTTTGAATCCCGCCGTTCAGATGCCAGATTTCAGCATCGTCCAGCGTGCCATCCAGGTGATTGAGAAAAAAAACCTCGTGATTCCCCCTCAAGAACACACAGTGATGAGATTCTCTCAACGCTAACATGCGATCGATAACTCCTTTGGAATTCGGGCCCCGGTCGATGTAATCCCCTACGAAAATGAGCTGATCATCTGCTTTCAGTTCCAGACGTTCGAGCAAGGTATCGAGCGTCTTTACACATCCATGAATATCTCCAATAGCGATGAGCCCCATAGAGTCGCACGTAACGTGTCACATAATGAATTGGCGGGTTGAACGGACCAGCGTGAGCAGAACGAGCTACGAAGAAAGCCTGTTCTGGATGGTCTCTATGCCGATGAGACCGCGCCCTGATTTCTTGAGCCGCCCTTCCTGCTGTAATTCCAGAAGAACGGCATCCAGAATGCCGTTGATGAACTTGCCGCTACGCGAGGTGCTGTACTTTTTGGCTACTTCGATCGCCTCGTTGATCGATACCTTGGGCGGGATGTCTTCGAACGATAAAAACTCGCAGATAGCCATAACCAGTAGCAACCTGTCGATCAGGGCTATGCGTGAAATTTCCCAGTTCTGGGCGTGATTCGCGATGATCTCGTCAGCTGCATCCAGATAGTCGAGGGACTTGATGAAGAGATTCTTGGCAAACTCCAGGCTAGCCTCGTTGTCGGCAAGATCCGGTTTAATGATGGTGTTTATGTAATGTTGGGCATCTCCGCCTGCCAGCTTGTATGCGTAGAGCGCTTGCATCACTCGCTCTCTCACAATACGACGGCTACTCATAACACGTGACATCATTCAAATGTTTTTGGTTCGATATAACCCGTATGGCTTAATCGTAGATCGGGAGGAGAAAGCCCTATGTCAAAATTAGGAGGTACTATTCATCAATCGTGGTTTGGTTCTCGATTCATGGCTAGTTCTTTCACCTTTTTCGACTCCGACAACACTTTCGATGGCAACAACGCAGCGCCTTTCTCTTGTAGCGAGGTATTTAGCTGCCCCCAAAGGTGTCTATGGATCCAAAGCACCGTATCACAGAGCCGATGAGAATCCGATGCGCCCGCTGTGCACGATTACCCTCAGTTTCGCTGCCGGAATAATAATCGCTCACTGCGGCGGACTGCCCGTCGTTCTATTCCCCGGCCTCGCCCTATGCGCTGTTCTGGCTCTGAGCAACCTCAGGCGGGTTCAGGGCGCTCACCTCGTCCGTTTATCGCGGCTCAATCGCACGGTGTACGTACTGACCGCTGCGCTGATTGCCGGGGGTTTCTGCTTATTGACACAAGGAAGGCCTTCGGCCCGAGACCCCGCTCACCTCGCCCCTCTCGGGCAAACTATACCGCTTGCCGGCCTCGTTCTCTCTCTTGAAACACATGCCTCTCATACGGAAGTGGTGCTCCAGACAGGCCGGCTTTACATGGACAGCCTGCGCCTTCGCATCAGCGGCAAGATCCTGCTCACTCTGCCTTCAGCGCCTACGTTTGTCACCCCCGGGACTACGGTCCTTGCCCGGGCTACGAGATTGCCCGTCTATGGGAAACGAAACCCGGCCGGCTTCGACTATCAGGCCTATCTCCAGCGAAGGGGGATTCATGCTCGTTTCAAGTGCGAGACGATTCAGGTTCTGGAGCCCCCGTCTACCCCGAGAGCCAGGGGGTTGCATGTTCTCTATCAGACGCGAAATCGAGTGAGGAGCACGCTCAAAAGGTATGCTCCGTCTACGCCCTCCTACGGCCTCCTGTCAGCCCTATTGTTGGGCGACACCGGGCACGTGCCCGACCCTCTCGTCGAAGATTTTCGAGCGGCCGGTTTGTCCCATCTGCTCGCTGTTTCCGGGTTGCACGTCTTGTGCATAGGCCTCCTGGTGTACCGCCTTCTTCCCGCTTTTCTGCTCCGGATGGGTTTCACATGGCGATCTACTGAGATCGTGCGCGTCGTCACGGTCCTATTTCTCCTTTCCGCTTTTATGGTCCTTACCGGGGGTAAATCCTCAGTGATACGTGCGACCTGCATGACGTCCGTATGGATCCTGTCGCCCGTTGTGCAACGCCCCTCGTCGCCGCTCAACAGCCTGGCGCTGGCTGCCTTGCTGATCGTCGCGTCCAGGCCCCTGGCTGTCTTCGACGTGGGGTTCCAGCTGTCCTTCGCTGCTGTGCTCGGGCTCCTGACCCTGTATCCGATTTTGACTTCTTTGCTGCCCCGTTCGGGGACTAAAAAGGGGTTCGCGGCCTCCTTGTTCGCTATGTGTATCGCTACGTTCAACGCATCGCTGGCGGCCCTGCTCGCCACGCTGCCCCTTACCCTTTACCACTTCGACCACACCTCACTCAGCGGCTTAGTCCTCAATACGGTCGCCATACCGGTAACGATGTTCTGCATGATTGCCGGCTTGCTGATGCTTATGGGCTCCCTCTTTTCCAGCCTTATCGCTGCCTTTTTCGCTGACCTAGCCGGCGCCCTGTGCCACGTGCTCGCCTTCATCGCAGATGCGGGCTCCACCACACTCTCCCTCCTGGACATATCGTCCGGGACGAGCCTACGAACGACCCTCTGCATGTCATTCGCCCTGGTGCTTTTCACCCTCTGCGCCTATCGTTCGATCCGGTGGAAATGCGTCCTGGCCGGCCTGGCTCTCGGGCTGAGCATCTATGCGTATGACCTCGTGCATCGCCCTGCCCACCCGGTCCTTTCTGTCCTCTTTTTCGACGTCGGCCACGGCGATGCTGCTCTGATCGGGCTTCCGAACGGAAAACAACTCGTCATCGATACGGGGCGAGCTCGCAGGAATAAGCGCAGCAATGTGATCTCCCGCCACCTCGAGCACCTCGGACGGGACACGGTCGATGCCGTCATCCTGACTCACCCCCACTCCGATCATACGGGCGGGCTTTCCGGGCTCCAGCACTCGGCAACGCTATCGACCCTGTATTCCAACAGCGGCCCGGGGCATACACCCCACGTATCGCTCGTCGCCGGCGACGCCTTGCATCTCGACCCCACCGTACGCATCAGAGTCCTTGCCCCGACCCGGTGGATGTTGACCCATACCAACGTAAACAATCATTCGATCATCATCCTCATAGAGTACGGCGAGACGCGGTTCCTTTTCCTCGGAGACGCCGAACGGGATGCCGAGCGGGCGCTGATCTCCCGATACGCTGCTTTGCTGCCGGGAAGCGAGGTCATCAAAGTGGCACACCACGGATCGTCGACCAGCAGCACGAAATACCTGCTCGACGCAATCACCAGGGAGAGAGAAAACGTCGAAGTCGCCGTAATCAGCTCGGGAAGAGGGGGCGAATACGGATTGCCCGATGAAGACGTCGTAGACCGGTGGCGCCACGTCGCCGAAAGGGTGCACCTGACGGCTCGTTCGGGAGCGTTATGGCTCTACAGCAACGGTCGCAAAATTAACGACCGCGCGTGGTAAATGCCCTGGAGCTATCGCTCAAGAAATAATATCCGATTCCGATCTTCGATCAACGAGGCGGTTGTTGACCCAAATGCGATCTTCGACACTTTAGACACCGAATGCGCGCCGGCAACGATCAATCCTGCACCGACCTGCTCCGCATATTGCATGAGGTGCGCATGATGATCGTCCCCGCGAAGCCCGGCAACATCGACATCGAAGCCCCAGGAGTTCAGGTACGTGGAAGCCTCGTTCAACATCAATTCCGAGCTGTCCTCCTGGCCTTTTTCATACACGTGAACCACATGAATCTTACCGTTTACACCGAAGGGTTTCATCTGAGCGAATCGCTGCATGGCCCGGGATGCGGGAGTGCTCCCGTCGAAAGCGACCAGCACGGTATCCACGGTGATATTTTCAGCGGGAACGATGAGGACGGGGCCGATACTCTTTTTCACCAGGTTCGTCAGCGTCGTGGTTTTTTCCTCAGGATGAACGTAGAAGAAATGCGGAGAATTACCTACGATGAGAATGTCGTGATACCGCATCTCTTCCAGAATACGATCGGAGGGTCGGCCTTCCTTCATCTTGTATTGAAAAGGGATATGCGCCTCGGTAGACGTATCCGCGAACGTATCGATGAGTTTTTTCGCTACGGCTCTCGTTTTGACCGTCCACTTTTCCTTGAGCTTCTCAGCGTAATACATCGACCCGATGCCGCCGCCCGAAGCTTGCTTTTCGATGCGCCGGGTGTCTACCACGGTAATCCCTGTGACAGAAGCCTTGTGCAGGTGCGCGATGTGGCACGCATAATCGATGGCGATCGGTGTATCTTCGTCCGGATCCAGGGCGAGAAGGATATTCTTCATGCTAGTCTATGGGGTATGTCGTCATGAAACCGTAAGATAACGGGCCATCAAACAGAAAGAAAGCCCGGAGCAACCTTCTCCCGAGAGGGAGGGCCGTATATATTCACATCCTTTATTTCTCTATATCTATAATATTATATATAAATAAATAGTAGTTGTTATAGTAGGTCGTGTTGATATGTGCATAGATTGCGGTGCTGCCATTGTCGTGGATCGTATGTGGATCGGTTGTCGTTATCCCCGAGCTTGTCAACATTCTCCCTTTCTACCGAAGCGGCCCAGCGCGGAGCCTGGCGGTATGAGGACTCAGTTATCCACCTATGCACGGGTGTCAACATCTGGGTTGTGGGAAAAGCCCCCCGGTCATCCACATCGGTCAACATTGTGAATACCCGTTCAAAGCGCGTTGATAAATGGCGACTTTTCAACGGGTATCCACAGCCGGGCGGAAAAACGACACCGATCCGTGCAAAACCACACGTTATCCACAGATATTCACCGTGAAATTGTGGATAGCTAGAGGCGTGTTTCGGAGTCATACGCCCGGTTTGCCGAGCAAGGAAAACATTTCCTTTTTGTAGGCTTCCACGCCTGGCTGGTTGAAGGGGTTAATGCCGAGCAAGTATCCGCTTACGGCAACAGCGTGCTCGAAGAAGTAATAACAGGCGCCGACGGTGGACGCCGATATGTCGTCCAGCCAGAGGGTCATGTTAGGGACGCCGCCGTCAGTATGTGCTTTGGCTGTACCTTCATACGCCCGCCTGTTGATCTCGGAGTACGATTTTCCGGTGAGGTAGTTTAATCCATCCAGGTTTTGCTGTTCGGCAGGGATGTTCAGGTTCCCCTGGTCGTCCCTGGCCATGAAGAACGTTTCGATTAACGTGCGTTGTCCTTCTTGCACGTATTGGCCAAACGAATGAAGGTCGGTCGAATACCGGGCTACTGCGGGAAAAAGGCCTTTGTGTTCTTTCCCTTCGCTTTCCCCGTAAAGCTGCTGCCACCAGCCGCTGATCCCGTCCAGGCGCGGTTCGAATGTGGCCAGCAGCTCGGTTTTGTAGCCTTCCTGGAGCAAGAGATATCGGTGGGCCGCATACGAAAGGGCCAGGTTGTCTTTCCCCGAAGAGAGCGTTGAAAACATGTCTACAGCCCCATTAAAAAGGGCGCGAATGTCAATGCCCGCAACTGCGATAGGGAGGAGACCCACGGGGGTGAGCACAGAGAACCGCCCGCCCACGTCCGGCGGGATCACATATTTTTTGTATCCTTTCTCGTCCTGCAGCTTATTCAGGGCGCCGCGTTCCGGGTCGGTTGTGACAATGATACGGTCGTTGGCATCGTCGAAGTGGTCTTCCATCCAGGATCTCAGGAAGCGGAAGGCGAGCGCCGGCTCCAGGGTGGTGCCGCTTTTCGAAATGACGTTTACATACACCGACTTCCCTTCCAGATAGCGGAGCAACTCGCGCAAATAAGCGCCGCTCATGTGGTGGCCGGCGAAGAGAATCTCGGGAGATTGCGATGATGCGCTTTCGAAATAAGGCGTTAGCGCCTGAATGGTTGCTTTTGCGCCCAGATACGACCCCCCGATGCCGATCGAAATGAACACATCCGCTTTGTTTCTTATCGTTGTTGCCAGAGTAGCGATGTCTTCAACGAGGTTGAGATCCGGTGCATCGAGGAGGTCGCGCCAGCCCAAATAATCGTTCCCGGCGCCTGATTTATCCAACAGCGTTTTGTGAGCGGCCTCCAGGCGGGGCTGAAGATTTTCCATTTTACCCTCTTCGATAAATGAAGCGGCGGACCCCGGGTCAAATTGTATCATGGATCTCTCGGTAGTTTGCGTGAAACGAGTTTTGTCGGAGCCCGTCTAAGCGCCTCTGTGTATGATCGAAAGAAGCGTTCGACGGGTTCCTCATACGCCGTAAGATAATCATCCAGTGATGGTTAGTCATGTTAAACCTATGGAAGTATTTATTTCAGTAGATCGTGCGAGAGCGTTGATGTTCGCTGCGCTTGGGACTCAACCCATCCAGTCCGTAGACGTCGCCTCTTCAATGGGTTTGACGGTGGCTTCGCCCATCGTCAGCAAAGAAGCCATTCCGCCTTTTTCCAATTCGGCGATGGATGGGTTTGCGGTCTTGATGGCCGATTTTGACCGGGCGCCCTTCCGGTTGCAGGTCGTCGGCGCCGTCTCTGCCGGAAGCGTATCTACAGAACCGCTGCGACCGGGATGTTGCGTGCGGATCATGACCGGGGCTCCTGTGCCTCCGGGAACGGAGGCCGTCGTTCCCATCGAGTGGGTGGAGGAAGAAAAGGGGGCGTTCGTGACCCTTTCGCGGAAACCCGAGGTCGGGCAACACATCAGGGAAGCCGGCAAAGACGTCCGGCCGGGCGAGCCGGTCATCGAGGAGGGGCGCCGGATAACCCCTCCCGTGATCGGAATGCTGGCGGCGCTGGGCTATACAGAGGTCGAGTGCCGCCAACCGCCTGTTGTTGCGGTGGTTACGACAGGGGATGAATTGCTCGAACCGGGCGAATCGCTTTCTCCCGGGAAGATCCGGGATTCCAATGGACCTGCTTTGCGGGCTCAGGTGCTCGAGGCCGGTGGAATCCCGACTCGGCCTCTCCGAGCGAGGGATCATAAGGAAAGCATCCGCGAAGTCCTCGAAGAGGCGCTGGACGCAGATATCCTCGTGATTTCAGGAGGCGTTTCTGTGGGCGATTACGACCGCGTCAAGGAGGTGCTCGACGATCTCGGGATGGCGTTGATTTTCTGGAAAGTGAGGCAGCGCCCGGGAAAGCCGCTGGCGTTCGGGCAGCTGCAGGGGCGGCCTGTTTTTGGATTGCCAGGGAACCCCGTTTCTTCTGCCATGTGTTTTGATCAGTACGTTCGGCCGGCCATTGCGTCGATGCTCGGGCGGCGACCGGTGGCCCGACCGCGCCATCGCGCTCTGTTGGAAAAATCGACGCCCAAACCGGAAGGCCTTCATGTGTTTGCCAGGGGGGAGGCGAACTACGACCGGAGTGGGCGTCTCCACGTGAAAGATACCGGGGCGCAGGGCTCGAATATCTATTCCTCGGTGCTCCGGGCTAATTGCATCATTCATCTGGAAGAAGATCGGATGGACGCCGAAGCCGGCGACTACGTGGATATCGAATGGCTTCCCTGGAGGGCGTAGGTTCTCGTTCAGGCGGTACTATCCGGGATAGCGATCGGAGGAATCGGTATATGCTTTTTTATCATTGTGTGCGAAGTGAAGAACTGCGGGATATTCGGCGACACGGAATCGACGAGCCCGTCGTTCTCAGGACATCGAGGGATGAGCGGGCTCATGAATGCGAAGATAACGTGCTGCTGGTAGATCCGGAGAAACTATCGATGGCTAGAGCGGACGTGTATGAAGCCAGTGAGGTGCGGGTGGATGCCGTACCTGCGCGCGCCATCTTGAACCTGAACCCTTATCAAAGACCGATCTATGTGATCGCCGGCGGCGGATTTATCTTGCGAAATTCAGGCAAGAACCCTGACGTGCTGATGATCTATCGAAAAGGGGTCTGGGATTTGCCTAAAGGGAAACTAGACGAGGGAGAAACGTTCGAGCAATGTGCCGTACGCGAAGTTCAGGAAGAGGTAGGCATCGAAGATATCCGCGTAGTCCAGGCGCTCGGTTCGACGATGCACAGCTACGAGAGGAAGAACGAGATATACATCAAGAGGACATACTGGTATCACATGACCACGAAGGAGACGTCCTTTCGGCCTCAATACGACGAACAGATCGAGAGAGTGGCATGGATGAAGTGGTCCGAAGCGAAGGAAAACATGGGGTATCCCATTTTCAGGATGCATATGGACTTCGTCGAGAAATACGTTCTGGACGGGCGCGGCGCATCACTCCGAACCGGGTCATAAATCGAAGTCATCCTCCAGGTCGTCCTCCGCGATGAAGTTGTCTTCCAGATCGTCCTCGTCGATGAAGTCGTCGTCGTCATCGAATTCGTATTCCTCGAGGTCGTCATCGAGTGCCGCTTCGAAATCGTCGTCGTCGAACTCGTAATCTTCCAGATCTTCTTCGCTAAAATAATCGTCGTCGTCGTCCTCGAAGTCGTCCAGGTCGTCGTCGTCGATGAAGTCGTCGTCCTCGTCGAAATCGAACTCCGATTCCTCGAGATCGGGGTCGTCCAGGTCGTCGTCCTCGAAGTCGCCCAACTCGTCGTCCATATCCTCGTCGTCATCGAGGATATGGAGGCTGTCAACGATATCGTCTTCCAGGAAAGTAAACGTGGGTGAGGTGAAGTTCATTTTCGTAGTATAGGAAAGGGTGTCGAATCGAGTACTTGAGAATGAGGCCCTGGAGATAATGGAAAAGATTTGTGCCATCGTTATGCGGTCGGGTACCCAGAAGAGTTTAAGAATTACCGAAAGAAAATAAAACAACCTTTCTAGAACGATATTATGCGCTCGAGGGAAAAATTGACGTCCCCTTTGGCCAGGATTGACGTCAACAAGAATGACGGTTGAGGAATTATGGTCGGGCTATTCCTCGATAGCCATCAAATATGATTCCTAAAAACACCCTGAACGTTGCTGCCCGGGTGCGCTGCCGTTTCGAGCGCACAATGAACGGTCCGTTTCGGGACGCGATGAACGTGCGAGAGCACTCGACAAGAAATGACCCTTTTGTGTGAACGATTAACGGTCACTGTCTTAACGGTCACTGTCTTATGCTGACCATCAGGCCAGGAACGATGGATGAAAAAGAGGGTAAGCCCCTCCTGACCTCATTCCGGGTTGGATGTATACCTGCGTAGACCCGCCCATGGACACGTTCGATACTGAGTTACGATCATGAGCAAGGCCTCATCCTATCCAGAAAATAAACGTCCACCCAGGCGCCTGATCCTTTCGCTGCGTCGCATCTTTGCGTTGACGAGGCCATACCGGTGGATATTGGTTGGCGCCCTGGTGTTGTCGCTGTTGACCTCGGCCGTGTGGCTCGTGCTTCCTCTCGGGATGCGGACTATGGTAGACGCCGTATTCCAGGACGCAAATCGAGCCTTGCTCGATCGGTTGACCCTGTTGTTGCTCGGATTATTCGTCGTACAGGCCTGTGTGGGTTTTGCCGGCTATTTCATGCTGGAGTGGACGGGGGAGCGATTGGTCACGGACCTGAGGAAGAAACTCTACGCGCACCTCCACGAACTCGACCTCCAATTCTTCTCCAACCAGCGTACCGGGGACCTGACCTCGCGCCTGACCAACGACGTAGCCACGGTGCGGACGGCAGTGACCACGTCTGTAATCGAACTCGTTCGGCAGGGGATGATGCTGATCGGGTCAATGGTGTTGATGGTCGTTCTGGACTGGCAGATGAGCCTCATCATCCTTCTCGTTGTCCCGCCCTCTATTTTGCTCGCGCGATACTTCGGGCAGAAAATCAGAAAGCTGGCCCGCGACGTGCAGGACCGGCTCGCCGACAGCACGGCGATCGCCGAGGAAGGCCTTTCTTCGGTCCGCGTGGTGAAAGCATTCGCCCGGGAGGAGTACGAGACTGCTCGTTACCACGAGGCTGTCCAGCGGGTATTCAAGACCGCCATCAAGAAACTCTGGGTCAGTAATGTGTTTTGGACGACGGTGGCGACTCTGTTCATGATGGCGCTTATCGGGCTGTTCTGGTATGGCGGCGTTTCTGTGCTGGACGGCCGGCTGACAGCCGGCGACCTGGTGGCGTTCGTATTTTATGCGTTTAACGTAGCGCGCACGGTAGGCGGGTTATCGCAGTTGTATGCCACATTCAACAGCGCAGCCGGCGCTTCGGAACGGCTGTTCGATTTATTGGATACCCGTGCTGAAACGCGAGATGCACCGGATGCCATTCCTTTGCCCCGCATTTCGGGCGAGGTCGAGTTCGACGCCATCACGTTCGGGTACGAGGAAGGCCATCCCGTCCTCAAAGACATCCGAAACGTAGTGCGCACCGGTGAAACAATCGCCCTGGTGGGTCCCAGTGGCGCCGGCAAAACGACCCTCCTCAATCTAATCCCTCGATTTTACGACCCGGATGAAGGCGTGCTGCGCATCGACGGCGTAGATATCGCTGCCGTAACCCTGGCATCGCTCCGCCAACAAATTGCCGTCGTGTCCCAGGATGTTCAACTCTTCAACCTCACCATTGTCGAAAATATTGCGTATGGCCGGCTCGATGCCACTCGCGACGAGATAGAGGCTGCGGCCCGGGCCGCGAACGCGCATGCCTTTATCGCCGAACTTCCGGCGGGCTACGAGACCATCGTGGGCGAGCGGGGGACAAAGTTGAGCGGCGGCCAGAAGCAACGCATCGCCATCGCCCGCGCCCTGCTCAGAGATGCCCGTCTTTTGCTGCTCGATGAAGCAACGTCGTCTCTCGATTCTTCGTCCGAAGCGCTCGTCCAGGAAGCCCTCGACCGGTTGATGAAAGATCGGACGACGTTCGTGATTGCCCATCGGCTTTCAACGGTGCAACATGCCGATCGCATCTTCGTCGTGGACAAAGGACGCATCGTGCAGGAAGGGAAACACGAGGAATTGTTTTCCGTTGAGGGTCTGTACCGGGAACTGGCGCTGCATCAGTTCAATGAGCCTCAGGCGGTGCATATCAATTGATGCCCGGGTCCTCCTCGAACGGCATGTCCTTTCCTCTGCAGCCACTCGCTAACCAGTCAATGCATCCCCCGGCCCGGCCATTTTCTGTGTAACATCTGTTAATAAGTGATGTTACGCGAACTGTGCGCAGCAGCCTGGTTTACGCGGCTTTGCAACCGTGCAAAGCCGCTCTGGCAGCACGTATGCGCATCCGGCGCGTAACATCTGTTAATAATGCGCGGCGCATGTGGGCCGATACCTACGGCGTAGCGATGTGCACATCTCTGTACACATTCCCGAACAAGTCTTCTATACAAACCTCCTGTAATCATCTATGCAAACGTATACGGTTCGAGCTTCTCCAGCACGATTCATGGTATTCCTGCTCGTTGTTTCTCTGGGTATGTCTGAGAGGCTGAAGGGGCAACCGGTCGTCGCAGACATACAGGCCTATGCGCCCGAATACGGGATTTTCCCTTCCTTTCAAGTAGTACAGGCCAGGGCTGCCCACCGATCGTCCGGGATATCGATAGATTGGGAAGTGCTCAACGAAACAGGCGTTGCGGGATACCAGCTGGATCGCCGTCTAGTACCATACACACCTCCTCGAGAAAACGCGCTCCGGGCGCATAGCCCGTCCTGGGAACCCGTACTCTTCGTGCTGCAAGAGGGCGTTTCGGTTGCGAGGAACACGTACACGTACCTGGATTCTCTCGTCGTCGAGGATACGCTGGCAGTAGTGTACCGATTGAGCCGCATCATGACCGACGGGCGATCGGAACAGGCAGCGGTCATCCATGCCGGCAAGCCGACGCCGAGGAGCTTTTATGCCAGAGCCGTACGGCGAGAAGGAGATCGACGAGTCGTCCTGGAATACGGACTGCCGGTACGAGGCCACGTCAAAGTTACGGTTTCGCGGGTGAACAGCCCTTTTTTGCGCACGCTGGTGCGGAAAACGCAAGACCCCGGGTGGTACGAAGCGGCCTTCGAATACGGAGATGTGGAGGCCGGGCTCTACATCGGGCGTATCCAGGCCGGCACGGATATCTGGATCGAACCGCTGGTTCTCGTCGAATAAGATCGATGGCGAAGGTCTGCGGCTTTGCGCTACTTCAGTTGATCGGCGTATAGGAATATATGATGGATTACGGCCCGTACCGGCATGGGCGCCCTGAATTTCAGCCGGCCATGAGCGCCTCGCATGCGGGGAGGGCGTTTTGGTATGTGCGTTAAACGAAAAAGCTCAATTTTCAGGTAGCATAATAGGTATCTGATTGGCTATACTCCGTAGACACGAAAATACATCGATACCGGGTACAAACCACACACCACCATGCCCAGGGTTTCACCCAGACAGCTTTTCAAGGCCTGTTATGGAACGTATGCGATTGCAGCGGTCAATGTCTTCTCGATGGAGCAAGTGTTGGCTCTGTTCGAGGCGGGACAAGCGACCGCATCGCCCTTTATCGTGCAGATGACGCCTTACGCGAGGGACTACGCTACCCCTCAGATGCTGAAGCACATGGTACTCGCTGCCGCAGAGATTTTTCCCGGCGCCGTTTACGCAACCCACCTGGACCATGGGGTCGAGCCCCACTGTTTCGATGCCATCGAATCAGGTTGGTATACGTCGGTCATGATAGACGCGTCGCATAGTCCATTCGAAGAAAACGTCAGACGCACAAAAGCGGTCGTCCAGGCGGCTCACCGCAGAGACGTCGTCGTTGAGGCTGAGCTCGGCGTCTTGAGTGGTGTCGAAGATGGACTTACGGTGGACGAAAAAAAAGCGCGCTATACGGATCCCGACCAGTGCGAACAGTTCGTGAAGGCGACCGGTTGCGACAGCCTGGCTGTCGCCGTCGGGACCAGCCACGGGGCGTACAAGTTTTCCGGAGGGCAGGGATTGCAATTCGACATCCTGGCGGACATTCAGCAACGTCTGCCCGGATTCCCCCTCGTGCTGCACGGGGGATCGAAAGTGAACCTGGAGGAAGTCCGTCGCATCAATGAAGCCGGCGGGGCCATGCAGGCCAATGCCAGAGGGGTCGAACCCCGAGAAATCCAACGCGCCATCGAGTTCGGAATATCGAAGATCAACATTGCAACGGACATGCGGCTGTTATGGGCCCGCATCCACCGAGAGCATTTCAGAGACCATCCCGATCAAGTCGACCTCGTGGTGCCAGGGAAGGTGTATATCGAAGAGTTTGTCAAGCTCATGAAGGCCCGTTTCGAGATGCTCGGTTCGATCGGTCAGGCAGATAGAATAACAGACCCTCTTTCTCATGTATAACTCGCCCCTCTTACAAAAGCCAACCGCAGAACACGGAGTCTACCAGCGAGTCACCCGCGAAATGGCAGGCTGGGAGTTCTTGAATTTCGAGGCCCGGGTTATGCACGGGGGAGATTCCTGGGCGATGAATACAAGGGATGCTGAGTATGGAATCGTCCTGCTGTCCGGTAATTTCAAGGTGGAATCCGATAAGGGTTCCTGGGCGACGAAGAACGGACGACGAGATGTGTTCAGCGGTATCGCCCACGTATTGTACCTGCCGCGCAACACCCAATTTGTGCTCGAGGCGACCAGCGAGGTGTTGGATATCGCGTATGGGTGGTGCGAAACGGACGAAGATCATCCACCCTGCTTCAAAACGCCCCGCGAGGCCGAGATCGAGATTCGCGGAGGAGACAATGCCAACAGGCAGATCAACAGCCTGATTCAGCCCGGGTTCGATTGCCATCGTCTGGTCTGTGTGGAAGTATACACGCCTTCAGGCAATTGGAGCTCCTTCCCCGCCCACAAACACGACGAACGGAAAATAGACGACCAGGGCCGGTTGCTCGAAGCCAGATTGGAGGAGGTGTATTTCTACAAAATGAGCAAGCCGCAGGCGTACGCGATCCAGCAAGTATACACCGGCGATAGATCGCTGGACGAGATGGTTCGGGCCCACACCAACGACCTCGTACGGGTGCCTCGCGGGTATCACCCGGTGGTGGCCTGCCACGGTTACCACGTGTATTACCTCAATTTTCTGACCGGCAGCGATCAGTCGCTGGCTAACACGGACGACCCGGATCATGCATGGATCCACGGGACCTGGACGTCCAGGGATCCAAGGCTGCCGCTGGTTACTGCCGCTATGAATGATAAATGATTAACAACCATGAGTGACGCTCCTGCAAAATACGATGTTCTCACCTTTGGAAGGTCGTCCATCGACCTGTATTCCAATGACATAGGAGCTCCTTTTGAAGAGATCTCCTCGTTTGGTGCATTTGTGGGTGGGTCGTCCACCAATATTGCGGTCAGCTGCTGTCGGCTCGGCCTGAATACGGCCCTGCTGACCGCCATCGGCGACGATCAGGTGGGTCGGTTTGTGCTTCGCTTTCTGGAGGACGAAGGCATAGAAACGGGCTTCATCCCGACCGTCGAAGGGCGAACGTCCGCCGTCATCCTCGGCATCGAACCGCCCGACCGATTTCCGCTGGTCTATTACAGAAGCGATGCGGCCGATCTCCAGATAACCATCGATCATGTGCTCGGGGTGGGGATCGATCGATTTCGCGTGGTCGTCCTGTCGGGCAACGCGCTCAGCAGGGATCCCAGCAAGACCTCGACGATGTTTGCAGCCGAACAGGCAAAGCGGGCTGAGGTGCCCGTTTTTCTGGATCTAGATTTTCGAGCAGATCAATGGTTTGACCCGCGTGCGTACGGGGTGATGGTCCGCGCATTGCTCGCCCGCGTCGATGTTGTCATCGGCACCGAAGAAGAAGTGCTCGCCGCTACCCTTCAGGACAGCAGTCAGTTGACCATCAAACACCAGCAGATTTCAGCACCGGAAATTCGAGGCAACATCGATTCCGCGATAGAAACGATCCTGGATCATGGTGTGCAGGTTCTTGTCGTCAAACGAGGGGCAGAGGGATGTTCGGTGTTCCAGCCGGATCAGCCGGAACGGAGAGTCCCCGGGTTTCCCGTCGACGTGCTGAACGTTCTCGGTGCTGGTGACGCCTTTGCCGGAGGGATGACGTATGGTTTCCTTCAGGGGTGGGACTGGCATAAAGCGTGTCGTATGGGGAATGCGTGCGGCGCGATCGTGGTCACAAAACACGGCTGCGCGAACTTCATGCCTACCCTGGAGCAGGTGCATTCCTTTGTCGACAGTCAGGGAGGCTTTTGACACCAAGGTTCAATGAAGACAAAACGCTTGACAGTCGCACAGGCGACGATCCGGTATTTAAAAAATCAGCACGTCGAACGCGATGGAGTGCTCCATCATTTTTTTGCCGGCTGCTTCGGTATTTTCGGTCACGGCAACGTGGCCGGGCTGGGGCAGGCCCTTCACCAGGAATCTCCTGCATTCCCCTACTACCAGTCCAGGAACGAACAGGCGATGGTGCACACCGCGGCTGCGTACGCGAAGATGAAGAACAGGCTGGGGACCTTCGCCTGTACGACCTCTATCGGGCCGGGGGCGACCAACATGGTTACTGGTGCGGCATTGGCCACTGTGAATCGCCTTCCTGTATTACTGCTGCCCGGCGATCTTTTTGCCCGGCGCCATGTTGCACCCGTATTGCAGCAAATCGAGTGGCCGCACTCCCAGGACGTCGCCGCAAACGACGCCTTCAAACCGGTGTCGAAATACTGGGATCGCATCAACCGGGCCGAACAGCTGATTACCGCATTGCCTGAAGCGATGCGCGTGCTCACTTCGCCGGCCGACACCGGGGCGGTTACGTTGTCGATGCCCCAGGACGTCCAGGCGGAGGCGTTCGACTTCCCTGCGGCCATGTTCGAGTCCAGGACGTGGTATATCCCCCGGCCGCGCCCGGACGTGACGCTGCTGCAACGAGCCGAAGTCTGGATCCGAGAGAGCAAGAAGCCTGTGATCGTCGCCGGCGGCGGCGTATTGTACAGCGAAGCGGCAGACGTACTCCGGCAGTTCGTGCAGAAAACGGGAATTCCAGTGGCCGAAACCCAGGCCGGTAAAGGAAGCATGCGCTTTGACGACCCGGAGTCTCTGGGGGCCGTGGGTGTAACGGGGACGCCCGGCGCCGTGGCCATAGCGAAAGAAGCGGACCTCGTCATAGGCATCGGCACCCGCTATAGCGATTTTACCAGCGAGTCGAAAAGCGCCTGGCAACACCCCGACGTTCGATTCATCAACATCAACGTCGCGGAATTTGACGCTTTTAAACAGGGCGCTTTGCCGATCGTCGCCGACGCGAGAGCAACCCTCCAGGCGTTGCATATTGCCCTGAACGACTATGCCGTAGATCCCGAATACCGAGAACGAATTGCGCGATATAATAAAGCCTGGGATGAACGAGTCGAGCAGATCTACCACCTGGACCATGGCGTTCCCGTGAGCCAGGGCGAAGTCATCGGAGCCGTAAACGAGATCTCGGAGCCCCGGGACGTCGTCCTTTGCGCAGCAGGGAGCATGCCGGGCGACTTGCACAAGCTCTGGAGAACGAGAGATCCGAAAGGGTACCACATGGAATACGGCTATTCCTGCATGGGATACGAAATAGCCGGCGGCCTCGGCGTCAAGATGGCAGCCCCCGAACGAAACGTGTACGTGATGTGCGGGGACGGGAGCTACCTCATGATGGCGCAGGAGATCATCACGTCCATTCAGGAGCGGATCAAGCTGACCATCGTATTGCTCGACAACAACGGGTTTGCGAGTATAGGGGGGCTGTCTGAGTCGGTCGGCAGCCAGCGCTTTGGGACCCAGTATCGATTCAGGGACCCGGAGAGCTGCCAGCTCGATGGCGATGCAATCCCCGTCGACCTGGCCGCCAACGCGCGCTCCCTGGGCGCCCACGTTATCGAGTGTGATACGATTGAGTCGGTCAGAAAAGGACTGGAGATGGCGAAAGCCATTCCGAACACGACGGTGGTTTATGTTAAGACCGACATGTTTCAGAACGTGGAAGGGCATGCCTGGTGGGATGTACCCATAGCCGAAGTATCGACCGTCGAAACCACGAGAAAGGCGTACGAGGCATACAAGGACGCCCGTAAGGCGCAACGCTATTACCTGTGAACGAGAGACCTGCGAACTTGTGAGCGTTAGAACATCTGCCCGGATAGGCTCCTGCCCCGGTTGGACCGCTCATTCTGCACAGGTCGAGATATAACGAAAAACATTGCTGAGGTATAAAGATGCAACTACCCCATTACATCTCTGGCGAATGGAAGGTCAGTGCTGCGGACACACTCGCCGTGGATAATCCTGCTACTATGGAAGTCCTGGCGAAAGTCCCCTTAGGATCTTCCCAGGAAGTCGAGGCGGCCATAGAGGCGGCCGCTGCGGCATTTCCCGAATGGAGGAACGTGCCCACCAACAACCGCATCCAGTATTTGTTCAAGCTCAAGAGTTTGATGGAGGAGCATAGTGAAGAGCTGGCCAACCTGATCACGCAAGAATGTGGAAAGACGCTGGCCGAGTCTCGCGGTGAGTTGAGGCGAGCCATCGAAAATGTGGAGGTCGCCTGCGGGATGCCGGTCATGATCCAGAGCGAGTTCTCAGAAGACATAGCCCGCGGCATCGACGAGTATATGATCCGGCAACCGCTAGGCGTTTGTGCGTGTATCGCGCCCTTTAACTTCCCGGGCATGATTCCTTTCTGGTTTTTACCCTACGCGATTGCGTGTGGCAATACGTACATCGTGAAGCCTTCCGAAAAGGTGCCCTTGACCATGGCGAAGGTATTCGAACTGATCGATCAGCTCGATCTGCCGCCCGGCGTGATAAACCTCGTTCACGGCGGCAAAGAGGCCGTCGATACCCTGCTTTCTCATCCCGAAGTGAAAGCCATCAGCTTCGTCGGATCAACACCGGTCGCCAGATACGTGTACGAGCAGGCAGCCAGGCACGGTAAACGGGTTCAGGCGCAGGGCGGAGCCAAGAATCCCATCCTCATTCTCCCCGATGCCGAGCCCGAGATGACGACCCGGATTGTGACGGATAGCGTGTATGGTTGTGCCGGCCAGCGTTGCCTTGCGGCCTCCGTCGTCGTTACGGTCGGAGACCACGAACGCATCACGGAGCAACTGGTCGAATCCGCGCGGTCCCGGGTGACCGGTTACGGCCTCGAAGAGGGCGTTCAGATGGGCCCCGTGATCTCCTCGTCCAGCAAGGAACGCATCGAATCGCTCATTGAGGAAGGCGTCGCTGAAGGAGCCCAGGTGGTTCTCGATGGTCGCAATCCGAACATTTCGAACTTCGAGAAAGGCCATTTCATCCGGCCAACGATACTGGAAAACGTTCCGCTCGACGGAAAAATTGCAAGAACCGAGATCTTTGGTCCCGTCATGAGCCTGGTCCACGTTGACTCGGTCGACCAGGCGATTCAATTTGTCAACAGCGGAGAATACGGCAACATGGCGTGTATTTTTACGAGCAGCGGGGCCAACGCCCGCAGGTTCAGGCACGACGTTCACGCCGGCAACGTCGGGATCAACATCGGGGTTGCAGCGCCGATGGCGCAATTCCCCTTTTCAGGGTGGAAAAGCAGTTTCTTCGGCGACTTGCACGGGCAGAGCAGGCATGCGGTCGAATTCTTCACACAAACGAAAGTGGTCGTCGAACGCTGGTTAAACACCTGGAGCCGTACGTTTTGACCCACCCCATCCGATGCGGAGCCGTTGGCCTGGGCAGGCTGGGCTGGCTCCATGCCGAACACCTGGCCGGGAGCATCCCCGGTGCAGCCCTGACCGCCGTGTGCAGCATCGTGGAAAGCGAGCTGGACAACGCAAAGGCGACCTGGAGCGGGGTTGAATGTTATGCCTCGTTCGATCGCATGCTCGAGATGTCTTCGTTGGACGCCGTCGTCCTCGCATCGCCTTCTTCGCTCCACTGCTCCCAGGTCGAATCGGCACTGAATGCCGGTGTACACGTATTTTGCGAGAAGCCGCTCGGCGTCGGCCTGGACGAATGTGAGCGCGTGGCCGCCATGGTAGAAGCGCGTCCCGACCAGGTCTTCATGCTTGGTTTTATGCGGCGATACGATCCTTCGTATCAATTTGCGAAAGAACGTATCGAACAAGGCGAAATCGGACGGCCCATTCTATTCAGAGGGTACAGCGTAGATCCGATAGACGCCATCGAAAGTGCACTGCGCTACGCCCCGCACAGCGCCGGCCAATTCCTGGATATGGCGATCCATGACATCGACCTGGCCCGGTGGTTTCTGGAGGCTGAACCCGTCAGCCTCTACGCCGCCGGGGGATGTTTCGCCTTCTCCGAATTCGGCGCCTACGGCGATGGAGATAATGTGTCTGCACTGATCAAATTCGACAACCAGACCATGGTGTTTTTGCTCGCCGGAAGAACGGCGCCCCATGGATACCACGTCGAAACGGAGATCATAGGGACGAAAGCTGCGCTGCGGATCGGCCACGTCCCCGCGCTGAATCGGGTCGACATTCTCGATCCGTACGGGGTGCGTACGGTATGCGAGCAACATTTCACCGATCGATTTTCAGAAGCGTTTCTGGCGGAATTGAAAGAATTTGTCGCCTGCATACGCGAACGGCGTCAACCCGGCATCACCGTACGAGACGGCGTAGCCGCCACGGCCATCGCGCTGGCGGCTACGCGGTCGTTCCAGAACAATGAATTGATTCATTTTTAGATCCAGGCTGCGTATGGACCCTTCGAACCCGATCCGGATTGCCAATGCCCCATGCTCCTGGGGCGTCATCGAAAATACAGCCGGCCAGAGGACCGGGTACCGGCACGTGCTCCAGGAGATGCAGCAAACAGGGTATGAAGGCACAGAGCTGGGCGACTGGGGATTCATGCCCACCCGGCCCGAACTGCTCAAATCCGAACTCGAACGATATCGGCTTCAACTGATCGGTTCGTGGGTTACGGTCCGGCTCTACGATCGCGGCGCTCACGAGAAGGGCGTTGCGCATGCGGTTCGGGTCGCCGAGCTGATGGCTGAAGCCGCCGGGGAAGACTGCTTTGTCATCATCGGCGACGACCACAGTACGGTTGACGCCCGGACGCGTCATGCAGGCCGAATAACGGCCGGCCAGATGCTCGATGAACCCGGCTGGCAGGTCTATATCGATGGCTTGCTGCGTGTCGCCGAAGCGGTTCGCCGCTCCACCGGGCTCCGGTCGGTGATCCATCACCACGGTGCGACGTACGTCGAAACCCCGGGCGAAATACGCTACGTCCTCGAACGCACGGATCCGGATCTCCTCGGACTCTGTTTCGATACGGGCCATTACGCGCTGGGGGGCGGCGATCCCTCGAAAGATCTAACCGACTTATACGACCGGATCTGGCACGTGCATTTCAAAGATTTCGACCCATCGGTCGTGCAGGCGGCTTCTCGCGAGGGATGGGGGTATCAAGAGATGATCGGACAGGGGGTGTTTCCCGAACTGGGACGAGGACGTGTCGACTTCCCTTCGATCGTTCAAAAACTCGATGCCCTGGGATACGATCGATGGATCGTCGTCGAACAAGACGTGCTGCCGGGCATGGGAGCTCCGGCTGCAAGCGCAGCCCAAAACCGGGCATACCTGAAACGTTTAGGGTATTAGGCGTCGCTACATTATTGCAGGAATTTTGAGCGTAGGTGTAACAGTTTTTAAGGGACATTGCATTATTGCCCGGTTTTTTTAAATATTGAGAGATCCCACACGCCCTACTACTCCTTGCATTTATTCACTTGCCAGACGTTCTTGCATGGCCCCACCACACAATGTCTCCGAACAGTCCAGCTTGTTTTCCCACTACGAATTCGGGAAGGGGTACGACGAGTTATTCACCCGAGACTCCGTCCCTCGCCCCCATTATGAGGCGCTGTATAAGTATTTGTGTTCGCTGGATCCCGACGAGCTGAACCGGCGGCAGAACGCTGCGGACCAGTCTTTTCTCCATCAGGGCATCACCTTCATGGTGTACAGCTCGAACGACGGAGTCGAGCGTATTTTTCCCTATGACTTATTGCCCCGCATCCTGACCGGTCGAGAATGGGAACGGCTCGATCGCGGCCTCACCCAGCGCATCGTCGCCCTCAATCGTTTCTTGAAAGATATCTACCACGAGGGCCACATCCTCAAAGACGGCGTCGTTCCGAAAGAACTGATATTCAGCAGCAAACACTTCCGAAGGGAGATGAAAGGCATGTCGGTCCCTCAGGATACGTATATTACGATCGTAGGCACCGACCTCGTGCGCATCGACGACGGCACCTTCGTCGTCCTGGAGGATAACCTGCGGGTACCCAGCGGCGTATCGTATATGCTGGCCAACAGGCAGGTCATGAAGCGCGTATTTCCCGCCCAGTTTCACAATTATGGGGTCCGGCCCGTTGCGAACTACGGCCAGGCGTTGCTGATGACCTTACGCTCGCTTGCGCCCAGCCGCATCGATGACCCCAATATCGTCTTGTTGACCCCCGGTGTCTACAATTCGGCCTACTTCGAGCATACCTTTCTCGCCAGGCAGATGGGCATCCCCCTGGTCGAAGGCCGCGACCTCGTCCTGCATAATAACTTTGTCTATATGCGGACTACGAAAGGGTTGCAGCGGGTGGACGTCATTTACCGCCGCGTCGACGACGACTTCCTCGATCCGCTCGTGTTTCGCCCGGACTCCATACTCGGCATACCGGGTTTGTTTAATGCCTATCGCGCCGGCAACGTCACGCTCGCGAATGCCGTCGGCACCGGTGTCGCCGACGACAAAGCCGTCTATGCCTATGTGCCGGCCATCATCAAATATTATCTCGACGAAGACCCTATCCTGGACAACGTCGAAACGTATCTACTCGATGACCGGGCCCAGCGAATGCACGTACTGGATCGTCTCGATCAACTGGTGGTGAAAGCTGTCGGCGAATCGGGTGGTTACGACATGCTCATCGGCCCTCACAGCACTGCTGAAGAGCGAAGCCAGTTCAGAGAACGGATCCTGGCCAGGCCGCGAAATTACATTGCCCAGCCTACGCTCAACCTCTCCTGCGCCCCCAGCTTCGTGAACGACCGCATCGAAGCGCGCCACGTAGATTTGAGACCCTTTATCCTGTCCGGACGCGACGGGGTCACCATCGTGCCGGGCGGCCTGACCCGTGTGGCCCTGAAAAAAGGGTCTCTCGTAGTGAATTCCTCCCAGGGAGGAGGCAGCAAAGATACCTGGGTCCTGCACGACTGAGTTCTACCCCCCCCATTATTGTATTCGACGTATGATGCTTTCTCGTGTTGCCGACACGTTGTACTGGATGAGCCGCTACCTCGAACGAGCAGAACATACTGCTCGGCTGGTGGACGTCTGCCTCGATCTTATCCCCGACCGTTCACCGGCCGCCATTTCCGCTGCCTGGAAGAAGGTGTTTGCCTGCCTGCGCCTGCCTGCCCCTGACCTGGAACAGGTTTCGGCCTACGACCTGACGCACCGGCTCATCTTCGACGAAGACCATGAATACACCCTGGTCTCTCACATCGCTACGGCGAGAGAAAACGCGAGACAGGTCCGCGAGTTGATCAGCTCCGAAATGTGGGAGCAGATCAACCGCCTGTATCTGGACGTGAAGAAGGCCGACATCAACAAGATATGGAGCGACCAGCCGTACTCCTTTTTCCAGAAGGTCAAAGACGGGTCGCACCTCTTTCAGGGCATTGCCTCTTCGACGATGAGCCACGGCGAAGGGTGGCACTTCATTCAAGTAGGGCAGTATATGGAACGTGCGAGCACTATTACTGAGCTCCTCCACGTACACCTGAGCGCAACTGCGACCAACAACCAGATATCGGCTACAGACCGGTATCTGGACTGGATCGGCGTACTGAGAAGTTGTACGGCACTGGAAGCCTATTGTAAGGTGTACTCGGCCGAACCTCAGTACACACGCATTGCAGAATTTCTCCTCATGAACCCGGCCTTCCCGCATTCCGTATGTTTCTCGGTGGACCGCATGCGGTACGCATTGAATGAAATCTCAGAGGCTGCCGGCATGCGCACGAACAAATCGCTGTATCGAAATATCGGCAAGCTCGCCGCCATGCTCAATTACGACCACATCGACGAAGTCATCCATCTGGATTTTCCCTCGTACCTGAACCGCATTCAGCAACAATGCGCCCTGATTCATAACGTGCTTTTTGACACCTATATCAATTACCCGATCGACGAAAAGATCGCCCCTCTGTAATCGCAGGGGGTGTTATACCGCAGGCAGCACGCCGTAGCAGGCTGGTATGCGTCGATCGCAGGAAAGTCATACCTTGTTTAAAAGGGGTAGGCCTTTTTCGGCCGGCACTATTTCTGGCATGATGGAGTATCAAGTAAACCCATATTCCATCCGGAATTTCTGAATGACCTACACAATTCGCCACATTACGAGGTACTTCTACAGTTCTCCCGTTCAGGAGAACGTGATGGAGGCCCGTTTGCAACCGCTCACGGAAGGACCCCAGCGTTGTCTGGAGTTTGACCTTCAAATCCAACCCGGCGCCCACGTACAGTTCTACAGGGACTTTTTGGGCAATATCGTGCATCACTTCGACATTCCAGCTCCGCACAACGAGTTGATCGTCACGGCAGAGTCCCGGGTCGATATCGCCCCGTTCGACCCGCTTCCTGAAGCGCTCCCTCTGTCTACCTGGCAGGCCTACGAGGGGTTGGATAACGATTTCGAGTTCTGGGACTTCACAAAGCCGAGCCGGTACGTCGAGTTTTCGCCCCTGTTATGCTCCTTTCGGGACGATCTGGGGCTCAACCGCGAGGCCGACCCGCTGACAACTCTGTTGACGCTGAATCAGACGATCTATCGGTCGATGGATTATGCACCCCAGAGCACAGAAGTGGATTCACACATCGATGAAGCCCTGGCCTCACGCAAAGGGGTCTGCCAGGATTTCACGCACATCATGATTGCGCTCATTCGGAGCCTGAGTGTCCCGTGCCGCTATGTCAGCGGCTATCTCTTTCACCGCGTCGAAGACCATGACCGGTCGGCGCAGGACGCCTCCCATGCCTGGCTCGAAGCCTATCTGCCATCCCTGGGCTGGGTCGGATTGGATCCGACGAACAACCTGGTGGCCGGCGAACGGCACATCCGCGTCGGCGTAGGGCGCGATTATGCAGACGTACCCCCCACGCGCGGGGTATTCCGAGGGGATGCAGAGAGTGATCTCGAAGTAGGGGTCCGGGTAGCGCTCTCGGATATCCCGCAAGAACAGCTGGAGCCCCTGCCGGTCCCGGTCCTCGATGAAGGGTCGCTGCGCGAAGCGATGCAGATGGCTGCACAGCAGTGATCGCACGTTCGTTTGCTTCTCAGAATGCGCATTGGTAGTTTTGTGGCCGGTCTGAGGTGTCTCTGCCGAACGAGAGGCTTTGTCGAGGTGTCTACGGGAAAGCTGACGGATGGCCCGAGCGCCGGACTCGATGCGTGAAATCCATCCCCAGATATACCCGCCCCCCATTATGAAACCTCCCATCCCTCTGGGCATCATCGGCGCCGGCCGCATTGCCCAGATACACGCTGAAACACTGGCGCACCGTATCCCTTCGGCTAACCCCCTGGCTATTGCAGATATAGACCTGAACGCCGCCCGGCAACTGGCAGATCGGTGTGGCATCGAATCTGCTCACGAAGATTACCGGGCGATACTCGAAGACGACCGCATTCAGGCCGTCGTGATTTGCTCCTCCACAGATACACACGCGCCTTTTATCGTGGAAGCGGCTGAAGCCGGAAAACATGTCTTCTGTGAAAAGCCGATATCCATCGACCTCGCTAAAATCGACCGGTCGCTCGAGGCCGTTTCGCACCACGGGGTGAAATTGCAAATCGGATTCCATAAGCGGTTCGACACGAGCCACAAAGAGGCCCGCCAGCTCATCGAGAGCGGCGCTCTGGGAGAGGCCCGCATTCTCCGGATGACGAGCCGTGATCCTGCCCCCCCTTCTCTGGAATATCTAAAAGGATCCGGAGGGCTGTTTCTCGACATGACCATACACGACTTCGATATGGCCCGCTACCTGATGGGGTGTGAGGTGGAAGAAGTCCACGTCATGGGAGGCGTCATGGTCGATACGGACATCGGACAGATTGCTCATGACATCGACACGGCCGTAACCACACTCCGCTTCGAAAATGGAGCCGTCGGTGTAATCGACAATTGCCGGCATTCTGCCTACGGTTATGACCAACGAGTCGAATGGTTCGGGTCGAAGGGGCAGGTACTGATCGAGAATGTTAAAACGCACACCGTAACGACGAGCGATGCAGAAGGCGTGCATACGGCTCGCCCACCGTATTTCTTCCTGGAGCGATATATGGACGCGTATCAAGCCGAATTGGAGGCGTTCATCGAAGCCCTGATCGAGGACAGAGAGCCTCCGGTGACGGGGCTTGACGGCCGCTTTCCCGTCGTAATCGGGATGGCCGCCTGGAAGTCGTTCCGGGAAGGCCGTCCCGTTGCCACGCGCGAGATCGGAGCTTGAACCGAAGGGGCGAGAACCGGTTCAAAAGGACCGCTCAGAGGACGTCTCATGGCCCCAGAGACCGTCGTATTTCTTCACCTCGATATCGCCCAATACGCGGCACTGGCAGGCGAGGCGCAACCCGTCTTCTTCATGATGGGGAGGGAATTGCAGCCGCCAGCGCTCGATCGCCGTTTTTTCGGATACGGGCCCGTCGATACGTACGGCACAGGTGCCGCACGTGCCCAGGCCTCTACAGTGAATGGCCCGGGCGGCTCCGTTGTACAGGGGCAGCTTGTGATCGAGCAATACCTTGCGCAGGTTGGCGCCTTCTTCGCTATGGATGGTCTGGCCGGCAAAGTGTATTTCGGGCATGTGGTTCTCCGGCATAGGAGGGGTTAATGGTAGAACCGGTCAGGTTAAAGCCGCCGTCATCCGGTCGACGGCCTGGACAAATCGAACCGGCGATTGAGGGTCGGTCCTGAAATAGAGCGAAGGTTCGATGAGCTCCAATTCCATCAGGGCAAAATCGCCGGCCTCGTCTCGAATCAAATCCACCCGGGCATACAGCAGGGGTCGGTCTATGGCGTTCAGGGCGTCGACGCCGCGCTTGAGCAGCTTCTCGTCCACCGTGACGGCTTTAATGCGACTGCCGTACTCTTCCTGAGAACGAAAATCCTGCGCCTTCGGCGTTTTTAATATCGCATGGCTGTACTGGCCGTTGAAAAAGAACAGCGAATATTCGCCCTCACGGATCACCTCTTTCATAAACGGTTGAACGAGGTACTCACGGTCTGCAAAGGCAGCGACCAGCCTCGCCTTCTCGTCCAGGCTGCCGGCGGGGTGAATCAGGAACGTATCCTGGGCGGAGGCGCCTACGGTCGGTTTAATGACGAACGGGTCGGGGGCAAATTCGCTGCTGTAATCGTCGAGATCGGAAACACTGAGGTGGTTGCCCCAGATGGTCGGTACGGTGTATACGCCGTGCTCTTCGAGATCCTGCAGATACCCTTTATGTATATTCCACTTGATCACGGGGAGTGGATTCTGGAGGTGTGTCCCGGACCGGTCGATCTCTTCCAGGGTGTGCAGAAATAGATCGGGATCCTTCTGATAATCCCACGTCGAACGAACGACGACGAGATCGAAGGACGCCCAATCCACGCCCTCGCTACGCCAGGCGACCAGAGAGGCGTCCCACCCTGAGCGGTTGAGCTGATCCAGGGCCAGCGCATCGTCGTTGACATAACCTTCCATCGAATCCATCGTCAGGAAAGCGCAACGATTCATGTGGGATTGGCGATATCGATGGTCACGTGCATGGTATCGCCCTGTTGCACCGCGTCGACGACATCCTGGCCTCTGGTCACTTTCCCAAAGACCGTATGCCGTCCATCGAGGTGCGGCTGCGGGCCGTGTGTGATGAAGAACTGGCTGCCGTTGGTATTAGGGCCGGCATTGGCCATCGAGATCACGCCTTTTTCGTGTTTGAGGGGATTGCCGGTGAACTCGTCCTCGAACTTATATCCGGGCCCACCCGCTCCCGTACCGGTAGGGTCTCCGCCTTGAATCATGAAATCGCTGATTACCCGGTGAAAGGTAACTCCATTGTAGAATCCTTCCTGGGCGAGAAATACGAAATTATTAACCGTCCTCGGGGCGTGCTCGGGGTAGAGCTCCAGCTCGATCGTCCCCCGATCCGTCTTGATTGCAGCCTTATAGGTCTTCGTTTCGTCGATTTGCATTTCGGGGGGAGCGGACCACTTCATCGTGCTCATATAGAATAACTCCTGATTATGATCATAAAATAGCAACTGATACCCTTCAATACCGGAGCGCGATTATTGTTTGCCGCTTTCGATATCGACTGGAATAAAAGGGCGCATCTCGATTTCCCGGGCACCGACGCGGGCAAGCACCGCTCGATCCGTTTCGATGGAGCGGATCCGGCCTTCGGAATGGGTCAGGAAAAATCCGCACGGGACGTCGAAGGAGATGTCTTCCGCTCCGTCTTCGTGCAAGCCAAGTGACGTGCCCACACCGCCTGCCGCATATCGGCCGACGTAGAGGGCGCCTTCGACGCGCCCCAACGGAGACGTGAACCCCGTCTCCGTCCGCCGAAACGCGCTCGCGACCTCGTCCGCGGGAGGATCGTTCTGCCCGCGCGGGTAGGTAAATACGGCGACCTCTTCGGCGTCTGTGGTCAGCCGGACCGGTCGAAGCCAGCCGTAGGTGCTCAGGACCGATTCGCCTTCTTCCAGAACGACAGGCTCTTCGTTCACGGCAATGAAGTGTTGCTCATCGCCGCGGCCCAGCTCCGACGGGTACGAGGTCGATGCGATCCGATCGGTGACGCGGACGGTCAGGGAGCGGCCGTCGTCTTCGAGCAGCGGGAGGGTCACCCCGAAGTTGAAGGAGTGAGGCGAACGTACCGTGCTCAAGACGCCGTCCGGCGTTACCGTGAAGTCATGGAAAAAGTTGGGGCCGCCAATGCCCGTCACGGGGGCATACAGGATCGAAAACTTGACCAGCAGCGGGTGTACGAAATCGACCCGCAGGGTGCCCTGATAGTGTTCGGCGGCCATGGCCAGGCGCACCCACCGGCTGCCGACCTGCCACGTCGGCCCGAACGACACCGCTTCTTCGAAGAGCGCGTCGCGCGCGCCGTCGGAGGGGCCGAGCCGGCTCTCCCAGTCGGGACGGGAAAACCGGACGACACCCAGGGGCGTCCAGAAGGTGTCGTATTTGGGGACGGAGTCGCCTCGCAAGTTGGCGAAGACGTGCAGGCCCCCGGCATTGGCGACCATGCTCCCGAAGCGCTCGTCGGTGGCGAAGGCGTAACCTCCTATTTCGCAGGGCGCCGGCTGTTCTCGAATGCCGGTCCTTCGGGTGTGATACGCTTCCGAGAGGTGGTACATCACCGCTCCGCTGTAGTTGCTGTACTGGCTGGCCGGCTGGTACCCGATGCGTTCGTCCGGATCAAAATGGTTTTTCGTGATGAAAAACGATCCCTCCCACGGCGCATCGGTTCTCCGCCAGCGGAGGATGCTCTCGAAAGCCAGGTTGGCCGCCCGTCGATACTGGCCCGCCTCATAGGAGGAGCCCTCCTCCATCAACCGCTCGGCCATCACATCGAAAATGAGCTGGTACAACACATCGTTGAATATGTGATTGTCGGTCCGGCCGTTGGGTGGGCATTGCCCGGTCGGATCCTGCAGGAGCAAAGACGTGGCCGTGCCTTCGAGCACGAGCTGCTCTATGCGGGCGGCAGAAGGTCCGTCGTAGCCGGCTTCGACCAGGGCGAGCAGGTTGCCCCGGCCTACCGCTTCGACGGCGTGGGATTGCGGGTGCCCGTTCCAGTCCTGATACAGATGCCACCGGTCCAGTTCGATGCGCTCGCGCTGGGTGCGGACCAGCCACGCATCCTCGACGAACCGCCTGGCCTCGTCCGGAGAGACCAGGCCGTTGTTGGCCCTCAGCCACTCTCCCTTCATGGCATAGGTCCGCCAGTTGTTGGTTTTTCTCTCCATCCCCTCGATGATGTGTGTGATGGGTGCGCTGAGCCGTTCACGCCAGCGCTGCATCGTGTCCTCTTCCACAACAGTTCGATACAGGGATAAGGCACTGGTGAGCGGGGCGATAAAGAACTCTCCGTGCTGGTCGGGGATGGAACGATTTCCGCCGGCAACAGCCCCCGTGGCGTGATCCATGGCGAGAACCCCATGTTGAACCAGGTCGTCGGCCTGGCCGGCGTGGATTAATGTGCCTACGGCATGGGCGAAATAGGGGGTTGCATACTGATGCTCACGGTTCAGGAATGGATCCACGATGGCTCCGTCTTCAGCCTGATGCCGGGCGCTGAACCGGCAGAGCCCTTCGATCACTTCGAGGATACGCTGGCGGTCGAGTTCAATGGGGGTCCATGGGCGGGCCGTGAGATGATAATTCATCGCGGGCGGAGGCGCCGTCGCGGAGCGGCCGGCCGCAATTCGAGGCATCATTCCCATCGAAAAAGGGAGCGTCAGCGACCATGCCATGCGTTCCAGGAAGGTTCTGCGGGAAACGTGATCCATAATACCCTGTGTTTTATTCGTGCCCCCTAAGATACGAGACACGGGATGCCGGATGCCAGGTTGATCAACCGAACCCGAGTACTTTTCCTCCCTGGTAGACGATCAGAGAAGCGAGGTAGGCCAGGCCGGTCATATACAGCCACATGATAGCCGGCCATTTCCAGGAGTTGAGCTCGCGCTTTGCAATGGCGAGTGTGCTGGTGCACTGCAATGCAAGTACGAAGAAGACGAGCAGGCTGAGCGCCACCAGCGGAGTGTAAAGGGGTTTCCCGGTCTCGGGGTCTTCGGCGTTGCGTAGATGATCGCGCAACGCCAGACTGCTTTCGTCTGCTTCCGCGATACTGTAGATGGTACCCAGAGCGCCCACAATCACTTCCCGCGCTGCAAACGACGTCAGTATTCCGGCACTCAGCTTCCAGTCGAAGCCCAGCGGGCGCATGACAGGTTCGATCGCTTTGCCAAACCGGCCAATATAACTTTGCTCCATCTGATAGCTCGTGATATCGTTCTCTACGTCGAGCAGCCTGTCCTCCAGTTGGGCCTGCTGCCCTTCACTGAGCGAGCCGGCTCCGGAAGGTTCGAGCTGCGCTTCCAGAGCAGCCCGTTGCTGCTGCAGCCCTTCCGGGGGCTCTACGCGGGGGAAGACGGCGCCGAGCCAGAGTATGATGCTGAAGACGAAAATGATTTTACCGGCCCGCACCACGAAGATCCTGGCGCGCTCCCACATCCGCCACAGGACGAGCCTCCATTGCGGAGCACGGTACGGCGGGAGCTCTAACAGAAAAAAAGCCTCGGGGCCTTTCATGATCTTGCGCAGAACCCAGGCCGCCAGAAAGGCCGTTACCGTACCGAAAACATACAGCATGAACATCGTCAACCCCTGGTAATCGATCGGCCCGAGCAGGGTTGTAGCCGGGATGAAGGCGGCGATGAACAGCGTGTAGACGGGTAATCGCGCGGAGCAGCTCAGCAGCGGTACGACCAGGATCGTCAGCAATCGATCCTGTTGACTCTTCATGGTTCGTGTGGCCATTATGGCGGGCACAGCACAGGCAAAGGCGCTCATCATGGGCATCACGGAACCGCCCGACAGGCCGACGCGCCGCATCACGCGATCCATGATAAACGACGATCTCGCCATGTATCCAGTACTTTCCATGATCGAGAGGAAGAAGAACAGGAGCAGGATTTGGGGCAGGAAGATCACAACGTTGCCGACGCCGGCTATGACGCCGTCGACCAGCAGGTCGGTCCACATGCCTGCCGGCAGCACGTCCCTGACGCCGGCAGCGAGAAGAGAAATGCCGGTCTCGATGAGATCCATCAACGGCGTTGCCCAGGAAAAGATGGCCTGAAAGACCAGCAGTAGGATCAGGCAGAATATGATGGGTCCCCATATTCGATGAACGAGGACGCTGTCGAGGCGATCGGTCAGGCGCCGGGCCTCGGCGTCTTCGCGGGTCTTCGTTACGCGATGAGCTACGCGTTCCAACCAGGAGTAGCGCCCGCTTACTTCAGCGGTCGTGTACTGAATCTCGCGCTGGGTGAGCGAACGGCGTGTTTCGAGCACGGCCGAGTAGTACTCCGGCGCTTCGTGTTCCCAATAGTTCAGTAGCCGGTCGCTGTTGAGGACGCGAAGGGACTCGGCCTGTCTGCGCTGCGTGGAGAGGTCGGGGCGAATCACCTCGAGACGATCCGATAAGGCCGCGACGGCCTGCTGGACGTCCTCGTCGAGGCGCCAGCGCGTTTTGCCGGGGCCCGGGATAGGGCCGGCTATCGCCTCGATCAACGCCTCCAGGCCCTTCTTCTTCGTGGCCACCATTGGGATGACGGGCGTCTCCAGAATGTCGGAGAGTACCTTCGTGTCGATCACCGTACCGTTAGCCTCGATCTCATCCATCATGTTGAGCACGACGATGGTGGGTACACCGAGGTCTACAATTTGCGTGGCGAGGTATAAATTTCGCTCCAGGTTGGTCGCGTTCACCACACAGACGACGAGGTCGGGGGGAAGCTCGTCCTCCAGATGACTGGTGATGGCGTCGTAGGCAATCTGCTCATCCAGCGATTTCGGATTCAGGCTGTACGTGCCTGGCAGGTCGATGATTTCGATCTGTTGGTTTCCGACCAGGGCGCCCGATTTGCGTTCTACAGTGACGCCGGCGTAATTGCCCACTTTTTGACGCAACCCGGTCAGCAGGTTAAATACCGTAGACTTGCCCGCGTTCGGATTTCCGGCAATGGCAACTCTTCGTATCGGCTTCTCTTTACGTATCAGGGTGGGTTTTGCTGGCTGATCTGTAGTGGCCATTGGGTTGATTACCGACTCGTAAAAGGAATATTCTATTACGTTCGGGTAAACTCAGCCGGCATCCACATTGATCTGGGTAGCATCCGAGCGGCGAATGGCGATCTGGCAGTCCTTCACACGCACTGCTATGGGGTCGCCGAGGGGAGCCACACGCACCACTTCCACCGAGGCGCCGGGCAACAGCCCGAGCTCCAGAAAGCGGTCCGAGATGCCTGAACACCAGCACGTCACGCGTGCACATGTACCGGGTTGTAATTGATCTAGGGTCATAGTTGGCCTCATTACCTCGTTTACCGTACTATTTAGACTTATTCTAAATAAAACGGAATACGTTCCCAATTAATTCTTGATGAAGTCGTAGACCGGCGGGGACATGGGAAGAAGGACAAGGATCGAGCCACCTTTCAGGTAGACGTGGAGTATTCTTTCATGATATCGTCCTTGATCTTCATGAGATAGTCGAACGCTGCATCGTGTTCGTTGGGGATCTCCCCTTCCAGGATCGCTTCTCGGACCGCCTCCTTCAAGGCTCCGATAACGCGCCCGGGTTTCAGGTTCAGTACGTCCATGATCTCGTTGCCGTCGACGGGCGGTTGAAAGTTTCGGAGCCGGTCCTTCTCTTCGACTTCGACGAGTTTGGCGTCGACCTGATCGAACGCCTTGAGGTAGCGGCGCACCCGCTTCGGATTTTTCGACGTGATGTCGGCTCGAACCAGGGTCATCAGGTCGTCGATGTCGTCGCCGGCCTCGAAGAGCAATCGCCGTATGGCCGAGTCGGTGACCTCATGGTTGACCAGCGCCACCGGGCGATGGTGGAGGCGGACGAGTTTCTGAACGTACCGCATGCGGTCGTCCATGGGGAGCTTTAACGTTTTGAAGATTTTCGGGATCATGCGTGCGCCCCGGTCTTCATGGCCGTGGAAGGTCCACCCCGTTTCGGCAGAGAATCGCTTGGTCAGGGGCTTGGCGATATCGTGCAGCAACGCGGCCCATCGCAGCCAGACGGTGTCTTCCGCCTTTTTGCCGGCGACCATCTCGACGAGGTTGTCGACCACCTGCAGCGTGTGGAGAAAGTTGTCCTTGTGCCTGTGCCCCCGGATCTCCTCGATGCCTTTGAGCGCCGCGAGCTCTGGGAAAATCAGATCGAGGATGCCGGCGTCGAACAAGGCGCGAAAGCCGGTAGAGGGCCTGGGGGACTCTATGATCTTCTGCAACTCCTCGATGATGCGTTCCTGGCTCAGGATGCGCACACGTTTGGCTTTTTCCCTCATGGCGGCGTAGGCGTCGGCCTCGATCTCGAAATCGAGTTGCGCCGAGAATCGGGCCGCCCGGATCATCCTGAGGGGATCGTCCTCGAACGTGCGCCGCGGATCGAGGGGCGTTCTGAGGAGCCGGTGGGATAAGTCGATGCGTCCTTCGAAGGGGTCGATGATGTCCCCGAAACGGTCGTGCGTGAGGTGCAGGCCCATCGCATTGATGGTAAAATCGCGGCGCTGCTGGTCCTCTGCGAGCGTACCCATCTCCACGATGGGCTTGCGGGAATCGCGGCGATAACTTTCTTTGCGAGCGCCGACGAATTCGAGCACCGTAGTGTCCGAGGAGCATCCCGGCGTCGGAATGCGAATGGCAGCGGTTCCGAAGTTGGGATATACGTGAACGGTTTGACCGCCCAGCGCGCCTCCGACGGCACGGGCCAGCGTGATGCCGTTGCCTTCGCCCACGCAGACGAAGTCGAGATCGGTCGTGTAGCGATCCAGCAACAGGTCGCGAACGAAGCCTCCGACGACGTACGCTTCGATTTCGAGGTCCTCCGACAATTGCCCCAGGGTCTTCAATATTTCGGCAAAGGGCGTTGCGTGGATATGGGGAGTGAGATTGTCGATCATGACCTATCGCAGGCTTTTTCGGAGCTTTTCAATCAGGCGCCTGGTTTGAAGACCGCTGATGATGGACGAGGGCGCCGGGGCGCCGTTGTGGATGGCATCGAGGAAGGCCTGGATCTCCAGGGTTTGAAGATCGACCCGGGTAGACAAACGGGTGATGGAGGCTTTGTTTCCGGGAAATTCGCCTTTTCCCGAAGGGGGACGCTGCGCCAGGGATTCAGCCAGTTCGACGTCTTCGCGAAACCCCGGGCCTGCCGCCTGGAGCGAATGCCTGGGAACGGGCACACCCTCGCGCAACTGAATATGAACGTAGGTCCCGTTCTGGAAACGGAGGGATGCGAGAAGTGTATGCGGTTGGACGCGGCCGTCACGGACCACCTGGGCGTCCAACCGGCGCACGTCGACGTTATGGGCGTAATAACAACACAGGTCGACGGCTTCTTCCAGCGCGTGCTGAAAGCGGATCGCGGATCGTCCACACAGGTCGCGTTGAACGAGAAACGTCGAGGCGGGGCGCGCCGCCGGCAACGCGTCAAAAAAAGGGTGACTTCGGAGCGGCCGGCTCAGGCCGACGTCGACCTGCGCTTCTTCTGCCAGCCGCGCCAACTCCTCGTATTCCTTGATGGAAGACCCCGACCGCCAGTCCAGAAACACGTGTACCCCGTTACGTACGATCCGGCTGGCTAACGGATACAGGTACACGGAAGGGGCGGACAGAAAAACCGTGTCGAGCGAAGCCGCCATATCGACGACGTCATCCATGGCCTGATCGCGGCATTCCGCATCGTCCGGCCACACGAATACGAGGACCTCTGAAATCAGCAGGGCATGTTTCGTCCTGATTGCGTTAATTACGTGCTGTATGGAATGGACAAAAGCCTCTTGACCGAAAATACCGATGCGCATAGGCAAACGCAGATCAGACTGTTCCTTGCGCCACTTCCTCATGTATAGGGGGGTACATACATAGCGATACATGTTACGCGCCGGAACCTGCTAAATACACGTGGTGCAGCTCTCTCACATGAAATCAGAATCTCTCCTGAAAACGGTGTTACAATCACTGTTTACGATCCAATTAGTTCTGCTTCCGATCATTTTATCGCCCCGGCTCGTTATTGCACAACAGTTCGAGGAGGGGGTATGATGGCCATCCCTCATTGGCGGTGGTGAGTAATGAACCTATTTTTCCTGAAAAATACTACGTATGGCAAGTTTGTATGGCAAGTTTGACACTGACGAGGCCGGTTTATCCCAGCCCCATTCATTTTGACACGGTTCTTCATGGTATCGGCATCGCAGTCATTGCGCTGGCGCTGTGTGGCTGCTCCAACGTTCAACGCGATGGCCTTGCGATCTCGAGTTCGCCGCCCGATACGGCGTATACCGTTATTATATCCGGAGGACGGATTTACGACGGTACGGGACAGCCGGCCGTACAGGCTGATGTCGGCCTGGTGGGAGACCGGTTGGTTGCGTTCGGCGACCTGTCCTCGTTCGACGCGGAGCTTCGCCTCGATGTTGACGGCCTCGCCGTCGTGCCGGGTTTTATCGACATCCATAGCCATGCAGCCGGCAATACCGTCAGGGGGAGCGGCCTGTACCGGTACCCCGATGCAGAAAACTACCTACGACAGGGCGTGACGACCGCCATCGTGGGGCAGGACGGAACCTCGGCGTATCCGATCGACGAATTTCTGAACGCTATGGCCGAGAGGCCGGCCGCGATCAACCTGGGTACGATGGTGGGCCACGGAACTGTACGGGCCATGGCCATGGGCAACAGCGACCGTGAACCTACGTCCGCAGAGAGGGATCGGATGAAGGCGATGGTGGAGGCGGCCATGCAAGACGGCGCCTTCGGCCTTTCTTCGGGGCTCGAATATACACCGGGCGCCTATGCTGAAACCGAGGAGCTCATCGACCTCGCGCGCGTGGTCGAGCCCTTCGACGGCATCTATATCAGTCATATTCGCAACGAGGGGGGGCAGCTGCTCGAAAGCGTCGCCGAAACGATACGTATCGGCGAAGAAAGCGGCGTCGCTCCTCAAATCACCCATCATAAAGTGGTGGGCAACGGCCGATGGGGCCAGAGCGAAGCGTCCCTGGAGCTCCTGGAGGAAGCGCGTGACAGAGGCGTGAACGCGATGAGCGACGTGTATCCCTATACGGCTTCGAGTACGGGCATCAACATCCTCTTTCCTTCCTGGAGCAAGGAGGGGAGCCGCGCCGATCGCCTGGAACGGCTCAGGGACCCGGAGAAGCGTATTTATATCAGAAACGACATCATCGAACACATCGAGACGGAACGCGGTGGGGACCCTTCCACCATATTCATCGCCAATTGCTCCTGGAATCGAGCGCTGAACGGCAAAAGCCTCGCCCAAATACTCGAAGAAGACGGCAAACCGCCGACCGTCGTGCAGGCTGCGGAGCTGGCGATGGAACTCGAGGAGAACGGAGGGTGCATGGGGGTGTTTCATTCCATGTCCGAAGACGACGTGACGCGCATCATGGCCCACCCCACCACCATGATCGCCTCAGACGGCGGTGTACCCGGCTTTGGACACGGAGCCCCTCACCCGCGCAACTATGGGACCTTCGCCCGGGTGCTCGCCCGGTACGTGCGAGACATGGACGTTCTCGCTGTTTCCGAAGCGGTTCACAAAATGGCCGGCATGCCGGCACAACGCCTGGGCCTGGCGGACCGGGGGGTGCTGCGAGCAGGGGCGCTCGCGGATATCGCGGTACTCGATCTCGAATCGGTGCAGGACCACGCCACGTTCGAGGAGCCCCATCAGTACGCCACAGGCGTGAAGCACGTGTTCGTTGCCGGAATACCGGTTTTACTGGATGGAGCGCTCACGGGCAACAGACCGGGTCGCGTGCTGCGAAAGACGCTTCAGCGTCCCTGATCGGGCGAAGCGGAGGCTCTGCGTTCGAGGTCATATTTTCACTGTGCTGGAAAAAACCTCGACGTCGATGCCCCCGGACCGACCCTGTGAGCGATACGTGGAGACCCTGCATACCGCTGGCGCAGTTCTTGACTGAGGACGCCTCCGTTAGCTTTAACCACATCCCTTCTCGTCCGTCCATAAGAATATGCGCATTTCGTTTGTCATTGCGGGAGGCCAGAAGTGTGGGTCGACGTTTGTGCATCACGGCCTCATGCGCCATCCGGGGATCCGCATGGATCCTGACGAGAATACGGCTTTTTTCAAGGACGACCACGAGCGACGCATTGCAGAATACCTGTCTGGAATGGACGTACAACGCGACGCGCTCGTCGGCATCAAACGACCCGATCTGCTCCACTCCGTAACGGCAGCCCGGCGCCTGCATAACCACAATCCGGATATGCGCGTCCTCATCGTGCTGCGCAATCCGTTCGATCGGGTTGTAGCCGGCTATTACCATCTGTTGATGCGTAACCACCTGCCGCTGCTGCATGTAGAGCAAGGCCTGCCTGCCATCATCGATGGATCGATGCATCCCATGCCGCCGCGCGCCCACACGGTCCTCCGGTTCAGTACCTACGCCGAGAGCCTGGCTGCGTACCTGGATATCTTTTCGGAAGAACAGGTACACATCGCGTTGTTCGACGACCTGAAGGCCGACTCCCAGGCGTTCATGAATGGCATCTTCGACTTCCTGGAGGTCGATCGGATTGATATCTCGGCGCTGACGGGATACAGACCCAACAAGGTGGTGTACTCCCTGGAACGGCTCAAATTCCTGAGGCTGGCCAACCCGTTGTTGATGCAGCTCGACGAGAATCAGATTGCGAGAGGGCGCAAGAGGGCGCTCTCGGTTGAAGAGGAGGCGTTCGTCCAGATGACGAAAATGTTCGACGAGAACGTTATGGCGCCCAGATATCCCAACATACGCCCCGAACTCTCCGCCGAATTGAGGGAAGCGGTGGCCTCCGTATTCGTGCCCGATATCCGGGCCACCGGGCGAATCCTGCAAACCTCCCTCCAGCACTGGATCGCCTGTCCGGATGCCGGCGAGCCGGGTGCTGCTACGGAGCAGAAAAGAACTCTGCATACAGGGACCTGACCGCGTCATTCATGTCTTCGGCTTTGACGCCGAACATCATACTCACCTCGCTCGACCCCTGATTGATCATTTCGATGTTGACGCCCACGCCTCCCAGCGCCGAGCCGGCACGGCCGGTCAACCCGATGGCGTGACGCATGCCTTCTCCGACGATCATGATCAACGCGATGCCTCGTTCTACCGAGACGTCATCGACGTGGACGGCGTCCTGCAATCCGCGAACGACGCGTTCCTGACGGTCCGGAGTAAATACCGATTCGTGCACGATCACAGACATGTTGTCGATCCCCGACGGTGTATGTTCGTAGGGGATGCCAGCCTCTTCGAACACCTGGAGCACGCGCCGGCCGAATCCCACCGCCCGGTTCATCAGGTATTTGTAGATGTAGACGCTGCAGAAGCCGTCCATGGCGGCGATGCCGACCACAGGGCGGCGGCCATTGAGTTTTCTCGACTTCACGATGAGGGTCCCCGCCGTGTCGGGGTTGTTCGTGTTGCGAATGTGGATCGGGATACAACGTCGCACGACCGGTTCGAGCGCCTCGTCGTGGAATACGCTGAACCCGGCATACGAGAGCTCGCGCATTTCCTGGTAGGTCAGCACGGTGATGGGCTCCGGCTGGTCGATCACGGCCGGGTTGGCGGCCAGGACCGAGTCCACGTCCGTAAAGTTTTCATATACGTCGGCATGGACGGCCGCCGCCAGGATCGCCCCTGTAATGTCCGAACCGCCGCGGCGAAAAGTGACGACGTGCCCCTGGTCGGTATACCCGAAGAAGCCGGGAAAAATGCTGATCCCGGGTCGATCGCGGAGGTGCTTGAGGCGGTCGTAGGAGGACGGCATGATGCGGGCCTGGCCGGCTTCGTCGGAAAGCAGCATGCCCCCGTCCCCGGGATTGACATAGTGGGCCTCCACCCCTCTGGCCCGCATCACCTCGGCAATCAAACGGGCGTTATGGTCTTCCCCGGCCGCTTTCATGGCGTCCATGAATCGGTCGTCGCTCTCGTACGTATCGTGAAGCCGGCGATGCAGGTCAGCCTCTATGCCTTCGGCGAAGGCGTCCGGTATGTGAAACGACCGCGCGATGCCGGCATACCGATGCACGATGCCCTGTAGAGTGTCCTGCACCGATCGGCCGTTTAAGTGGGCTAAGGCACATTCGATCAGGAGATCCGTTACCTTGGTGTCGCCGGCGTGACGCCGCCCCGGTGCAGAAACGACGATCAGGCTGCGTTCATCGTCCTGCTCGATGATGGAGCACACTTTTTGCACCTGCTCTGGGGTCGCGAGGGAGCTTCCTCCGAATTTGGCGACTTTCATACGTACGCGCATGGCATCGGGTTTTTCAGGCTCTTCGTATGCGTATGTTACGGTGTTTCCATCGCAACATCTTTATAACACCTTGAAGTTTATTCTAAGCAAAGCGCTTTCATCGGGGCGATTCCTGCGCCAAATCCTGTAAAAAGTACGCCATGGCGGAAATGTTGTCTTATTCGTCCCCCATCGTATGCCGGCATGAAGTACGTTGGGCGATACGTCATTCCCTGCCCATTATTTGCGCTCGTCCATGATCTACGTAAGCATTTTTCTCGGCCTCGTGCTCGGGGGGATCTTTTTTCAAGAGGAGGGCCTCCTCCCTGGAGCTGCGCTCGGTTACGCCGTATATCAGAGTATTGCTTCGAGAAGGCGCATCCTCGGATTGCGCGAAGAGGTGGATGCGCTGGCTGCACGGCTCCAGGCGTTGCAGGAAAACGAATCGGCCTCTCGCGAAAAAGACGTCGTCCGGGACGCGAGTGAAACCCCGCTCGCCGGGCGAGAACTATCGGTTCACAAACCCGAGGTGCAAGGGCCGCCCGTAGCCCCGAGTTATGAGTCCGCACCATCTGTGGTCTACGGTCCTTCGGACCGGGAGCAAGAGGAGGATACGACCGATTCTCCCGCATCGCCGGCGTTGATGCCGGATGGGATGTCGGCGCTGAAAACCTTCCTGTTCGGAGGCAACTGGTTGGTGCGAATCGGGGTGGCCGTTCTCTTCATCGGGCTGTCGTTTCTGGTGCGATTCGCTATAGAAAACCAGCTGTTCCCGATCGAACTGCGGCTAATCTCGGCGGGCATTACCGGCCTGGCCATGGTCGTGCTGGGGGGGCGCCTCGTGCCCCGCCGGCCGGACTACGGGCTGACGCTCGAAGGCGGCGGCCTCGCCGTCCTCTACCTGACCGTCTTCGCCAGTTACCGGCTTTACAACCTCTTGCCGGAGCCGTTAACCGCGGCCTTGCTCGTGCTGATTACGGCAGCCGGCGTCGTGATATCTATCCGACAGGATGCGCAGTGGCTCTCCGTCGTCAGCTTTCTCGGAGGGTTTTTTGTACCCGTGCTCATCGCGAGCGACTCGGGGAGCCACGTCGCCCTGTTCGGGTATTACTGTTTGTTGAACACGGGGCTCCTCGTGATCGCCTGGTTCAAGCCGTGGCGTTACCTCAATGTCACCGGCTTTTTGGCTACGTTCGGTGTAGCTACGGCGTGGGGCGGTCTGAACTACGAGCCCGCCCTGTTCCGGTCTACCGAACCGTTTCTCGTCTTTTTCTTCGGGGCGTACCTGGCCATAGCCGTGGTGTATGCCACTCGCCATCAATCCAGCGTGCGCCACGTCGTTGATGGGGCGCTCGTATTCGGACTGCCCGTTGTGGCGTTTTCGTTGCAGGCAGCGCTCGTGGAGGACCTCCGGTACGGCCTGGCCTGGAGCGCCGCCTTCATGGGGATTACGTATCTGACACTGGCCGGCGCGCTCCGGCGCGCTCTCAGCGGTGTGCGCAGAGATCGGCTCCAGGATTTGATCGAGTCCTTCGACGGCATCGGTATCGCGTTCGTCTCGATGACGTTGCCGTTTTCGGTGAGCCAGATGACGACCGGGATCGGGTGGGCCCTCGAAGGGGCTGCCCTGGTATGGCTGGGACTTCGCCAGAGGCGACGGCTCGTGCGGTGGTTCGGCTACGCCCTGGCGCTCCTGGCATCCCTTTCGTTCCTGTCTGCCATTCAGAGCCTCGACTGGGAAACTGTTGAATCGTTCGCGCCCGTGTTGAATCCGAGGTGCGTCGGTTACCTCGTGTTCAGCTTCGCGATGCTCTTTCTCGCCTTCCACGTCAAACGCAAACAGGATCACATCCACCCCCTGGAATCTGTCCTGGGTATCGCCGCGATGTTGTTTGGCGTCTTTTGCTGGCTGGCTGCGGGGTTCACGGAGATCTCCCGGCTGACCGATCCCCCGTTGACCAACCCGCTGCTCGTCGTATTCTGCAGCTTAACTGCGATGGCAATCGCCCTCGGGAGCGCTCGCCTCTCGTGGATCGAGTTTGCCAGGACCACCTTGTTCAACGCGCCGCTCCTGCTTATTCTGTTGATAGGGTCCGCCATTTGGGGCCATCCCTTCCGGGGGCTGGGCGGGCCGGCCTGGTTGCTGGCCGCAGGGCTCAGCTACGCATCGCAGTTCGTGTTGGAGAACAATTTCCCCCGGCTTCGCCCGGGTATCGTACACGCCATGTACGTCTGGGTGTTTACCCTTCTGCTCGTGGTTGAAGGCGTCTGGGCGATGGAACAGTGGCGTGAAGCCGGCACGGCATGGCCGGCGCTGGGTTTTCTGCTGCCCATCGTGCTCGTTTCTGCGCTTATCGTGCTGGCGAGCGGGACCGACAGGTGGCCTGTCGGAACGCACCGGGCGGCATATCTGAGAACGTCATTGATTCCCATCTGGGTAGCTCTGATTGCCATCTCATTTCAACTCTGTTTCACCAATACGGGGAATCCCGATCCATTGCGCTACATCCCCCTGCTGAACCCCCTGGACCTGGTCCTTGCCGCTTCGGTGGTGACGGGCTATTTCTGGTTCAGGCGGCTCGACCGGTACGGGTTGTCGTTCGCCTCGCCCCGGTGGCGGACGGCCCTTCGATGGGTCGTAGTAGGGGTCTGTTTTGTCTGGCTCAACGCCACGCTGGCGCGCACGGTCCACCACTGGGCCGGCCTTTCCTACAGCGCGTCGCTGCTCGAGTCCTCCGTTTTCCAGACGACGCTTTCCATCTGTTGGACCGCTCTGGCCGTGGCCACCATGGCGTTCGCGACGCGCCGGAGTCATCGTACGACCTGGGTGGTCGCCGCCAGTCTGCTCGGCGTGGTGGTTGTTAAACTGTTTGTCATCGACCTGTCGAGCCTGGAGGCCATCCACAAGATCGTCTCGTTCATCGTGGTAGGGGTGTTGCTCCTGCTGATCGGATACCTGGCGCCGGCTCCCCCGCGTGAGAGCGAGGAAGTCGAAGCGCCCGAATCTCGGGCTCCGGTTCCCTGATGCGAGGATGTAGGTGACGACCTCACACCGAATTTCATCCCGAACTTACACGAGGCATCGGAAAACCTTTAGGATTCTGGGGGAAAAGAACCTTATTTTCCCGTGCGAGTAGCCCTACCTTTGAACCCCTGAACGTTGAACCCCCAACGTTGTATCACGAAAATACGGCACCTAGATGACCTTACCGACCGATGTGGACCAGCAGGCAGTGATCGGCCTGCTCCAAGACTGGATTTATTCGCGCATAGACGAAAAGAGCAAGGCCTGGGTGGAAAACAAGTCCACGAGCATAGCCGGGGGAGAGGAGGCGTGGATTTTTTTCACATCATTCAGTGCCGTACCCCGATATACCGGTAAAGCTGAGTTGAACCTGTCAGCCTCCCAGCTGCAAGAAGCGGGCCGCCTCAGGGACGGGTGGGACCCGTCCTATTGGAGCGTCGACCAGGCGACCCGTGCGCTCATGGTGCTGTCCTTACCGTCGGGTAATGCCGAAGAGTACCTGGCTACCCTGAAGAAAGTTTTCCAGGCAGCCGATATCGGAGAGCTGGTGGCTTTGAATCAGTGTCTCCCCCTGTATCCATACCCGGATCGGTTTGTGGAGCACGCGCAGGAAGGGCTGCGGAGCAATATGACGTCGGTATTCGAAGCCGTCGCCCTGCGCAACCCCTTTCCGGCTGAGTATTTCGAGGAGAATGCCTGGAACCAGCTCGTGCTCAAAGCCTGCTTCGTGGGCAGCTCCCTCAATGAGATCGTCGGGCTCGACCGCAGGGCCAACCCTGCCCTCGCTCGCATGCTCGTCGACTACGCGCACGAGCGGTGGGCGGCCTCTCGTTCCGTATTGCCCGAACTCTGGCGACCCGTAGGGCCCTTCGTCTCCGGCGCCTTCATCCAGGACCTGAAGAAGGCGCTCGAAAGCGAGGAGCCGGCGAATCAGGCGGCGGCGGCCCTGGCCCTCTCGATGAGCGCTGCGCCGGAAGCGGCCGAACTGCTCTCCTCACGTCCCGACCTGAAAGAACGCATCGAAAAAGGGTCATTGACCTGGGAATCGGTGTCCGATCATTGAGCCCGATCATTGAGAACGCGCAACGTCCGATCCTCGATTATCATCAACGCCCGTAAATCACCAGCATTATGCCAGCCCATACAGACATTTTTATCGACCCTCACATTCACGCCGTTTCGCGAACCACGGACGACTACGAAGCGATGCGCGCTGCCGGCGTGGTGGCCATCATCGAGCCGGCCTTCTGGCTCGGCCAGCCCCGGACCGGTGTCGCTTCGTTTCAGGACTACTTCAGCTTGCTCGTGGGCTGGGAGCGCTTCCGCGCAGCCCAGTTCGGCATTCGACACTATTGCTGCATCGGCCTCAACTCCAAAGAAGCCAATCAGGAACGCCTGGCCGATGAGGTGATGGACCTCCTGCCTCTGTATGCCTGCAAAGAGGGCGTGGTGGCCATCGGTGAGATCGGGTACGACGACATGTCCGACCTCGAAGATCGGTATTTCCGCAAGCAGCTCGATCTCGCCCGCGAGCTCGATATGCTCGTCATGATCCATACGCCGCACCGAAACAAGAAGGAGGGCACGAGCCAGAGCATGGATCGATGCCTCGAACACGGCCTGGAGCCCGGCCGGGTCGTCATCGACCACAATAACGAAGAGACCGTCAAAGAAGTCCTGGATCGCGGGTTCTGGGCGGCCTTCACGCTCTACCCCCAGACCAAGATGGGCAACGAGCGCATGGTCGAGCTCGTCAAACAATACGGATCCGAACGCATCATCGTCGACAGCGCGGCAGACTGGGGTAAAAGCGATCCCCTGGCCGTGCCCAAGACGGCGCGACTGATGGCCGAACGGGGCATCCCGAGAGACGTCATTCGCAAGGTGTGCTACGAAAATGCGCTCGAAGCCTACAGCCAGAGCGGCCAACTGCGCGAGGAAGACTGGCTGGAGCCCGGTCCGATCGACCAGCGGCAGCTGTTCTACGGCAACTCGGTGCTTCGCGGCGGGCAGGTGCCTACGGTCGATGACCTCGCGGCTGAAAAGGAAAGCCTCATCATTGAGTAACATCCATGAGTAAGTGATGATTCGCAGGTTGAGTCCGTATTGCCGGCTTTGAAACGACGACGTTGGAGCCGTTAATGAGCACTCTGATTGGATTCAAAGCCGACCGGGCAAAACGATAACGCGCAGATGCGTATCATCCATGAAAAAAGCGAATACACGGGGGTTTGTGATCTGGGCATACCTGCAGTTGATGCGGCCGGCCAACATCGTTACGGCGTGGGCGGATGTCCTCGCCGGCGCCGCTGCCGCCGGGGTGTCCCTGGCGCTCCTATCCGGGCAAGAACCCGGCTTCGGGCCGGCGTCCCTACTCTGGTTGCTGGCTTCCACCACGGGTCTGTACGGCGGCGGGGTCGTGTTCAACGACGTGTTTGACGCCGAACTGGACGCGGTGGAGCGCCCGGAACGCCCCATTCCGAGTCGACGAGCCACAAAAGGAGGCGCTATTGCGTGGGGCGCCCTGTTGCTGCTCGGCGGGATTGCTGCCGCCTGGCAGGCCTCCCTCGAGAGCGCCGCCCTGGCGGCCTTCATTGCCGCGGCGGCTGTGATCTACGACGCCGTCGCGAAACACCACACCTGGTGGGGACCCCTGAATATGGGGTTGTGTCGAGGCGCGAATCTGTTGCTGGGGGTCAGCGTGTTCCCTGCTCTCCTGCTCGAGTTGTCGCCCCTGGGACTTATCCCGGTCCTTTACATCGGCGCCATCACGGCGATCAGCCAGGGAGAAGTGCACGGCGGAACGAAGCGTAAAGGGTGGCTGGCGGTGGTTCTTCTGGCGGCGGTAATACTGATCGTATCTCTGCTCGGTGTGACCCCTTACGCGTTCTCGCTGCTCCATGCTGTCGCCTTTATCGCGCTCTTCGCGGGCGCTGTAGGACCTGCCTTCGTGGCTGCAGCCCGGAATCCCGAGGCCGCTCTTATCCGTAATGCCGTACGCAGAGGTATTCTGGGGCTTGTCCTGCTCAATGCAGCGCTGGCAGCAGGGTTCGCGGGGTGGCCATTCGGTCTTTGTATCGTTCTTTTGTTGCCGATATCGCTGGGGTTGGCCCGGGTTTTCGCGGTTACCTGACCCCTTCCTGCTGAATGCATACACGTCATAGAACATCTTGCCGATTTCGCGATTTCAACAGAACCCACCGGCTTTACCCTCCGATCGAGCGTGTTCTCGAGAGACGGCAAACGATCGCCATTGCCGTTTATTTTGCGATCTATTCTGGAATCCAATTTGTAGTTCACATTGATGAATTTTGAATCCATCCGACAGCGGTTTTCGATTTCGTACGCCTATAACGTAGTGTTCACCGAGAAGCTGTTCGATGCAGGGAATGCCCTGTTGAGGGATACGTTGCTCGATCACACGACCCGGCAGCCCGTACCGGTATTGTTCGTCGTGGATCAGGGTGTTGTGACGCACCACCCCTCCTTGCTGGAACGTATCGAGGCCTACGTGAAGGCGTATGCAGACGACTTGTCGTCGCCGGAGGCTCCCCTCGTGGTTCCCGGAGGAGAACAGGTGAAGAATGACCCCATCTACACGGAGCGCGTCCAGAAAGCGATCTTTGAGCGCGCGATCTGCCGGCATTCTTACGTAGTCGCCATCGGCGGAGGGGCCGTGCTGGATATGGCCGGCTTCGCCGCGGCCACCGCACACCGCGGCGTCCGTCACGTGCGCGTGCCCACGACCGTCTTGTCCCAGAACGACTCCGGAGTCGGCGTGAAAAACGGCATCAACGCGTTTGGCAGCAAAAATTTTCTGGGTACGTTCGCGCCTCCTGTTGCCGTGATCAACGACCCCGATTTTCTGTCCACCCTGGACGATCGCGACTGGAGGGGAGGCATCTCGGAAGCGATCAAGGTCGCCCTCATCAAAGACGCGGAGTTCTTCGAATTCATCGAAAACGAAGCCGGCCGGCTGGCGCCGCCACACAGACATGCCGGCGCCATGCAGCAACTGATCTACCGGTGCGCCGCCATGCACGTCGACCATATCGCCGCCTATGGCGACCCGTTCGAGTCCGGGAGTTCGCGCCCTCTGGATTTCGGGCACTGGGCCGCCCACAAGCTCGAAGGCCTCTCGAAGTACACGATCCGCCATGGCGAAGCCGTGGCGATCGGGATCGCGCTCGACTGTGTATACGCCCACCAGTGCGGCATGCTCGACAGCGCTTCGCTGGAGCGAATTCTGGGGACGTTCGAGATTCTCGGATTTTCCCTCTTCGCTGAAGAGCTGGAACATCATACCGACGATCCTGCCCATCAGGGCTCCCTCTTTCGAGGTATCGAAGAGTTCAGAGAACACCTCGGCGGTGTGTTGACCATCATGCTGCTGGAGGGCATAGGGCACAGTGTGGAGGTCCACGACGTCGACCTGGATCGATACCGGACGTCGATTCAGATACTGAAACACCGGGCGCAACGCTCGGCGCTCCGCTCCAACGGGGTGATGGACGTGTCCCAGTAGAAGTGCCCCAGCAATGTCCCATTCTCCGTCACGGATAGCATATCGTATATCATGAAGGTAGGTCCTGATCAGGCGTTTCATCTCACCTATTGCAGCAATATTCATCCGGGAGAGTCCTGGAACGAGGTGCGGGACAGCCTGGACGTTCACGTCCCTCCCCTGAAACGCGCCCTGAGTCCTGACGGATCGTTCGGCCTCGGGCTGCGCCTTTCGAACCGGGCGGCCGACGCGTTGCTCACCGAAGACCACCTGTCCGTCTTTCGGGACTGGCTCGATGCGAACGACCTCTACGTGTTTACCCTGAACGGATTTCCCTACGGCAGCTTTCACCGCAGCATCGTCAAAGATTCGGTGTATCGGCCCGACTGGCGCACTTCCGAACGGGTGGCGTACACCGTCAAGTTGAGCACGATTCTGGACCGGCTGTTGCCGGAAGGGATGGAGGGGGGCATTTCGACTTCGCCGCTGTCGTACAAACCGTGGCTGCATAACGAGGCGGCCTACGACGAAGCCTTCGAGCAAAGCACGCGCCATCTGGTCGACGTGGTCGAACATCTCGTGAATCTGCGCCATGCATCGGGCCGGCTCATCCACGTCGATATCGAACCCGAGCCGGACTGCCTCATCGAGAATATACCGGAAACGGTCGGCTACTTCACCCGGTGGTTATTTCCGAAGGGGAGCCGCCAGCTCGCCGGCCGGCTCGGCGTGTCTGCCGGAGCGGCCGAGGCGTTGCTGCGGGATCACGTCCGGCTGTGTTACGATACCTGCCACTTCGCCGTAGAATACGAACGGGCCGGCGAGGTCTGGAGCGCTATGAAGGCCGCCGGCATCCAGGTGGGCAAAGTGCAGATCAGCGCCGCCGTGAAGGTGACGTTGCCGGCGGACCCCGAGGCCAGAAAAGCCGTGGCCTCCCGCCTGGAGCCGTTTGCCGAGTCGACCTACCTGCACCAGGTCGTCGAACGTCGAAGCGACGGGTCCCGCGTGCAATACAACGATCTTCCGGAAGCACTGCCCCATATTTTCGATTCTGCCGCGGAGGAATGGCGGATCCACTTCCATGTGCCTATCTTTGTCGACGACTACGAGGGCATCCGTTCGACCCGCAGCGATATCGCCGAAGCCCTCTCTGTTCTGATCGACGAACCCGCGTGTACGCATCTGGAGATCGAGACCTATACCTGGGAGGTCTTGCCCGAAGGGCTCAAACAAGATCTCACGGTCTCGATTCAACGCGAATACGAATGGGTGCTCGATCAGCTCGGCCGCTGATGCGTACCGCGCTCGCACCTGTCTGCCGTGATTCTCCTGTTGGTACACGTGTACGTTTCGTTCCGCCTGTGTTATGAAGAAAACCGCTGTCATCAATGTCGTCGGACTCACGAGGGGGTTGTTGGGCCTCCACACGCCGTTCCTGTCAGAATGGGGCGAGGGGGCGGCGACGGCTTCGATCGATCCCGTGCTGCCCGCCGTGACGTGTTCTGCCCAGGCCACCTACCTGACCGGTGCGCCGCCCACCGAACACGGCATCGTGGCGAATGGGTGGTACTTCAGAGACGAGTGCGAGGTGAAATTCTGGCGGCAGTCGAACCGGCTGGTGCAGGCGCCCAAGGTGTGGGAGGCGGCCAGGCAACGAGACGCGTCCTTCACCTGCGCCAACATGTTCTGGTGGTACAACATGTATTCTTCGGTGGATTATTCCGTGACGCCGCGGCCGATGTACCCGGCGGACGGGCTCAAACTGCCCGACGTCTATTCTCATCCTTCCTCGCTGCGCCATACCCTGCAAAACGAGCTGGGCGCCTTTCCCCTGTTTCAATTCTGGGGGCCGGCGACGACCATCAAGGCGTCCGAGTGGATCGCTAATGCGACCCGGCGCGTCGTCGAGCAATACGACCCCACCCTGACCCTGGTCTATCTGCCCCACCTGGATTACAACCTGCAGCGCGTCGGGCCGGATCACCCGGATGTCGACCGCGACCTCGAAGAGATCGATGCCGTATGCCGCGATTTGATTACGTTCCTGGAAAGCCGCGACACCCGCGTCATCGTCCTCTCCGAATACGGGATCAACGCGGTATCCCGCCCGATTTCGCTCAACCGGCTGTTTAGAAAGGAAGGATTTATCGCGATCCGCGATGAGCGCGGATTGGAACTCCTGGATGCCGGGGCCAGCAAGGTGTTCGCCGTCGCGGACCATCAGCTCGCCCACGTCTACGTGCAGGATGCCGGCCTCCTCGCTGCGGTCAAGTCGCTCCTCGAAGCGATCCCGGGCGTCGCGTACGTGCTGGACGAAGGAGGGAAAAAAGAATACGGGTTGGACCACCCGCGCTCGGGAGAGCTGGTCGCCGTGGCCGAGCCCGATGCCTGGTTTACGTATTATTACTGGCTGGACGACGACAAAGCGCCCGACTTCGCACGCACGGTCGACATCCACCGCAAACCCGGATACGACCCCGTCGAACTGTTCGTCGACCCCGGCCTCCGCGTCCCCCGGTTGAAGGTGGCGCAGCGGCTTTTTCAGAAAAAGATGGGCTTCAGGTATTTGATGGACGTCATCCCCCTGGACCCTTCGCTGGTGAAAGGATCACATGGCCATTTAACGACCGACCCGATGGAGTCCCCGATACTCCTGACCAGACAGCGACAGTTGTTTTCGTCGGATCGGATGGCCCCCACCGGCGTCCACGATTTGGTTCTGGACCACGTTTTTGGATGAGTAATGAACCCACTCGATGTACATCGTACTCGACGGCTGGTAACCGCCGCCGTGTTTCTGACGCTCTGGTGCTCGGGGAGCGGGCGTCGCCCCGATGCCGCTCCCGACCCGGCCGGCCCAACGGCGCAGCCGCCCAACATCGTGTTCGTCCTCGCTGACGATCTGGGGTGGGCCCAGCTGGGCAGCTACGGCAGCACCTACTACGAGACGCCGCATATCGACCGGCTCGCGGAGCAGGGGCTCCGGTTCACGAACGCCTATGCCGCGGCTGCGGTGTGCTCCCCAACGCGGGCGTCCCTGATGACCGGTCAGTATCCGGCCCGGCTGCACCTCACCGATTTTATCGCAGGAGGGCAGCCCCCCGACGGAAGCCCCCTCGCCCATCCCGACTGGTCGCGCTACCTGCCCCTGGAAGCGGTAACCATCGCCGAGGTGTTGCGCGAAGCCGGGTACGCAACAGCGAGCTTCGGTAAATGGCACCTCAGCCAGGCGAAGACGCCGCCCGAGAGCAAACCCTTCAACCCCGACCGGCAGGGGTTCGGTGAATCCTTCGTCACGTACAAGCCGGTCCCTTCCATGGCCCAGCCCTGGCAGGATGCGGAGGAGGATGCCCACAACGTCGGCATCATCACCCGAAAATCGCTCGATTTCATCGAGCGCCACCAGGAACGCCCGTTCTTCCTGCTGGTCTCGCACAATTCGATACACGATCCCCTCGTCGAGAAGGCCGCGCTCATCGAGAAGTACGCGCAGAAGCCGGCCAGCGAGCGTCCTGAAAACAACCCCGTCATCGCCGCGATGCTGGAAACGCTGGATGCCAGTGTCGGCCGGCTTTCGGCCCACCTCGATAGCCTGCAGTTGACCGACCGGACCCTGTTCGTCTTTTACTCCGACAACGGGGGGCTCGACCGCGCCGGCCAGTCGGACCGCGTCATTGCGTTGCAGACTCCGTTGCGCGCGGGCAAGGCCGAGCTCTACGAAGGCGGAATCCGCGTACCCCTCGTCGTCCGCTGGCCGGGCGTCGTTGCACCCGGGACCACTTCCGGCGAACCTGTGAGCAGCATCGACTTTTTTCCGACCCTCACGGAAGCGGCCGGCGCGCCGGCGCCCGAAACCCCCAACGAAGGGATAACCCAGAAGCCCCAGCATTACAGCGCCGGCCCCCCCCCCCCCGCACCC
>CAZGHT010000008.1:0-5128 GCA_964525535.1 uncultured Rhodothermaceae bacterium
GCAAAGCCGCGTAAACCAGGCTGCTGTGCACAGTTCGCGTAACATCACTACTTAAGAGCAGATTCAATACCCTTACTTCTCCTCTTCTTCGTCCACAACTTCGTAATCTACGTCTTTCACCTCTTCGGAGTCTGCATCAGGGGCCGATCCAGCATCGGCGGTTGCACCGTTTGGACCGCCATCTGCCTTGGCAGCTGCTTCCTGGTAGGCTTTCTGAAGATCCTCACTGGCAGCCGCCCAGGCTTCGTTCAGTTGGGATATGGCTGATTCCAGCTCTGCCGTATTCTGACTGCTGTGAACTTCTTTCAGCCGTTCCAGAGCGCCATCGATGCGCGCTTTCTTATCTGGCGCGATCTTGTCACCGTATTCCTTGAGGTTTTTCTCCGTGGTATAGATCAGCGCACTGGCTTCATTAACTTGTTCAGCCTCTTCACGGCGCTTTTTGTCTTCGGCGGCATGTTCACGTGCATCCGTGCGCATTTTTTCGATCTCCTCTTTACTCAGGCCGCTGGACGCTTCGATGCGAATCGACTGTTCTTTGCCGGTCGCTTTATCTTTCGCCGAGACGTTCAGAATCCCATCGGCGTCGATGTCGAAAGTCACCTCGACCTGCGGCATACCGCGCGGCATCGGAGGAATACCATCGAGATGGAAGCGTCCGATCGTACGGTTGCCAGAGGCGATCTCGCGATCCCCCTGGAGCACATGAATTTCAACCGACGGCTGGTTGTCAGAGGCTGTAGAAAACACCTCACTTTTGCGCGTGGGTATCGTCGTGTTTGCCGGGATCAACGCGGTCATCACTCCACCGAGCGTTTCGATACCGAGGTTGAGCGGTGTCACGTCGAGCAGGAGCACATCGCTGACGTCACCAGAGAGAACGCCTCCCTGAACGGCAGCTCCCAGCGCAACAACCTCGTCAGGGTTCACCGAGCGATTCGGCTTTTTGCCGAAGAACTCCTCGACGATCTGCTGTACGCGAGGCACCCGCGTAGACCCCCCGACCATAATTATCTCGTCAATCTCCGATACCGATAAACCGGCATCGTTCAGCGCTTTCTCCATCGGGGGGATTGTACGATCGATCAGGTCTTCGACCAGTTGCTCGAACTTGGAACGTGCGAGGTCCAGGTTGAGGTGCTTCGGCCCTTCCTGGGTCGCCGTGATGAAAGGCAGATTGATCGTTGTATTGGCAGAACTGGACAGCTCGATTTTGGCCTTTTCAGCCGCCTCTTTGAGCCGCTGGAGCGCCATTGGATCTTGCCTGAGGTCGATTCCTTCCAACTTTTTAAACTCGTCGGCGATGTAGTCGATCAAGCGCTGGTCGAGGTCGTCGCCACCGAGGTGAGTATCTCCGTTGGTTGCTTTAACCTCGAACACCCCATCCCCCAGTTCGAGGATGGAAATGTCATACGTACCTCCACCGAGGTCATATACGGCGATGATGCGGTCGCTGTCCTTCTTGTCGAGTCCATAGGCGAGTGCAGCCGCTGTAGGCTCGTTGATGATGCGACGCACTTTGAGGCCTGCAATTTCGCCGGCCTCCTTGGTCGCCTTCCGTTGCGCATCGTTGAAATACGCCGGAACTGTAATGACCGCCTCAGTCACACGTTCTCCCAGATAGTCTTCAGCGGTCTGCTTCAATTTTTGAAGAACCGTAGCCGAGATTTCCTGGGGAGTATAGACACGGTCCAGAACATTTACGCGTGCCGTACCTCCATCGCCTTTGACTACCTCGTAGGGCACCGTTTTCATTTCTTCCCCCACCTCGTCAAACATGCGCCCCATGAAGCGCTTGATCGAGAAGATGGTGTTGGTCGGATTCGTTATCGCCTGGCGCTTAGCCGGCGCCCCAACGAGCCGTTCCCCGTCTTGCTTGTAGGCAACAACGGACGGTGTCGTACGAGACCCCTCGGCATTCGTGATCACCGTAGGTTCGCCGCCTTCCATAACAGCCACCACCGAGTTCGTCGTGCCTAAATCAATTCCAATAGTTTTTCCCATGTTCTTGTGTAACGTCTATACTATACTTCGTGAAACTTAAATTTATACCGTGCCCGTGCGTGATTGGCTAACGTGTAATTATGTCTGCCCCATACCCCCACCCTGCTTCAGCTTTTATTCGGGAAGTCATCAAGAACAGTGCCATCGCAAAATGTGCGACACAATGTCAGATAAAGCTCAATTTTATGCCTGATCAATCGCATAAATGGCGTACGTCTGACGGTGACCAGCGGTATCCGTGCCTGGGATTCGTGCCTGGAAAAGTGTTCATTGCATCGAAACACCAATCTCCCTATCCGGTTCGATAGCTGTTTTACACAGTCGTGTTTCGCAGGTTGTGCACAGCATTTCGTTTTGCCGGCTTTGAAATAGTGCGTTGCAGTCGATTTCCGTCTGTTTTAGCCATTTCAAAGCCGTTGCGGCTGAACGATGCGCACAGATGCGTAACACCGGTTACACAGACGACCACTATTGCGGCCAAACCATGAATTTCCCCAACGCATTGACTATTGGTCGGATTATCGCGACACCCGTAATCATCGGTTTGTTATTCACCGATTCCCTGGCCGGCTTGCTCACATCGATGGCGTTGTTTGTCGTAGCGGCCATCTCTGATTTCCTGGACGGCTTCATGGCTCGTTCTATGCACCTGCGCTCACGGCTGGGCCAGTTTCTCGATCCTCTGGCAGATAAGGTTCTCGTACTCGGGACGTTCATCGGATTTAGTATTCTGATGCCGCGCGTGATTCCATGGTGGGCGGTTACCCTGATCTTCGCACGAGACGCTTTGATCACAGGCCTCCGCATATGGCACGAATCACACCAGAGGAGCCTGAAAACATTCTTCATCGCAAAAGCAAAAACCTCGGTCCAGCTCATTTTTCTAGTGTATATTTTCGTGCTACTGGTCGGAGCCAGCACCTCGGGCGGTTTTCAAGACGTCGCTCGAGCCACCTTATACGGGTCAACTACGTGGTTCCTGATGCTGGGAGTGGTCCTGTTTACGGTATGGACCGGTATCATTTATCTCGTTGACCGCAACGCCGTGATGTCAGATTAGGTCTGCGATAGCCCCTTTCCTGTACATTCTCCCACTCGCTTCCAGGTATGGCCCCACTCGAAGAATCGATCGCATCTATTCTACTGAGGATAGGTGCTGTTTCTCTAAGGCCGTCCGTGCCCTACACCTGGGCTTCCGGACTGCGTTCTCCTATCTACTGCGACAATCGATTACTTCTCGGTTATCCGCCGGAGCGGCGAACCGTGATTCGGGGATTTGCAACCCTGCTGGACGAGCACGGCCTGACTCCCGACCTGATCGCAGGAACGGCAACAGCGGGCATCCCCCATGCAGCCTGGCTGGCCCACGAAAAGGACCTTCCGATGGTGTATGTCCGCCCCGAAGCCAAGAAGCACGGCCAGGGCAATCGAATCGAGGGCCCTGTTCGGGCCGGCCAGTCGGTCATTCTATTGGAAGACTTGATCTCTACCGGTGCGTCATCCCGAGGCGCTGCAGCTACCCTGCAGCAGGCCGGTCTCTACGTTCAGGCTGTCCTGGCTATCTTCTCGTACGGGTTCGAAGAAGCCCGGAAGGCCTTTGCATCGATCCAGACGCCTTACCACACGCTGACCACGTTCGATACTCTTCTTCGCGTAGCTATACGAGAGGGCCGGTTGAAACACCAGGAATTGAAAACGCTCGAAACCTGGCGCGCCGACCCGGTCGCCTGGTCCGATACGCATCAAACCTAACTCGCATGAACGTCCATATCATCACCGTCGGGGACGAACTGCTCATCGGGCAAGTCATCAACACAAACGCTTCGTGGCTCGGGGAACACATGATTATCCACGGTGCACATGTCCTTCGGTCGGTAACCCTCCCTGACGATCAGGCCGTCATCGAAAAGGAACTGCGTTATTCGTCGAAACACGCGGACTTGATCATCGTGACGGGCGGACTCGGGCCGACGCACGACGACGTCACCCGCGAGGCCATCGCCTCTTTTCTGGGGGTCCCCTTGCAATTGGACCGAGACGTACTCCGTGCCATCGAAGCCCGATTCGAGAAACACAACCGCATCATGCCCGAGCGAAACCGCGTCCAGGCTCTCGTACCGGACGGGTGTACCGTGTTGAAAAATCGTTTTGGTACGGCTCCGGGCTTGAGATACCGGGGTGCACAATTCGAACTGTTCGTCCTGCCCGGTGTGCCGCATGAGATGAAAGGGCTTATCGAAACGCACGTCATTCCAATCATTCGTGAAGATGCCCGGCTCAAACCTACTGCGCAACGCACGTTGCACACCCTGGGCATAGGGGAATCCCACCTGCAGGAATTGATCGGAGACCTCAATGACCTCCTCCTGCCCGGCCAGAAGCTGGCCTATCTGCCCGGATTGGGGGGCGTACGGTTGCGAATTACGGCGACGGGCCAATCGGACCGGGACGCACGTGCCCAAATCGACACACTCGAAGCCCAGGTCTACGAACGCGTGGGAGACTTCATTTTCGGTGTAGATCAGGACCTCATCGAGTCAAAAGTAGGACACATGTTGCAAGAAGCCGGTTTGACCCTGGCCACAGCGGAAAGCTGTACGGGAGGGCTCATCGGCGACCAGCTCACAAACATCAGTGGCTCCTCTGCCTACTTCAAGGGCGGCGTTATCGCCTACTGCAATGAAGTGAAGCGGGAACTGCTCGCTGTCGAGGAAGAGGCGCTCGTGCAGTATGGCGCTGTAAGCGAACCAGTGGCTATTCAGATGGCCCGAGGGGTGCGCCAACGATTACACAGCGATATCGGCGTCTCTGCAACCGGAATCATGGGGCCGACCGGCGGCACCCCGGATAAACCGATCGGTCTGGTCTGGATCGGGTATTCGGACGCGCATCGAGATTTCGCAGAACGCATTCTGATACATAAAGAACGAAGGGTGAATAAACGATATACGGCAATCGCTGCGCTGCGCATCCTGTGGCACGAGCTAAAACGGATTCATCAACCATGATCGAAGGTACGTAGGTCCTGCGACATGCGTCTGTAGTATAGGAGCGAAGGGTAAGAGGAGTCATTGTCGGGGTATGTCCTCAGTCCTTATACATCAACTACCTTATACATCAACTA
>CAZGHT010000008.1:5228-39951 GCA_964525535.1 uncultured Rhodothermaceae bacterium
CCTTATACATCAACTACCTTATACATCAACTATGACATTGAGGGAAACGCCTGTTGTTTATATGTGTATTTTATGTTATACTATATACTTTCTCGCCATACGTGTTATAATTCTGGAGGCGTTTACGGGTTGCGAGGCAGCTATGACACAACGATGACACCCGGCTACCCTAATTTATGAAAGTGATCGCTACAGCTGTGATTACTACAACAAAGCAGGAATTGGAAACACAGGATTTACAGCATAAACTGTTCGACAACAAATTCTTCGATAACACAATCTCAGACATGGACAATTCTCCCAAGCAAAAGGCCCTGGATCTAGCCGTAAAACAGATCGAAAAACAATTTGGCAAAGGCGCAATCATGCGCCTGGGGGACGCTCCGCTCATCACGGTAGAGGCGATCCCGACGGGCTCGCTGGCGCTGGACGATGCGCTGGGCGTAGGCGGGGTGCCACGCGGTCGCATCGTAGAGATTTACGGCCCGGAGTCCTCCGGTAAAACGACGCTGGCCACGCATATTCTGGCCGAGGCCCAGAAGCTCGGTGGCACGTGCGCGTTCATCGATGCCGAACACGCCTTCGACTCTACCTACGCCGACAAGCTGGGGGTGGATACAGACAATCTGCTGGTATCCCAGCCGGATGCGGGTGAACAGGCGCTCAACATCTGCGATATGCTGATTCGAAGCGGCGCCCTGGACGTCGTCGTGATCGACTCCGTAGCGGCGCTGGTTCCGCAGTCGGAGCTGGAAGGCGACATGGGCGACAGCAGCATGGGCATGCAGGCTCGCCTGATGAGCCAGGCCATGCGAAAGCTGACAGGCACGATCAACCGCACAAAGACGGTGCTGATCTTCATCAACCAGATCCGTGAAAAGATCGGCGTCATGTTCGGCAACCCCGAAACCACTACCGGCGGTCGGGCCTTGAAATTTTACTCGTCCGTGAGGATGGATATCCGTCGCATCGGAGCGATCAAAGACGGCACCGACGTGGTTGGCAACCGTACGCGCGTGAAGGTGGTCAAAAACAAGGTGGCCCCTCCTTTCCGCGAGGCTGAGTTCGACATCATCTATGGCGAGGGGATCTCCGGATTGGGCGAGTTGATCGACATGGGTATCAACCACGACATCATCCAAAAAAGCGGCTCCTGGTATTCCTACGGAGACATCAAGATCGGGCAAGGGCGTGATGCGACCAAGCTCTGGCTCAAAGAATCTGAGAACTTCCAGAACGAAATCCGGCACCGCGTCAAAAAAGCCATGGGCATGATACCGGAGGACGTAACGGACGAGCTGCCCGCGAACGGCAAGAAGGTAGAAAAACCCGAAGCGGCGAAGAAGTAACGCCGACCCTTATTCGGAAGACGTCACCCCGGCGCCATTAAATCTGACCCAGTCGAGTTCCAGCACCATACCTCTTTCAGGGCTGGAAAACGAGAGGTGCAAGGGGTGCGTCCCTCCCGGGTCGGTTACCGGGAGCGTGATCTCGCGCCAGCCAACGAAACCCTTGGGGTCGAGTTGTTGCATCCCGCTGGCGCCTTCAGGGACCGCACGGATGTAATCCATCTGTTCCGGTTCAATGCTGTTGCCGGTTTCCTCGTTCAGTTCGAGCTGCGCCAGCTCCTGACCATCTCCCAGCTGGATGGTCAATGCGTTCGGTTTATGCGGCTTGAACCGCACGGTCAACGACTCGATGTTAGCCAGGTTGACAGGGTCATAGGTGAGACGAGAACCGTCACTGACCTGCATCACCGTCAATGCGGTTCGAGCCCAGTGCTCGCTCGCAGAGCGGGCACTGTACGTTTTCCTGCTGGCTTTCTCCAGGTCGCTCAGATGCTCGGCCTCCTTGGTACGGGGATGGAGGCGAACGCGATCGCATTGTTTCGAGCCTCCTACGGGCAGATAACAGGCCTCCAGCTCCGCAAATCGATTGGCATAATGGATATCGGGCGTATGGGTGTAGGCGTGGGACACCTCGAACGTCCCTTCGAGCCCTCTGAGTTCGTTCAAAAGAATGGGTGACGTATCGAAGCCGGTATACGTCCGGATGCGAACTCGATCGCTTTCAGCCTGATCGTATAAGGTGACTTTGTATTCGATCGCTTCCTCGAAGTCGAAGAAGCCGCCATTCGGAGGCCAACTGATAGAAAGCGATTTAGGAGATTCCGCGGTGGCAGCGATCTCGGGTTCAGGGGGACCCTCCTGGCCGTAATAATCCAGGCGGACGAGTTGAGCGTTGGCATTACTGCCCCAAAATTCATCGCCCCACTCCAGCACGTAGAGCCGCCCATCCGGCCCCACTTCAATGTCGATAGGTCGGACGTACGAGATACCGGGCAAGAATGGGTCGATCTCTACGATGTTGCCGACTTCGTCGAAGGTTACCACCTGAAGCCAGTGGCGCATCCATTCGTAGATCAACCATTTTCCATCGAAATAGGCCGGTAACGCATTCGGTCCGGCCGCATCTGCATCATACTGGAATACAGGGCCGGCCATCGGATTGGCCCCCCCGGCTTCCAGCTCAGGGAATTCTTCGGATGTGCCGTACGTGTAGGGTATGAGAGCCCGTTGTGCAGGCGGAAGTTCGCGAGCTCCCGTATTGAACGGTGAAACGTTCTTGGGTTTTTCAGGATCTCGATAGGGCGTCATGTCTTCCACTCCCGATACGTAATAATTCGTATAGGGAAGGTTGTACCCGCTGAAGAGCGGCCAACCAAAGAATCCAGGCTCAGTAGCCCGGTTAAACTCTTCCAGGCCAATTCCTCCTGCACCGACATCTCCCCAGTACACGGAGCCGTTCTGATCGACTGATATGCGGAAGGGGTTGCGATGCCCCATGGTGAAGATCTCGGGCCGATGCAAGCTGTCGGCTTCGAATAAATTGCCTTCGGGAATGGTATAGGTGCCATCGGGTTCGGGATGGATTCGCAGGATCTTACCTCTGAGGTCGTTCGTCGACAGCGCAGTACGTCCCTGGTCTGCAATGCGTCTACGGTAGGGATCTTCATGATCCCTATCTCCGCCGCTATTGTCTCCGGTCGACAAAAACAAATTGCCTTCGTGATCGAATTGCAGGCTTCCCGCGGAGTGGCAGCATTGGACGCGTTGTACCGGAATCTCGAGCAGGGCAATTTCGCTGTCCATATCTACCTTTTCTCCATCGTAGGTAAAACGAGACAACCTGTTAAAAGGCCCCTCGATAGGCGAGTAATAGATATACATCCATCCATTTTCGTCGAAACCGGGGTCCAGGGCGAGCCCGAGCAGGCCGTCTTCGATAGTCTTGTCCACCGGCAGCCAGCCAGCGAGGCGCATCTGCCCCGTCTCAGGCTCCCAGATTTTGATCGACCCGGCCCATTCGATGAAGAACACGCGGCCATCGCTGGTGATATCCAGCTCCATAGGATCGGTGACCTGGTCCGTGAGTACGACTTTTTCGTAGGAAGTTGCCAGGGATGCGGCTACGTCGGCTTGCGTCGTACCTGCGGCCCATTCGATTCCTCCCCGGAGATGTTCGAGAAAGAAGGGGTTTTCATAGGTCTCTTCGAGATGCCCCAGCCCCGTGTAAAAAGCCCGGCCTCCGTCGTACTCGTGAGCCCATGCGATGGGGTGATCGTGCCCCATGGTACCGCCCTCGTAGCTTTCTTCTCTCACCGTAGCGAGCACGTGAACGTCTTCGCGGGGATTTGCCTTATAATTGTACCATTCATCGACATGGACCCATCGGCTGGGCAGGCGCCTGGTCGCCGGGTGATGCGGATCGGTGACCGCGATCGTAGCGTATTGATTGTGAGGATGGCTCTCAAAATAGGCCCCGACCAGACCGCCATACCACTCCCATTCGTATTCTGTGTCGGCTGCGGAATGTACGCCTACAAACCCCTTGCCGGCTCGGATAAATTCCTGAAAGGCAGACTGTTGAGGTTCGTTCAAGACATCGAGCGTCGTATTCAAGAACACGACTACGTCAAAGTGGGCGAGAGAGTCCTCTCTGAACACCCCGGAATCCTCGGTAGCAACCACGCCAAAATTGTGATCCTGACCTAATTGTATCAGGGCTGAGATTCCAGTTGGAATGGAGGAATGCCGGAAGCCTGCCGTACGGGAAAACACCAGGACTTCGAATCGAGGCGCCTCGGACACGGCCTGTTCCTGGTTTTGACGGGGAGCAGATTGGCTCAGTTCAGAGGCCCCAGAACAGGCCGCCAGCATCAACACCCAAAAACAAACAAACGTGCAGTATGAAAGGGAGATAAAGAAGGATCGAGGTATCATCTGGATAGTACTTCAATATGGTGGTTCGTGAAGAGGGGTAATCCTAACGGCATCCGCAGGGAAACGGCCGGCCTTTAGGGATTCAACGCACTTGCATTATTCACAGATGTTACGCGCCGGATGCGCACAGGTCTTGCCAGAGCGGCTTTGCACGTATGCAAAGTCGCGTACACTAGCTTGCCGTGCCCGGTACACGTACCATCACGTTCTCAGCCCAGGGGTCCAAAGAAGCATTTCAAGGTGGGTTGGCGCATAGTTTAAGAAATAGTCGACAAATTAGGAAGGTCTATTTCCCGGGCTATGCGGACCTGGTCCGGCAGGCCATCTGGGGATGCCCTCCGGCATCACGCGAGCCAGAGTAGCCGAACAGAGGTTCCGAATCAGTCGAAGGTATTGAATTTAGTATATGTCTACCTTATTTTCAAAAATAATAAGCACTTAAAGGCGCACAAAGCATATATAGGTATCAGGCATGCGTCTCAGTCGCACCTTCTAGAAAACGAATCCTTCTCATCGCCTCCTGCGGTTGAATGGTAGACACCTATTGATAGAGAATATGATTGCCCGGTCCTTTAAAATTTCACTCATCCTGGCACCCTTGTTCGGGTTCGTCTGCGTCCTGGCGCTGGTCTCGCCGGCTTCGGCACAGCTCAACGAGGACTATGTGCGCGTTCGGCTCCAACGAGACGCGGCTCCCCGAACGATCATAGTGAGCAGCACGAAACCCTCTCAACTGTATGCGGGCGACACCAGTAATCCGATTCTCGAGTTGCCGGCTCAAACAAAACTGACGTTGACGACCAGCAACCAGCAGGTGTATTTACGCGCCGGGGAGGGCGGCATTTTTGCGCGATCCCTGATCATTCGCCAGCAGGAAGAGGCCGAATTGACGCTCGAGATCGCAGAGGGGGCCGTTCTCACAGAGCCGCGCATATACAGCGGCTTCTTCTTGATCCAGGTGGACAGTGGAGCTCCAGGGACCCTGCAGATCCTCAACGATGCGCCTCTGGACCAGTACGTGGCCAGCGTGCTATCGGGTGAGTTCAACTTCGAGGAAATGGAAGCATCGAAAGCCCTGGCTATCTGCATCCGCACGCTGGCTCTTCAGACTATGAAGAACCAGAACGGCCCAATCTATGCTGTACCGGACGACGAATCCTGGCAGGTCTACAATGGGAACCAGATTATCACCGAGACCGCATTGGAGGCGACCCAGGAGACAAAAGGGCAGGTTCTGTTGCATGACAACGAACTGGCTGAGCCGGTCTACTTCGCTTCGAGTGGAGGGCATACAGCCAACAACGAGGATGTATGGCTTTCTTCGACGGAGGTCCCCTACCTGCGAGGGAAAGCCGATCCCTACGATAGAAACTCTCCCCACCACACCTGGGAGTCGACACTCGATCGGGCGCTCTTGCACCAGGCGCTGGGAAGCGCATACGACATGGAGGTGATCAATATCGACATTCAACGCAGGAGCCGGCTGGACAACCGGGTCCAGACGGTGCGCCTTACGGGACCCGAAGGGGTAGAAGAAACGATCTCCGGCGTCGACTTTCGCCGCGTCGTGACCGAGCAATTTGACCGTGAGAGCCTGAAAAGTACGCGATTCAGAATGGTCACTCAACCCGAAGTCTACATTTTCGAAGGCCGCGGATTCGGCCATGGAGTGGGGCTCAATCAATGGGGGGCACTCGAGTTATCGCGCCGCGGGCAACTCTACAACGAAATTCTCGATTTTTATTACACGGACATCGAAATCGGGCTGTATCGATCAGATATCGACAACGCGGCTCCGGCCCTGGCTCAGACTCAATCGCTGATTCCTTCCAGCAATGTGCCGTTTATCAACTTCAATGGCTCTTCTTCGATGGGTACCGTAGAGATGCCCGAGGTGAATACAGCCAGCACAAGTACGGCTTCGACCTCAACAAGCGCTTCAGGCTTCAGTCCTTCCTCAATACTTTTCGGTGAAGCGGACACCAATGAGGACGTAGCAAGTACAAGCACGGCGGAGTCATCGACCGACGGTCCACGTACAGGTGAACCCGAGGGCGAATCGACCCCCGATAGAACCCGCCAATATCAACCTGATGCGCGGATTGTGGGTTGGACGAAAACCATCAAACCGCCCAGCACACAAATCGCAGCGCCAGATTCTGCGTTGGCCGTCGATGCACAGCCTCAAGCCGATGCCTCGGCTGCATCCGGTGAGGAACCTTCCAAGCAGACCAAGAAAGGGAAACGCAGAGGCTGGTAGCGGCCGGCCGTCGTCACAGAATGCTCATGGCACCCTATGTCTCATACCCCCTCTGCTCGCCCCGTATTATTGCTTTCCGTAGCATTTTTATTCTACGGAATCGCGTTTCCGCACATCAGTGCCGCACAAGATGATCCGGACGTCTCCCCGGTTCTCGAGGATACCCTTGCGGAGATTTCTATCGAAGCTGTTCGTATCCCCTCCATCACAAACCAGGACGCCCCTCTTTCTGTAAGTGTACTCGTCCGGTCAACCGAACGCCGCAATTTTGAGCCGGCGCTTTCACTCGATGAAGTACTGGCCGAAATGCCCGGTCTTCAGGTCAACGACAGAGGCAATGCAGCCATCGGCGAACGCATTTCAATACGCGGTATGGGCTGGCGGGCCGCTTTTGGCGTCCGAGGAGTCCAGGTTATTCTCGACGGCATCCCGTTAACCATGCCCGACGGGCAATCGTTTGCCGACATCGTGTCTCCTTCGATGGTGCAGCGTGCCGAGGTTATCAGGGGCCCGGCCTCTCTATTCTGGGGCAATGGCAGTGGCGGGGTCCTCTTTCTGTCCACTCGCTCATCCGAAACGGAGCCCGGCACTCGAATTCGCCTGCTTGCCGGAGGAGAATCGCTGGACGACCCCCGGGGCGCTTTGCATCAACTATCCCTCGAGAATCGGTCAAACCTGGGCGATGGCCGGCTGCGATTCTTTGTCAGCAATGACCAGCGGGTAGGTTCCAGGGAATACAGTTCCTCTCGATTTACTCGCGCCGCCTTGTACGCAACGCTACCCCTGCGATCCACTTCTGTTCTCCAGATCAGCAGTGCTATTGCCGATCAGGATGCCGAGAACCCCGGGCAGCTGACGCTGGAACAGTTTAGAGAGGATCCTGATCTGGCTAATGCCCGAAATGTAGACACCCGGGCCGGCAAAGAGAGCCTTCAGGCACAACTCGGGGCCAAACTGCTGCATCAAACGACGATCGGCGAGTTCTCCGCTACGCTGTACGGCATCGTCAGAGATCTGGACAATCCTTTGTCTTTTACGTACATCGACCTCAACCGGCTGGCCGGCGGCGTCCGGCTCGTTCTTCAGGATCAATCAGACCTCATCGAATGGGGCCTGGGCATCGACATTGGGGTCCAAGACGACGACAGGCGGAATATAAACAATATCGATGGGAATCCCGGCGAACAAGTGAGCCTGGCCCAGGACGAAACCGTGCGCAACCTCTCCCCTTTTGCTTTTGTCAGAAAGCCACTCATCGGTTCCTTGAGTGCTACGGTTGGCCTTCGCGCCGACTATATCCGCTTTTCGATGAAGGATCGCTTCCTGGATAATGGCGATCAATCGGGGGACCGTACATTTTCTTCCTTCTCGCCCGCGATCGGTCTATCCTACAGTCGAGGATCCTATACCTTATACACTAACTTTCGTAATGCTTTCGAGACGCCAACGACAACGGAACTGGTCAACCGGCCCGACCTGGACGGCGGATTCAACCCGAATGTCGACCCTCAACGAGTGATCGGCTTCGAAGTCGGCGCTCGGGGTACACTGCCCTTTTGGAATTCGACCTTCGATCTAGCGGTATACACCATGGATATACAGGACCGCCTGGTGCCTTTTCAGACCGAAGCCGGCGGAGATCGCACCTTCTACAGAAATGCCGGCGAAAACCTGCATCAGGGAGTAGAACTGTCGTTCTCAACGAACCCACTCGCGTGGATGCAATGGCAAATTACGCATTCCAGCAACCGGTTCGAATACCGTGCAGACGAACTGAGGGGAAATCGCTTGCCGGGTATACCAGACCACCGCACCGACGTATTTCTGCGGCTTAGAAGCGCCCAGCTCTGGTTTCAGGGAAGCTTCAGGCATATTACCTCTTACTATGTAGATGACGCCAATACGCAGAAAAACGACGCGTATTCGGTTGTTGATGCAACTATCGGGTTAAAGCCCAGAGGCAACGCACGCATGACCATCAACCCCTTTTTGAAGCTGAGCAACGTGTTTGACGAGACCTACAGCGGCTCGGTCGTCATTAATGCTTTTGGCGGCCGATATTACGAACCATCCCCCGGAAGAAGCCTGCAACTCGGATTGACGCTGGACTTCTAAGCACACGCTCCGGCCGATTTCAGGCAACAGCTTGCCGAAGAACATCCAGGGTGCCTTTGTTCACGATGCCATCCGCCTGGAGTCCGTGTTGTTTCTGAAAACGGATCACTGCCTTCCGCGTATTCTTTCCGAAGACGCCGTCCGTAGCGAGCGTAACACCGAGGGCTTCGTTCAACAAGGAATAAATGTAAAAAATGGAGCCCTGGGATGCTCAGAGCCTTTCCGAAACCTGCATCGAAGTCGTATAAAAAGGGCCTGATCACCATACAGTGACAAGCCGAAGGCCGGTGTCACCCCATCCAGCCCGTGCCATGCAAGGGGTGGTAAATCCCCATGCTGCATCCCCCTGACTTTCCACCAGAATGAGCCCGCCAGTGGCTCCGACTCCTTCGGCATTTCGCACAGTATCATACATGGTCTTCAGGGACTGACTAACTGCTTCAACAGCCGAGAGGCCGTGTTCGACCAGAGAAACGGTCTCCCGGCATAGGACACAGGCAGCGATGGCTTCTCCCCATCCGGTGGCGCTGGCAGCAGCTACCCTATTGGCAAAATATCCACAGCCTGGCAGCGGGGAGTCCCCGATGCGGCCGGGTAAGCGGTAAGGGGTCCCCCCAGTAGAAGTCGCTGCTGCAAGGTGTCCATTGCTATCTCGCACGACGCAACCGACTGTTCCCCGGGGCGCCCTCAGGCCGCCTGGCAGAAAGGGATGGCTGGTGTGATACGTATTATCGGCTGCGCGCAATTCTTCATATCGCTTTCGTTCTCTGCTGCAGATCAGCGCTTCGGGGTCCAGGGGCTCGAGCCCGGACCGGAGCGCATGGCGTTCAGCGTGGGGAGATGCGAGAAAACAGAATTCCCCATTTCCTTCTAAAGCAATGGATCGAGCAATATGCACGGGATTCAGAAACGTACGGACCCCGGCCACAGCCCCCCAACGCCGGGTCCACCCATCCATGATACCTGCGTCCAGCTCAACGTAACCTTCTTTATTCAATACGGCTCCCCTTCCGGCGTCGAATGCGCCGTAGGACTCCATAGAGGCCACGACCTGTGCACTGATCTCCAGTGCAGAATACCCTTTATCCAGCATCGATATTCCCTCATCGAGCGCTTCGCTCATGCCCGCTTCATGATCGTCCCATTCCTTTTCTGGTATGTTCCAGGCGCCTCCATGGAGCAGCAAGGCGGGCCCCGGCGTCGAAGCGAACACAACCTCTGCGTTAAGATGCATTTGAATTAAGATGCTTTATGATTGCGACGATTTTCTCATTGGCTGCCGGATCTTGCTCGGGCGGAATCGGACCGACTCGATTCATTAAGAACTGTTGAACATCAGCCGGTAATGTAACAATAGACGAGGCAGGTTCGTCTTGGCAGGAAGTAGGGATACGTAACCTATAGTACCAGCACCCGTACGCCTTAAGTATACCTGCAAGCCAACCGCTGGTTACCTCCTCCATCGCATTTAACTTCTAGCATCGAAATGGATCAGTACTCGAGATTCGCAAGTCTTATTCTTTGTCTGGCACTAGCAGCATACCAGTTTGGGTGCAGTAACGCTGAATCCAAACCTCCTGAGGCGGAAGAGGAGGAAGAAGCCGCTCCGGCAGTTCCAGTAGAAGCTGCCATGGTTGTCCGAAGCGATATCTCTGCGTTTTTTACGGGCACCGCTTCCCTGGAAGCCGAAGAAGAGGCGAGCGTGGCCACAAAGGCCAGTGGCGTTGTAACCCAGATTTTTGTCGAGGAAGGAGATTACATACGTGCCGGCCAGGCACTCGCCAAACTCGATGGAGAGCGCCTCGCTCTCGAGCTTGCTCGTACCGAGGTGAGCCTGAACAAGCTTCAGCGCGAGCATGAACGCAATGAGGACTTATACGAGAAGCAGCTCATCAGCATAGAGGAATACGAACGCGTCAAGTCCGAGTTCGAAACCCAGAAGGCCGCCTACGATCTGGCCAAACTCGAACTGGATTACACGACGGTTCGAGCCCCGATCTCGGGCATCATTGCCCAGAGGTTCATCAAAGTAGGCAACACGCTGCAAGTCAACGAGCCCACCTTCCACATATCGGATTTTGACCCTCTGCTCGCCATTATGAATGTGCCCGAACGCGAGTTGGGCAAACTTCAGGTCGGACAGGCCGCCCGGTTGACAGTCGATGCACTGCCCAATACGGTTTTCGACGGCACGATCAAGCGGATAAGCCCAATCGTCGACGCTTCAACAGGAACGTTCAAAGTAACGATTGAAGTACAGGACGACAGCAAACAGCTCAAACCGGGTATGTTTGGCCGCATCCAGATTATTTACGACACACACCTCTCGACCCTGCTCGTCCCCAAGGAAGCGCTGATCGAAGAAGACGAAGACATATCCCTCTACGTAGTTCAGGACAGCATTGCACTTCGCATCAAGGTCGATCGGGGGTATATGGACAGCCGATACGCTGAAATCCTCGATGGTGTCAGTGAAGGTGCCCAAGTCATCACAGCCGGGCAGGGAAGTCTCCGAGACAGCTCACGCGTCGAGATCATCGATTGATAAATACGTCCCGAATGAAACTCATTGAACTCTCCATCCGGCGACGTGTAACCATCGCCATGTTCACGATCGCGATTCTGCTTTTCGGCACCGTTTCGCTTTCCAGGTTATCGATCAACCTGCTTCCTGACCTCACCTTCCCCACGCTGACCGTCCGCACTGAATACCAGGGGGCCGCGCCGGCGGAAATCGAAAACCTGATCAGCAAACCTATCGAGGAAGCGCTCGGCGTCGTCAAGAATCTGGTAAAGATGGAGTCGATCTCTCGAACCGGCCAATCCGACATCGTGCTCGAATTTGCCTGGGGCTCCGACATCGATGTGGCACGCATGGAAGTGCGCGAGAAGCTGGATGCACTCCAGCTTCCGCTGGAAGCGGATCGACCGGTCATCTTGCGGTTTGATCCTTCGCTGGATCCGATCATGCGGTTTGGCCTGTATATCGATGACTCGGCAGCGCTTGTCGCCAGCGCCGACACCCAGCTCACCTCTGCGGCTCTGGCCGATCATTCGTTCGATCTCACTGAGGAAGAGCTCAAATACCTGCGCCGATATGCAGACGAACAACTCAAAAAAGACCTCGAGTCTACCGCGGGTGTGGCGGCCGTCAAAATAAGCGGCGGCCTCGAAGACGAAGTACAGGTGCTCATCGACCAGAGCAAACTGTCGCAGCTCGACCTCACGGTGGCGCAAATCGTACAGGTACTCAATGCAGAGAATGTCAACCTATCGGGGGGGCGCCTCGAGGAAGGGACTCAAGAGTACCTCGTCCGAACCGTCAACGAGTTCAGCACCGTGGGCGAAATAGGGAATGTCATCATCGACCAGCAAGCCAGCACGCCGATCTACCTCAGGGATATAGCCACGGTACAAATGGGCTATAAAGAACGGGAAGCCATCACTCGCATCGACGGTAGGGAAGCGGTCGAGGTAGCCATTTATAAAGAAGGGGATGCCAACACGGTAGATGTAGCCCGAAACCTCGATTTGCGTCTCGAACGCGTCAACGAGGAGCTACCGCGGGACATGGCGCTCGTTAACGTATACAATCAGTCTACATTTATCCAGAGCGCTGTGGACGAGGTGATCAAAGCCGGTCTCATCGGCGGTCTCCTCGCCATTCTCATCCTTTTCTTTTTCCTCCGGGACTTCAGGACGACGCTGATCATTTCCGTATCGATTCCTGTTTCGGTCATCGCCACGTTCAATATGATGTTCGGATTTGATCTCACGCTCAATATCATGTCGCTTGGCGGACTTGCTCTGGGTATCGGCCTTCTCGTCGACAACTCGATCGTTGTATTGGAAAACATAGCTCGTCACCGGGAGATGGGCAAAGGCATTGCTCAGGCGGCTCGAGCCGGCGCCAGTGAAGTTTCCCAGGCCGTCATTGCATCCACGCTGACGACCATTGCCGTATTTTTCCCCCTCGTCTTCGTACAAGGCATTGCCGGCCAGCTATTCCGCGATCAGGCGCTCACCGTCACATTTTCGCTGCTGGCCTCTCTGCTGGTGGCGATTACCCTGATCCCGATGCTGGCCTCGCTCGGGGGCGAGAAAACCGACCTGGGAGCCTCTTCAGGCAGGGCGCCGCTCAAGCCGGCCAAAACGAAATTCGGGCGAGGCTCTCGAAAGGTATTGCATTTCTTGTTCAACACGGTGCCCGTCTACATCAGCTGGCTTGTTATCAAGGCGGTAAAAGGGATCGGGATCGGGATCGTCACGGTGGCCACTCCATTCACCTGGTCGGTGCAAAAAGCACACGAGTGGCTTACGAATCAGTATCCACAGTTTCTGCGCTGGGCGCTCAGACACAGAGGAGTGGTTCTGTTGACTGCACTCAGTTTGTTTGCAGCAACCATGGCTCTCGTGCCTCGCCTCGGCGTCGAGTTAATACCACAACTATCCCAGGGCGAGTTTAATGTCTCGTTCAAGCTCGCTCCGGGCACTCCTCTGGAACAGACAGATGCCGTACTCGCTCGTCTTCAAAGGGCCGCTTTAACAGAACAATCCATTGCCACCTCTTTTGCCGTGGCAGGCACCGGCAACCGCATGGACGCCAACCCTGAGCAAGGCGGTGAAAACTGGGGAGAGGTTCATATTGCGCTCGATGCCAAGTCCGGCCCTGGCTCCGAATCTGCAGCCATGCGATCGCTTCGCAATGTACTCGAACGGGAGCCCGGGCTCCAGTATGAATTTAGCTATCCGACCCTTTTCACATTCGACACCCCCGTTGAAGTCGAAATTAGCGGTTACAACCTGGACGACTTGAAACGGGTTTCGCAGAACCTGGCGGCCCGGCTCAGCGAATCGGATCGCTTCGCCGACGTGAAGTCGACGATGAATCAGGGGAATCCCGAAGTACAAATTTATTTTGACCGCGAGCGCGCAGCTGCACTGGGGCTGGCCGTCAACGATATTGCGCGACGCGTAGTGAGCAGTGTACGAGGGGATATCGCAACCCGGTATTCGTGGCGAGATCGCCGTATCGACGTGCTTGTCCGATCGCAAGAAAAAGACCGGGCCGACATCGATCGCATCCGCTCGCTCATCATCAATCCTGAAAGTGAAAAGCCGATCCCGCTGTCTATGGTGGCAGACGTGGTTGTCGACGTCGGTCCGGGAGAAATCCGCCGCATCGGCCAGGAACGTGTCGCGCTCGTCAGCGCGAACCTGACTTATGGAGATTTAGGAGCTGCTGCGGAAGATATTGCCGGCATCATCGACGAACTCGCGATACCTCCGGGCATCGATGTCAATCTCGGCGGCCAGAGCGAGGAGATGGAAGCCAGCTTTCGGTCGCTGCTCATGGCATTACTGCTTGCTGTATTTCTGGTGTACCTCATCATGGCCTCGCAGTTCGAATCGCTCCTACACCCGTTTGTCATCTTTTTCAGCATTCCCCTCGCTCTCGTCGGCGCTGTGCTGGCCTTATGGATTACCGGCTCGACCATAAGCGTGGTCGTGTTTATCGGCTTAATCCTGCTGGCGGGGATTGTCGTCAACAATGCCATCGTGCTCGTCGATCTCATCAATCAGTTGAGGCAGCAGGGCACACCGAAGGCAGAGGCTATCGTCGAGGCCGGCCGCCTGCGTCTACGCCCCATTTTGATGACCACGCTCACCACTACGTTAGGCCTCCTTCCCCTGGCACTCGGCCTCGGAAACGGCACCGAAATCAGAGCCCCGATGGCTATCACAGTGATCGGCGGCCTGCTCGTTTCGACATTGCTCACACTCCTGGTCATCCCTGTCATGTACATGATCTTCGACCGCAAATCGGATGCGCGAATGGCCGACGCCGCACTCCCCGATTCAGTATGACCCTGTTGCGCCCCATAACTTCGAATCCTCCAGTATGAGCTTAGCCAGACACTCCATACGCCGGCCTGTGACGACGGTCATGTCGTTCCTCTCTTTTGTGGTCATCGGCCTGATTGCTTCCCGTCTCCTCGCCCTGGAATATTTTCCTTCGATCGACTTCCCCGGCATCTTCGTGCAGATCCCCTACCCGGGCTCTACGCCCGAGGAAGTGGAGCGCCAGATTACGCGTCCCACCGAAGAAGTATTGGCCACACTCACAGGCTTGAAAACACTGCATTCCACGTCTCGGGAGGAAGGGGCCGATATTTTTCTGGAATTCGACTGGGGCGAAGAAACAGCCATCCGCGCGCTGGAAATACGGGAGAAAATTGACGGGATCCGAGACCAATGGCCAAGCGATGTCGAAAATTACTTCACCTTTCAGTTTTCCACGTCGGATATGCCCATCCTGACCCTCAGGGTTTCTTCGGACCGGGACCTTTCCAACGCCTATGACCTGCTCAATCGCAAGCTGCAGCGGCCCCTCGAACGTTTGGAGGGAGTAGCCCAGGTCGAGATGTACGGGGTCTACCCCAAGGAGGTGCGTATCGAGCTCATGGCCGACCGGGTAGCAGCCCATAAAGTCAACCTGGTAGAGCTGGCGACACAGTTGCGCGAAAGCGATTTCTCAATGACTGCGGGTAAGGTGAACGACAGCGGGCATCGATTCATGGTCCGCCCGATGGGCGCCTTGACATCGATTGATCAGATTGCCAACCTGATGATCAACCCCGAAGGATTGCGCCTCCGCGACATCGCTATGGTATCATTCGAGGAACCGGAAAGAGAAGAGGGGCGACACCTGAATCAAACCTATGCGATTGGCCTCAACATCTCCAAAGAATCGACTGCGAACACTGTCGCCACGGCGAAACGGGTGGTCGAAACCGTAGAAGAGCTGAAGCAAGATCCCGAGATGGATGGGGTGAACATCTATTATATGGACAATGCAGCGGAGGGCATCGTCTCTTCGTTAAACGACTTGTTTACCTCTGGTATGATCGGGGCTTTTTTTGCACTGATGGTTCTCTTTCTGTTCCTACGCCGGGTCTCCACCACCCTGATTGTAACCCTCGCTGTACCCATTTCGATTGTCATCACACTGGGAGGGCTGTACTTTCTGGGTCTCTCGCTGAATGTACTGTCGATGATGGGACTCATGCTTGCTATCGGCATGCTGGTCGATAATGCTGTTGTCGTTACTGAGAGCATCCATCGACGACAGCTAGACTTTCCGGACGAACCGGTCAAGTCTACGATTCAGGGGGTGAAGGAGGTCGGGATGGCAGTCACCGCCGGTACGATTACCACTGGCATCGTATTCCTCCCTTTTATTGTGAGTCCCGCCGACCAGGTTACCCTGTTTCTCAAACACGTGTCCATCGCGATATGCATCGCATTAGGTGTATCCCTGCTCATTTCTCAGACCATTGTGCCTCTGCTCATGTCGAAGATCAAGATCGGCGATAAAGCACACAAAGAAACCATTATCGATAAAATCATACAGCGGTACGATCGCTTCCTTGCATGGCTGGTGGATCGCCGATGGGTCTCCGTACTGATGATCCTCGGTGTGTTATTCAGCGTTCTGATTCCGGCCAAGTTTGTGAAGTCTGACTTCTTTCCTGAAAACGAAGGAACGGATCGGACCATTTACCTCCACTATCACATCAACGGATCGTACACCCTGGATCGGGTTGAGAAAGCGGTCACAAAAGTTGAAGACTTTCTATTTGCCAACAAGGAGGAGTACGAGATCGAATCGGTATACAGTTATTTCCGGGCCGGTTACGCTCAATCTTCCATCATGCTCTTAGACGGAGAGGAGGCTGAAAACTCCCTCGAAGAGATCAGGGAGAAGATCCTCGAAAACATGCCCAAGCTCGCGATTGCCAATCCGTCTTTCACCTGGCGCAGCGGCAGCAACGAGAACGGGGTGCGCATCGTGCTGTCCGGCGAATCCAGCGAACGTCTGGCCGAGCTCTCTTACGAGATTGCGGATGTACTGGAGCGCGTCGACGGATTACGCGATGTACGCTCCGAAGCCGAACAGGGTGATGAAGAAGTACGTGTACAAGTCGACCGCGAACGGGCCCGGCAGTATGGATATACGACACAACAGATCGCCAGCACGATTTCTACGGCGATGCGCGGCTACCGGCTGCGGCGTTTTCGCACTCCTGACGGCGAAGTGGACATGCGTCTTGCTTTCCAGGACAGCGACCAGCAGTCGATCGACAACCTCCGTAACCTGACCGTTCAGTCAGGCGACATGAGTCAGGACCCGATCAAGCTGGCCGCCCTGGCCGACATCCACACGTCGAGAGGTCCACGTTCCATCCAGCGGGAAAATCGCACGACAATGATCGGCATCAAGATCGGTCTGGACGGAATCACAGGCGACGAAGGCAACGAATTGGTCCGACAAGTACTCTCGAACTACGAGCTGCCCGCCGGATACAACTGGGGTTTCGGCCTCCAATTCGACTTCGAACAACGGTCACAAAACTTGATGTTGATCAATATCCTGATGGCGTTGATGCTGATCTACCTGGTCATGGCCGCCCTGTTCGAATCGCTGGTCCATCCGGCCGGCATCTGGAGTTCGATCGTATTTGCCTTCATAGGCGTATACTGGTTCTTCCTGATTACAGGCACGACCTTGCAGATCATGGCTTTTATCGGGGTCTTGATCCTGATCGGGATTGTTGTAAACAACGGCATCGTCTTAATCGATCACATCAACTACTTGCGATCGACGGGAATGGACCGGCGTTCGGCGTTGCTGCAAGCCGGGCACGACCGGTTCCGGCCCATTGTCATGACAGCTGCAACAACGGTCCTGGGACTGATCCCGCTCTGCTTCGGATCTACTCAGATCGGTGGAGACGGCCCCCCCTATTTTCCGATGGCTCGTGCTATCGTGGGTGGTCTCTCCTTCTCGACGATCGTGACCCTGGTCATCCTTCCCACGATTTACTTGCTTCTCGACGACTTACGCATCTGGGCCAGCCGCACGGCACAGCAGGCGTCCAGCAGGTCATGACATACCAGACGCTACTCACAGACTCCCCTGATGAGGCTGCGTCTTTTATTCAGCGTGGCGAACTCGTTGCTTTCCCGACAGAGACTGTTTATGGCCTGGGAGGATCCGCTCTGGACAGGCAGGCAGTACGTGCCATTTACAGCGCGAAGGAACGCCCTGCAGACAACCCGCTCATTGTTCACGTTTCATCTACCGATCAAATACCCGAGCTCGTTACCCGGGTCTCCGACGCCGGCCGCCTACTGATCGACGCCTTCTTTCCCGGACCGCTCACCGTAGTCCTTGAGCGCTCACACAACGTCCCATCCAACGTGAGCGCTGGCCTGACCTCAATAGCCATACGGATGCCCGACCATGAAATTGCACTGGCCTTTATCGAAGCGTGCGGCAGTCCGGTTGCCGCACCTTCGGCAAACCGTTCGGGGCGTCCCAGCCCCACCATATGGCAAGATGTGTATGCAGACATGATGGGACGCATCGCGTGCATTTTACGGGGAGAAGCATCCCCCTTAGGGCTCGAATCAACCGTCATCGATTGCAGGCCGGAGGTACCCCAGTTGCTTCGAGCAGGTGGAGTCACTCTCGAAGAATTGCGCCGGTACGTGCCGGAGCTGGCGCTACCGACCTTCGACGATAGGGCGATGAATCCAGTGGCCCATAGTCCCGGGATGAAATACCGTCATTATGCCCCAATGGCCTCAGTACGTCTGGTATGTGGCCCGGAAGACGTCATACCTAATGAGAACCACGCCTACATCGGAGTCCATCCTCATCCAGAGCCAGAGATGCTGGGCCTGCACCTCACGTGTGCTACGGTAGAGGAATATGCGCACTTGTTATTCCAGTTCTTTCGGCGTTGCGACCGGGCCGGCATCACCCATATCTACTGCGAAGCTACAGAAGAGAAAGGCCTGGGGTTGGCCTTAATGGACCGCATTCGCAGGGCTGCCTCAGGCTGAATCGTGAAGCACGCAGCTACCTGGCCAGAACAAAGTCAGCAGCTACTCGGGAGCGAAGTCACCAGTTCAACATCCCCATAGGTTACGAGTTCACCGAGGGAGTCAAAGATGAATAACCGATGCAACCCGTTTTCTACGAGCAAAGAAGGCGCGTATTGCAGTTCGTACGTACCGGGTGAACTCGCATCCAGAATACGACCAAGCTCGATAGGGGTATTCCCCTGCCCAAAAGCATTCAACACGAACCCACCCTGCACGCGATCAAGCTGTAAAACGCGCAGCAAGATGGTTCCTACCGATGAGCCGCTAATCGGATTGGGAAAGGAAGCCTGTTCGACAAACACTACGCTCGCGTAAACCGGGGAAATACGCCAGTCGTCAGGGTCTTCGCTGCATACCGTGCCCCCGAAGTCGTTATCCAGGATCCGGGTGATACCTCCGGGCGGCAGACTGGCTTCTTCGACAAAATCGGATTGCGCGCCCTGGTTGTCACAGGCTGAACAACACAGAAAGATCCATAAGAAGATAACCTTTCCGACGACGCTCCTTTGAATGAAAGTAACGTTCCTCTCCCAGGTACAGGCTTTAGACAATCCCTTCGGACAAGGTGTCATCGTATAAAGAGAATGGTATTTGATGATAGGCAATAGGCGTTCCTTTGACTTTTATTTCCCTAGATTTGTTCTCCAGCGCGGAGACTGTTACCGTATAGATTCGTTTGATGGACACCGAATTCGCATAAATACCATCTTCAAGAGCATCCTCTATGGCATCTGCAACGAATTTTTATGCCGGCTTAGACATTGGCACCTCTAGCACCAAAGTATTGATCGTCAACGATTCCGCCGAGCCTGTTTTCAAAACCAGCCGTTCTTATGGCCTCAGCCGCCCCAGACCCGGATACGCCGAGCAAGATCCTGATGAACTGTGCGATGCCATTTTAGATTCTCTTCGAGAAGCCATTCAGCGGCTGGAGCCGGATCAGCGGCTGAGAGCGATCGGCATTAGCAGCGCCATGCACAGCATTTTACTGGTCGATCGCAATGGACACCCCACAACCCCCCTCATTACCTGGGCGGATACGCGCAGCGAACATCTCGCTGATTCGCTCAAACGCAGTGACGAGGGGCGCTCGATATATCAGCAGACGGGCACTCCTATTCACCCGATGTCTCCTCTCTGCAAGGGCATCTGGTTTAGGGAGCGCGCTCCTGAGAACCTGGATCGTGCATATAAATTGATTTCAATCAAAGAATATTTGTTATGGAAGTTATATGGCCGGTATGTGGTTGATCACTCTATTGCTTCTGCGACGGGATTCTTCAGCTTGCGTGATCGCACCTGGCACCAGCCCGCGCTCGATCTCATCGGGATCGATGGATCTCAGTTGTCCGAACCGGTTTCGACGACGTATATTCTGGAAGACATGGAGCCGTCGGTCCAGGAGAACCTTGGCCTGACATCCTCTATCCCTGTTGTCATCGGGGCGAGCGATGGATGCCTGGCGAACCTGGGTGTGTTTGCCCTGTCGCCCGATGAGGCGGCATTAACCATTGGAACGAGTGGCGCCGTTCGAGTTACCACACAATCGCCTTCTGTCGATCCTCAGGAGCGCTTATTTACCTATATCCTCGACGACACGCACTACGTTGTGGGAGGCGCCATCAACAACGGGGGAATAACACTGGAATGGTTCAAGAATCAGCTACTCAAGGGCGCGGAGCACGAGGAGCTGAACATCGAGGCCTTGCTTGCGCAGACCCGCAACGTCCCCTCTGGAAGTGAAGGGCTGTTGTGTCTGCCCTATCTTCTGGGGGAACGGGCCCCCCACTGGAACAGCTTCGATAAAGGCGTATTTTTCGGGGTCCAATTCCATCATACTACCGCCCACTTCCTGAAAGCCATGATGGAGGGCATCTCGATGACGCTATTTCAAATAGCCAAAGCGATGCAAGAACTGTGCGAACCCGTGCGTATATTGTATGCCAACGGAGGTTTCGTTCGTTCGAAAGAATGGCTTCAAATCGTTGCGGACGTCTTCGGTACAGAACTCATCGTGAGCCCCACCAGGGAGGCCTCTGCAACCGGGGCTGCTCTTTTGGCCATGCGGGCCTTGAACGTCCCCTGGCCTGATCCGTCCCGGGAACAGGCACCGGCTGGCCAGGATTGTATCTCACCGAACCCGGACCACCACAACCTCTACCTTGATTCGACTGAATCTCTAGCTTCGTTGTACGAAAAATTACACCCCGATTTCGTTCATCGTCCCTGATCAGCCGGTAATTCATCCATAAGCCTATCCTGCCCCGTTGCTTTTAGCCCGCGACCTCAATGTTTCGATCGAACAGAATCATATTCTGAAAGATCTCAACGTAGACGCACCCAACGGATGCTGCCTGGGTGTCATCGGACCCAACGGCAGCGGGAAAACGACTTTGTTGCGTGCGATTAGTGGGTTATTGCCCTACAGCGGTTCCCTGAAACTCGAAGGCCGATCTCTTGACGCATGGTCCCGGCAAGCTCGCGCTCGCGCCATCGCGGTCGTTCAGCAATCTTCGTTTATCCAATTCGACTTTTCCATCTTCGATTTTGTGCTTCTGGGCCGTATGCCTCACAATAGCTGGCTGGACAGGACTTCACGAGAAGACGAACGGCGCGTTCACACCCTGTTACAGGATCTTCATCTCGGCCACCTTCACCACAGGTCACTGGCTACCTTGAGCGGAGGAGAACGCCAGCGGGTCTTTCTCGCCCAGGCGCTCATCCAGGATCCCCGGTTGCTGCTTCTGGATGAACCCACGACGCACCTGGATGTATACCACCAGTTCGATATCCTCTCCCGCATTCGATCTATGGTCGAAAAAGGACTCACTGTGATCGCTGTATTCCACGACCTTTCGTTAGCTGCCCGCTTTTCTGACCGCATCCTGGTCCTGGACCAGGGGCGACAGATCACTTTCGGCTCACCCGTGGACGTACTGAATCCCGCCCTGGTCCGTGACGTCTTCCGTATGGATGCTCATATCCACACGGATGCAGAGGGGTGCGTCCATTTCCATTATTTGCGTCCTGTTCATCATGAAAATCTACACCAAAACCGGCGATAGTGGTTATACGGGCCTGTTCGGAGGCGATCGTGTCCCCAAGCATGCTTTGAGAATCGAAGCATACGGAACGGTCGACGAAGCCAACTCGCTGCTCGGGCTGGCCAGAATCCACGCAGCCCCCGACGCGAACCTCGCCGATCTGGAGCGAATTTTGCACAAGATACAGAGCGAGCTATTCGTACTCGGGGCCGACCTCGCCACACCGCTCCCATCGAAGGCCAACGTTCCTCGTATTCAAGAAGCGCATATCTCGTCCGTCGAAAATGAGATCGATCAGTTTCAATCTGAACTGCCTGAACTCAAACATTTCGTCTTGCCCGGCGGAAGTTTGACGGCGGCCGCTCTGCACGTTGCCCGCACGGTATGCCGGCGAGCAGAGCGTGTTACGACGGCGCTTCGAGAAAAAGAAGAGATCAATCCAGAGACCGCTGTCTACCTCAACCGTTTGTCCGATCTCCTCTTCGTGCTGGCACGCTGGGCGAATATCAAGGAAGGTGTGGACGAACGCACGTGGCGCCCGGAGTAAGGGCGCTCGAGCCGGCCTCGTGAATTAGTTCATGGAAATTAGTATTATTCCCCTGATCCCTCGCCCCACCGTTATCCCTATACACCACTTAGTGCCGTCGTAACGCATGCGATCCCACCTGCTGATTATCGCTAAAATATCGGTATCCTTCCTGATTTTCCTATGTGCATTCGCCTTTAACCCGAGCTGTCGCATCAACGTGTATTCCGACGCTGAGTACAACCCCATGCGTCGTAATATCGAGGACCCTGCTCCATACGATGAAAATCAAATCCGCGGAGACCTCTACGAGCGAAAACGGTATGCGGTGAGGCGAGGAGAAACCTTTTCTGACATCCTCTCGCGCTTGAATGTATCCGCACAGGCGATAGCCACTCTGGTCGAACGAGCCAGACCCGTCATGGACGTCAGAAAATTACGTGCGGGCAATGCTTATCACGTATACCAGGATACTACACGGGGACGCGCCTCCGAATTCCTCGTATACGAACAAGATCCCGTGCATTACGTCGTTTTCGATCTTAGAGATTCGTTGCGTGTAGAACGTGGAAATCGGCCGGTACGCACCCTTCAGAAGCACATTCAGGGTGAGATCGAGCATTCCCTGTACCAGACCCTCGAGGAGTTGAACGCTAATCCGATGGTTGCTATCGAGTTGTCTGAGATCTTCGCCTGGCAGGTGGATTTTTATCGCATCATGCAGGGAGATCGATTCAACGTGGTCTACGAAGAAGACTACGTTGGGGACCAATCCGTCGGCATTAAGCGCATTAAGGCAGCTAGATTTACACACGATGGCGACGTATTCCATGCGTTCCCTTACGCGATCGATGGCAGCATAGATTTCTACGATGCCGAAGGGAACAGTTTGAGACGCCCTTTTCTGAAAGCCCCCCTGCGTTTCTCCAGAATCAGTTCCCGGTACACCTGGCGTCGTTTTCACCCTGTTCAGAAACGGTATAAAGCCCATTTAGGAACCGATTATGCGGCGCCTACCGGCACACCGGTCCGATCTACTGCCGACGGAACGGTCATCGCTGCAGGTTATACCCGGGGCAATGGTCGGTACGTCAAAGTTAAACACAACGGAACGTATACGACGGGTTATTTGCACTTCTCCCGCATAGCGAAGGGCATACGCAAGGGGATCAAGGTGAAACAAGGCGACATCATAGGTTATGTGGGAAGTACGGGTCTTGCCACAGGCCCGCATTTGTGTTATCGATTCTGGAAAAATGGCCGACAGGTTGATCCCCTTCGCGAAAAGCTGCCTGACACGGTGGAATCTATTCAACCCGAATACCTCCAGGACTATCTCGATCATGTACGATCGACTATTCCTCTGCTTTCCGACCCTCGCGAGGATTTACCCTTTTCTCCTGTCGTAAAACGAGTCGTGCTCAGCGACCTGATGGAATGGCAAACATCATCTTGAATTCGTGCGCCTGGCATACTCCCACCACGACCAGAACGGGGCGTAAAACTGTTCAGGGCTGTCCTCTACAGCTACCAGGGATTTGACGACGTAAATACCACGCTCTTCATCCCGTGAAACCTCTCCCCGTTGCAACGTTCTGCTCAGATTTTGAAAGCTTCTATCGATGAGATATAGCGCCTGGTCCTCTTCGACGAGAACGATGTGCATCTCGTACTGCAACTGTTTGCACATCAAGTACAGTTCATATCGCTTCCCGTCGAGAATGAACTGGCTGGCCGACGAATAAAAGCGATCTCTGTGTCTGATGAGCAACCGGATGCCTATGGGTAGATCGGAGGAGTTCCTGCTCATCCAGTCCGTAATATCCATGAGCTCCAGGTTCTCGAAGTCGCGTCCCATGGCAAAAAGAGAGACCCGGCTTATTTCGGGCAAAAGCGTCCCGGCCGTCCTATCGGAGTTCAGGGGAGGATTCCGGATTGTCATGCCGGGCGGCTGCCCACCAGCAGCCGGCTGCTCTGCCGGAGCCTCCTCGCTCAATCCTGGCAATTCCGGCGAAGTCGCCTGTTCGGGCCTGAGGAGGGATTCTGCAGGGGGGTCGTTTTCTGTATCGGGCACCACTTCTGCTGAAGGACTGGACTCTGCAAGTTGTGGACGCTGATTTACGATACCTGGATCTACCGGCTGAGCAGATGAACCTTCTGTAACCGGCTCGCTGGTGGCCGGGTTTACCGGTGCAGGAACCAGAGGGATGGTATCGGCCGACAGCAGTTGTGACGGCGACACTTCCTCCAACATAAACGAAGAGGCACGATTTATTTCGTTTTCTAACGAAGTATCTTCGGCCCCGGCAGACGAGGACTCGAAGAGATCCATAACACTTTCCCAGCCATAAGAAGCGCTTAGCTGATCAAGGTCTATTTCTCTGAAAAAGGTTCGGTCCACCCTGAAGGGTTCCGCCTCGGAGACAATCAGGATGCCATAACAAAAAGCGGCCAGGACAAGCGTCGACAGGAACGCTTTCACCTGCCGGCTTACTCGGTTATTATGACGTCTCGGTTCAATCATTCACTCGGGTTGACCAGTGCTGTTGCTGTATTCAGTCTTTTCTGGATACCCAATCGTTCACAGGCATCCAGAGCATCTACGAGCATCTGCATGCTCGATTCGGGCGCCGGCTCGATCAGCACGGATAACCAGCGTTGTTCCTCGGCATTTTGCTGTTGTAGAGTCCGAAGCACGAACGCCAACTCTTCGGCCGTCAGGATGTCCTGGTGAAGAATCTCTTCCGCTTCGAGATCGACGATCACGAAGCTGTCTGTATCGAGGATGGATATGCCCAGGTAAGCCGGAAGGCCTCGTTCAATCGAGATCTGCAGCGGCTTCTCGGGAAGCTTCATCTCGATATGAGACGTCGCATTGATGTCGCTGATCATCAGGAATCCAAACAGGATCAAAAGCCCAATATCGATGAATCGTATGATGAACCCTCGACTTCTCATGCTGATACAGCACCTCTAGTTACACAGTCTCAAACGAAAGAAACGTAGCAAGCAGGAACGCATCATCAGTCCTCGTCCTGGTGACGAACTTCAACCTCGAGGGCCTTGGGAATCCCCAGCGAATCGCACATCGCAGCGAGTAGGAAGACGCTCCGGGCAGTCGCTCGCCGGCTCGCACGGATGCGGACTTTAATTCCTTGCTCATCCGATCTGGCCTGCTGCCGGATCAGATAGGATTGAACATCCCCGGGCTGAGCTAATGACACCTGTTCGTTTTCCACGAGATAATCGCCCTCTCCCGTTACGCCGACATAGAGGGTTTCCTGTGTTTCGACGGGGAGCAAACTCGTTTCAGAGCTGGTCAAGCGGTCTATACGCGTACCTTTCGTCGACGAAATACTGATGAAGCCGAACAGGAGAATCAGTACTACGTCGACTAAGCGCATGAAATATCCGGTTCTACTCATGGCACCTGACCTTACGTTCGTCGAGCATCTGCAATGCTATATACTACCTGCAGCGAGGACAACAGCGATCGCCGCAGTATCAGACAAGCAATGATCAGGCCATCGACATCGCTTGAAATTTCAGTTCGCGAACAACCCCTTCTACGGCTGCTTTCACCGTATTAAATCCAGGTTCCATCCCTACTTTCAGGTGCGCGATGCCTTCTCCATTTTTGTTGGTTGTCACCTTGAGTTCGGTCAGGCCGTTTTCAAGGGTGCCCCCTCCCAGTTCGATGCTGAAAATGACCGACCAGTCTGGTATAGGATTTTCGAACTCATCAAGTACTTGAACCTTCAACGCTTTCGCGAGCAGCTCGCCGGCGATCCCTCCCTGATTATTCCCGAATTGTTTGAGTTTGCGAGGCACTCCGGGCCGTGCGTAAAACTCATGGGAACATGCCGTACCCGGCTCATCGCTGCCCGGCACATGTGCCGCTAGATTCTGCTTGCCGGCCTTTTTTGCGATTTGAAGGTCAAAGTGAACTTCTCCTCTTTCGTCCGTATCTAGCGTGATTTTCCTTTTGGACTCGTTAAACAGGCTCCCTCCCTCCTCGATGTGCACCAGGACGCTACGCCCTGCAACAGGATTGCCGTTTCCATCTGTTAAACGCAGGCCGACGTTGCGCAACTTTTTGCCTACGGTAGTATCATTGATCGAGTTGATAAACCGCAACGAATGGGGCTCATTGGGATATTCGACGCTCGACTCGACCAGGGGCTTCCTGTGGTTATTTGCCAGTGAATCGCCATACGGCGAATTTGTCATACGGTCTTCGAACATCGCCTCGACCTGAGCAAACGGCTTGCTTTCCCGCTGTGCAAAGGCCTTGTTGTTGCTGTTGGGTACGGCCTGGGGTTCAGCCTTACCCTCCGTGCGTTCCTGGTGGCTGATTTCAGCGGGTCTCGTCTCAACAGCCGTACTCGCCCTGGCGTGCGGAGTCTTCGAAGCGACCAGAGACATCGGTACCGCATCAGAGACCTTGCCGGCCAGTTGTGCATTAATGCTCAGACCGGGCACATATGGATCTGTTTCCGTTTTTTTCGATTCGGTCGCCAGCTCCATCAGTCGAATACGCAGTTCATCCGACTTTTCGGATATTCGATCCAGACGGCTGTTAAACAGCCCGAAGATCTCAGTAGAGCTGAAGTTCAAAAGAATACTGACGACCAGCCCCAGGAGTGTAGTGATGAGCGCGATGCCCATTCCGGAGAGAATAACCTGATCGTCCAAAATTCCACCAGAAAAAACGGAGAAGATACCCCACACCGTGCCTAACAAACCTATGGCCCCTGCTGTATCGGCCAGAAAATCGATACGCCGCTTGAACGAATCGAAACGGTCCTGCTGCAACTTGATGAAGCTGGTGATCTCCACCTGCAGTTCAGCATCTCCTTTCTCGGCCTGATACACATTTAGCATGGTGGCTTGCAGACGAGCAAGCATACTTTCGCGTTGCCCTGAGATGGCATGTATGATTTGAGAGACATCCATCGATGGATAGCTGAGGCCTTCTATCTCTCTCGACTCCTTACGGTCGCTCATCAATTCATAGAACTTCAGGAAGACGAGAAACACTCCGATCAGGAAGACGCCAAAGATAGGCCAGCGGAAAGGACCGGCCCGTTCAGTCAACAACCAGAGCGTTCGAACCGAGAGAAGGCCCTGTTCTTCGGTATTTATCGCGTCGACGGCTTCCTGTTCGGCCGTCAACACATATCCTGGAGCCGATACCTGAGGATAAAAGACAAATACATTACCTTCAGGCGAAGCATGCGCTGCTTCCACTGCAGATGCCGTCAAACTTCCCGTAAGACAGACTACGAGGAGGGATATAAATACCTGGAGGGTGTTCATAGTACCGACATGTGATAATGTAATCTCTTGATGCGCTCTACCTGCTCGTTGGGTGCACCTCAGGGTCTTGTGCGAAGCCAATGTGATCGGCCGATTCCGACAGACACGATCGTTAATTAGCCCGCAAGAAAATGATCGTTATATATGTCAAGAGGGGAAATCTGATGAATAGGCATATATTCTTAACCTTAGTTCGTATCACCTGAATGACCGAGCAGAAAATGAAAACAACGATCAAAAGAATGATCGAAAGGAGAGGCGGGTCAGGGCGCCCAGAACGCGACCCTAGAAGCCTGGCAGAGTACTGACTGGAGAGGATCAGGGAGAAGGGCTGGAATCCACGACGCCATTTTTCCAGGCCCAGGCCGTCACCTCCGCCCGTGTATTTAGATCGAGTTTGGTATATATGTTACTGACGTGTTTCTTGACGGTGCTCTCGGCAATGAAGAGCTCCTCGCCAATCTGGATATTGTTGAAGCCGCGGGCAATGAGTTGCAGGACTTCGAGCTCCCGCCGGCTGAGCTGTTGCAGGGACTGGTCGATTTCTCGACCTCTTCCGCGCTTTTGTTTCATGAGTGCTGCTGCGACCTCCCGGCTGAGCCATCCTTCCTCGCCACGGGCGACGCCGCGAACCGCGGCAACGATCGTCTCTAGAGATTCATTTTTCGTCAGGTAGCCGGCTGCCGCGCCTCCTTCGACCAGCTTCATGATATAATCGGGATCCTCGTATGCACTCAGGACCAGGACCCGGATCAAGGACCCCTCCTCTTTGAGTAGATTCGCCACTTCGAGACCGGTCAGCTCTGGCATCTCCATGTCCAGCACGAGCAACGTAGGCTGCAGCTCTCTGGCCAACCGCAGTGCTTCTTTTCCATTTTCGGCTTCGCCGACGACTACGATGTCCTCTTCTTGATCGAGCCTGGCTTTCATGCCTGCACGCAGCGGTGGATGATCGTCGGCCAGTAACACGCGTATTGGAGCAAGAGCCTTTTGTGATTGCATCAGTACATCCTCATAATGTAAAAAAATGCAGCTATTCTCCGGCGAGGATAGCATCCGCTTCGTCTTCCGTCGTTGCCAATTCCCCACGTGTCAACTCGAGAACAAGGCGGTCGGCATCATACATGTCGTCGAGCACTTCCAGCATTCCGCGTGCATCCACGGAAATTGCGCGCGCTGACTCGTCGCGGTAGATATATTCGTTCGATAAGGACTCAATATTCCCGTCAAAAATCAAGCCCACCACTTCGAGATTTGCATTCAGCAGCGGAGACCCTGAATTTCCCCCGGAGATATCGTTGGTCGACACGATATTCAGCGGCGTTGAGAGGTCGAACGTGGTCGGTGGCGAGAGCCAGCGATCGGGGAGGTCCCATTCAGACCGGGGACCGTACGTATGGTAATGGTCATACATACCGAAGAAGGTCGTCTGGAATGGGGCACGAGTGCCGTTGTAGTCATATCCCTTCACGACTCCATCAGACAACCGGAAAGAGAATGTGGCGTCGGGAGGGAAATCGGTACCGAGGAGCTCGAGTCGGGCTTTTGCAAGTTTTTCGCTCAGGTTTTCTTCCCGAGCAGAGAAACTGTCATTTTGTTGCCCCAGGGTAAAAAAAAGAGGCGCCATGGCGTTGATGACGGGCACCGATACATCTTTACTCGAGAGGTATCCGCTATCCAGTATGGCGAAAAAGCTGCTGGAATCCATCAGTGCCGTGCTATCAACCAGGCGAGTAGCCAGTTCTTCGGGAGTGCCGCCCTGGAGAAGACCTCTAAGCGTGGGGTCCGAGGAGCCCAGATATTTGGCAAACTCATTGAGCCTGGCGACGACAAACTCCTTTTCCAGCTCTGCAGGATAGTCTTTGATCTCGGCGGCTCCGCTTCGGAGCTCTTCGAGCCGATCAGGCAATGCGCCTCGTTGTTTCAGCAGTGAGTAGGCATATCCGTATAGGGCCCTGGTGAGCACCCTCGACCCAATAGAGGTGCCAAAGTAGGTCAGCGCACCCGATTGACGGGCTGTTGCCTGTTTGGAAAGCTGGACGGCTTCGATGTCGTTCAGCACAGAACCGTACTTGTCCTTGAGCACCTCGTCGGCGTTGATCCTGGCGATGAGCGCCTTTTCCATCTCCTGTTTCCGCGTCATTAGCGCTTCATCGTGCAAGCCGGCAAGTTGCCCTCGCAGCGCTTTGATCGAGTTGGACACCGATAGATAGGCGTTGCGTATTTCGTCGATGTTTTCGTCGTCGGGATAATTTGTGTAATACTCCTTCAGGAGCTGCCCTCGGGTTTCGAGCACTTCCAGTTGCTGGGGCAGGGCATAGTCGCGGTCGTATTCGAGCTGACTGACCGTTTTGAGCCGGCTCGTCGACGCTGGATTCCCAACAACAAACACAGGCTCGCCCTCCCTCACGCCATTTGTGCTCCAGGGGAAAAAATAATCCGGTTTCAGCGCATTGCCTTCGTAGTCATACACCCGGAAGAACGTCATATCTAATGAATATCGGGGGTAGGTAAAATTGTCGCTTTCCCCTCCGAACTTGGCCACTTTCAGCTCGGGTGCAATGACAAGGCGAACATCCCGGTATCGTTTGAACGTGTAGGCAGAATATTTGCCGCCACGATAGAGGGATACGATCTGGACGTGATGGGTGGTATCTCGATCTTTCGCTTCGAGGGTCATATTTCGCTCCAGCGACTCAATACGACGCTGTCTCATGTCTGCTTCTTCCTCGTCGTTTTGAAAATCTGGCACGCCGGAGCGTACTTGATCGGTGACGTCTTCAATGGCAACGAGTTGATCGACGTAGAGGTCTTCCACCTGACGTTCCTGTTCGATCCGTTCTGCATAGAAACCTCGATCGATGAGCGCCTCGCTTTCATTGCTCACCCGGGTGATGCTCTCCCTCGCACAGTGGTGATTGGTCATTACGAGGCCAAACGGAGAAACGAAGGAAGCAGAGCAGTTTTCCCCAAATCGAAGCGCCCCTTTACTTGCCAGGTCGAACCATTGGCCGGAGAATTCCATGTCGTACGTTTCCTCCAGATATTCGACGGGAGGATTGTCGAAGGTCCACATCTTACCAAAATCAAATCGATTGATCTCGGTGAAGGGGTCCGATTCTTCGTGGTCCCGGTCGCTCGGTGAGGTTGTTCTGCGTTGCGAGGGTTCATCCATCGGCTCTGGGCGCTCCGTGATGATCGCCATCTCGCTACTTGTGGAGGCGCAGCTCACGACCAGCCATGCCATCAACAGAGTGATACTATATGCATAGATTCTTTTCATCGTAATCAATCGTATATCGGCAAGAATCGACTTGCCAAAACCAGGAATTTAACGACTTCCGGGGCCGCCGGCTTGACCGGCTTGCTCCCCGGCAGGTTCGAGCTCATCCTCGATGAGCTCAAGAACCAAACGATTCGCTTCGTATATTTCGTCTAGTGCCTCCAGAATTCCCCTGGAATCAACGGATATAGCCCTGGAGATCTCCGGGAGATAGATGAAGGCGCCTGCCAGGCTTTCTATATTTCCGTCGAAGACCAGTCCAACCAGTTCGAGATCGCGGTTGAGCACCGGAGAGCCGGAGTTGCCGCCAACGATGTCATTCGTCGAAGCGAAATTTATTGGGACCGATTTATCGAACGAAGAAGGAGGAGTAGCCCACCTTTCGGGAAGCGCCCACTCGTTATCGCCCCCATATGAATAATAGTGATCGTACATCCCGAAATAGCTCGTAAAAGGAGACGCGTACGTCCCATTATAGGGATATCCGAGGACGATACCATCGGCGATGCGAAGAGTAAACGTAGCATCCGGAGAAAGGGCGGCTCCGTACATCTCGAATCGAGCCTGTCCGATCCTGCGAGATACCCGATCTTGCCGGGCGCTGAGGCCAGAAGACACACGTCGATAATCCCGGTAGCTTTTAATAAAGGGCTCGATCATACGTAACGCAGGATCCTGCTCCACTACGTCCTGGCTTTCTTCGGCAAGGAGTCGTTGCAAAGATGCACGTGTGGATAGCCGAGAGGAATCCAAGACTGCACGAGCGCGATCGTCAGGTGCTCGTTTCTGCAGTACTGCGTCTACGACAGGGCTGTCGGGTCCCAGATAGTTCAATAAGTCGGTCAGCCGGGCGCTCAACAGACCGATTCCGAGCATGTCGGACTGATCTTCTATAGCGTCGAGCTGGACCTCGAGAGAATCGAGTGCCTCTTCCGCTGCGCCGGCACGATGCTGCTCTATCCATTCATGGACAAGAATCGCCCTGCGCATCACAGCAGAGGAATACGAGGGATGAGTCAGTGCAAAAAAAGCTCCATGCGGATCGCTTAACGCCATCATTTGCGACTGGATCGCAGCCATCTCATCGATCACATCCCCATACGAATCCTGGATCCCGTCCTTGTTCTGCAAGTCGTTCAGGAACTGGCGTTCGGACTGGCCCTTTCGCTGCAGCAACCGGTCGTCGTGTAATGCTTTCAACTGACCGGTATACAGCTTAATTGCGTTTCTGAGAGAAAAAGACGAAAGCCTCATCGCTTTCCGTTCATCCGGATCCAGCGTGTTCGAATAGGTCTCTTCAAAGACTCGAGCCCGGCTTTCCAGAAAAGCAAGCCGGTGTTTATTGGCAACATCGCGGCGATAATGGAGTTGTGCGAGTGTTTCGAGCCTGCGGGTACTCCCGGGATTTCCGACTACAAACACCGGCTCTCCCGAGCGTACACCTTCGAGCCCCCACAAGAACGAATGCTCAGGCTCGAAAGGTTCGCCATTTTGATAGACGCGAAAAAAAGTAAAGTCGAGCGTATAACGAGGAAACGTAAAATTGTCTGTATCTCCCCCGAAGGTACCCACCTCGATTTCGGGCGCCAGAACCAGGCGTACGTCGCTGAATCTACGGAAGGTGTATGCGGAGTATACCCCACCCCGGTACAGGGCGACGACCTCGACAACAACCTCGTCTTCAGGCAAGGAGGCGTTCGACGTAAGGCTGTCTTGAATGGCCTCGAAAATTTCACGGCGGGCTGAGGCCTCCTCTGCGTCAGTCTCTGCCAACGCCAGTGCTTCTGTGACGACGGAGGTGACATCCTCGATCGAAATTAATTGATCTGCGTACAAGTCGGGTACCGGACGTTCTTCATCGAGTGAAGACGCATAAAACCCCTCCTCGAGGAGGTCCTCACCGGACTGGGCGACCAGGGTTAGTGCATACCGACTGCAATGATGGTTGGTCAGCACGAGCCCATACGAAGATACGAAAGACGCTGTACAACCCGGTATGCGGAGTGTACCGAGCCGGGCCTGTTCGAACCACTCCTCATCCGCGCTGAACTGGTATTCTTCCGAAAAGTATTCCGCAGGAGCAAATTCGAAGGTCCACATCTTCCCCTCATCGAAACGATCCGGGACCGTGGATATGCCTGCTGGCATCTGAGCGCGGCTATCTACAACTACGAACGAACAAAATAGTATGGCCAGGATGCGGACCTGGACTAAGGGGGTCATGGTTCTTGCTTTGGAATAAAATGCGGGAAACAATGCGGTCAAATGATGATCGGTCGATGAATGAACCAGCCCCTGAGGGTCCCGGTACACTGTGATCCGGCGGGAAATTAAGATGGAGAACGCAGGCCGAGCGATATCGCCTCAAAAAGGTAATACGCAGGAACTCAGCCCGGGCTCCGGAAATATATTAGCCTTCTTGCATATGCGAGAGTGGCGGAATTGGTAGACGCGCTAGACTTAGGATCTAGTGCCCGAAAGGGCGTGGGGGTTCGAGTCCCTCCTTTCGCACAACCCTTCCCTATGTATTTCTGATCATCAGGTAGCGACCTGTGCTCTAACAGGTGCGAAAGAGACATTCCGTATCTCATCGTTGCGCGCCTCATGGCTCACTGCGGCGTACGTCAGTACGCCGCATTCACGCTTCGATGCGACGCGTCGATCTACGAAATGTCTCCGCCGGCCTTTGCCAAGACTTTTTCACTAGTTCACCAGCTTATCATACTTGCTCAAATTGGCTGGATCGATATCGCTCAACAAGTCGTACGCCTGACCGCTGAGTGGGGAACCCTCGAATATTTCGGCGAGCTCCTCGGCTTTGGTCGAGAAAAAGATATCCAACACATATTCCCGCGACATTTCGTCGTGAAGGACCTTCAGGCTCTCAAGCGCGCTCAAGGTATTCTCCCGGGCCACTTCGGTTTCAGAAACGAATACGTCTAGCCCTGACAGGTGATAGTCGAAATAAGCTTTTCGGAGGGGTTTGAATCGAGGGTCCAGGATCTGGTCGATGAGGTCCGAACGGCCACGTCCGCTGCCCAGATCACTCCATCCCAATCCATTTTGTGATTCGGCGAGTTCAGCGATTCGGCGTGCTCGCTCGAAATGAGGAGTGCCCCCAAACTCTGAAAAGGTGTCATAGTCGTACCCGAGCATCAAGTAGGCATAAAAGTCCAGTACTGACGTCAAGGGGTCGTTTCGCTCCAGGTCAAAAACCAGCGGTGTGCCCTGTGCATAGTTGAATTGCCAGCTTTGATCGCTGAGCCTCAGGATTGTCGTGACCGTTGGAGTGCCATAGATCGGACGGTTGGTAGACAATACGAGGCGAGCCGAGAAACTGGTCAACGTGATGGCTTCCTCGAAAAAGATCTGGATGATGCAATCGATACGTTCGTGTTCGAGAAAACGGTCCTGTGTGAAGGATCGTTCGTTGATATAGACCGAGATTTGTTGCTCCAGTTCTTCCAAAAACGTGAACTCGGACCCCGAAAGCTGCCGGTAGTTGACCGAAACCCCGCAATTAAATTCCTGCCCTCGAGCAGTGGATGGGCCCAGCAAAACGAAAAGCACGAAGACCACGGTACCCAGCAGGAATCTTTCAGATAGCATAGACAGGCGATGAAGCACGTTAATACGGGTCCTGAAGCAGATGAGATTCAACAATGCTACTACTAGAAAGCTTTCTGGCTGTTTCCGACGTCGACCAATAACATCGGCCGATAGAACAAGGTATGTCTTCAGCCCCAGAGATGTCTAAGGGAGTACAATAGATATTAGATGTTACGCGCCGGATGCGCATACGTCCTGCCAGTGCGGCTTTGCACACATGCAAAGCCCCGCAAACAAGCCTGCTGTGCACAGTTCGCGTAACATCATTAGATAACAGATGTTACGCGCCGGATGCGCATACGTCCTGCCAGTGCGGCTTTGCACACATGC
>CAZGHT010000008.1:40051-73084 GCA_964525535.1 uncultured Rhodothermaceae bacterium
AGATGTTACGCGCCGGATGCGCATACGTCCTGCCAGTGCGGCTTTGCACACATGCAAAGCCCCGCAAACAAGCCTGCTGTGCACAGTTCGCGTAACATCACTAGATAATGCTCAAAGCATCCCCCAATCGATTGAGTACAACCAGGAATACCGTGCTCCCCCCTCTTCTGTACGCCATCGCTTTTTTGCTTCTACGTTATTCGCTATGCGTTGCGGCTCCCTCTATGGCACAACCTATGACTGGAGGAATACGGCACGATGCGTTGGCGGGCTCAGCGGTGGCGATGCCCGGCGTTGCATGGAATCCCTCTAACCCGGCGTCCATAGCCAATGTAGAACGCTGGAGCGTAAGCTTATCTACCAGCAAGGGATACGGCCTCCCCGAGCTCCAGCTCGCCGCAGCGCACGTCCTATTCCCTCTACCGAAAGGTGCGTTGTCGATAACGGCTCAATCGTTCGGCTCCGACGTCTACCGGCAGCTCCAGCTGACGTCCGCTTTCGCCCGATCCTTTTCATTCGGAACGACACGCTCTGTCACGCTGGGGCTCAATGTCATCCTCCGCCAGGTATCTATTCCACGGTACGGCCATTCCCATTCGGCAGCCATTACACCGGGCATCCTGATCCAACCCTGGCCGCTCCTCTTTCTGGGAGCCAGTATGACCCACCCTGTCGGCAGCAATGCCTCGTACGGACCGCCCGAGCGGATACGATTGGGGATGGGGTATCATCTATTCCCGGGGAGCTGGTTCCTTGTCTCCGCAAACAAGCACATCCGCTATCCGCTTTCGGTTCGAATCGGCCTGGAGCACAACTGGAGCAAAACATTTTCCATACAAACAGGCTTTTCCACTCGGCCGGAACGCTTCACGGGAGGATTCAAAATCACAGCTGGGCCCTGCAACGCAGCGATCGCTGTAGAGCGACACTTCGCGCTCGGATGGACACGGGGCTTATCCGTTAGCCTATCTCTCTAAAGCCTGATCTACCTCCTTCTTCGATCCAATCCGGTTCGCAAAAAAAGGAAAAACGGTACCACGCTCATACCATGCCTCGCCTAAATTACATACAGGTCCGACCCTTAGGCGAAGTGTCGGATTCGAACTTTGTACGTCTCAAATCTCAATCAATAGCCACCCGACACAACATGCCGCCAGCCCATTCCTTCGAAGCCACGATCGAGCGGATTCTCAATGATCCTTTGATCCGGCCGACCAGGACGCCGAAGAGCTCCCTGTTTTTTGCGAATATTACGGCTCTGATGTGGTTGTATTATTGCATCGGCTCCTGGTATGGATCCCGATTTATCCCTGAAGAATCGTTTATCTCATCAGAACCTGCGCTTCTGTTTGGGGGCACTTTCGCTATATGGTTCAGTGCCCTGTTTTCCCACATTGCAGTTACTCTGATCAAATTGCACACGCGCAAAGGTTAGATTCGAGGTCTGAATAGCGTCTTTCATAACAAATGAACAGACCTTCAGGCCTTCATGACTGCTTCCGGTACAACTACAACTTTTCCCTTCAACTTAGGTGATGGGTGCCTCGTTATCATATTTATGCTGCATGGCTTTTCAGGGCTCACATACGGCCAGAGTCCCATTGATTCCTTATGGAATGACGGATGGCACGATGGTGCGCTTGAATCTCTTCACGATCAACTCAATCTGGAGTCTATCGAAAGTGAGGACGCCCTTCGGGTACAATATCACCTTCTCCAGGCTGAGATTTTGCTGGAGTCGCTCGACCTGAACACCTGCAGCATTGCCGAGCTGTCAGCCCATCCCCTGATCGGTCCACTCCTCGCCGCAGACATTATCGCGCTGAGAAAGGCGCAGGGAGGGTTCCAGAATCTCATCGACCTGCTCCAACTGCAAAGCTTCACGCCCGAAGTACTGGATCGCTTACGGCCATTCGTGACGCTGACGACACCCTCTCCCGCTGAAGACAGCACCACCAATGGGAAGGCGTCTTCCCAGGGGCTCTCCTCCCGCCCCCCAAGAGAGCGTACCATGAGTTGGCTGCAGAGTATGCACCGACGCATCGACTTACCTCGGGGATTTCAGAAACACCGGAACGACGGCGGTTTTTCCGGCTCGCCCGTTGGCCTGTTCGCACGTCTTGCAGCACGGCCTGCTTCACATATCGGTTTCTACCTGGCACTCGAAAAAGACCCCGGGGAACCTATCGCCTGGAATCCCACCGAACACATGTACGCCTTTGATCATATCTCCTCTGCCATCGAAATTGCTCGCGTTGCGTTCCTGAAAAACATCATCCTGGGCGATTATCTCGTCTCCTGGGGGCAAGGCCTGCTATTCTCCAATCCTTACGGGCCTCGCAAAGGCGCCAACCCGACGAGCACTCCGATCCGAAAAAGGAGTCGAATCCGACCTTCGGTATCGCGTGCCGAAGGGTATGCCCTAAGAGGCGCCTCCTTCGAGCTGCCTGTATCGAAACGTATTTCTGCTCAAGGGTTTTATTCCAATCGACTCGTGGATGCTTCGCTCGGATCCTCCGGAGCATCCTCCGAGGCGCCGGCAACGTCCAACGATCTCGTCCTTTCAGTATCCGCCAGCGGTCTTCATCGATCAGAAACAGAGAAACAGCGCAGACTGGCGCTCAGGGAGACCGTGTATGGCGCATTCGTGGAGTGGGCTGCGGAGCGATACGAAGGGGGACTAGGAGCGTATAAAAGCGCATTCAGCCATTCTTTTTTTCCCGGGAATCAGCTCTGGGACCGGTTCGATTTCGCCGGCCGGTATTTAGCCGGCGCTTCTATTTACGGGTCCGCCGCCTTCGACCAAACCTTCCTCTTCGGAGAATGGGCTCGGAGTTTTCCCGGGCACAGTGCATATCTGGTCGGTTTACTGATGAATCCGAATCGCCAGCTACGACTTTTACTGCTCTGGCGACGGTACGAGCCGGCCTATCATACGATGCATGGCCAGGCCTTCGGCGAACGCAGCTCCGCGCCGCGAAATGAGACCGGGTTTTACTTTGGAATGGAGTTCCAGGCTACGCCAGCGTGGAGTTGGTCTCTTTTTGTCGATGCCTACCAGTTCGACTGGCCGACGGCACCCATGGCGAGGCCCGGGAACGGTCAGGAGGTCTTTACACGAGTTGTGTTTGCACCCAGACCCTGGATCGAAACCTACCTGCAATACCGATTCGAAGTCAAGGAGGCCTCCTACATTCACGCACCGAGCTTCATTCAGCTACTGAAAACAACGGCTCCGAGGGAACGTCATGCTCTACGGTGCCAACTCGATTATGAGTTCAGCAGCCACTTCATGTCCAGGTCCCGTATAGAGTTGAAATCTGCATCCGGCCGTACAAAACAATATGGGATTAAACAATACGGGATTGCCCTGTATCAGCAGATAGTATTCACTCTCCGCCAAGACGTACGCATGTACTTCGGAACTATTGCGTTCGACGCCCAGGGAAACGACGTCACCTTATACATTTACGAGCCCGATTTGACCTACAGGTTTAGTGTGCGGCCGCATGGTGGAAGAGGATTTCGCAATTTCGTACTTTTGAAATGGTACCTAACAAAAAATCTAAGAATTGAAGCGAAATACGGAGCTACGCGATATGGTGAAGTGGTTCACCGAGGTTCTGGATCCGACGCTTATTCTGGTGATCGCATCCGTGAAGTTCATGCGCAAATCCATTGGCAATTCTAACTATGATCTCCCATCCCGGGAAGAAACAGCCTCATTACACCCAAGAATATGCCAATGAACGCAGGAAAGTCAGGACGAATATTAATTGTAGAGGATAACAAGGATACGCAGGTGCTCCTCCGATATTTGCTGGGTGCTCAATTCGACCTGATCACCGTACCCTGTGTTGACGATGCACTCCAAAAAACGAAACAATCAAACTTTGATCTGTTGCTTGTCGACATCAACCTGGGTGAAGAACTTACTGGAGTAGATTTGTTGCAAATCCTGCGGGAACGCGACAATTACCTGGACACTCCCATGATCGCTCTTACTGCATATGCCATGCCCGGTGACTACCAGCGATTCATAAAACTGGGGTTTGACGCATACGTCAGCAAACCTTTCACCCGGTCTGAACTGTTTGAAGTCATCGACGCCTTTTTACCCAAGCGAATCAGCTAGGGTGTATGACACATGCTTGTTACCGTTGCGATGGGTAACGCCCTAGTTCGAACAGATCGATTTCAAGACTCTCCGTCGGCTATTCAGCTTTGCATGCCACGATTCCTCTTCTATTTCGAGGTCATCGATATAATATTCCCAGAGCCCAACCGAATTTTCGGTCAGCAAGATCTGGTTCTGCATATGGGCGACGCGCTTGAGAACGGGCGCCATGCCCATCTGATGCACGAATGTGATGCGGCAGTCTCCATCCGTTCCAACTTCTTTTACAGAAAGCCAGTTGTCGCCACAAACATGACAGGTGTAAAACCTAGATTCTTGATCGGCTCCTATGAGCGGGTCGCCATGCTCCTCTACTGCAACTTCCATAGGCATCATACTGTAACTTCCACACGCTTTACACTTTAGCCTTTCCATAAGCACTTTAATTGGATCGATGGGATCCTATTCTGTTCATCGTGAAAGAGCGAATAACTGCGGGATGTTAAATGGGCATATTGGCTGCACCCAAAGGCAGGATAGGTCGACGAGTCCCCGGCTACAGGTCACCCGTCCGAATAAGGGGCTTCTCCAACGAATGTGTTACGACCAGACTAGCATGCCCGGTTGACATGCTGGCAAATCCCATAATACCACGCGTTATTGGGCTTGGTAGTTGTATGCAATGACGTGCTCAATCGGTAGGGAATCGATGGGGCAAAGCATGTCAATGCATTAGTACATTGATGTTACGCTCCGGATGCGCGTAGGTCCTGCCACAGCGGCTTTGCACGCATGCAAAGCCGCGTAAACCAGCCTGCTGTGCACAATTCGCGTATCATCATTTAGTAACAAGGAATTACCTACCGGGTTTCGGTCAAGAATCGCCTTTTCTTAAATCACGGCGCGAAAAAGAGCCCATCTTTCTCAGGGCCGATTACTTCTTGATCAGCCACTGGAGCAACAGCTCAATGATACGGAGCACTTGTCTGAGGAGATCTTTCATAACCACATCCGTGATATAGGGGGCTTTTCTATACGGATATGATCCCATGAAAGATGCAACAGATCAGCCCGCCTGGATCATAGATTCGAGCAGGGAACCAGCCTCCTCGAGCGCTTCGTTCAAGAGTTCGGGTTTACGTCCGCCGGCCGTTGCGAGGGCAGGCTTACCGCCTCCCCCTCCACCTACTTTTTTGGCGAGTATACCAACGAAAGAACCGGCTTTTACGCCGATCTCTTCGATCACGTCGTCCGTTACGGCAGCAACCAGGTACGCCTTGTCTCCCTCGGGATCCACGGAGCCCAGAACCGCAACCCCTCTGCGGCTCAGGCGATCGCGAAGCGACTGACCCAGGTCGCGAAGAACATCGATGTCCAGATCGTCGATACGGCCCGTAACGAGATGAACACCCAAGATGTCCCGGCTTTTTCCTATGAATGCTTCCAGTTGAGACTCGAGCTGCCCTTTTCGGTACTGTGCGAGTTCTTTTTCCAGCGTTTTGTTCTCCTGCAAGAGCTGCGCTACTGCTTCGTGGACGGAGACATTGCGCGTTTTGAACTGAGAGCGCACGCGGTTCAGCTCTTCGATCGCTTCATTGACGGCGTCGAGGGCCGATTCCCCCACAACAGCCTCAACCCGCCTCACTCCGGCCGCTACGGATCCTTCCGAAACGAATCGAAACAGCCCCAGTTCACCGGTGGCATCAACATGCGTTCCTCCGCACAACTCGACCGAATATGTGGGATCGAACGTAATGACGCGGACTGTATCCCCATATTTTTCGCCGAACAAAGCCATCGCACCCCGTTCCAAAGCTACATCAAAAGGAACCTCACGCTCCTCTGCCCTGGGCACATTGTTTTGAATCATCACATTGACCCGCTGTTCGATCGCATGAAGCACCTCTGGAGAGATACGTTCATAGTGACTGAAATCAAATCTGAGCCTCTCGGGCGCCACCAGCGACCCCTTCTGGACTACATGAGTACCGAGTGATTCGCGCAATGCTGCATGCAGCAAATGGGTGGCTGTGTGGTGTTTTTTGATCTCCTTTCTTCGATGCACATCCACCTGGGCGATGACTGATTCTCGTGGTTTTTCAGGAAGCCTGTCCACTACATGGACGATATGCTCCTGCACGTTTTGAGTATCCAGAACGTGAACCTCCTGGTCGCCAACACGCAACCGGCCCGTATCGCCGACCTGTCCACCGCTTTCGGCATAAAACGGCGTTTTATCGAGCACGACTTCGAACCGTGTGTTCGACTCCATCTCGATTTCGCGCATCCAGCGGATATGGGCGTCGTCAACGGAGAGCACGTCGTATCCCACGAAGACCGAATCGTCGCCTTCGGAGATTTCGTGTAAGCGCGACTCAGCGCTTTGTGCGTCCGATCCAAAACTGGAAGCAGCACGAGCGCGGTTCCTCTGGTCTCCCATGAGCACTTCGTAGCTTTCCATATCGACGCCGAGATCCTGTTCTCGCAACATAAGCCGGGTTAGGTCGATCGGGAATCCATACGTGTCGTGCAACAGGAAGGCGATTTGACCGGGCAACTTACCCTCGCTGGCCACTTCGGCAAAACGCTCGACGAGCGTCGATCTATCCAAGTCGAAATAGGCCCTTGCGATCAGATCGAGAGTCTGGGTATCGGCGGTCAGGCGCTTCAATGCACCGGCTCGAGTGTCGGGCCCCTGCAGCTCGGATACATAGGGCGTAATATTCTCAAAAAAGGCGAGCCCGGTACCCAATGTCTCGAGAAAACTGACTTCCTCAGCTTTGATGACGCGCTCAATGTGATCCTGCTGGGCTTCTAGCTCAGGAAAAACCGGCCCCATCTTCTTGATGAGAGTGCCGACCAGACGGTGCAAAAAGGGCTCACGAAGCTGGAGGCTTTGGTAGCCGTAGCGCACGGCTCGGCGCAGAATGCGCCGAATGACGTATGAGCGACCGACATTGCCGGGAGAAACACCGTCAGCAATAGCAAAAGCACAGGCACGGATGTGGTCAGCCACGACGCGCATCGCCACGCGGTACTGTTCGCGCTGCGCTTCCTTTTCGACTCGCTCCATCCCATCGTAGGCGTCGACCTCCGGGATGGGAGACAGCTCGGCGATCACCCTGAAAAGATCCTCAAAGAGGTCCGTGTCATATGTACTCCCTTTTCCCTGCAGCGCAGCCACCATCCGTTCGAAACCCATACCCGTATCGACGTGCTTGTCGGCAAGGGGCAGCAAACCGTCCGGCCTTGCATCATACTGTATGAACACCAGGTTCCAGATCTCGATCACGCTGGGGTGCCCCGTATTGACCAGCGTTTTTCCATCGATTGCCTTGCGCTCTTCAATCGTCCGTAAATCGACGTGGATTTCTGAACTGGGCCCGCACGGGCCCGTATCACCCATCATCCAGAAATTATCTTCAGAGCCAAAAAACAGGACGTGGTCTTCCGGGATCTTCGTCTCGCTGCTCCAGAGATCAGCCGCTTCCTGGTCCCGCTCGAGATCCAACTCCTCGTCACCTGCATGGACCGTAGCGTACAACCGATGGGGCTCGATGCCCCACCGTTCGACCAGGAGCTCCCACGCCCAGGATATCGCCTCTTTCTTGAAATAGTCGCCAAAGCTCCAGTTACCCAGCATTTCGAAGAACGTATGGTGATACGTGTCGTGACCTACTTCCTCCAGGTCATTATGCTTTCCAGAAACGCGAAGGATTTTTTGCGTGTCTGCCGCTCTTCTATAGGGGCGATCTCCTGTACCGAGAAATACGTCTTTGAACTGATTCATACCGGCGATCGTAAACAACAGCGACGGATCGTTTTCAGGCACCAGAGACGCACTGGGAACGATCTCATGCCGTTTTTCGGCAAAGAATTGCAGAAAATCGCTGCGAATATCTTCGGAACGTTTAGAGCGAAGCATCTTTCTACACCTGAGAATCGGCTATTGGGTTCACTTACAGATGGATGCCTAAACCCTCCGAACAGCCTAAGGTTTTGAAATACCCATACAATTTGTATTTCCTTCATATCGCCATGGGCCCATTCGAAGGAGAGGAAATGCATCTGCCGTCGTAACATCTTGGTCATTAGGTCGTAATGTACAATAAGCGTTTATATTCGTCCGGACTTCCCATCCCTTCCCAGTTATGAATAACGAATCAAAAAAGAATTCCTCACGTGTTTCCACGCCCAAAAAAGTCGCGTTAGCTATTCTTGGCGCACTGACTATTCTAACGGTTGTGAACCTTATCGAATCGAGCATGGATTCTCGAAACGTGGAGGAACCGTCTATGGAAGAAGAGCACGTTTTCGAACTTCGGATCGAAGAAGAAACGTCTGTAGCCGTCGAAAAGACGCACCCAGGTCGCGCACAAAAGAGTCAGAACGGTTCACGGGTGATTGTTGAGCGGATCACTTCGGGCTCCGTCGACGGTGAGGTGATAATCGAAGAAGTATTCGGCGTATCGGCCGGCGAACAATTGTCTGTTCAAGTAGGAGATGCAGATATTCGGATCAACTCCACCGAAGAGGACCAGGCGCGCGTCAAACTACTTCTCGAAGGGGATGATATGCGCAAAGCGCGCGACTATTTTGACGATCAGCGGTTCGACATCACCATGGAGGGGGAAACCGTATATGTTCGGACGGATCCGATTAAAAAGAACCAGGGATGGCGTCAACACGGCGGTGCTCGCATCACCGTCGATATAAGCATTCCCAACGTGTTCAACGCAGATATTCGCACGTCCGATGGAGATATCCGGTTGAGCAGCCTGGAAGGATCCGTTGTACTGCATACATCTGACGGTGATATTTTTACGGAACGCCTCATGGGACCTTCCGTGTCCATTCGCACTTCTGACGGAGACATTCGAACGGCCACGATGGAATCGGACGACATTCACATCCGCACCTCTGATGGTGATATACACGTCGCCGATTTGATCGGTCGCGAGGTATCACTCACTACTTCTGACGGTGATATCCGAGGCAACGAAGTACGTGGGCACTCCTCTGTGTCTACCTCCGACGGCGATATCTTCCTCAATACGTTATCAGGCGACGAGGTCAACGTTCGCACTTCCGACGGAGAGATTGTCATCGACCAGATCAACGGCGACCTTTCAAAGATTCAAACGTCGGATGGCAGCATCATGGTTCGAAGCGTCAGCGGGGAACTGACGGCGAAGACGTCCAGCGGCGACATCCGCGTCGTGCTGAATGAAGCGACCAATGTTTACCTGAGGTCTGGCGACGGAGACATTCTCGTTGATGCCCCCGAAGATTACGCAGCTTCTCTGTATCTCAAGGGGGATGAGGTGCGCGTCTCCTCCACTTTCACGTTCAACGGTACCATAAAAGAAGATGAGGCCGAAGGATCTATCAATGGCGGAGGATATACGCTTGAAGCCCGTGCCTCCGAGGGTGAAATCATCTTTCGCGAAAACTAGTTGATTTTTGCACTGAAAAAGATGCCGGGTGTTGATTCATGATCGTCGTTCTCCGAAATTTGGGAGTATGACGAGAATCACCCAAGCAGTTCAGCACAAAGAAATCAGGGCTATTCAAAAAACCTTTGATGTAGCCTCTTCCGGGCGGCTATTTATCAGCGTGCCAGGTGCAGACCTCGAACTCACGAGCAATGACTCCGAAGAAGTCGCCGTTGATGTATATGTGACGGCTTTATCGGAGCACGAAGCCCAACTCATCATCGATCGCATCAAGCTCAGATTGCGTGCGATCGACCGCCAGACGGTACGGATTGAAGCCCGATCCTTCTACTCCGACAACTTTGCCGCCGGCTGGAGCGCCGACGAATCGCTCCAGATCAGGCTCGTAATCCGCCTGCCCGAACAATTCAACGTTGATCTCCAGACCGCCGGCAGTCACACGGATATCGAGCACATCAATGGGAGATTAACCGTACAGAGCTCTGGGGGTTCACTACACGCAAGTCATTTACAGGGACGGCTCGAAGTATATGGGTATGCCTGCAGCATCAACGTCGATACATTCAACGGCACCAAATTATCGCTCCAAGCGGCCGCCAGCACATTGTCCCTCCAGCACATCAAAGCTACGCACCTTTCCGTCAGCGCCTCGAGTTGTACGACCAAACTAGAGGAAATAGAAGGGCAAACCACCCTTTATCTTCACAGCGGCAACGCTGATGTCAAAAAAGCCGCTGGACCTCTCGATGTCAAATCCCAGGGGTGCACTTCGTCCTTTTTCATCGACCAGGTCGACGACACGGTCCTTGCCATCAACGGCGGCGAACTATCCCTCCACATGATCCAGAAGTTGAAAGCCAAAGTCATTCTGGAAGGACCGTCAATCGACTTCGACGAAAAACTATCATTCTCCGGTGAAAAATTGACCCATCGAGTCGAAGGTCATCTGAATAAAGGAAAAAACCTGCTGAGGGCTTACGCTGCCGCGGCGCCCATCCGGTGTCTTCGTGCGTGACGGGGAAAAACTGAGACATTATCTTATCTGCCCGATCGATCGGAAATAAATCCTTACCGGGATGGTCACTTCCTGTAGGGCAGGGGTAATGAAGGAAAGGTGTTGTTATCCCTAGAACAACAACCACCATTAACGTATTATAGAGTTATACAGCAGTGATAAGCCCTCATGTAGATGTAGCTTCTAGAGAAAGTTATTTGTCAGACCGTAGACAGGAAAGTGGAAAAATAACGCATTCCATGGCTTCTCGTAGACCATTGTCGGATAGCAGCGAGCGATTGCGCCGCTCCGATCACCAGGCGTTTGAAGAAATTTTTCGCACTCTTTACACGCCCTTGTTGAGCTACGCCGTTTTTCTTACGAAAAGTCGATCTGTTGCGCTCGATGTTGTTCAGGACGCTTTTTTGAAGTTATGGGAGAAGAGAGATACGATCAATCCGGAGAAGTCTGTAAAGGCTTTATTGTACCTGATTGTACGTAATCTGGCATTCAACCATAACCGAGATACAACGAATAGAGAAGCGAAATTGTCCGATCCTGTGAATCATACGCCTCCGCCCCTTCCGAGCCCCGAGCAAAATTTCGAAGCGAGGGCGCTTAAGGACAAGTTGGATATGTGGATCGATTCCTTGCCGGACAGGCAACGCGAGGCCTTCGTGTTGAGCCGAATGCAAGGTCTGAGCCATGAAGAGATTGCTTCAGTCATGAATGTTTCACCCAGAACTGTCAATAACCATATTGTAAGAGCGTTGAAGTATATCCACGCCCAGGTACGAGGATATGAGCCGACCTTACTAGATCTATGAAAACGTACGCAAGTAATACGTCTCCAAACAATCTTCCATTGCCTCCCGAAGTCCGAAAAGAGATCGATCGGGAGCAACCTGCGATGCGATCCGAACTGGAAAAAGTTTGGGAACTGACGGGCTCAGTCCATCCCCCCGATGCGCTGTCCTCCAGGGAAGAGGAAAACGCCATGTGGACTCGTATCAAGACTTCGATAAGTCATGGAGAGTCGAGCAACCCATCGCTCCATCGCAATTCCACAACTGCTGTAGACCGATCGCCGGTGCGCTCTGAGAGACAACGCACGGCTAAGTCACGGCAATGGTATCGCCATGCAGTCGTTGCTGCTTTTGCGATAGCCTCGTTGTTCGCTGTATCCATGTATTGGATCGCTCCTATTACAGAAACAGCGCCCTACGGTGAGATGACCCGCGTACAACTCCCGGATGGCTCGACAGTAGAGCTGAATAGCGGTACGACGTTAACCTATTCCCGGGGATTTGATGGCATTCCTTTCGTTAAAGCACAATTGCGATCGGTAAACCTGGAAGGCGAAGCATTCTTTGACATCGTCCGATCGGATCTTCCTTTCAAGGTGAGGACGTTCAATGCAGAGGTGGTCGTGCTCGGCACAACGTTTAATATACGCGCATGGCCCGGCGAACGTGATCTGGAATCGCGTATCACGCTTTCTTCCGGTCGTATATCGGTATCCCCGCTCAGCAGTTCAGGTCGGTCGGCAATACTGGATGAGCCCGGTCAAGCTGTGGTGGTGACGTCCACAGACGGCCACGTCTCCGAGCCTTCAGAAACATCCTTGTCCTCTTCTTTGAGTTGGAGAGAGCAAGGTTTTGCTATCAAAGGAAAAAGCCTGGAAACCGTATTTAAAGAGCTCGAAAGGCGATACGCCGTGGAAATCGCAGTAGAGGATTCAGAGATACTCGGATACTCTATGAACGTGCTGTTCCCCAAACCAAATGGGGTTGAATCAATTCTCAGCGGCATTTGTACCGAAAAGGAGCTTAAGTTCCGCAGGACGAGCAGAGGGTATGTAGTGTATCAGCCTTAATTCTGTGTACTACCCCCCTTCTCGGCCTCCATACCAAGAGTCAGAACATGCAGAGGAAACTTACTGGGAGGGGAATTCTCCTGCTTATCTTCTTATCCCAGGCCTGGATGTACGAAACGAATGCCCAGGCATCTTCGTCGGAGCGATACTCGATCATCTTCAGGAACGTATCCCTCGAGGAGGCGCTGGAGCGATTGGTATCCACTACGCTAATCAATTTACTTTACGACCCCGAACTCGTCGCCGACGCTACGGTGTCGTGCCGTGCAAAAGACTACACAGCAGAGGATATCCTACGCTGTTTGACCCTGTCGGCCCAGCTCGATTTTTATCAGCTTTCCAGCGGTACGTATGTATTGACCGAGCGCGCCGAGGAACCGCCTCAGCTGGGCAACCTGGCCGGTATAGTGGTCGACAAGATCACGGGCGAACCGCTTCCTTTTGCGAACGTGCTGCTCTCTGATGCTCTCACAGGCACGGCTACGAACAGTGCCGGACTCTTCACATTCGCCTCACTGATCACTGGCCCCCACGAAATCGTGACCACCTACGTAGGGTACCGTCCATCCTACGACAGTGTCTGGGTAACCCCTGACGGACAAATTCGCCAGCGCATAGAGCTGGAGCCCGAAACAATCGTGTCCGACCCAATTGTCATCAATGGTATGCAACAGCGACTCCCGTCAGCCGAACTTGGACTTAATTCGGTTATTCCTGACGGACAAAATCGTGCAGCAGGCGGGCTACCCACCGACGATCCTATCTATAGTGTCAGCTCTATATCGAACATCGGCATTCGAGCGCCTTTCGTTGATCTCCACATTCAGGGAGGTGAAGCGGGAGAACACCAGATATTGCTGGATGGAGTCCCCGTATTCGAACCCGTCACGCTCGGCCGGCTCATGGGAGCATTCAGCCCACTGGCGATAAGCCGTATTACGGTGCATAAAGCTGGCTTTGCCGCCCCGCAGGGCAGCTATCTCTCGGGCGTTCTCCAAGCAGAGCAACACCTGAAGAGCAAGGACTTCGAGTATGCCTCCTTTCGCGTTGATCCCCTCAGTATCAACGGACGCATCAACTTCGACATCGAGCTACCCGGATCGGCATCTTCCCGTTTCATGGTCGCCACACGCTCCAGCTACTGGGATGTATATCGATACGCCTCCCTGAACAACTTGCTGCAGGATTGGAACGTCGTCGACCCTCTTCTTTCAAATACCGCGATCAACGTACTTCCTTCCGACCAGGCCCTCTTCACACCGCATAGACATGGGTCGGACGTATCCTTCTCTGACATCCATGCTGCCTCTACCATTCAGCTCAATCCGTTTAACAAGCTCTTCGTCTCCTTCTACCAGGGCAGTAACAAAATTAGCAGTGAATTACTCAGCTCAGAAGATGCAAATGTAACGGACGATACATTTATATTACTTACTCGGGACCGCTATCGGTGGACCAATACGACGGGACAAATCAGATACCACTGGCTCATGGGATCGCGGCTGCTCGGTATGCTGAAGGCGAGAAACTCCCTGCACACGTTGCGGCATGATTACCAGTTCTCCGACAACCAGACACTGCGTATCCCTTCGAATACCGGAGTGCCCTTCATTGAACACATTTTACTGCAGTCTCTGGACAACGAGCTCCCGGCCGACAACCGGAACCGTATCGAAGAAACAGCGCTCGAAGCCTCTCTGGATTTCAGCCTCTCAAAGGATCAACACGTACAAATCGGCGCAGAATTCGCTCATCTCGACAACCGATTTCAGCTCGACAGCCTCTTTTTTGAACCGCTCTCGATTGATTACTCGGGCACTCGCACCAGCGGCTTCGTGCATAGCAGTACGGCCATTGGACTCCGCACTACGCTTGAGGTCGGATCCAGATTTACCTACGTCAGGGAACGGCAGACCCTTTATGTCGAACCCAGGTTGTCTGTACGCCACGACATGCCGGCAACACCTGCCGGCGACTTTTCCTTCCACGGTGCAGCTGGCATATACCGGCAGTTCATCAATCAATTCGATCTGAGTAACGCCGGCCCCAGCGCTGCCGTACCTTCCTTGCGATTCTGGATGCCTATCGACGAATCGGTATCCCCTCCAACAGCCTATCACCTTGCAGGCAACCTGCTCTGGAAGCCGGACGAGAGCGTGCAGGTTCGCTTCGAATCCTTTTACAAACACCAACCCCATATTCTGGAGGTCGATTACGACGCGTTCCTTCTCGGGGTCGACAACCCAAACCGGAATAACGTCACAGAACGTGACATTCTCGAGCCCACGAATGGACATTCGTTCGGCGGAAGTCTCTTCCTCAGCTGGCGTTTCACCAAAGGGCTCAGCTCTGTGCAGTACAGCTATAGCAAAGTCAAACGGAGATATCCCGATCGTTTTAACGGCCATTCCGATCAAACCACGCCCTGGAACGAACCTCACCGGTTCACGCTCTCCCAGGACGTATTCCTCATTTCCCGTCTGTCAGCTCGCTTACGTGCGAACGCTATATGGGGACGATCGTGGGGCTTCAGAAAAGCTTATTACGATTACCTGGCTGCCCATAACGGACCTGCAAATTATCCCCCCTTCGTGCTCGACAACCCGTCTGCAGATAAACTTCCTCCGATTTACCAGATCGATCTCGGCGCTTCGTACGAATACTCATTCACGGACATCGAAGTCGTCCTGCGTGCCGATTTCCTCAATGTACTCGACCGGGACAACGTAGTCGATTGGGGTCTCACTGCTGCGAGCGATCCCGATTCTTTCGAAAAAGTGAATCGGGTCATGCCGGGTATCTCAACGGCACTCTCACTCGAGATTCGCTTCTAATAAACAACTACCCAGCCGACTTCCGTATGCCCTTCCCTGCCTGAGATAATCAATACGATTCCCCATTCTGATCAGGGCGTGTACGCATTAATCTGTGTCCACACGCCCTAAGCCCTCCCCGACGAGAATGCCCTTACAGGCAGTACTCCAGTGAGAACGTTTCTTCGCGGAAAGATAACCCTGAACGAGATTCATGCAGGGACAAAGGCGAGAACTGACCGCCTTATTTGTCGAAGTCATCACTATATCTCCACCTGAACTATAGATTTCCAAAAAAACCGGCAGAGCTTAAAAGCCCTGCCGGTTTGCAGCGGCTGACCGCCATGAATACAGCAATCAACCCTTTTCTCTGTCACCAGATACAACGTTTAAACAACGATACGTATCATTTTACGAGAAGCATCTTCTTAACGATAGTCTCCCGAGGAGTACTCAGGCGATAGAGATACGTGCCTGTCGGCAAATTGCCTGCATCGAACACCACTTCTGTGCGCCCTGCCTGTACGTTGCCATCGACCAGTATACGAACCTGCCGACCCAACATATCGTAGACAGCCAGCCGAACTACAGACGATTCCGGTAGGGAAAAGGCAATCGTCGTTGTGGGATTAAACGGATTCGGGTAGTTGCTTTCCAGTTGGAATCGAGCTGGCGTCGCCCGGTTATCATCAGCCGCCGAGAGGGTGATCGGAGACGACCCAGACGCCTCATCCTCTGTATGGTCCCCGGTTGGGATGCCCGGAGCGTCAGGATGATGTCCGGTCACGTTGAAGGTAATCGAAAGGGCATTGCCCTCGTCTCCTTCTGCGGATACGCGAGTGTACGGTGTCGCCTGAATAGTATTTTCACCCTCGCCGAAAGAGCCGCCGAAGTAATCCCCCTCGATGTCTCCAAAGAGAGCGTATGGCGCCACATTTTCGAGGCGCGAGAACGGAGTCGGTGACAGCTCGAAATGAACACTTTTTACTTTATTTCCCACGTTCGCCCGTACGTTGAGGTGGGCGGGCAACGCCCCGAGGTCAATCGTCATGCCGTCTTCCAGGACCATCAGGTCCTCATCAGTCTCCGCATCAACCAGGACGAAGTCCGTCACTGCATTGCCGTTGTTGATTATGGTAAAGGCAATCGTCTCGCTGGCAATTTGCGACCCGGTACCGGCATTGCCGGTATAAGAGGTTGCTGTAATGACGTGTTCCCCCAGAGGAAGGTGACAATCGAAGTAGTCGCCTTCGATATCGCCGCAGAACGCATAGGGTTCGAACGATTCGGTGTTGAGCACACGGTTATCGTTGTGTCCGAATACGACGCTGTGCGCTTCTTCCTGGAGGTTTGCACGGATATTCAACTGCGCCGGAATCGCCGAAAGATCCAGAACCGCGTCTTGCGGCAATGGATCAAAGGCCTGTACAGGCATGTCTGTCGACGCATCGATCAACGTGAACGTAATGGATTGCTCGTTGGCCGGGAGCAACGCCGTTGTTCCATCGGGGAATACGGCCAGTAGACCGAAACCAGGAGCGTTCTCAGAGGCTGGCGCCAGAAACCCTGAGGCGAGCACGGACACTGCAGCATCGGCCGCATCGGTCAGGTCAGCGACGAACGAAGCTGCCGTGACGCTGTTGTCGCCGGTTTCGACATCCACTTCGTATCGTGCGGGTGGCACGGAAATATAACCTTGCGAAAACTCGCCAAAGGACACATCATCAACGAGTATGCCAGCGCCTCGCGCCAGAACATCCACGGTGGGAGCATCGGGGGAGCCGTGGAAGACGACAAATTCAACGTTACCGGCAGTCTCAGCCGATTCGCGAGCCTCCGTGATGAAGAGGTCGAAAGCCGGGTTGCCGGCCCGGGCCAGCGGATCGCCGGCTGCAACGATCAGCAGCGTAGCGTCGGCGGGCAGGACGGCGCCGTCGAGGGTGAAGACCGGCGAAGCGTTGTCGGCCGCGTCACCCGCTGTCACGTCGATCTTGACCGGCGTTTCGGCCGGCAGATCGAGGAACGGCGTCGCATCGCGGAACGCAACATCGTCCAGAGCCCGTTCATCGTTTACATACACGTCGACCAGCGCCGCTTCCGAATAAGGCGAGTTGTGGACGATCTGTACGCGAGCGCTGGCAGGCCCCGGTGGATCGATTGCAGGCAGCAGGGCCGTCGTTCCGTCGGCAAAAACGGCCAATAATCCGAAGCTCGGATCCGCCATCTCCGCAGGAGCGAGGAATCCAGACGCCAGGACAGCAATCGCAGCATCGGCCGCGCCACTCAGGTCGGCTGCGAAGGAAGCCGCCGTGGCGCTGTTGTCTGCGGTCTGTACGTCCAACTCGTAATTTGCTGGAGGCACAGAGAGGTAATCGTCGGTGAACTCGCCGAATGAAATATCGTCTACCAGGGTGCCGGCGGTACGCTCGACCACGTCGACCGTCGGTGCGTCGGGGGAGCCGTGGAAGACGACAAATTCAACGTTACCGGCAGTCTCAGCCGATTCGCGAGCCTCCGTGATGAAGAGGTCGAAAGCCGGGTTGCCGGCCCGGGCCAGCGGATCGCCGGCTGCAACGATCAGCAGCGTAGCGTCGGCGGGCAGGACGGCGCCGTCGAGGGTGAAGACCGGCGAAGCGTTGTCGGCCGCGTCACCCGCTGTCACGTCGATCTTGACCGGCGTTTCGGCCGGCAGATCGAGGAACGGCGTCGCATCGCGGAACGCAACATCGTCCAGAGCCCGTTCATCGTTTACATACACGTCGACCAGCGCCGCTTCTGCATACGGAGAATTATGGACGATCTGAACGAGGGCGGTTTGGGGCTGGGGCGGATCAATAGCCGGAAGCAACGCGGAAGAGCCATCAGCGAATACGGCGAGAAGGCCGAAGCCCGGATCGTCCGCTGTAGTGGGCTGCAGGAAACCGGAGGCGAGCACTGCGATGGCAGCGTCAGCCGCACCCGTCAAATCCGCACGGAAAGAAGCCGCTGTAGCACTGTTATCCGCCGTTTGAATATCGAGATCATATACAGCCGGAGGCACAGAGAGGTAATCGTCGGTGAACTCGCCGAATGAAATATCGTCTACCAGGGTGCCGGCGGTACGCTCGACCACGTCGACCGTCGGTGCGTCAGGAGAACCGTGGAAGACGAGAAATTCGACGTTGCCGGCGGTCTCAGCCGATTCGCGAACCTCTGAAATGAAGATATCAAAGGCTGGATTGCCAGGACGTGCCAGAGGATCTCCAGCCGCGATAGCCAGCAAAGTGGCCCCGTCTTCGAGCCCCGAATCGAGATTGAGGGTAAACACGGGCGCACTATTATCTGAAGCATCCCCGGCCGTAACGTCGATGGTTACAGGAACCCCTGCCGGCAGGGACAGAAATTCTGTTACATCCCGAAATTCTACATTGTCGAGAGCACGCATTTCATTCACATAGATATCGACAACTGCTGCTTCAGCATATGGGGAATTATGTACGATCTGAACGCGTGCAGTCTGTGCCAAAGCAAACTGCGTGATCAGCAGAGGCATGGACAGAAGCAACACGCTTAGTTGTGTAAGCTTTTTCATAGCAAGTGATAAATGGAGTGATTCGTGAAAACTCCATGCAACCATGCAGGGAACAGTCTTGTCGACTGCACCTGTCTCAACATCCGGGAGGTAAACCAGGTAACGGCGCCATCACCTGGCTCGTGAAGGGCATGGAGCCAAGTGAAGTAGTGAATTCAATTTCATTACACTACGCCGGCATGATATGACTATCTCGTAACGAAGATTTTGGTACCGCTTTTTTTTGTGCGGTTTCCAATCGAGTGCAGAGTTTAGAGTGCAGCATCAGGGGTGCAAACTGCACTATGAATGGGAACACCTATTTTTCCAGGTTTTCGCGATCCCAGTCGGCCAGCTCAGCGGCTGCATCGTACGTGGATTGGAGGAATGTGAGCAATGCCTGATCCGGGTCTCTAGCCGTGCGCACTGCCTCGTAAGGAAGCACGAACTCGCCCAGATCCTCGTGGTAATAGGCAGATTCCGGGTGGACTGACCAGTTTTCGAAGCCTTCGGGTTGCGGATAGGCATACGCATAAAAGGCTGCTTCGCCGAGCCCCGCCCCCGGCCAAAAGCCGGCACTCGATACTTCGTGCGAATACGCTTCCTCCATGACCCAATCGGCACAATTAGGCACTCCACCCTGATGCTTCGGTGCTGCCCGGCCCGAAAACCGAGTCACGGCGAGATCGAATGCTCCCCAGAAGAAATGCACCGGGCTGACCTTTCCAATGTATCGCGCACGAAAGTGCAGGAATACCCGCTGGATTTCGAGAAGCACGCGCCAAAACCGAGCAACGGCCCCCGCATCGTACGATGCGTGCGTTAGATCGTCGGAAAAATGGAGTACCGGATCCGGGAGCTCAACGGGCTGCGTCCATATCTTAACAGGGTGATCTAATTCCCGAAGGTATCGCATGGTTTTCTCGTAGAAATCGGCCACAGACATGGGACGAAGCGCAAAGGAACGGCGCTCACCTTTGATCGTCGAGAAGAGCACTCTATGATCGACAAAGTCGAATTCGATTTCAATCCCTCCCGCCTCGTGCGGCATCAGGGAAGTGGTCATACCGCGCCCAGTAAGGTAGAAAGGGACGTGCCAGGAGTGGTTGATCCAGGGCGTCGTTTTCATGCGGATCTTTCCGATGATCTGGGTCCAAAGGTGCAGCGTTTCACAGGTATCTTGCCACGGGGCCAGCGGCAACGCCGGCCATTGATCATTCGTATTTGCCATGTAGCTAATAAGGACTTACGAGTTGGGAGGCCACAACACGATGCATCCTGCCTGCGTGTCATGGTCCTGCAGAAGCACGGAAGCAGGGAGATCGCGGATCGACCAGAGAATAAAGAGATCCCCTCCTGCCCCACTAATCAGGAGAGCGGATGCATTCGCAAGATCGACATCCTGTACGATTACTGCGATCACCCAGGGCAATAATCCCGTTAAGATCAAAGGCATCAAAGCCCCGATGCGGTACGCCTTCACAGGCATTGGCGTATTGCTGTGGCAATAGGGAGTGACCGTTTTCCATTGTATACCAAAAGAAAAGGCCGACCAGGGCAGGCCGCTGGCCCATTTCCAGGCGATAGCGTGTACACCTTCGTGCAATAACACGAGAACGAGTGCATAGACAAAAGTGAGCCAGGCCATGTCCCAGTCTTGGGTCCTGCTATGAACCGCCATATACAGCAGGACGGGAACGATCATGAGGACGAGCATGAGCACAAACAACCATAACGGCAATGCCGACATCGCTACAGACCGATCTTCGATGCGGTAACCCGGGTATTTTTCGGCCAGGACGGTTTCATTCATCAGGATACAGGTACGGAGTAATCAGGTCGATTCGAGGTGCGAGTCCATCATCTTGAACCCTCCACCTGGAATCCGGTGCCCGAATGGCACTCCCCCCTCAAATGCTGCAAGTACGACGTCTTTGCTATGTTTGACCCTGCCCAATGCAGGCTTTTCGGGAAAGCGCTGCCGATACATGTGCGCTCAAATGCTTCATGGAATCGTATCATTTCTTTCACAGGTTACACGCACACCTCCACCCAGATTTTTCGTTTAATGGATGTAGCGCCTCTGCCCGTAGAACACTCAGTAAAAACCTCATTTATGGAGCACTCAGCGACTCGACCTGAACAGGTCCTCCAAGGCCCCTCGTTGACACTGCCCGATCCATCGAATCTTTACGTTGCCGTCGGCCTGGAGGAGCCGGATCCGGGATTTCAATCCGTCGCTCGGGCTGTCGAGGCGCTGGGCGTCTGTACACCCATCGATCCATCCCTGTGGCATGTTCAGACGAAATATATGCTCGAGGAGGTCTTCCGCCAGCTCAACACGAGCATGATGGACCGCCGTATCGACAGCGACAGTGGTCTGCTCGTACTCGACCCCAACACCGGTCAGGCCAAATGGCATCTCAAGCAACCCCTATCTGACCTCATTCAGGCGCACTGGGCCTACGAAAACAATCTGTTCATTTCCTTCTCTCTCAAGCATCGGGAACAGAATCATCGCGACTTGATCGACCTCATCACTCGGTTGGGCATCTGGGCGCCCATCAGCAAGTCGACCTGGTATGTCAGCTCAGAACACACCGTCAAGGACGCCTTTCCATGGTTGACCGCCCCCCTGATGCCGGGCGATCAGCTATGCTTATTCGACAACACGGGTAGCCTGGCCATCTGGCAGGAAGGCGCCAGCCCCCCTTCCGACCGCCCTTGATCTGCTTGGACAACCGACACCTCGGATTTGAGTACACCGGCTTCGGCAGGTATGTCTGAATGTCGTTTTCAGCAGGATTTTAGTATTTAGGGTAGAGATCGTGGAGCTATGAAATCAAACACGTTAACGGATACCTGCCCCTGATCCACGAGGTTGAATTCCGATTGCGTATATTCCCGGGAGAACAGGCACACCTGAGCCCCATAGCCGTGAAGATTAATATAAGATTGTTAGAGATCAGGGTTTTCCTGATTGCTATCGGTCCTGGCATGTTGATTGCTGCCACAGGCGTAGGAGCCGGAGACCTCGCCACGGCCGCCTTCGCCGGCAGCAAGCTCGGCGTTGCTGTATTGTGGGCGGTAGTACTCGGCGCTTTCATAAAGTATGTAGTTACTGAAGGACTGACTCGATGGCAACTCGCCACGGGAGAAACCCTCCTGGAAGGGGCACTACTTCGGCTCGGCCGGCCGGCTCGGTATTTCTTCATCACCTATTTCCTGGTGTGGACCTTCAGCGTCGGGTCGTCGCTCATCAGTGCCAGCGGAGTAGCCGCTTACGCACTGTTTCCCGTTTTTTCCGACCCAGCTCTGGGCAAAGTCGTATTCGGGATCACCCACAGCTTGCTCGGTTTTTGCCTCGTTTGGCTCGGTTCGTTCAGCCTGTTCAGCCGGATCATGAGCAGCAGTATAGCGATTATGTTCGTGCTCGTCCTGGTGACCGCCCTACTCGTTCAACCTGGCTGGATCGATATCGGACGTGGTCTCTTCGTACCCCATATTCCGTCTTACTTCGACCAGGGTACCAATCAAGGTGTCACCTGGACCCTGGCTCTCATGGGCGGCGTGGGAGGTACACTCACGATCTTGAGTTATGGGTACTGGATCCGCGAATCGGGACGGGAGGGGGTTGAGGCGCTCCGAACGTGCCGCATCGACTTGAGCGTGGCATACACGCTGACGGCACTGTTCGGTATCGCTGTCGTCATCATTGCCAACACCAGCGACCTGGAACGCCAGCCGAGTGCAGAACTGGTAGTCACACTTGCAGATCGCCTTGGGGCTGCCCTGGGATCCTCCGGCCGGCTGGTCTTCCTCGTTGGCGCCTGGGCGGCCATGTTTTCCAGCCTGTTGGGCGTCTGGCAATCCATCCCTTATATGTTCGCTGACTTCATTCGCATCACGAAATACACCGCTCAGCCTGACCGTTTCTCTGATCCAATATCTACCATTAATACAAAAGGGGCGCCCTACCGGGCGTATCTGATTGCGATAACCTTTGTACCGATGGCCGGTCTCTGGTACGATTTCGAGCGGGTCCAGAAATTAAACGCACTCTTCGGCGCTCTCGTCATGCCTATGCTGGCCCTCGTACTGATGATTATGAACGGCCGGAGATCCTGGGTAGGTCCTCAACTGAACAAACCCATCACACAGCTCATCCTCGCTGGTATCCTCGCCTTCTTCTTATATCTGGGTGTGCCCGTGTTCCTCAGAATTATCGGAGGAGGATAACCGTGATGCTCCCGACAGGTGCACGTCGATATGCATAGCCACCCTTGGGGCACACGTCTCGACTTAAGCCCCTATTCGGTTTGGCGATACATCGAATATGCCGGGTCACAACCACAATAAAGTCGCTGAGTCTCCCCATCCTGGAGCCATAGCCAGTGCTATGGAACACCTGGCTCAGGTGGTCACAAAACTCCCGCATTTTATCTTCTGGAAAGACTGGAACTCAGTGTATTGGGGTTGCAATCAAAACTTCGCAGAAGTTGCGGGTCTTTCTTCGCCGGAAGAAATTGTAGGTAAGACCGATTACGACCTCCCCTGGACCCGAGAAGAAGCCGAGTGGTATCGCGACCACGACCGGCGCGTCATGGATTCGGGGAAACCCGAGTACGAAATCATCGAGCCCCAATTGCAAGCCGATGGGCGTCAGGCGTGGCTGGTGACCAACAAAATACCGCTCACAGATGTAGAAGGGAATATCATTGGCATACTCGGCACCTTCGAGGATATCACCCAACATAAAGATCAAGCCGACGAGCTACAACGGTTTCGCACAAAGCTCACCCAGGTTATCGAAGAACTCGAAGAGACCAACGAGCAATTGGTCAGAGCAGACCTCATTAAAAGCCAGTTCCTGGCCAATATGAGCCACGAGATAAGAACGCCGATGAATGGCGTCATCGGCATGACGTCGTTGCTGCTGGACACGCCGCTAACGGGTGAACAACGTGACTATGTGGAAATCATACGAACGAGCAGCGAATCCTTATTGACAATTATCAATGACATACTCGACTTCTCAAAAATCGAGGCAGGAAAACTCGTTCTCGAGCAGCATCCGTTCGAATTAAGTACTTGCGTGGCTGAAGCCATGGACCTCGTGGCTTCGGCGGCTTCCGCTAAAGGCCTTGAGTTGCTTTATTACATAGAGGACCAAGTACTTCCAATCATAAACAGCGATATCACCAGGCTGAGGCAGATTCTCGTCAACTTGCTGTCGAACGCTGTCAAGTTTACCGAAGAGGGAGAGATTCTCGTCTCGGTTACCGCCGAACATATCAGCGAAGATCGCTATCGCATCGAATTCGCCGTGAAAGACACCGGGATCGGAATTCCTGAGGATCGAATCAATAGTCTGTTCGACGCTTTCAGCCAAGTGGATGCTTCGACTACGCGAAAATACGGGGGGACGGGGCTCGGACTGGCTATCAGTAATCAGCTGGCGTCCCTGCTCGGAGGAAAGATCACCGTCGAAAGCGAACCAGGGAAGGGCTCGACATTTCGATTGACCATCGTTGCGCCTGCTTCAGAAGCGCCCGTTGAAGTCAACTACGAAGCCTTGAAAGAGAAGAGGATACTCATCGTCGACGACAATCAAACCAACAGGAAGATACTCGGTTCGCTTACCCGTTCCTGGGAGATGGAACCGGTCGCTGTCGCTTCCGGAGCAGAAGCCCTCACCCTTATCAACGAGGGGGCTCACTTCGATGTAGCCCTCCTCGATTTTCAGATGCCTGAGATGAGCGGGCTTTCACTAGCCCAGACCCTCTCGCATCACGATATGGCGTCTTCTCTACCGATCGTCGTGCTCAGCTCGATCGGAGAGCGTCAATCGCATACCTCAAATCTCGTTAGTTACTGGTTAACCAAACCCATCAAAACCGACCAACTCCACTGCATACTCGCCACGATCTTTGGGGGCAATATAGCTCATACGGAGGCCGGCGTCCAGAATACGGCAAGTACTGACTCTAGCGCCTTAACCTCCGTGCGGATATTGCTGGCAGAGGACAACACAATCAACCAGAAAGTTGCGCTCGGAATGTTGGCGCGCCTGGGCTGCCGCGTCGACGTCGTAGCTAACGGCATTGAAGTGCTCAATGCACTGGAACAAATCCCATACGACATCATCCTGATGGATGTAATGATGCCTGAAATGGATGGCATCGAAGCGACCATACAGATCAGAGCCCGAAATACTTATCGTCAGCCCTATATCGTAGCGCTGACGGCTAATGCGATGGAAGAGGATCGTAAGAAATGCCTGGAGGCCGGTATGAACGAATACCTGTCCAAACCCATCAGGGCGGATCAATTAGAAGCCGCTCTGGAGCAATTCAGAGATTGGCAAATGACCTATCAGGATCGTACACCGACCGTGTAGTATTGCCTTTTTCGAGATGAGGCATCCTCTCCCAGGTCGGATCCTGATCGGCGGTATTCATCGACCTCATGAAGCCGTTTCCTGAATAGATTCGGGATTGATTGGCTCATGAAAGTAATAACATAATCCATCGGGCGCCACGACAAAAAAGACCTGAAATTGCTGGCCGTCCATCTCATCTACACGCCAGTTTCCGATCTGAACACCGTTGGCCTCGAACTCCTCCTTCAGAAGGGAAATGCCGGTAACTCGTATTGCCGCGCCGTCCTGAGCCGGATCGCCCCCGTTGATGGAAAACCCGATCCTCGTCCCATCTCTTTCCAGAATCACGGTAGGGTTTGGTGTATGTCGCCGCTCAACCTCCTCCATCCCGAACGACTTGCAATACCATTCAGAGGTCGAGTCGAGCTCTGCAACGGGCAACGCCAACACATCCTTCTGGTACGGATAGGCTTTGATGAACTCAGGTGCTGTAGACGTTTGAGTATCTCCCATGATTAGATGATTCAGGTCAGTAATTTAGTGATGTTACGCGAACTGTGCACAGCAGGCCGGTTCACGCGGCTTTGCAAGTATGCAAAGCCGCTCTGGCAGGACGTATGCGCATCCGGCGCGTAACATCTGTATTTTATTCGTAGCAGAGGCTATGTATGGGATCTGATTTCGCAGTTTTCATGGCCAAAAAACCGATTGTCACGAGCGTCAGCCCCAATATGAACGCTCCCACTGCGATGAAGGCTGAGACGCTCAATTCGGTGCGATAAGCGAACTGCGTCAGCCAGTGCGAAGCCGCAAAATACGCAATTGGAGCCGCAAGTAAAAACGCAATCGTCACTAGCTTAACGTATTCTCGGGAAAACAAAACGAGGACCTGTGAGACGGTTGCACCCAAGACTTTGCGAATGCTTATTTCTTTCCGACGCTGTGCAACCGTGAATGCGGCCAGTCCGAACAACCCTATGCAGGAAATCGTGATCGTCAACCACGAAAAACCTGTCAAGAGGATTGATTGCCGCTCTTCAGCCTCGTACAACGCAGCAAAATCGCTATCCAGGAATGAGACCTCCAATGGACGTCCTGGTTCTATGGCTTTCCACTCTTGCTCTAGAAAAGGCAACACCCCGCTGATGTCGTCAGCCTGGAGGCGCACGGCCAGATATCGGGGAACCGGGTTGATGAGCAGTACGAGCGGCGCAATCTGTTCCCTTAACGATGCCAAATGAAAATCCTCTACAATACCGATCACCTTGCCTTCCCGCTCGCCGCCAAAAAATGCCCAGTGAAGGCTCTTCTCAAGAGGATCGGTCTGGTTAAATATACGAGCTGCCGCCTCGTTAACCAGAAAGGCCTCCGATTCATCTGTGGCTATAGACGCTAAGAAGTTGCGCCCGGCCACCAGGTGAATCCCCAGGGTTTCAACGAAGTCGTGGTCCACCCAGAGCATCTGCACAGGTATGGCTTCCTCTGCTCCCTCTGGTGTGACATGCATCCTTTCGACCATCCTGCCCGGCAAACCAGAAACGGCTGAGACGCTGGATATAGCGGCATGCCGTAGCAGGGCCTCTTTGAGCAAGCCGGTTCGTTCGGATGCAATCCGGCCTGTATCGAGGACCACGACCTGCTCTCCATCAAAACCCAGCTCTTTTCCGCGCATGTACTCCAGCTGCTGATGCACAACGACTGTTCCGATCATCGCCAGGGTTGATAAGGCAAATTGAGAGACCACCAGCACACGGCGCAGGGACACTCTTTTCGCCTTAAAAGTCCCTTTCAACGTAGAGACGGGCTGCAGTGAAGACAGGTAGAATGCAGGTAAAACTCCTGCCGCTATACCTATGCCGAGAACGACTGCCGGCAGAAAGGCAAGCAGAAATCCTGGGGGGACATCCTGACTGCTTAGCTTAACGCCCAAGATGCTTTCAAACGCGGGCAGTAGCAACATGGCTCCAAGGATACCCAGTGCCGTAGCGGCCGCGCTGATCAAAACGGATTCGCTTAAAAACTGCACGATGAGTTGCCATCGCTGCACTCCAAGCACCTTTCGCAACCCTACTTCCCGGGCTCGTCGAGAAGCCATAGCAGTCGATAGATTGATGAAGTTCATCCCTGCAATGAGCAGAATGAAGAGCCCGATGCCCGACAGCGCGTACAGAAAAACGAGATTCCCCCCTGGTTCCAGCTCCCATTCTCGATCGGAATGCAAATGAATACCCGAAATGGGCTGCAAACTTGCTTCATAACGAAAATGGCGGCGATTCGTTATGGAAGCAACCTGTTCATCGAAATTCGAACGTGGCCGTCTTCATAGAGCCGATCCACGACCACCCGATAGATACGATTGTTATGCACATGAAACCGGTCGTATGTGGATTCACGGCTAACGTAGAGCACAATGAGCAAGGCACAACCAATGCCCGTACCCAGTCCGAAGGTGTTGAGCAAGAAATATCCCTTATGCCGGCTCAGGTGCCGGCGAGCAATGTAAAAATGCGAGGTAAACATAGAGGATAGAAGCCAGGATCAGGGTGTAGACTCAGAGCAGCATTCACGTGATACCGTTTACAGTATAGCACAATTGCATCTAATTTTGAAGGCAGGAAAGTCCATTTCCCCCATAAATACCCGAGACCGCGTTGAACGTCAAGAGGCTCTCATGAATAGCGCCCTTAAAGCCAAGTGCAATCCCATGTATTTGGTCGGGTAAGCAGTCCGCTAAATGCACGTATCCCGAGCGAAGTCGAGGGATCTGACCGGGCGCACTCGTCAATATTTATGTGTTTGTACTTAGATTTAAAAAAAATCGTAATCAACCGATATTCTTCTTAACGCCTATCTCTTGTGTGGCAAACTTCGAGCAGCCGCTATGAAAACTGAACAAGCTGTTTTTAGAGCAACTGACACCGCATCTGTTTACGGGTCTGACAAACTCGGTGAATCAGCTAATCTGGTTCTGGCATTTGGAGCTACTTCAAGTATGCGTGATCCGGCTTTATACGAAGGAATGCGAGCCAGCTATCCAAATGCACATATCTTGGGCTGCTCCACAGCTGGAGAAATCTTCGGGACAACCGTTTGTGACAATTCCCTGGTCGTAACAGCAGTTGCTTTTGAGAGCACCCAGATTCAAGGAGCCTCGATCAACATTTCTGATTCTGGAGACAGCTTCAAAGCAGGAGCAGATCTAGCTCAGGTTCTTGATAAGAAAGACCTGGTACATGTCATCGTCATTTCAGATGGCCTGCTCGTAAATGGAAGCGAATTAGTTCAGGGATTGACTCAGCATTTGCCCCAAGGCGTCACAGCCACCGGAGGCCTTTCCGGTGATGCAGCTCGATTTAAAGAAACGCTCGTGATGTGGGACGGACCTGCTCGCCCGGGCAACGTTGTTGCATTAGGACTGTATGGAGACCGACTCAAGGTCGGCTATGGATCGCTGGGGGGATGGGATTCCTTTGGACCCGAGCGACTCATTACCCGTTCCGACAAGAATGTCCTGTACGAGCTGGACGGCAAGTCCGCGCTCGAGTTGTACAAAACTTACCTGGGCCCTCATGCCGAAGAATTACCCGCAGCCGGTTTGTTATTCCCACTCAGCATTCGCGGGCAAGACAGTGAGCACGAAATCGTACGTACTATCCTCGCTGTCGACGAAGAAAAGCAGAGTATTACATTCGCCGGTGACATGCCTGTAGGGCATTATGCCCGGTTCAAAAAAGCCAACTTCAATCGACTGATTGACGGCGCCTCAGATGCTGCACGACTCAGCGGTCAGGTCCTGGGGCCTGATACGGCGGACCTTGCGTTGCTCATCAGTTGCGTTGGACGCAAGATGGTCCTCAAACAGCGGATTGAAGAAGAAGTCGAGGGAGTTCGAGAAGTGCTCGGTACACGCCCCCTGTTCACCGGCTTTTACTCGTATGGGGAAATCTCGCCTTTTACTCCTTCTGCTCGCTGTGAACTCCACAACCAAACGATGACGATAACAACGTTGTCTGAAATCTCTTAAGTGATGTTACGCGAACTGTGCACAGCAGGCTTGTTTACGGGGGCTTTGCACATGTGCAAAGCCACTCTGGCAGGACGTATGCGCATCCGGCGCGTAACATCTGCTCTTAAGTGACGTTACGCGAATGTGCACAAAAAGCACATTCTACTGGCAGCGTCGAAACAGACTCGGCAGACGTAGATCGTCGAGGGCAAGCTTTTCAAAGCCGTTGCGTGGGCGCATCCGGAGCGTAATATCGATTCGCATTAGACGATTATTCTCGAAGCATCGAAATGCACAACTGTCAACATCGTCTTCTTCGTCGCCAGATTAGAAAATACCTTCCTTCTGACCTCCCCGCATTTATCAGAGCTGTTGATGAGGCCTACCAGCAATTCGATGACGATCATCACATGCTGGAACGTTCGCTCGAACTCAGCTCACGCGAGTTAGTCCAGGCCAATGCTGAAATGAGGGCCATTCTTGCTGGACTGCCTGATCTCATCATGCATCTGAACCAGGACGGAAAAATTATCAATTTAAGCGGGCGAAAACCTCAAATGTTCGGATTTGACCCCCAGCAGCTATTGGGCGTAAATATTCAGCACATCCCATACCCGGAAGTAGCTTCCAAGTTTATAGCATCAATAGAGAAACTAGAGCATAATGACTCTATCGTATCTATCGAGTACGACCTGGATGTTGACGACGAAGTAAACAATTTTGAGGCTCGTTTAACCCGGGTCCCTGATACCCAGTTCATCATAGTCATTCATAACGTTACTGAGCGCAAAATGATGGAGATGCAACTGGCTCAATCCCAAAAGCTTGAGTCCATCGGTCAGCTCGCGGCGGGTATCGCTCATGAGATCAACACACCGGCCCAATACATAGGCGACAACACGCTCTTCTTGAGTGATTCCCTCCAGGATATTACCACCATTCTGGATTCTTTCCAACAATTATTGGAAGCTTCTCGTGGCAACGATCAGGCAAAGGAATTAGTGGACGATATTGAGGAAAAGCTTGAAGAAGCCGATCTGGAGTATCTACTCGAGGAAATCCCTCCAGCCATTCGTCAATCGTTGGATGGTATTGAACGCATTTCAGATATCGTCTCCGCTATGAAAACCTTTTCTCACCCAGGTACATCGGAGAGGGTTTTATTCGACATCAACGATTCGATCGAGAACTCCGTCGCTGTTTCGCGCCACGAATGGAAATACTTTGCTGATGTTGTAATGGACCTGGATCCTTCCCTGCCAGAAATACGGGGCTTACCCGGAGAATTCAACCAGGCCATGTTGAATCTCATCGTAAATGCTGCACACGCAATAGCTGAAAGGGTTGAGGGAACAGGTAAAAAAGGCTGCATCACGTTGGGTACTCGCCTGCTCCCCGATCGGATAGAGGTATTCGTAAGAGACACTGGAACGGGCATTCCCGACGAAATCATATCACGAATCTTCGATCCTTTTTTTACTACCAAAGAGGTGGGAAAGGGCACAGGACAAGGATTAGCCATAGTACATGACGTGATCACAAAAAAACATCACGGCAGTATTAGTGTTGTATCGGTGCCAGGAAAAAATACCACATTCAAGATTCAACTTCCGCTTAACGTACAGGCTTAAGACGCGCCTGATTCAAACTCCCGACCCCTGCATTTCGCGACCCGTCTCATATCTTGCAGCAATAAGACGATCTCTCCCTCCGCATGGATATACACGATCGCTCTGGCAATGACCCTTGATGCCAGTTGATGCTTCATTCGGGATCCTGAATGAAGCGCGCGACCTGTCTTACATATTTTACACATATTAACATATTCTTAACCTTACCGTATTGGTAATTAGCCCGTCGAGAAGTAGTATCTAGAGTCTACACATCCGTTTCATCTCATTCCCTACAAAATCTTATGAGTTATCTGGAAAACGCTCAGAAATTGATGGAGATGCTCGGCCAGAACAAAGGCCTGGAAGCCATCGACCAGTTCTACGCCGACGACGTGACGATTATCGAAGCGAACGGCGACACCTTCAAAGGCAAAGAAAAACAAAAGGAACGCTTTCAGGAATGGCAGGGCAGCCTCGAGGCCATGCACGACGGCGGTGTTTACGCCATCACCTCCAACGAAGAGGCTGGCGTTACGATGATCGAATCCTGGGTCGATGTCACCTTCAAAGGCGCCCCCGGACCTATGAAATTCGAAGAGGTTGCTGTGCAGAACTGGAATGATGGTAAAATTGTGAAAGAACGTTTCTATTACAATGCCGAAGGCATGCAATAGACCGAATTGTTGGCAGATTAATAGATGTTACGCGCCGGATGCGCATAGGTCCTGCCAGAGCGGCTTTACACACGTGCAAAGCCGCGTAAAGCAGCCTGCTGTGCACAGTTCGCGTAACATCACAGATTAAAACCGGTTAGAAGATACAGAGAGAGCGCATCTTGTGCTCTCTCTGTTATATGCATAACTCTGTCCTACGTCACCTCTTGACATCCCCACTCCGAATCATCCCCTCTCCTTTTTCGTAAATACATTTTCCTATACCCACATACATAGGCAGTATAAACCGATTCCATTGACTTTCAGCGTTGCCCATTTTCTTCCCTTCATTGCTGGTCTATGCCTGGTGCTGTTCTCCTCAGCCTGTTCTTCAGGGAGCAATATTATGCTCTGGCAGGCCTCCATGCCCGACTCTCTGGCCGCAACGGCGCCTGAGATCGACACCTCACTCCTCGAATTAAGCATCCATGCCCGTACGAACGCTGCCCGTACTGATATGGGGCTCAGTACACTGGCCTGGTCAGATGAAATCGCTAACGTAGCGCGGGACCACAGCGAAGACATGGCTAGAAAGGCCTACTTCGGACACATTAATGCAGGAGGAGAGAGTGCAACTGAACGAGCAGCCAGGCACGGATTCTTTAGTGTTCATCCAACCAACCGTTATGTAATCGTTGGTATCGGCGAGAACTTGTTTGCGACACATCGATTCGAAGAATATACTGTACATCACAAAGGAGCGGCTTCGGCCCGCTACGAAGTGACCTGGAAAAGACCTGAGCAAATCGCGTACGAAGCCGTCGAGGCATGGCTGAAGAGCCCGACTCACCGAAGGAACCTGTTGAGCACGACGTACTCTGTCGAAGGGATTGGTGTAGCCATCGGGAACAATGGTACCATCTTCGTCACTCAGAATTTCAACTAAGGCATGAAGATTTGCGTTCGCACGAAGTCTTTCACGTCATCCAATGATTCCGTTACCGGCAAAGTGTCGCAGGAAATAGCGTCGGCGTGATCGCCAGGTAGATAAGCAATCACGGGCTTGCGGTAATGTACGGCGAGCGCGGCTTCACTGGCCGTGCCGGCGCCTCCCGGCAGTACAACGATTACATCGCTCGTCAGGATATTGATATGATTTCTCGACATCAGGGACCGACCATCGATTCCTCTCGCGTATAGATGCGTGTGAATGGGCAGTTCTACCCAGTCGTTAGGGTAACCGGGTGGGGGTGCACCTCCCGGCGCATCCGGATCGGCCGGAAGAATGCCGATCACCTGTCCTGTACGGTCCTCGACCTCGTGAAATGCCCTGCTCACGGCAGCCATAACCCCCTGGCCTCCTCCAGTAAGCAGGCTCACCCCTTCAGAAGCCAGCCACCGCCCCAGCGGTGCGGCCAACTCGACGTGCTCGTGCCGGCCGGATCCCATAACCCCTACGATCGGATTCTTCATGATACACTCCTCATTGGTGAGCTCCGATGGCATGACTAACAAACCACCCCTTTGGCGTAATCTGGATCGTCTTTCGTTGGATATCGGCCTCATCGATCAT
>CAZGHT010000008.1:73184-104272 GCA_964525535.1 uncultured Rhodothermaceae bacterium
ACCCCTTTGGCGTAATCTGGATCGTCTTTCGTTGGATATCGGCCTCATCGATCATAATGATGCCTAGCGACCCACATAATACCCATCTGATACCATGGATCGTAAAAAGTGTATCTCGCAGGCTTTCCACGACCATTCGTGCAGTTTGAGAGTGGGTGAGTAACTCCATGTTGTCGATGACACATACCACGCCGCCGGAATGCTTCTGAGGAAATACGAGCTTAAGCCATTCTAAAACGATATTTCGAAACCCGCTCCGCTCAAATCCGGTAGACACGTTCGGTTCTAGTGACTTACCGAATCCGATCGGACCTACCGAACCCTGATAATTGTAATACACCGACGAATTCAGCCATTTATCGATTTCTTCCATATTCTGCGGCAGGCTAATATTCAGACTCTTGATATCTTTAGCATATTTGATCAACGTCTGCGCAATAGCGACAAACACTTCGTCCATGAATTGATCTGCATCCACCTGCGGGTCTAACTGAAACACTGTGTCACAAGGAATGAAGAGAGGGCGACTTTCCTTATCGATCAGGTACTCTTCAACGGCCCGAAAAATAGCCACGTTAATCAGGCTAGATTTGCCTATCCCGTTGAGGCCTTCGATGGTCACCAGCTGAGGTTGGTTATACAGGCGACGAAGGAGTTTTTTGATCTCATCCTCTCTCCCGGCAAGTAGCTGGTTGCCAATGGGAAGCGGAGGGAGGGAAGTGGTCTGAAACGGGTTATCCTTAAAATTCCATTCTTTATAAATATCCATCGAGGGCTGGGGCGTCGTGGGTGTTTGACTGGCGGCAGTACAGGTAATTGAAGAATGCCCACATAGTACTAAATTTCCAGGATATTTAACCTCATCAATACAGGGGATATCGATTCTACCCTGTATTATTCTACCCTGTATTATACGCGCTCGATGGCTACCGCAGTGCTCCCGCCAGTCCCATGACACAATGAAGCAATGCCCAGCCTTTTGTCACGGGTGCGGAGTGCGTAGAGCAGCGTTACCAGGATGCGCGCGCCAGAGCAGCCGATAGGATGGCCCAGGGCGATGCCGCCGCCATGTACATTGAGTTTATCGTATGGCACGTTCAAACGACGGCTAAACAGCACGCTGCTCAACGCAAAGGCCTCATTGTTTTCGAACAGGTCAACGTCGTCGATCGAGTGGCCGAGCCGGCCCTCGACCTTCTGTACAGCCTCGATGGGCGCCTCGACGAAACGCCACGATTCACCGGCATGCCAGGCGCCGGCGCGAACACGAGCGAGGGGTTTCAGCCCGTACTCGTCGACGGCTTTCTGGCTGGCCAGCAGCAGAGCGGCGGCTCCGTCGCTGAGCTGGCTGCTGTTGCCCGCGGTGAGCACCCCTTCGGGGTCGAAAGCCGGCTTCAGCCGGGCGAGCGAGGTCTCTGTGGTATCGGGCCGAATGCCTTCGTCGGTACTCAGAGTACGCGTGTCGCGCTTCACCCGGTATTCGACAGGAGCCATCTCTTCGCGAAAGTGCCCCTTTTCCGTCGCTTCGTGAGCCCGGGTGTGGGACATCAAAGCGACTTCGTCCAACATCTCGCGGGTCACGCCCTGCTCGTGGCACAGCCTCTCCGTCTGCTCCCCCATCGCCTCGTGGGACATCGGATCGGTCAGCCCATCACGCAATAACAGGTCTTCGAGCCCTTCTGGCTGCCCCATCAAAAATTTGTACCCCCACCGGGCTCGGGAAGACACGTAGAAGCCGGTGCCGGACATCGACTCCATACCGCCAGCCAGAATCAGGCGTGCGTCGCCGGAGCGAATCAGGGAGGATGCCGTGATGACCCCCATCATCCCGGACGAACACACCATATCGATCGCCATGCCGTCCACCTCGATGGGGATGCCCGCCTGCAGGGCGGCCTGACGGGGCACGAGTTGCCCCTGGCCGGCACGTAGAACGTTCCCCATGACATAAAAATCCAGGTGCTCCCCTCCGATACCAGCTCTGCTCAACGCTTCGGACATCACGTGCGCTCCCAGCCGGGCTACCGTATGGTCCTTCAATGCGCCTCCAAAGCGGCCTATCGGTGTTCGCGCCGCAGATACAATATAGACGTCGTTCATCTTTGCTTTCCGTAGGTGCCCTGTCTAATCCGGGGGTTGACCTCTATCTAATGGCTTCGCAGAAGATCACGCAATGCAGCCGGATCGTCTAGAGGCTGGTTACACTGATAATTCTGACACACATATACGGCAGCCCTTCCATTTAGTGCCTTCATATACTCGGTGAAAGGTGCGATATGAGCGACCTGGTCGTCGTCCGGTTCTTTGAGCAGGAGTACCGACTCCGGCAGGTAGGTCTCTCGGATCACCCGAAGCAGAACTTCGGTATCTTCTTGCCCTTTTTGACCTACGATTACGATTTCATGAGCCGGCCCGACGGAGAAGCTCAGCCCGCTCAGAAAGGCCGTGAAGCCGGAAGGGTGATTCAAAATAGGAGGCGCGAACCATCGCAGTATCCGATCGGCTTTTTCTTCGTATTCCGTGCGCCCCGTCAGGCGGCCCAGGCGGAGCAGGTTTGACAACGCGACGGAATTTCCGGAGGGTGTAGCCCCGTCGTATACTTCCTTATTTCGTGCGATGAGGGGTTCTCCATCGAAAGGAGAAAAGAAAAAGCCGCCGTTTTCGGCATCCCAGAACTTTTCGATCGTCAGGTCCTGCAACTCAAGGGCCCATGTCAGATGGTTTCGATCGAAACCGGCCTGATACAATTCAATAAGGCCCCACACTAGAAATGCATAGTCGTCGAGATTAGCCTGGAGACCGGCATTGCCTTCACGATACCGATGTAGCAACCCCTTACCGTCAATGTACAGGGTCGACCGGATGAATTCGGCGGTACGTGCTGCCTGCTGGTAAACTCTTTGATTATCAAATACCCGGGCATACCGGGCGAGCGCTGCGATCATCAACCCATTCCAATCGGTCAGCACCTTATCGTCTTTAAGGGGATGCACCCGGTTCTCTCGCACCTGAAACAGGAGTCGCCGGCATTGTTCGAGTACCTCTCGCTGCTCGGGGGGCAACGTATCCAGGGTGGCCTTGAGATGCAGGATGTTGTCACCGGTCCTGCGCCCGGTCGCTTCTTCGATGAAGTTGCCCTCTTCCCGAACCTGATAGGTATCGATGAAAAGCTTCGCCTTTTCTGCACCCAGAATGGTTCTCAATTCCTGGATGGACCAAACATAAAATTTGCCTTCCACACCTTCGCTATCTGCGTCTTCGGCCGAATAGAAGGCGCCCTCTGGCGACGTCATGTCGCGCAAAACGTAGGTGATCACTTTATCGAGCAGGTCCCCATAAACAGGGTCCCCGGATTGCTCGTAGGCCTCAGTCGCAGCCAGCACGACCATAGCCTGGTCGTACAGCATCTTCTCGAAGTGTGGGAGCAGCCAGACCCGGTCGGTCGAATAACGGTGAAGCCCATATCCGATGTGGTCGAACAGCCCGCCGAGACTCATGTTCTTGAGGGTGAATTCGACCATCTCTACCGCCTCAGGAATGCCTCTTTTGAATCCGTAACGTAGCAAGAAGATGAGCTGGTGTGGCGAAGGAAATTTGGGCGCATCGCCGAATCCACCGTGCTGCGGGTCGTAGTTGTCCCGCAGCTGCCGGTAACAGGCATCGAGGGTATCCTCGTCCAGTTCCAGACTACCTGCTTCCCAGGAGGACATTTTATTGAGAACGTCTACATTCTGATCGGCCGACTCGAGGACGTCCTCCCGCTTCATGTTCCAGATTTCTCGGACCCTTGGTATGAGATCCGTCATCCCCATCCGATTGTATCGGGTTTGTTTGGGAATGTAGGTGGCCGCAAAAAAAGGTTTCTTTTCCGGCGTCATGATGATGGTCAGCGGCCATCCCCCGTGCCCGGTGCTGAGCTGGCAATAGGCCATATAGATCTGATCGATGTCCGGGCGTTCTTCGCGGTCGACTTTGATGGACACAAAGGCCTCATTCATGAGCGCAGCCACCTCTTCATCTTCGAACGACTCGTGCTCCATCACGTGACACCAGTGGCAGGTAGCGTATCCGATCGACAAAAACACAGGCTTATTCTCGGCTTTCGCTTTCTGAAACGCTTCCTCCCCCCAGGGATACCAGTCAACCGGATTGTTCCGGTGCTGCAATAGATAGGGACTCAACTCTTCGCTCAATCGATTCGGCATGGGCGTGTTCGGTTGTCAGTTCGAGGTCCTCCGTTCACGGTTCGGACCTTCTCGCTGTTCCACTATACCAGGTGCCCCGCAAGAAAAGCCTGAGCGGCCGGCTTCTAATGAGCATTTCAGCCTGCCGAAGAGTGTATTCGCCTGAGAATGTGAAGAGGGATAAATCCCCTTGAGCAGAATGCACATCGCATTCGCCCGCAATGAAAACGCCTTTAGAGATCTGGCCTGTGTGTGGAAGGATCTCAGTTGTAGGACAACCGTCCTGTCAACTTGATCACGCTGTACAGTCGTTGTTCTTCTTCTTGCTCACACACCTCCCCATTTTCCAGGTAGCGATCAGGAACCATATAGAGGCGGTTGACTTCGTCCAGTTCCTCAGACTTGTCGAGCAAGAGGATCAACTCGATATCGCTCAGGTGATTCCAATCTCTTGTAATCGCGATAATCTGGGGATTGCCTTCGTCATCCTGAAACCAGATACTCCAAACGTTTCGAGAAGGTACCATCATGATATGTTCCGGTATGGTAGAAAAGAAACAATCCTAAACTAAGGTGCGGCTGTAACGAATGCGTAGCCACCATATTATGCTTGTGTTGTTTCTGTTTTCCTCAGAACGTATTGCCCAAGAATACCGCATTCATGAAAAGCCGGCTCGATCCATACCAGAACGCTCTGAAATTTGGATTGTCCATAAAAAGAACAACACGACCGCGACCGTGACGGGTCGCGATGAGGGCAGCGCTCCCTGGCATCAGTTCGAGGCGTTCTTCTGAGATATATCCGCTCATCAGGGGCGCCTCGCTGTACACGGCCACGGTTTCCCCGGGCGTTTCGGAGGGTTCGAAGAAGGTGCCGCCTCTGCGGAAGAGTGGAATATGGTCTCGGAATCCATAACCCAACGGATGGGTCGTATCGAGCGTCGCTTCGAAGATAGCTCCTCCGACAAATTGCGCCCCTCGGGCTTCGTCGAGCTGGTCGTACGGGAATTCTTGGATCAGGGAATCCATATCGAACGGTTTCTCCTCGAGCTCGACGAGCTCTTCTTCGACGGCCCAGTTTGTGCCGCTCGCCAGCGTAATCAAGAGGCCGCCCTGTCGTACCCATTCGTCGATCGTCGACCTGGACAGGCCGCTGTACGACCCACCGGCCATGACGATTGTGGAATAGCGGCGGAGATCGGCGCCGGCAATCTCATCAAGATCAAGCAAAGAAAGGGGAATGCGATAGCGCTCCGACAAGAGATGCCATACCTCGCCGGCATTATAGGCAGAGGCTCCGGACCCCGTGAGCAACGCTACCTCCGGTTTCTGCAGCACCGGGGCTGTGCCTGTGCCCATATCCGGACCTTCGACCGATAGACCCGAATCAACGGCGTACACGACGACGTGATCCTCTTCGACAACTCGGTCGATCAGCTGATCGAGTTCATTCGCCGGCAATTGGGCATTTCGATCCCGGCTGACAGCAGGAATGAATACGGTCCCTCGTGTGAAAGACCGCTCAGCGCCGGCTGCTCGTGCGGTAAATTCCTGTGTCATGAGCCTCGGATTCAGGCCAGCCGTCTGGAGCCGGTACAGTGCCCGAGGAGCGAAATAACGATTCCACTCCATGAGGTAGCCGTACGAGGAAGATCCTCCTACACGCGCTCCTCCATCGATGGTCACCTCCTCGATAACCGCACCGAGCCACGAAGACGGGTTCTCGCGCACCTCAGCTGCGTCGACGTCGAAGGCGAGCGGCATGGTCCACGTCGATACGTCGTAGAAGAGGGAATCCTGGAATTCCGTGATGGGCTCGAACATCGACTTGACAAGGCGGGCCTGAGGTTGATCCACGGGAACTACATAGGCATTACCCGGCGTGAATACAAGTCCGTCAGCTTCGTATGGCGCTGTCAGCTCGTACAGCTCAATGCGATGGCGCCGGAGCATCTCGCCCAGCTTTTGTGCACGGGTACGATCACGCTCCAGGCTGACGACAAACGCCTTGTTCGTGCTCGACCTCGCTACGTCTTCAGCCGTTCGGTAAAACTCTGTGTGATAGGCCAGGAATTCGTCCTTCAGTGCCACAGCCCCCTCGCTCGTGGACAAAGAAGTGGCAAACTGATTTTGGATAGTCGTGGCGTAATGGAGGTTGCCGAATGTGGTCTCGGTTTCCAGGGCCCGGCTCGACGCCTGTTCGAACAGGATGCCGATCGTCCCGTTCGCGTCCGGGTAGGTCGATCCCTTACCGTAGTAATAGTCGTCGAAGCTCTCCTTCGAATAGTACAGGGAGCCGATGCGATCCAGCCATTTCGCGTGGTAGTCGCCCAGTGCTGCGGTTAGCTCAAAGTTTCGCTCCGGCGTGAGGGGGTTGTTCCGGCTGGGAATCCCGGGCATAAAAAAGAAGGTAGCGTTGCCGCCCATCTCATGGTGGTCAGTCAAGATCTGCGGTCGCCAATGGTGGAAAAGTTCGAGGCGGCCCTGCGACTCGGGGTGTTGAGCCGGAAGCCAATCGCGATTCAGATCGAACCAGTAGTGGTTCGTCCGCCCTCCGGGCCAGGGTTCGTTGTGCTCACGATCCTGGGGGTCGCTCGTGTGGGCACCGCCGCGGTTGCGATTGGCCCAGTCGGCGAATCGGTCTCGTCCATCCGGATTCAAAGAGGGATCGAGGAGAATGATGGCATTGTTCAGAATCTGGTCGACGGCTGGCCCCTCGCCGGCGGCGAGGTGGTACAGATACAATACAGCTGCCTCCGAACCGCTCGCCTCGTTTCCATGGATGCTGTACCCCTGATAGATTACGATGGGCTGAGCGGCCAGACTATCAACGTTCACTTCTTCAGGGAATTCAGACAGGCGCAGATTTTGCAATCGAAGCTCCTCGAGACGCGCATGATTTTGGGGAGAGGTCACGACGGCGTGAACGAGCGGGCGATTTTCGTAGGAATAGGCGTGAGTATCCAGCTTTACCCGATCACTCACCTCAGCGACAGCCTCGAAATAGTCGACGAGTTGGTGCGGGACAGTATGGCGAGTGCCTATTACGTGCCCAAATACGTCTTGAGGGCGTGGGACATCATCCCGGTAGCTCGTCACACCTGGGAGATCTATGTCGAACGAGGACGGCAATTCCTGTCCCTGCGCACTTTTTCCAATCCCGATGAGCAAAATGAAGGAGAATAGAATCCTGAGCATACACGAAAGAAGCTATTTTTTTTGAACGAAAGCGTCTAATGATACGAAAAGGACGTCAATTTCACCTACCCCGTACTCCGAATCTATGCGCTTTTAGAGCACGAAGCACGCACACGATGCGCCAATGACTATCCTATGGAAAAATGTTCTGCGTTACAATCTGGGTCGCAATTAGCGTGGCATAACTCTTGTTACTCCGATCAAGCTAATTATCAAGTTATCCCAATCAAGATCAAGCCGCACCCTGTGCACTCTATGCATTTTAAAGGATCAGATGACGCCCCTGGCCGGGCTTATACATATATAAAATCGCTTGCTTGCCTCTTAACCGCCCTTTTCGGCTCCCTGATGGGCAACCCCATATTCGCTCAAGACATCGAGGTCACTGGCGAACTCAAGCGCTGGCACCCGGTGACGATTACCCTCGACGGCCCTCAAGCCAGTGAAGACGGGGCTCCGAATCCGTTTCTCGACTACCGCTTCGATGTCGTTTTTTCACTGCAGGAGATCAGCATCACCGTTCCGGGTTACTTTGCCGCCGACGGCAATGCCGCCGAAACCGGCGCAACGAGCGGCAACAAGTGGCGCGCTCATTTTATCCCTCCGATGGCCGGTTCGTGGACGTTTCGAACCTCCTTTCGCCAGGGCAACGATGTGTCGCTGAGTACCAACCCGAACGCGGGCACGTCCGTCGATGCGTACGACGACATCTTCAGCTCCCTCAATATCGCTGAAACCGACAAGTCCGGGCGGGATTTCCGGGGGAAAGGGGTGCTGCGCTACGTGGGCGAGCACTACCTGCAATTCGACAACGGCGAATATTACATCAAAGGGGGAACGGACAGTCCCGAAAATTTTCTCGCCTACGCCGACTTCGATGCAACCTACAACAATGGAGGCACGGACTTCATCAAGTCGTATTCTTCACACATCGGAGACTGGCAAGAGGGCAACCCGACCTGGCAAAACGGGAAGGGTAAAGGAATCATCGGCGCCCTCAACTACCTGGCCTCCGAGGGTATGAACTCGGTCTATTTCATCACCATGAATATCGCCGGAGACGGGCAGGACGTATGGCCGTATACGTCGCCCAACGAGCGGTACCGGTTCGATGTATCAAAACTGGACCAGTGGAATATCGTATTCAACCACATGGATCAACAGGGACTCCTGCTCCATGTACTCACCCAAGAGACTGAAAACGAACTGTTGCTCGATGGCGGAGCGCTGGGTCGAGAGCGCCAGGCGTACTTCAAGGAGCTCATCGCCCGGTTCAGCGCACACAATGCCCTCGTATGGAATCTGGGCGAAGAGAATGACGAAAACACCGATGCACAGCGCAAGGCGTTTGCGGATTACATCCGTGCCCTCGACCCTTACGATCACCCGATCGTCATCCACACCTTCCCGAGCCAGTGGGACAACGTGTACGCCCCCCTGCTGGGCTACCCGAACTTCGAAGGGCCTTCGCTCCAGGTAGGTAAACCCGAAGACACCCATCAGGTCACTCTCGAATGGGTGAACCGGTCGGCGCAGGCCGGACGCAAGTGGTACGTCTGCATGGACGAAGCCGGCCCCTGGCAGGACGGAGCTAAACCCGACGGGCCCGGCAACAACCACGACGAGGTGCGCCGTGAGGTGCTTTGGGGCAACTACATGGCCGGCGGCTGCGGCGTCGAATGGTACTTCGGCTTCAACCATCCCAACAACGACTTCAATGCCGAAGACTGGCGCTCCCGCGATGCATTCTGGGATTATACCCGGCACGCGCTGGACTTCTTCCATACGTATCTCCCTTTCGTCGAAATGCGCTCGCGCGACGACCTCTCCTCCAACGGAAACAGCTATGTGTTTGCCAAAGAAGACGAAGTGTACGCCGTCTATTTGAAATTCGGAGGCTCAACCGAACTCAATCTGTCGGGCACTTCGAAAACGTACTCCGTCAAGTGGTTCAACCCGCGCACGGGTGGCGCCCTGGTCGACGGATCGGTCACCGAAGTGGAGGGCGGCTCCAATACTGGGATTGGCATGCCCCCGGTCGATACGTCGCAGGACTGGGTGGCCCTGCTACGTGAGAAGGTAGACCGTCTCAAGGGCGACCTTACCGGAGACGGCCAGGTGAGCGCTCAAGACGCTTCGCTGACCCTACAGCACACCATCGGTTTGATCGTTCTCCCCAACAACCTGCTCTCTGTAGCCGACGTATCCGGCAATGGGGTCGTGTCCGCTTTCGACGGTTCGATGATTCTGCAGCGCGTTGTCGGTCTGATCGACTGTTTTCCATCCGAGCCGTCCTGCAACGCCAACAAAACGCAAGAAGAGCCCTCTGCCGCCTCACCCGTTATCACCCTGCACCCTGTACAGGTATCTGAGCGCGATTACGTAGTCACGCTCGACATAGAAGGCGCCTCGTCGATGCACCACGCCGTGGAACTCGATATCCGATACCACCCCGATCAAAAACAGCTCCAGCGCTTCGAGACCCGTTTGCCGGACGCCTGGACGCTCGTCGACCACGCAATGCCCGGCCGCTTGCGTCTCGCGGCAGCCGGCGCCGCGGCTCCGTTGACGAACGGGCAGATCACGCTGTACTTCACGACTGAACCCGGCGCAGGGCCGGCATCCCCAGTGAGTGCAAGCGCCATCATCGACGAATCCCCTCCGGTGACAACGCAAACGGAGGGTGCCACCGCATCGGTGCCTTCGTCATTCAGTCTATCGGCCAATTATCCGAATCCGTTCAACCCGACGACCACGATCCGATATGCGATTGCCGAGGCCTCGCAAGTCCACCTCGACGTATTCGACCTTACCGGCCGCGTAGTCGCTGAACTCGTCGACAAGAAGCAACCGGCAGGCCACTACAGCGTCCAGTTCGATGCCTCCAACCTGCCGAGCGGTATATACCTGTATCGGTTGGAAGCCGGCGGAATGACGCAAATGCGCAAGATGACGCTGATCAAGTGATTGGCTACCCCGGCTGTGACGTTATGGCAGTCTGAACAGAACGCGGCCGTACGGTAAATTCGGCCAGGGGATGGCGGTCAATATCAGAATCAAAAAGACGAGCGTGCCCAGGAAGATGAACATGTGCTTCTTCTTGTCGTCAGTCGCCTTCTTTGCGCGGGAGATCCCGATATGACCCGCTGCAATGGCCAGGATCGTTGTCACCAGATGTTCGGCGACGTAAAACCGAATCGAGCTATCGCGCATGGCAGCAGCCATATCGCTGAACGCGGTGCGGATTACGGGACTCAACCCGGCATAGAGGATGATCCCGAGTATGAACTGTACATTGAGTACCCAGAAGAAGCTCTGGGCGAGCGTTGAATCCACTGGCCTGTAGGAGTTCGACGAAAGCCATCCGACCAGACTTCGTACGACCACCACGACGGCGATCAACAAAAGGATCCACCGCAGCCAGGAATGTGCGTAGAGGACAAATGTATACATAATGATTCAGAGTTCACGGTTCAGAGTTAACACTACTGGGAAAACTTCGGGGAATGAGCCACAGTCTTTCTTGTCGGCCGTCTATGTACCAGACCTTTTCCCCGTCAAAAAAAGCATCCTCTTCGAGCATGATACGCACTTCCTGGTCTCCCCATTCCGGGACCGTCGTCCGTACGTTCAGTTCGATCGAATAAGCCGTGTTTGCATAAAGCGGGTAGTCTCCCTTGCCCGGAACGCCATCCTGTTGATCCCACAGCCCGATCGTTGGGCCGGCTGCATGGCCGTGAAATCCAATAGGGTGGGTATAAATGGATGGCACGATGCCTTCTTCCTCAGCCATATTGCGAGCGGCAAGTAAGATTTCGTTTCCCGTGCGCCCTTCCACAAAGTTCGAGGTTAAAATGTCTTGCAACCTGTTGCCGACAGACAATGCCTCTCGGAGCCCTTCCGGCGCATCCGACTCCCCGGGCCTTAGCACATAGGCATGCTGCTGCGTGTCAGTATTCAGTCTCAGATAGGTGATGCCAAAGTCCACATGGAGAAAGTCACCGGGTAAGATCACGTCCGGTACCGGACGGGAGGAATAAGAACCACGGGTATCGGTCGCATTAGCGCGTTGAATGGAAACGCTCGGATGGAACCAGGTAACAAGCCTGAGGTCGCGAATGCGATCGCGATACCACCACTCCACGTCCTCAGTAGTTGTCACACCGGGCTGTATCACGTGCTCTGAAAACCCTTCCGCGATGATGCGGTGGGCGATTCTACAGATCAGAGGGTAGAGTTGCATCTCCTCTTCGATGCGTGTTTCCAGCCAGCCAATGGCAAGACGTTCTCCGGAAACGAAGCGATGCGTATATTTATCGCTCAGGGCTTCCTCCAGGGCATCGAACTCCGTTTTCGTAATCCCATCGGCCAAGCCAAAATCCACCGACCTGTTGACGGCAATACGCCGGGGGTCGCGTTCTTCGATCAGTTCTACGAGCCGCGCCCATTGATCCGGTTGCAATTCAGGATCCCATTCGGCCTCGAAGAAATTACCAATGTCGTAGCGTGAGACAGCAAGTCGCTCGACACCTTTTCCGGGTCCGCGGTCGTAGAGGAGCAGTATGGTCCTCCGCCGGGCTGCCAGCCATGTAGCGGGCAACATGGTCTTGATGACCGGATCCTCGTTGTACTCACGGGCAATAACAACCCACATGTCGACGCCCTCCCGGCGCATGAGATCCGGTAAGATGGCTATGAAACGACGCTCGAGGATCCGGTCTATCACTTCGGCTCGTTCGCGCATCGCCAGAATGGAGGGCATCTCGGCCTGAGCCCGTCCCTCCGCGGGAATGAGCAGGAACAGCAACACGGAGAAGATCCTCCGGGAAGAGAAAAAAGGGCTATTCGGCATAGAAACAGGGCAGGTACAACCAACTATTGAATCACGATGCCTGAGACGGCCCTAAAGGTACATCCTTGATCGATGAAATGCGAATATAAACCGTCCTATTCGATGAGGCCGACCACCATATCCATAACGTTCGTATGTGTGGGTCCGGGTTTGAGCAACGCTTTTAGTTCCAGGAAGAATGTATACGCGTCGTTGGCCTCAAGGTAAGCTCGTGGATCGCGTTTTCGGCGGCGAGCATGGGCAATAGTGGAGGGCGTCGCCCAGGCTCCGGAAGCGTCTGTAGGGCCATCGATGCCGTCGGTGCCGCCGCTGAGCAGTACCATCGACTCTGGCCGGCCATCCATCGCGAGGGCTGCGCCAAGAACGAGCTCCTGATTGCGCCCGCCGAGCCCTTTCCCCTTGACGGTAACGGTCGTTTCCCCTCCCCACAACATACAGTGAGGTCGTCTTTCGTCAGACGCCAGCAGCTGATCGACCCGCTGCTGGCCGGCTATTCTGGCTTCGCCCTCTACCCTTTCCTCGTGAATTGTCACGTGGTAGCCCTGGCGTGTCGCTTCTGCACAGGCTGCATCCAGAGCATGCCGGTTGGTCCCGATAATCTTCGTCGTCACCCGGTCGAACAAGGGGTCGCTGGGGTGGGGAGTGTCCAACGATGCCTCTTCGGAGGCACGCTGGAGATAGCCCGTCACGCTGGCAGGCAGCCGATCCCAGATGTCGAAGGCGCGCAATACGCGGATGGCATCAGCCGGGTGTGTGGGGTCGCCTACAGTCGGTCCGCTGGCAATGACGCTGAGATCGTCCCCGACGACGTCCGAGATTACAAGGGCGCAGACTTGAGCCGGCATCGCAGTTTTCGCCAGCCGGCCGCCCCCCATCAAGGAGATGTGCTTCCGTACCGTGTTCAACGCACGAATGTCTGCACCGGCCCGAAGCAAATGCTGGACCACAGCCTGTCCATCTTCAACCGTGATATCGTCAGCAAACCGGGTGGTTAGAGAAGACCCGCCACCGGAGATGAGCACGAGCAGCAAGTCTCCTTCCTCACACCGGGATGCAATATCGAGGAGTATCTCGGCAGCCTCCTCGCTGGTCCAGTCCGGCACAGGGTGCGCCGCTTCCAGAACGTCGATTTTACGAGGGGGTTTATGGGGGTAGGGCAGTGTCTCGGCATACCCGTATGGAACCACGGCACAACCGGCCGTTATGAGAGATTCGAATTGTAGTTCGACGGACGAAGCCATGGCCATGGCCGCCTTGCCCATGCCGATGACAAAAACGCGGTTGTAGGCTTGAAGCGGCTTTGGGGCCAGCACCTCCCAGTCTACACGCGACAGCAACACGTCTGCCTGAACACCCTGTACGCCGGCCTGGTAAATCGCACGGGCGTCTTCAATCAGTTTTTGCAAAACAGCAGGGGGGTTAATCGATTTGAGAACTCCTGGAATTCATAGTACGTTTCTCACAAGAAAGATGCTTTTGAGAACCGCTTTATATCCTGCAAAATTTCGTGCCAACCTTTATGCACACGTCGAACGTACTCCATCCTTTGTTCGTCTGTCTTTCGTTCCTTTGCACTTCCCTCTCTCCTATGGGTCCTTCACAGCTGTCCTTCATCGGTTCGGAAGCGGGCCGGCATGCAGCAGTCGGAAACACGGCAACAGCCCGAAATGCAATGGTATTCGCCCATACTACACAATCGGCTGCTCCAATTCCATTGCGGTCGCGAGTTGAGATCGTACGAAACGACACTTTACGTGCTCTCGTCGTATTCGTCCAGTTCAAAGACGATCGGACCCCGGGCGACCCTCAACTTTTCGAACGAAACTGGCCTCTTCGGAGCAACAGAGCGAGACTTCCAGGCACAGCGCGACAGCTCCTGGCGCCATCGCCGAACCCCCCCTTTCCAGAGCAATCTCTGACCGAATATTTCTACCGCCAATCGAACGGTCGCTTCGTTCTCTTCGGGGATGTCTATAGGACTGTCCTGATCACCGATCATCCTGAAGAACGGTATCACCGCCCCAGAGGCGGCTATGGGGACCTCACGGTCGAGCTCCTGAATCGTATCGATCGGGCCGGCTTCGATTTTTCGCGCTACGACTATAATCGCGACGGCACGATCGATCACATCTTCATCGTCGTTCGACGAGATTCTAAACGAGACACCAAACAGTTCGTCTGGACGGGTGCGTCGTGCCTCGACGGCCGCTGTACCGGCTCACTCGTAGCAGGCGGGCCCACCCAGCCGCCCCGGTACGACGGTACGATGGTGGACTGGAACGCATCCGGGTCTTACATCATTCACCGAACACCGGGCAACGTGTCTCCCCAGCACTATCTCGTTCGCCTGATGGCGCATGAACTCGGGCACGACCTGTGGGCTCCCTTTTTTGTGCACATCCCCGCGAATACGTCGAACGACGTGCCGCTCGAACACAACAGGACGAGAAATACCGACTGTGTCGGATACGTCCTCATGGCTGGCAATGGCGGCGCCTGGGATTGCGGCGGATCGGAGACCATATCGGCCTTCGAGCGTGACCTGCTAGACTGGATTGAATGCCGGGAACTTGGCGCCTCCCAAAATGACATCACTATCGGAGACCTTTATACCCGGTCCGAGTGTTTCAAGATTTCGATAGGACCCCGCCAGAAGTGGCTGTATCTCTCAAACCTGCAACGAGAGGGGTTTTTCGACCGAACGGTGCGTGCCGGCAAGTCGGCCCAGTTCGAAGTCGGCTTGCGCACGACCGGTCTCCTCGTCCATCTCGCGAACGGCCGGCGCCTGGACGTAATCCCGGCCGACAATAACCTGGCGCTCGGTACACATCAGGACGTCTATCAGGGGGATCTCTTCGGCCCCGGCACATCGACCCAGCTGACCCCCTGGACCCGGCCCAACAGCAACGGATACACCCGGTATCCAGACTTTGCGCTGGTCAACTGGATGGCCATCGACCGCATCCGGTATCAGGAGGGCACTTCAGGGACCCTGGTGTTCGATTTCATCGAGGACTTCAGGGAGCGGCCTGTGATCCGAGAGGACTCGTGGATGGGCAAAGAGACCCGCGATTATGTATTCACAGGTCCCCTTTTGATCAAGCGAGGGAGCACCTTGACGATCGAGGCGGATATATCGATCAATACGTCCTTCATCGCGTACCCCGGCACGACAATCCAGATCGCCTCAGACGCCGAAGTGCACCTGCAAGAAAGCGGCGCCGTACATTTGCATCCCGGTGCACGCCTGATCATTGAGGGTACACTACGCGTCGACGGGCTGCTCTTGCGATCCCGGGGATCCCAGATTATTGTAAAAGAAGGAGGATTGTTAGCAGAAAATACCGATTGAATAGGGCGGGCAACCACCACGTTGCCCGCCCTCCCGTTCTACCAGATGGATCTGTGAGAACAAAGCCTGGTCCTACATACTCATGTCGACTTCGTCGGGCCCGGCCTGACGTTCTGCTCCTCCCCGGCTTCGCCGATTCTGTTTGATCGGTTTGCCAAAATTATAGGAGAAGTTTATCCCGACGCCCTGTGCCTGAAAAGACCGGTTGATCTCCTGGAAGAAACGCTGATTTTCACGCACCATGGCAAATCCCATCGTACCGAACACGTCCGAGAAACGCAGGCTCAGATTCGCACGGTCGTTGAATAGTTTCTGGCGCACAGCCATGTTGGCGCTCTGACGAGACGCCATGCGCCCGCCCTCTATATCCATGGGTGCGCGGTAATAATAGGAGAACTGCACGTCGAGAGTCGGAGATACGTTGAACGTCGCATTAGTGCGCGTGGAAAACCCGATCGCGTTATTGCTCAGACCCGTGTCTACGTTGCTTCCGTCAGTGACCACTTTATACGCATTAAAGCTCGTGTAGGCATTGAATCGCCGCCCTCTTTTGTACGTTGCGATTACCTCAGCGCCCCAGGAATTGCTCGTATCGAAATTCCGAAAAGTCGTCGTTGATACGCCCGCTTCATCGACATCCTGATAAAACCGTATCTCGTCTACGGTGTACCGGTAGTACGGCGTAAGCGTCAGTGAGAGCGTTTCTGTGAATTGGGTGTAGCTCAGCTCAAAAGCGTGTACGTATTCGGGATTGAGATAAGGATTGCCGATGAAGCGGAAGTACGGATCCTCGTTTGTATCGAATGGATTCAGCTGGTTAAAGCGCCCGCCCGTTCTGGGACGGTTTATGCGCTTGCTGTAGGCCCCCTTCAAGGTGGCCCGGTCAGTCAATGCATAAGTCACGTACGCGCTGGGGAAGGCACTGAAATAGTTGTTGTCGAAGGACTCGTTCGTTGTCTCGAGTTCGAAAGTTGTAAAAGCCTGCTCGAGGCGGACACCCACCTGGAAGCCGAATTTCCCGAGTTCTGTAGCCAGGATGCCGTATGCTGCGTTGACGGCCTGGTCGTAGTTGAACGTATTGATGCGGTTGACGTCCGGGAGAAAAGCCCCCGATTCGGTGTCGAACGTTTCCGAGAAGTATTTACTGTTGAGCTGTTCAATTTCACTTCTGAGGCCGGCCTCCATGCGCACATCGCCGCCGAGAGGTCTCATGTAATCAACCTGAATCCCCATTTCGCGGTTGTTCTCTTTCTGGAAGTCGGCCTGCTGCTCGGCGATAGTTCCCTCGGAAATAGCCTCCAGGTTGAACAGCTCCTCGATATATTCCCCGTCCTCGTCGTCCCATTCTTGCTCGAACTCTACCTCGAGGTTGAGCTCGTTTTTCCCCGGTTCGACGGTGCGACGGTATGCGAGGCGATATTCCGTGCTGAGATCGCTATTATCGCCCAGGGTGGTACGGTCGAAACGATTGAAGAGAATCTCGTCGTCGTACAGCTCTTCATAAGCGGTGAAACCGTCGTTGTCCCCATTCCGAAGGCTCAACATACCGGAGAGAGTAAGAGCGTTTTGTTTGTTGAAATTGTAATCAATGCTCGAATTGAGATTGTGAGATGAACCGAGGCGTTCGTTGTCACTCTCCTGGTCGAGGGTGGTGAGCGGATTGCTCAGGCGATTCTGGTAAAAGCGCCAGCCGCCGCTCTCTCGGGAATAATGGCTGAGTCCGTAACTCGTGAACAGACCGACTTTCCCCTTCTGGAAGTTGATAGTACCAGAACCATTGTACCTGCCTTGCGTGGCAGCACTCACGCTGACGCCGCCATTGATGCCCACGTCTCTATCTTTTTTCAACTCGATATTCAGGATGCCGGCCATGCCATCCGGCTCGTACTTCGCAGATGGGTTCGGGATTACCTCGACGCGGTCGATCATGTCGCCCGGCAGGCCCTGCAAGTAGCTGATCAATGCGTCGCCTGTCATTGGGGAAGGCCGTCCATTGATCAAGACAGCCACGTTCTGGCTGCCGCGCAGGCTGATATTGCCGTCGATGTCGACCTCCACAGACGGAATGTTCTCCAACACGTCGGACGCTGTGCCGCCTGCGCTGACCAGTTGGTCGCGAGTATTGTACACGGTCCGGTCGATGCCGACCTCGATGAAGTCGCGCTCGGCCGTTATTTCGACCTCATCCATGAGCTGGCTATTCGATTCGAGAGCGAGTCTACCCAGCAATGCATTCATATCGCCCCGTCTGAGCCTTATGTCAGGCACTTCCAGGGAGCGAAATCCGACGAAACTGACGCGAGCATAGTATCCACCCGGGCGCAAACCGCCTATTTCGAAGCGGCCATCCTCCCCGGTGACGCTCCCCGTAACGAGCGAGGAGTCAGTCGCGCTCCAGATCGCCACCGTAGCGGTAGGTATAGCCGACTGGTCATCGGCGCTTACGACGGTTCCGGAAATAACACCACCAGTAGATGGACCCGAAGCGTTGCCATTTCGACGCGGTTGGGCCTCGGCGGTCAAACCAAAGTGAGCAAAGAGGAGAAAAAAAAGGGTGATGCGGGTAGCTGCTTTCATGGACGACAAACCCTGTTTCAGGGCATTAAATACATAGCATAAAGGGAAATATCGTACGGCCATACTTTCTCACTAATTCCAGGCGCTTATAGGCGCTTTTTCACCTCAGGATTCACTTTGTAACGAGCTTGCAACCCGTTTTAACAACCATTTACATGGTATTAACAACGCTAAGGAGAGCTTAACATCTTCTGTCGATGAGCTTGAATGGGGTGAACCTGAACAAATACCTGGATTCCCCGTCAACTTCTTATGTATGGCTTTTGTATGCTGTATATGGAGTTGTAAGAATCAGACCCTGCACCCAGAACGCCATCCAAACATGAAAATCAGAACCATCCTGGTGTTGTCCATCCTGTTCCTGCTCATATTGATAGCCGGGATCAACTGGGACACGTTCACCGCACCGACCGAGATCTTTCTTTTGTTCACGACGATATCGATTCCATTGGGACTTTCCCTGCTGGCTGTCCTGGGGTTGTTGACAGCCATTTTCCTCGTATTTCTAGGTAGAACACAGACGTTATCGCTATTAAAAGAGCGGAACCTCAATAACGAGTTGCATAAAGCGCAGAAACTGGCCGCCAGCGAAGAAGAATCCAGGATGCGAGAGTTGCGGGTGAAGTTTATCGAGGAGATTGATTTCATCCAGCGTAAGCTCGATCTCATTATCGAACACATGGACATCGGAGCCCCGGAGAACGACACGTTCGTCCCCCACGGGGAACCGCCTATCGAATCAAAAGAAGACATCAAACAAGAAGAGGCGCCTCCCCAACTCGAAAGTGGGCAGCGATGACAGAATCATCGCGACCACACCCGTTCAGGGTTCTCCTACGCTGAACTTCAGCATCATACCTGCTTCGAGGTGCTCAGCGATGTGACAATGCATCATCCAGTCGCCCGGGTTGGACATGTCGACGAGCAGGTCGATCGTCGAACCGACGGGCATGATCGCTGTATCCTTCCAGACGAGGTTCTCTACAGGTACCCCGTCTATAGCGAGAATCAGGTAACGTTGCCCATGGATGTGAAAGGGGTGATTCATCGGATGAAAGGTCTCCGGATCGTTAAAGATGCGGAGTTTTACGACGTCTCCCTGTTCGAAACGCCAATCGATCTCCATATTTTGACGACCGGTAGCCACGTCCTCCAGGATCCACCTCACCTGATGACCGGTAGACAGCCAGTTCATCATCGGCATAGCGTCGTTCCATTCGATTGGGGGAACGTATAATGTGTCCATTTCCATTGACAGCATGATAGGAATGGGTAAATCCTGCACTTCGACTTTCAGGGTTAGTTCGAGATCGGCCGGCTTGTCGAAATACGGTCTGTATACGTTGATATCTTCCTGAACGCCCTCATTTTCGCGGAGCGTCTCGAATTGAGGTGTATAGTTCTCCTCGACGTCCGCATCGGTTACCGTCACGAAACCGAGGGTGTCGACGTGGGGGTAGAACTCGCCTCTGAAGTGGTTGATCGCCTGGATCGAATTCGTGATCGCATATGTGCCGGGCGCATCGAACTGCACCTCAGCGATATAACGTTCGGCGGGGGCAATGGGGATGCTTGCAACACGTTCCTCACGTTCAAATTTGCTCAGGTCAGATCCCACGATTTTGACGGGAGCCCCTTCGAAGACCAGGTTGAACGTCCTCGAATTGGCCACGTTGGTCAGATAAAATCGTACGACCGCTCCCCGATCGACCTGAAGCTGGTAGCCAGGTTCTCCATTCACGAGCATCACATTGCCAAAACGTCCCATCAGGGCATGGGTCGCTGCGACGTCTCCCCACGGTATGAGGCCTGAGTCGTCCATGAGTATGTCGTCGAGAATAAGCACTTCCTCGCGGTGTACCGGGCTGTAATAACCGGCCTCGGAGGGTTTGACGAGCATGTTGCCATACAGGCCCAGGTCCTGCTGGATATCTTCGCGCATATGCGGGTGATACCAGAACAACCCGGTATCGGGAAAACGTACTTCGTACGTAAACGATTCTCCAACTTCGACAGGATCCTGGGTAATGAAAGGGATACCGTCGAAGGCATTGTCGAGACGCAATCCATGCCAGTGAACGGTCGTAGGCATCTCGATCTGATTCGTAAATTCGACGACAATGCGGGCTCCACGTTCGGCCTTGATGATCGGGCCAGGATACATCCCATTATATCCATACATGATGAAGGCTTTTTCGTGGATCGTCCGCCGGATTACAGAAGCCTCGAGATGCAAAGTATCGCCATCGTTCACGTGGACGATTTCGGCCGGTTGCGCCTCAGGAACCATGTGGGCCATACGGTTGCCACCCGGTAAATACGGCCCTACTGGGGGTAACTCCTCTTCGAGACCAGGCATCATGGGCATGGTCATGTCCATGGGAGGCATTCTCCACCCATCTTCGCTTTCTTGACCGTGGTGATGCATGTGATCCATCTGCTGTGCTTTCGCAGTCAGCGGCGGGTGGACCAACGACAAAGCTACCGGGAGGAGAAATAAAAGGTACGAAAAACGGAGCATTCCGATACGGGGAAACATCGTGTGGGAGGATACATGCCCGGTAGTTTTTACCCTTTCCGAAGTGAACGGCGATCAATACCCGTACATTGCACAGGGTTCACTTTCGTAGGGACCGTGGCCGGCCATGGTATGCATCATGCCGCTCCGGGATATCCCTCTGAGCACGACCGGGCCGGACCACTGGTTCCCGGCCGAGGGGGCGCCGGGTTCGAGCGTGATCACTACGAGAAACTGATTCCATTCCACTGTGCCCTCGGCCCGGTGATTCTCGTCCAGGGGACCGATCTGACGGATCTCGTCGATCTCCGGCGTGGTTATCCAGGCTACATAAACTCCTTCCCGGGGCGGGTACAACCGTTCGATAGAGATGTCCAGGTTATATTTGTAGCTCCCGTCTTCCGTGAGAGAGATCCCGAATGGGGTCGGCGCGAATGAAACGGCCCCGATACCGCGGGCCTGCCCGGTGCCGGGGACACGTTTCGTACTGACCAGATCGATCTGATAATACTCCGTATCGCGCCCCTGCTCTACCAGACGACAGGCATCCGGCGATTTCACACCATGTGCCCCTCCCGTAGGAGTCGCAACCACGGAAAATCCAGCACACCAGATCAGCGCAAACAGGCTGCATATGACTGGGAGTATATTTTTCATGGCCTCACCATTAACCCGGGCGGTATCATTACTGGGCGACGGGCCCTTCATCAAAATTTTGTACGCTGGACACATTGGGAACGCCCCAGTCATCGCCGTGCCAGCCGTTGAAGCCGTCCATACGGAACGTCCAAAACCCGGTGCTCATGTCGCTGACAACGATGAGCCCGTCTTCGTTTCGCACGTCGATTCCGAAAGCGCCGTTGAACATCGGGTAACGGTCCTTATTCGGTGGACCGAGATACGTATCGTAATAGGCGACCGTAACAGGGTTGAGCGGATCGCTCATATCGAACACCTGCAGGCCATCGAGGTATCCCGACACGAACACATAGGGCCAGCGAATTTCGTGATTGTGAACGAGATGCTTCCAGTTGGCGGTCCAGGCGGATATAGGAGTTCGGATATTCTGTACCTCACCATCGAGGGCCGGCTTGAGATCAAAAATCCTGAGCGGGGCATACTGGTATTCCGTCTCGGCTACGACGTAGCGCCCATCCGGCGTAGGTGTGAATGTGTGTCCACTTCGCACGCCTGAAATACCGGTCAGGGTGACAAGCAACTCCGGGTTTTCGAGATCGGTAATGTTGTATACGTAATACCCTCCGACGCCGCCCCCGTAGAAGCGATCCTGTCCGCTATCGACATGATAGCCGGCGTAGAAGTCGTGATAAGCGCGCCCCCCCGTATTGTCTGGATTGGGAATCTTCGCGATCAGCGCCTCATCGACCTGCCCCTCGACAACGAGGCCCAGATCGTACACGTGTGCCGACGGGCCTTGCACCGTCGTAATCAGGAGAACGCGGCCGTTGGTATGTTTGTAAACAAAAATGTTATGGAAGCCACGGGGCCACTCGGGCTCGCGAATCCGGGCAACTTCTTGTACGGTGCTGGGATCGGGAAGACCGGTCACGTCGAGGACAACAGCACCGAGATCCGAGTTCGGGCCGCCCTGGCCGAATTGAAGCGACTGGACGACGTAGTAACGTCCATCCCACTTGAAGTACTTTACATCCATCCCTCCTGTGGGCAGATGCAGATCCTGGTTCTCTATACGCCAGCGGTAGATCACCTCTGGCTTCTCAGGGTCGGCGATGCTGATTATATCCGTTCCCTTGGGTCCTTGATCTCCATATACCATACGAGAAACATAAACGAACGGGCGATCCAGTTCCTGCTCCATGTCCAGGTCCGCAACGCTGAGGCGAGGACCAAGGCCGATATGACCCAGTAACTCGACGTTATCACTGCCTGGATCCGTAGGTGTCCACTGCGCCTGCGCCGGCTCCAGCACGTATACTACACAAAACGAGCAAATTGTCAGGATAAGCAATGGCCTTCCCGTTTTTTTGACTGGTGTTCTCATTTCTTTCGGGCTTGGTCGAAAAGTGGGTGGGATACGGCCAACATACGAATTATCTCCATTCACATCCAGTATCTATCCGTTCACGGGCTCCAATGAATCGAGCACCCAGGGCATCAGTTCGGACACCGTAGGGTGTATGAGTACCGACTTTCGGTATTGTTTACAGGGGAGGCCGCTATACATGTAGGCGGCGAACATATTGATGATTTCATCGCCGCCGGGCCCGAGGATCGAGCCTCCCAGGATCAAGTCGGTTTCGGCATCGACGAGCAGCTTTGCAAATCCCTGGATCTCCCCCATCTCCTTGGCCCGGCTGATGCGGGCCATTTCACGAGTCGCCTTGAGTACTGTGTACCCCTGGGCCACAGCTTCTTTTTCGGTCAGCCCGACGCGTCCCAGAGGGGGATCGATGAATAAGGCATAGGTCGGTATGCGGTCTGACAGCTTACGGGACCCTCCCCGCCGCAAATCCAGCACAATCTCGGCATCATTCACCGAGGTGTGGGTAAATGCGCCCTTCCCATTCACATCCCCGAGAGCAAAGACGTTGTCGACGGCTGTCCTGCAATGGTCGTCCACCTGGATATATCCCCTTCCGTCGACCTGGATATCCGTCGCCTCGAGGTTGAGCGTGTCAGAGTTGGGCAGCCGGCCCGTTGCAAAAAGCAAATGAGAGCCCTCTACCGTGAAGTCCCCACTCTGCGCCTGCACAGAGACGGACACCCCGTTATTTCTCGAAGGTTTCAGCTCTCTAGGCGATGCATTCAAGTGGATCTGAATGCCCTCGTTTTCGAGAATTTCCCGAACCGCCTCAGCGACGTCTGCATCTTCCTTTTTCATGAGGTGGTTGCCTCGTTCCAGCACGGTCACTTCAGCTCCGAAACGCCGGAAGATCTGGCTAAATTCGAGTGCGATATACCCCCCCCCGATAATGATGAGATGCCGGGGGAGTTCTGTTACTTCGAGAATGCCTTCGTTATGCACCCAGGGCACCCAGTCGATTCCGACAATCTGAGGAATGTTGGGCCGAGTGCCGACGTTGATATAGATATTGCGCCCCAAGACAACCTCGTTTCCAACCCGCAGCGTATTATTGCTTTCGAAGTGTCCCTTTTCTCTAAATAACGTTACTTGCTCCTGAGAAGTAATGTAATTCTCAAGACCACTTCGGCTATCCCCGCGTACCTTGTTCATTCTGGCCATGACTTCATCGAAGTGAATGTCGATGCTACCGGGATGAATACCATACTCGGGAGCTCGCCGAACCATCTGGGCAACACGCGCGCTGGCGACGAGTGTTTTCGTCGGCGTACAGCCCGTATTCACGCACGTTCCCCCGATCCGCCGCGCTTCGATGACGGCAATTGATTCTCCCGTGGGCAATAACCCGCCTAGAAGTGTCCCTGTCGCCTGCCCTGTACCCAATATGACATGATCAAATGATTGCATGCTCTGTATGGTTCTCAATATAAATTAGCGTTCGTAATTCGTGATGTTCTGATGTACTTTTGCTCATAAGGGAGCCTCCCTGTACCTCTGCGCTAATATAAGATATGTCAGCGCACAATGCGATTCTGGAGACCGAGGCCTCCTTATCCAGCACCGACATAGGATAAAAATACGCGTAGCCATGACATCCCACCATCATGCTCTGTTCTTCTTTCTCTGTCTGATCGCAGCTTGCCCCGTGCCCGGGAGCGCCCAGGGGTCACAGCTCACTAATAGGTTTGCACCCTGCTTTATGGAGGGTAACAAAGTGATGTTACGCGAACTGTGCACAGCAGCCTGGTTTACACGGCTTTGCAACCGTGCAAAGCCGCTCAGGCAGCACGTATGCGCATCCGGCGCGTAACACCTGTAACAAAGCGAAGTTGCAAACGCTATTCATTATAGGAGGTTATGATAACAGCCGCCCGAACGGAAGAGTTCGGAGTGGATTTTTCTGTCCGACGACCAGTTCTAGATCGACATTATGATGATGCCCCTTAAGTTTGCCCTGGTGCTGGCTCTGCTGGCATTTTTCATCACTACAGGACGACCGACTGCCGCTTTGGCTCAGAGTTTCGATCTGGCCATTGCGGGCAATGGAATCAGCTTCGGCGACTCTAGACGGACGAATGGGATTCGGATCAATTTTCGGGATCGCCGCATGCAGCAGGTAAACGGGATCAACCTGACTGCCTGGCAACCTGTTGCGCCCGTCCGGGGACAAGTCAACGGCCTCGGGCTCGGAGTACCCCTTACTGGAGGGGCCTCGATACGAGGCATTGGAATAGGGCTTGGCGGCGTTAGCGCAGAACGCGATCTGACGGGCATCATGCTGGGCGGCCTCGGATTTGGCAGCGGCGGAACAGTCCGAGGCATAGGCCTGGCCGGGCTCGGGGCCGGTTCGGGCGGCGATCTGAGTGGAATAATGATCGCCGGCCTCGGCATCGGAGCCGGCCGGGACGTAGAAGGCCTCATCATCGGCGGGCTCGGCGCAGGTGCAGGCGGCGACATGCGAGGCCTCGTCATCGGGGGCCTGGGCGCCGGAGCAGGCAATGACCTGGAAGGCATTGCCTTCGGCTTGCTCGGTGTCGGTGCAGGAGGCCAGGCAACCGGCATTCTTATTGGCGGCCTGGGCGCCGGCGCCGGTGGAGATGTAAATGGTATCCTCTTCGGAGGGCTCGGCGCAGGCGCCGGAGGCACCCTGTCCGGCATCGCCGTGAGTGCACTCGCCGCAGGGGCAAGCCGGGTCCGCGGCCTGATCGTTACCGGACTGGCAGCCGGCGGCGGAGAGGTTGAAGGAATCAACCTCAGCCCAGGCTACTTCGTAATCGAAAACGGGGGCACTCTCTCCGGTGCATCGTTCAGCGCCTTCAATCACATCAAAGGCACCCAGAACGGCCTCACCGTCGGGATTTTCAACTTTGCCCGACGCCTCAACGGGCTTCAGATCGGAGTGCTGAATTTTGCAGGCAACAACAAACAGGGGCTCCGCTGGCTGCCTCTGATTAATGCACACTTTGATTGATCCCGGGACCTTCAAGAAACACTCATAAAAGCTCCCCGACTATAACGCCCCATTCGGCGTCAATCGACGCGTCTATCCTGTTTTTTCTCGCCTTCCGATACCAGTAGGCAGCGTTCGCCATATCGCCTTCGATGCGGTGCAAATGGGCGTGCACCCAGGCGGCTTCTTTACTCGGATCGTCTTGAACCAGCATATGCGCTCCTTCCCAGTCTCCTTTTTTCAATCTCCACATCGCCTCCAGGGGGGCTGAGATTGCGGGAGGGTTGTCTTCGGATAATGAGGCTTCGAATTCGGATACGGTCATTGCGGGCCAGGTGGGTATGTATGCTGGGTATGTATGCAGGGTGAACAGGTATTGACGAACAAATTTGATCTGGATGAAACTTTCGGTCTGGAAAATCGCATGAAGGTAGCATACGAGTAAACCAATATAAATGCCATGAACACCTCCTTACGTGTCGGGGCCCTCGCCGGCATCGACATCAAATTGCATTGGACGTTCCTGCTGACGCTGGCCGGTCTATTCATCTATTACCTGTTCGTATTCGGTTTTACAGTTGCTTTATCCAGCATCCTTTTATTGTCGACCGCGTTTTTCTGCGTCGTGCTTCACGAATTAGGTCATGCTTACGCGGCAAAACGGTTCAATATTCCTACAAAAGACATCACCCTGTACCCCATAGGGGGAGTCGCCAGGATCGAGCGTCTGCCGCGCGAACCCATGCAGGAGCTGTGGATCGCTCTCGCCGGACCGGCTGTCAACCTCGCCATCATCGGCGTCCTTTACGCAATAGGATCCTTTTTTGCCGGCTCAATCCACGTGGAGAGCATCGCTAAGAACCCGACCAACTTTCTCGGGATCGTCATCTGGTTTAACTGGGTTATGATTGGCTTCAATATGATTCCGGCCTTCCCGCTCGACGGTGGGCGCGTTTTGCGTGCCGGGCTGGCTACCCGCATGAGCTTCAGCCGCGCAACGCAGATTGCCGGCGTGCTCGGGCAGGGTCTGGGATTGATCATGATCGTGTATGCCCTATTCACGCAGCAGTTCATGTTGCTATTCATAGCCATATTTATCATGTTCGCGGCCCAGCAAGAAATGCAGCATGCCGCGATGAAATGAGCGAACACCTGACCCCACAACGCCCCAGCTGGTTACCGGGCTATCCTTTAGCAATCCTTTTATAACGGGTCTGTAACAATTGCGATATACTTCTATCAAACCCGAGTTGTAAAATGAACCATTCTCGAGTTTGATTGAGTGTCTAGCAATAGCCCAGGACCCCGTAAGGTTCTGGGCTATTGCTTTATATATTAAGTTATCGGTTATATATTTACTTGCTGATCTGCGTGAGTTTAAAATCCTGAAAAAAGTCCAGCACGTTGGTTTCTGTCGCTCTAGTAAGCTGCTGCGATTTTAATAATAACGATTAATTATCCCCGTACCGTTAGCTGTATGAAGCTGGAAGACCTGTTGAGAAAATGGTCCGAACTGGAGCCGTATCGCTGCGAACTATCCAGCGGACTGGAAACCGATGAGGATTGGTATACGGTTTCTTTCGATACAGGAAAAGCTTACGTAGAGTATAAAAAAGCGACGCAAGAAGATCACGCACTGCTCCAGGCCATAGTCCAGAAAACCGTCGAATCTCGGGGCTGGTTATGGTCGCTCCTCTTCTCCTCGAAAGGCGTCTACCGCGCTGGCGTCCGGATTTCAGAACGATACATCAGCGAAACAGCGCGTTTCCCAGCCTATGCCCTGTTGGCCGCCTATCTCAAGGCGATTGAAATGAACGATGCGGTCGAACAAAAGAGTGACTCGTAGCCCCGCACCTCTCAATATCATTTCGAGAACAAAGTTAAGTCTCATAAGGAAATAGCGACCGCCCCCGGGATGAAGACCGAACCGAGATAAGGCCCAAACGACGAGCAAGAGTAGAATTAAGAAGGAGCTAACTTTTGGTACGGGTTTTGCCAATAAATAGCGTAGCACTTCCAAGGAGGACGGAGGCCTACATGGTGGGTATGGCCTCCGTCTGGCACCTCTTCAGACAATCCCTCTGCTCAAATCCGTGAGAATACATTCTTCTCGAAGGGTGGGTGTTTTACATTATGGATGTTTTACATTAAATGTATCACCAACCTCGGAGCGCGTTACACCGTAGCTTTCCACACCACTTCCTGCTTCTTCGCTCCATTCCTCAGTGCCCTTTCGAATTGCCGGTCTATTGCGACACTTTTGTGACAAATTTAGACCAATTAAAGCAATTTTCTGACTACTGTCAAGTCTAAGCGCGCAATAATTTATCTTTGCTGTTCGCAGGGACAGGTATACCCGATGCGCGACTTCCAAAAACCTGCCTTGATCTGTCCCCCACTGCTTACCCATACACATCCCTCGTGCCTGCTGCAATCAGCGGTAAGATCCGCATTCCGGGCATCTCGCGCTTCAGCTTCAACCCCCCCTTCTTCGACGGCCCCATATCCACCCCAGAGCCCCTTTTTTTCGATCTTTGCGCGTACTTGAAGCGCTTCGAATCGTTTGCGCAACCCGGCATCCGCTTCGACATCGGCTATAGCATACCCGTCTTCGACCATGCGCTCGTTCACTTCGAATTCAACGCGCCCAACCGGATCCAGTACAAAGACAAAAGCCGGCCGGAAGGCATTCCCCGACCTCGCGTGGACACCGCCATCCTGAAAATTGACCAGTACATACCTGGATCGAACAAGGGCCGTCAGGTACGCCGTCGCAATATCGCCCTGCTGCTCCAACGCATCAGGATCCAACCCGGATTCGATCGCTTTTCTGTTCCGTTCTCGACTGGGCCTGGACGGAATGACATCTATGCCGAGCAGTTCCACCCGCGCTCCATCAGATAATATGACATGCTCTCCGTCGATAACCGCCTCAACCCAACGCGGCTGCGCAACGGACTTTTCGCTCGTTCCTGAACCTATGAGTAGGGTAGTGATACACAAGAGAACACGGTATTTCGCAAATTCAGACACCATTCCAGGGGCAGGACTTTTGTGAGAAGAGCCGTTCAGGGGAATGTACGATGGATGGCGTTGACAGGTTTTCGCTGCTGGCGGGGGATGACCTCCGGATACCCGGCCCACAATATACCCACCACATCCTCATTGCCGGAGTCGATGCCGAGCACATCGTAAAACTCGGGGTGACGAATAAGTTTTGTGGTGGACCATTTCGTCCCTATACCCCGGCTCCACAGGTATAAAGAAAAATTATGTATCGCACAACACGTGGCCGCATAGTTCTCTTTGTCCCGCAAGGCGTCGGTCGACCTGGCACAGGTAACGACCGTTGTGGAAGGCATCTCGATCCATCTTGCACGTTTTCGTGCGACGACTTCGTCGGGTTTGTCTCTCATGAAGAGAGCCTCGTTCAGGTCGGCGAGGATAACTACAGTGTTCGGCCCCAGGCTATAGAATCTCCAGGGTTCAGTCAATTTGTGGTTGGGAGCCCACCGGGCCATTTCGATGGCGCTTTCGATCAGATCCTGCGAGATGGGGGTAGGTAGAAATTGATGAATGGTACGTCGTGATCGTATGGCGGCATCTACAGCCATAGGGGGTTTTGTAATGGAGTCAAGCTCCGCGTGTTCCACCGGCGACATAAGCCCCTCCCAGGCACTGCTGGTTTGATGAACGATGCTTGTTTAGACTAAATACAAACAACTTCCATCAAGCATCGTTCCACTACGCGCCCATGGCTGGCTAATCCCGATCGAACACACCCACACTGTCGGCCCATACCGTCCATTCGGCTTTCATCGCTTCGAGGCGATCGGACTGTGCTTCGGAGAGGTCGTTGAGTTCGTTCGGATCCTGGTCGATGTGATAGAGCTCCCAATCCGGGCTATCGCGAGGAGCGACAATTTTCCAGGGTCCCTGACGCATTGCCTTTCGGCCGAGGTGCTCCCAGTAGAGCGTTCGCCGGCCTCCGTCGATCTCTCCCTGGAGGAGGGGAACGAGGCTTTCGCCGGCAAGCGGCGTGATCGTCCTGCCGTTGTATGTTTCGGGATAGGTAGCTCCTGAGATATCGACAACCGTTGCCATCAAGTCGATGATATGGGCTTCGCGCCGGACAACGCGATCGGGCTGTTCGATGCCGGCCGGCCAGTGTGCGATAAAGGGTGTAAGGATTCCTCCTTCGTGCATCCAGGCTTTGTAATACCTGAACGGGGTGTTGGAGGCGTTCGCCCACGGCTCTCTATACGCATCGTACGACCCGCGCTCCCCTACTACGCGGGTCGAGTCGTGTAACCCTCTTCCCGTCACGTCTTCCGGTGAACCGCCGTTGTCGGACAGAAAAACGACGAGTGTATTATCTAACGACCCCGTTTCCTCCAACGCCTGGACGATTTCGCCAATCCCCTGATCCATGCGATCTACCATGGCAGCGTACACTTCCATACGGCGGCTCCACACCTCCGCGTTGCTGACGTCCTCCCAGGCCGGAATTGAAGAAGGCCGGCCGGGCAATGCCACCTCTTCGCCGATCAGTCCGAGTACCCGTTGACGTTCGAATCGTTGTACGCGCAACGAATCCCATCCGATATCATAGACCCCTTTGTATTTTGCGATGTCCTCCGGAAGGGCATGAAGAGGCCAGTGGGGAGCTGTATAAGCAACGTAGAGAAAAAAAGGAGCTTCGTTATCATCGCCGGTTTTATGGTCTCTAATAAATCGGGCGGCATACTCAGTGGTCGCATCCGTCATGTAAAACCCGGTTTCAGGGGGCAACCATTCCCGGTCGTCCAAAACGATGCGTCTGATGCGGGGCTGGTCTTTGATTACCTCGAAGTAGCTGCTCGCACCGCTGATCAAGCCGAAGTACCGGTCGAATCCACGCTTCAGAGGCCAGTGTTCTTCCTTTTCACCCACATGCCACTTGCCGGACATGTAGGCCCTGTAACCAGCGGGTTTGAGTACCTCGGCCATTGTGACGGAATGGTTGTTCAAATATCCCTGGTAGGGGCCCTCGACGGGTTCACTTTCCACGCTGCTCACCATCGCGCCCATACCCGCCTGATGAGGGTAGAGCCCGGTCAACAGGGAGGCACGCGTCGGGCAACACCGCCCGGCATTATAAAATGAAGTAAACCGCAATCCACGCTCAGCAAGCCTATCCAGATGGGGAGTATGAATTTCGCTGCCGTAGCTGCCAATATCCGAAAACCCCAAATCGTCCGCCATGATAATGACGATGTTGGGAGTTCCGGGGCCTTCTCCCCCCTGGCATCCGGAGATCAGGACGACAAGCAGGAACGTGGCCAGGCCCCGGTGCAATGATTTACTGGTGTTACGCATTATTTCAAACGCATTATTTCAAAGGGGGCAAAAC
>CAZGHT010000009.1:0-88676 GCA_964525535.1 uncultured Rhodothermaceae bacterium
TGAATGCGCCCAGGTAGCTAAAAAACGGCTGCAAGGCTGTCTTTCAAAGCCGGCACAACAGGGTGCTGTGCACAACCTGCGTATCATCACGTAATGATGGATGTTACGCATCTGTGCGTCGTCGTTTTGCCCGCACGGCTTTGAATGCGCCCAGGTAGCTAAAAAACGGCTGCAAGGCTGTCTTTCAAAGCCGGCAAAACGGACTGCTGTGCACAACCTGCGTATCATCACGTAATGATGGATGTTACGCATCTGTGCGTCGTCGTTTTGCCCGCACGGCTTTGAATGCGCCCAGGTAGCTAAAAAACGGCTGCAAGGCTGTCTTTCAAAGCCGGCAAAACGGACTGCTGTGCACAACCTGCGTATCATCACTTGATAATCCCTATCTGAGCCCCAACCCCGACGATCCCGCCCTCAAACCGGAGGTGACAGATTTTGACCCCCAGCAAACCGAACTACCCCTTCCTGTTTTGTCTCATCACGCTGTTGTCCACAGGCTGCACTTCCCGCGAGCCTGGAACGGACTCTCCTTTCCCTGAGCCGCTTTTCACCCGGCTCTCTCCGGTCCAAACCGGCATCGAGTTCAGCAACACCTTGCTGGAACACCCTTCTCCACACCGCACGGAACTGCTCTACGAGTACTTCTCGAACGGCGGAGGCGTAGCCGTCGGAGACGTAAATGGCGACGGACTGGAAGACCTCTACTTCTCGGGGAACATGACCTATAATCGCCTCTACCTGAACCGGGGCGACCTGACCTTCGAGGACGTCACGGACGCGGCGGGGGTGGCCGGCCGGAAAAATACGTGGAAGACCGGAGTGACGATGGCGGACGTCGACGGAGACGGCCGGCTCGACCTGTATGTCTGCTACTCGGGCGATCTGCCGCTCGAGCGGCGTATCGACCAGCTCTTCATCAACCAGGGCGCCGATGCCGGCGGCATACCCCGCTTCGAGGATCAGACGGAGACATACGGACTCGCCAACCCGCATGCGAGCAACCAGGGGTATTTCTTCGATTACGACCGGGATAACGACCTCGACCTTTTCCTGCTTACCCATAACGTAAAGCAGGCGCCGCATATGGACCCGGAGGCCACCCGGGCCGAGCTCCAAAAGGACGACCCCATCCACGGGGTCCGGTTGTACAACCAACGCGACGGACGCTTTGTCGATGTCACTCGCGGGGCCGGCCTTTCCAGCTCGTCGTTGACCTTCGGCCTCGGCGCCGGACTATCGGACGTCGATCGCGACGGATGGATCGATCTGTACGTCGGAAACGATTATTCCCCGCCGGACTATCTCTACATGAATAACGGGGATGGCACGTTTACCGATGAGCTAGCTAACCGCATCAGGCATACATCCAATGCCTCGATGGGAGTCGACGTCGCCGATATCAACAATGACGGATGGGTGGATATCATGGTGCTGGACATGCTGTCGCCCGATCGAGAGCGACAGCACACGCTCGTCATACCGAATGACAGGGAACTGTTCGAGACGATCGTACAGTCCGGCTTTCATCACCAGTACATGCGGAATATGCTCCAGCTGAACAACGGAAACGGCGCATTCAGCGAGATCGGACAGCTGGCCGGTGTGTCCCATACCGACTGGAGCTGGGCCCCGCTCATCGCCGATTACGACAACGACGGCTGGAAAGATATTTTCGTCACCAACGGCATCCTCCACGACGCCCTCGATCGGGACTTCCTCGCTTTCAAGAACAACTACGTACGAAGCAGAGGTCAGCAGCTGGATCCGGGCGACATCGCATACCTGATAGAACAACTGCCCTCCTCGGACCTGACGAATGTCGCCTTTCGCAACGTGGGAGGACTGCAATTCGAGGACGCCTCTTCGGCGTGGGGCCTGGGCGCCCCCCTGAAGAGCACCGGAGCCGCCTACGCCGACCTGGACCGGGATGGGGATCTGGACTTGATCACCAACAACATCAATGAGCCGGCCTATGTGTTCGAAAACCATTCTCGAGAAGTTACGCCGCACGCCTACGTGCAGATCGATCTGCGAGGGGACGGAAGCAACACCGCCGGCGCCGGCGCCGGTGTAACGGTTTATGCAGGCGGACTCCACCAGTATGCCGAACAGATGCCGGCAAGGGGCTACCTCTCCTCCGTGTCGCCCATCTTGCATTTTGGGCTCGGCCGGGGGGACGTGGTGGACTCACTGCGCGTCCGCTGGCCGGACGGCCGCGTGCAGACGCTCACGGGCGTCGCGGCCAATCAGCGCCTGGTCGTCCGCCAGGAAGAGGCCGTGTCTACGAAGGACCGTCTCCCCCCGACCGAACCGCTCATCGAAGCGATCCCGTCGCCAATCGACTTCCACCACCGCATGGCCGGCCCCATCGACGACTTCCGGCGCCAGCCGCTCATGGATCACCCGAAATCCTTCGAAGGCCCCCCGCTCGTCGCGGCGGATGTCAACGGAGACGGCCGCCTCGATGTCTTCGCGGGGGGCGGAAACGGCCAGGCGAGCCAACTCTTCCTGCAGCAACCCGACGGCTCCTTCGTGCTGATTCCTCAGCCGGCGTTCGACGCCGATCACACCAGACAGGATGTCGACGCCCTGTTTCTCGACGCAGACCAGGACGGCTATCTGGACCTGTACGTCGCCAGCGGAGGATATGGTCGATTCTCGCCAGAGGACGAAGTCCTGCAAGACCGCCTGTACATGAACGACGGCCGGGGCCTCTTCACCCGAAGCGAGTACGCGCTACCTCCCATGCCGACCAGCACGGGAGCCGTAACGACGACGGATATCAATGCCGATGGGTGGCCCGATCTTTATGTGGGGGGATACGTGGTGCCTGGACGGTACCCCGAGTCGCCTCGGAGCTATCTTCTAGTCAACGACGGCCAGGGCCGATTCGAGGACCGCACGGATCAGATCGCAAGCGAGCTAATGCACATCGGGATGGTCAACGACGCGCGGTGGCACGACCTGGATGCCGATGGAAAGGATGAGCTGATCGTCGTGGGATCCTGGATGCCCGTGTCTATATTTGAGCTGTCAGCCGGGGTATTGAACAATGCCACGAATCGCTATTTCGATACGCCGTACGCAGGCCTCTGGAATACTGTACTGGTCGAAGACCTGAACGGGGACGGACGGGCCGACCTTCTCGCCGGAAATCTTGGCGTTAATACACAACTCGCGGCGAGTGTGGACCAGCCTGCCCTCCTGTATCACGCCGACTTCGACAACAACGGAACGGTTGATCCGATACTCACTTTTTTCGTTGAGGAGACCCGGTATCCGTTCGTTACGCTCGATGAATTACGACACCAGATCCCCCTGCTTGCCTCCCGCTATCCCAGCTATGCTGCGTATGCCGGCGCTACGATAGACGATTTCTTCAGCGCCGAACAGCTGGCGAATGCCCGGCAACTCGAAGCGACTCACCTCGAAACATCGCTGTTCGTGGGTCAGGAAGGAGGTGTTTTCGAGAAAAAAGAACTCCCCATCGAGGCGCAGTTTGCTCCGGTCTTCGCCATCCATGCCCGGGATGTGGATGCCGACGGGCATCTGGATCTGATCCTGAGCGGGAATATACATGAAGGCCGCATCCTCCTGGGCCAGTACGACGCCGGATATGGCGTACTCCTCAAAGGGATGGGAAACGCCTCCTTCGAATCCATTCCCCCGTATCGGTCCGGCCTGAACCTCCAGGGAGACGTCCGAAGCATCCTAGAGATCAACGGTCGCCTCCTCTTCGGAACGAACAGGAACCCTCTCCAGGCCTACAAACCCGCCAGCGAATGGCAGGGCAATTATCCGTCTCCTTAAATAAGAACGTTGTTAATGTGGGCTCTTTCTCTTAAATTCATGTATTCTCCATACTACAATCCGAACTAAACAACCATTCGGACCCACTGAATATGGAGAAGTCAATGACCTGCCTGCGCGTACATCACAACCCTCGAAGCCCACAAGAGGCCGTATTCCTGAACGAACACCTCCAGTACGTGTCGAACTAGAATCCCTGTAGTACCTGAGCGTGTGCCGGTTCGTCGGACTCGTTTGTCCTGGAAAACTCCCTTTTGCTGCTCTTGGCATCATCACCCACGACGTCCAGAGACGCCAGCGAGGCAATGGCATTAGCCTATTCCAGTAAACCTCGTCCTAAACACGTACCGTCATGCGAGAAGTTACCCTACCGTCCGTTTTCTTAAGGACCCGTACCTGCGTATACCCGGGCCATGCCGCCCTCTCGGCAAAAAAAGTATGCGCCCTCCTGGTAGCGCTGTTCTTATTAGCCAGCCTGGAAGCGCTTCCTTCGTTCGCCCAGCACCAGGTGAGCGGCGAAGTCACCGATGCCGACGACGGCACCAGCCTGCCCGGCGTAAATATTATCGTCAAAGGCACCCAGATCGGGACCGCTACGCGCGCCAACGGGTCGTTCAGCATCACTGCCGCTTCACCGACAGACACCCTTCTCCTGTCGTTCGTCGGGTATGAACCCCTTGAAGTACCTATAGACAACCAGACGGACATCGACATTCAACTCGAACGTTCCGTCACGTCGCTGGAGGAGGTGGTCGTGAGCGTTCCTTACGGACAACAAACAGTGGCAACGACCACCGGCTCAATCAGCCAGATATCCGGAGATGCGCTGGACGCCATGCCGACGACGAACCTGACGCATGCGCTCCAGGGAACGGTGCCCGGACTGATCGGGGTGACCTCGACCGGCTCGCCGGGTCGTGACGACTCGAACCTGTTGATCCGGGGCGTTTCCACCCTCGGCGACAACTCGCCCCTCATCGTCATCGACGGCGTGCCCGGCCGGCAGGGTGGGCTGGCGCGCCTGAACCCCGCCGACATCGAAAGCGTCACGGTACTTAAAGATGCCTCTGCGGCGATCTACGGGTCCCGGGCCGCTAACGGCGTGATCCTCGTTCGAACCAAACGCGGAGTACCCGGCGAAACCCGGGTGTACGTTAACGTCGAGCGCGGCTTCGCCTCCCCCTCGGTAATCCCCGAGATGGCCGACGCCCCCACTTACATGCAGATGCTCAATGAGATCGACGTATCCCGCGGCAATCCCGAACGGTTTTCCCAGGAACAAATCGACGCCCACCGGGGCGACCTCTCCAACAGCTGGACCACGTTCAACACCGACTGGTACGACGAGGCCCTCAAGAACTCCGCGCAAGAACTGATGGCCTTTGCCTCCGTCTCGGGCGGCAGCGAGACTTTCCGGTACCGGGCCTCCGTCGAAGGAATTACGGAGGAAGGCATCCTGGTGAATACCGGCGTTGGGTACAACCAGCTCGGCTTCCGCAGTAATATCGACGGGGACATCACCGATGAATTCTCCCTGGCCTTCAACGTGCACGGCCGCCTGGAAGAACGAGAGCGGCCGGCCTGGACGCGTAACTCAGACCGCGCCGCCTGGGAATTGCTCCAGCGCGGAAAGCCGAACGAACCCGCCTTCTGGCCGAACGGGCTGCCCGGTCCGGCGCAAGAGAACGGGGTCAATCCCGTCGTTTCCAGCGAAACGGGCTTCGACAACAGGAAAACCTACTACTTCCAGAGCAACCTGAGCCTGGGGCTCGATATCGCGGCCGTCGAAGGCTGGAGCCTCGAGGGCACCGTCGCCTATGACCGCACCTTCGAAGACTATAAGCGGTGGCAACAGCCCTGGACGCTCTATAACTGCGGCACGGATTGTTCGGGCCCCGAGGACCTCATCGCCACGTCGGAGGGGGTCCCCGAACCCCGTCTCTGGCAGGAAGATCTCACAGAAGAGGACATCCTGCTCCGAGCCACCACGCTGTACGAAACCACCCTTGGCAACGATCACAACGGAAGCCTGCTGCTCGGTACCGAATACCAGTCTTCGGAGAGTAACTCGCTGGCACTCTTCCGCCGCTTCTTCCTCAGCGATCAGATCACGGAACTCTTTGCCGGCGGCACGGATCAACAGAACCTCTCGGGGAACAGCTCACACGCGGCGCGCTTGAATTTCTTCGGAAGGTTAAATTACAACTACCAGCAAAAATACCTGCTGGAACTGGTTGCTCGTTATGACGGCTCCTATATTTTCCCCGAAGACGACCGTTTCGGCTTCTTCCCCTCCGTTTCGGCGGGATGGCGCATCGCGCAAGAACCCTGGTTCGACGGTGCGACGGGCGGCTTCTTCGACCGGCTCAAGCTCCGCGCCGCCTATGGACAGACGGGCAACGACCTCATCGAGCCGTATCAGTTCCTCGCCACCTTTGGATTCAGCGGCAATCCATTTACGTTTGGCGACGGCCTGGGGCCCCGTATCGCACCGACGCGCGTGCCCAACGAGAACATCACCTGGGAGGTAGCAACACAGTTCGACGTCGGCCTGCAGGGAGGTATTCTCAATGAACGGCTGTCCTTCGAGCTCACGTACTTCAACCACTTCCGCGACGACATCCTCTGGTTCAGGAACGAAGCCGTTCCGTTGACGGCCGGCTTCTCGCTGCCGCGCGAAAACCTCGCCCAGGTCCGGAACAAGGGCTTTGAGGCTGAGGCCTTCTTCTCGCAGCAACTTTCGCAGAACGTTCAGATCCGGGCCGGAGCGAATATCACCTTCCAGAACGACGAAGTCGAGTTTTTCGACGAACCCGCCGGCGTACTCCCCCACCAGCGGAATACGGGAAGCCCCTGGAACACGTCCCTCTTCTACCAGACCGACGGCATCTGGAACACCCAGGAAGAGATCGACGCCAACCCGCATTCGAGCGGAGCCCGGCCGGGGGACGTCCGGTTCGTGGACTTCAACGGGGACGGCCAGATCAACGGCGACGACCGGGTGCGCATCGACGAGAACGGCACCCCGGACGTCATCGGCGCCTTCAGCCTCGGCGCCACGATCGGCCAGTTCGACCTCAGCGTGCTCTTCCAGGGCGCAGCCCAGGTGCGGCAATACGTGCTCTCGGGGGCGGTCGGCGAATTTGGTAACTACTTCCAGGAGTTCACCGAAGACCGCTGGACCCCCGAAAATACCGACGGCACGCGCCCGCGTGCCTGGAACCGGACCGAACCCTACTGGGCCCGGCAGGCCAATACGTTCTTCCTGGAAGACGCCAAATACCTCCGCCTGAAAACAGCCAGTGTCGCTTACACGCTCCCCTCCCAGTTGTTGAATCGTCTCGGCGGGCTCGAAGCGGCGGTCGTCTACGTGAGCGGACGGAATCTGTTAACGTTCTCCCCGCTCAAGATCATGGATCCGGAAATTCGGAACAATGCCGCTCAAGAATACCCCAACGAGCGAGCCGTTACCCTGGGCATTCAGCTCGGCTTCTAACAAGTGAGTGAGATGGTAGGGAGCCCGGCATGGAAAGCCGGTTTCCTGAAAATACATGTAACCTATTGAATATTGAAATCCGATGAAACTCAATATCTACGTATCTATCGTTACCCTGGGCTGTGTGCTGGTGTTTGCCGGGTGCGACAGCACCCTCAACCTCGACCCCCGGGACGAACTCAGTAGCGAGGCGGTCTGGCAGGATGCCGCGCTCACCAAAGCCTACCTGAATCAGGTGTATAGCTCGACTGGGTACGGCTTCGGCAACCCTTTCCCAGCTGCCGGGACGGTCGACGAAACGATCTACACGCATAGCAACGACACCGATCCCAACCTGACTTCCACCCTGACGCCGGATAACCGCGGCCAGTGGAACCGGACGAACAACCCCAACAATACGTTCGAGGCCCTTTCATGGGGACGGATCTACGCCACTGTCAGAGACCTCAATACGTTTCTGCTGAACGTCGAGACCAGCGATGCCCTGGGCGCTGAACGAGAGACGCTGCTGGGTGAGGCCTACTTCCTGAGGGCCTACTTCTATCACAATCTCATGCGGCTGTACGGCGGTGTACCGATCGTCACGGAACCGTTCAACCTGGGGGATGACCCGGAGGTGTTTCAGGTCGAACGTAACTCGTTCGAGGAAACCGTCAACTTTATCGTTGGAGATCTGGATCAGGCAGCTGACCGCCTGACGACCGAGGGAAGGCGGCCCGGGGCTGCTACCCAGGGCGCCGCCCTGGCCCTGAAAGCCCGGGTGCTCCTGTATGCAGCCAGCGACCTCTACAACGCAAACCCGTCAGGCATGCCGGAAACAGGCTATACGGGAGGCGACCAGCAGGCTCGCTGGCAGGCCGCGATGGATGCCGCCCAGGACGTTATGGATCTCGGCATCTACAGCCTGGAACCAGCCCCGACCTCTGACCAATACCACGACCTCATCGTCCGGGGAGCCGGAAGCGGTTTGATCTGGGCTCGATATTTCACCGGCGCCGGGACCGACAACCACAACCACTCGTTGTGGGTCAGCCCAAATGGGTATAACTCCTGGTCTGGAGATACCCCGTTGCAGAACCACGTGGATGCGTACGAGATGGCGGATGGATCGGAATTCAGCTGGGACAACCCGGACCAGGCGGCCGCCCCGTACGCCAACCGGGATCCGCGTTTCCATGCTAATATTTTATACAATGGCCGGTTGTGGAGACCGCGCTCCGGCGGAGCCGCCGAGCAAGATCCTCGAGGCGTGATTCAAACCGGCTTCTACGAGGTTCCCGGACAGGCCAACCTCCGCCCCGGGCTCGATACGCGCGAAGGACCGATTCAAAACTGGAATGGGACCCGTTCGGGCTATAACATGGCAAAATTCCTCGACCAGAACGTGGTGCCGAACGAACAGCAGGCCTTTAATCCCTGGATCTTCATCCGCTACGCCGAGATTGTACTAAACTACGCTGAGGCCGCCGAAGAACTGGGCCAATCGGCCGATGCGCTCACCATGCTCAACCAGATTCGCGCACGCGCCGGGATGCCCGACGTACCCGCCGATGGCGGACCGAATCGGACGCTCATGGATCGCATCCGCCAGGAACGCCAGATCGAACTGGCCTTCGAAGGTCACCGCTATTTTGACGTACGCCGCTGGATGATCGCCCCCGACGTTTATGCCGGCAGTAATGACGGCATCCGGATCACCGGCCGGCTCGACCCGGACGGAGAACTACTCGTTACCAATACGTACCGCTATGAGTACGAACGGGTGCCGCTTCAACAGAAAAGTTGGGACGACCGAAACTACTTTGTCCCCATACCCAGGGATGAGATCAACCGCAACCCGAAGCTCGTCCAAAATCCGGGATATAATTGACGTAAGGGGCGGCAGGGGACGCGAAGGGTTGAGAACGTATGGAAATTGAACCTATAAGGGGGCGTGTGTATAGAAACAATATGGAGATTGATTTCATCATACACACGTACCCCTCCCACTTTCAGGATTCCTCCCAATGTCTATTCAGAATGCCCAAATGGCCCTGTGGACGGTGGTTGTTCCGCTCTGCCTGACCCTGGCCGCCTGCTCAGGATCGGGGCTCCGCATGCGCCAGGTGCCCGACGGAGGGTACGCCCAGACGCTCAACTACCAGTTCCAGGCTCAGGTCTTCGAGGACGAGGCGGGCGCGTGCAAACGGATGGTGGTCCGCGTTCGCCCCCTAAACAAGGTGTACTGGAGAGACGCCCCGCCCGAACGATTGCAATTCTTCGACGACGATTGTTTGAGCCCGGTCCGCTTCGAACGCGCGCAATTCGTGACCAACGAAGGACTCATCCGGTTGACGGGGCCTCAGGTCAACCAGTTTCTGGGAGACCTGGTCCGCCTCGAGGACGAGCTCATCGGCTGGCTCTGGCGCCAGGGAATTGCCGCTTGAGGAACGTGGCAGGCCGCGGCATTAAGGCTTGTGGGATCGCTTGCTTAGAAGCTGCGTAGCAACGAGATCTCTCGGCTAAAGACACACAAATCTGTCGGCAACACGCGTATGGGGTATCTCCGATGTCGCTGTATGCTCACACGCGCAGATCACCCCGCTTCATGGCCTCTAGGGCATAGTTACAGGCGCGGGCGGTCAGAGCCATGTAGGTGATGGAGGGGTTCTGGCAGGCCGCGGACGTCATGCAGGCGCCGTCGGTCACGAACAGGTTGGGCACGTCGTGCGCCTGGTTGTAGCCGTTGAGCACCGAGGTACCCGGATCGCGCCCCATGCGGGCCGTGCCCATCTCGTGGATGGCATCTCCCGGCGCCGTCGTCTCGAACTCGTCGTATAGGGTGATGTCTTTTGCGCCGGCGGCCTCGAGCATCTCTCCGGCAGACGCTTTCATGTCTTTCCGCATCTCGACCTCGTTGGGTCCATACGCGCAGCTCACGCGAAGCAGGGGGATGCCCCACTGATCGGTCTCTTCCGGGTCCAGATAGACGCGATTGTCGTAGTGGGGCAGCGTTTCGCCGAACCCGTTCATGTACATACGCCAGGGACCGGGATCTCTGAGTTTTTCTTTGAGGGCAACCCCAATGCCCTGTTCGGAACCGCCCCGGCTCCAGGACAGCCGGCTGGCGCCCCCGCCGTAGTGGAATCCACGCACGTAATTCGGCTGGTCGGTCTCGCCCCCGACATTTCTGAACCGCGGGATGTACGTCGAGGCCGGCCGGTTACCCAGAAAATAGCGGTCCTCGAAGCCCGGGATGACGCCGTAACCGCCTACGCGGAAGTGGTGATCCATGAGGTAATGGCCGAGCGCGCCGCTGGAGTTGGCGATGCCGTCCGGAAAGCGGGACGACGTCGAGTTCAGCATGATATGCGTGCTTCCCAGTGCAGAGGCACAGAGGAAGATCAGCCGGCCGCGAAATTCCAGCTCCTCGCCGGTCACGCGATCGACGACCCGGACGCCAGTGGCGATATCCTTCTCGGTATCGTACGTGATGCTGTGGACGATGCTGTCCGGCCGCAGCGTCAGGTTGCCCGTCGCTGCGGCCGCCGGGAGGGTCACGCTCTGGCTGCTGAAATACGACCCTGTAGAGCACCCTCGCGCGCACGGCCCGCAATAGTGGCACGCGGCGCGGCCATTCAGCGCCTCGGTCAGGATAGCCATCGGAAATATAGTCATGGTGCGCCCCGGGAAGGCCTCCTCGATGCACGCGCGGAAATACTTCTCGACGGCGTTCATTGCCATCGGCTTCTGGAAGATGCCGTCTTTGACGGCTTTGCTTTTCATGGGCTCGCCGTTCACCCCGATATATCGCTCCACGTAGTCGTACCAGGGCGCAATGTCGTCGTATCGGATGGGCCAATCGATGCCGTGCCCATCAACCGCCGGCGCCTCGAAATCCAGCGGGCTCCAGCGGGGTACCCCGCGCCCCCAGGTCAACGAACGCCCTCCCACCTGATCGCCGCGCACCCAGATGAACGGCTTATCCTCGACGTACGGTTGTTCGGAATCCTTGACGAAGAAATGTTTGGTGGGGCCGCTGATCGCCCGGCTGCGGATCTGGACGAAGTAGTCTCGCTCGATCTCCGCCGGCGTCATCCGGCCGCGGTGCGGGAGCTCCCAGACCTGCTTGTGTTCGGTCGGGTAATCGCCGTGCTCGACGTTCCGGCCCCGTTCCAGGACGAGGGTCTTCTGCCCTTTCTCGGTCAGTTCCTTGGCTGCCCAGCCGCCGGCAACCCCCGACCCTACGACGATCGCGTCGTACACTTCGGTTTGTTGAATAGACAATGATTTCATGGTTCGTTTCGATAAGAGGACACATCTACCAGGCCTTGCCCGACCGGCCTGTCAAGACCAGGCCCTTCCCACCTCTTCGTAGGGAATGTCGGCCCGGTACTCCCCCATGGGGTTGACGTGTAATTCCTGCGCGGCGCCTATTTCGGACGTATAATAGCCGGCCAGCGTCAGCTCCTTCAGCGTGGCGATGAAGGGTTTTCCCTGCTGGGCGCGCTGCGCTTCCCAGAGCACCCGTTCTTCGTTGCTCATCGCGCCCAGATCCGGGAAAGCCTCGCGGTCCAGCGCGTTCAGGACGTCGAATTGTTCGCTTTCCGTACACTCCATGAAAACCTTCCCATAGGCTCCCTGCGCGGAAGCATCTACTTCGCCGAAGCCGGACATGAATTGAAATCGTTCTTCCTCCGAATAGAAGTCGGCGAGCATAGCGTCGACGAACTCAGCGACACCGGCTTCTCGGGCGCCAGGCGTATCGGTGGTCGGGAGGATGTGCTCTACGAGCACGCCGATCTTGCGATGCTGCTCTCCCGACAGCACGCGGAGCGTGCCCGGCGCCGAGGGCTGGCACCCGCCCAGGATGCCGGCCATCGTTGGCGCAGACACAGAAACGCCTAGAAGAAGGGAGATGCGCTTGACGGCTTCACGTCGATCCATAGGTTTCAGGGATAATTATTCGAGGTGTGGATCAATATCCCGTTTAACGAAGCAACAAGCAAGGCCCTTCCTCCGACCACGGCCGGTCCGTCGAATTTATACTTCTGTGATCCAATTCGCGGGCAAAAGACGTATCCTGTTTTGGGCCAGGGGCATCGTCGATGGGCCCTGGCCGGCTCGGAACGCGACGCGTTCGCCAGCCGTAAGCAATGCCTTACCCCCTCTTATCGACCATGAATCAATTACGCTCTCGTAGAAATGGCACATATTATTCTGCCCCCTGAATGGCAGTTGAAAGAACGACTCGCTACTCCCAGATCCGTCTACATGAATCGCCGTTCGTTTGCCCGGAGGCTGGGATTGGGATCGATCGCCCTCATGACGCCAGCCGGCGCGATGGCCTGCTCCTACAATCGCTCGGGGAATGCTGCCGTTTCGGCCAATGATCCGGACGGCCCCCTCGATACCATCCCGGAGAATGCGCCTCGCGACGGATATCCGGCCACGCGCAATGCCGCGTTCGAAGTCCCGGAACGAGAAGTGACCGACCGTGTCATTGCTTCTTCGTACACCAATTTCTACGAATTCAGAAATTCGGGCGACCTGAAGAAGGCCTGGCCCTATACCGGGGCGTATGAAGCTTTTCCCATGACGATCGAAGTGAAGGGGCTGGTCGAGAACCCATTGACGCTGGACGTCGAACAGCTGATTACGACGATGAACCTGGAAGAAAGGATTTATCGTTTTCGGTGTGTGGAAGCCTGGGCCATGACGGTGCCCTGGACGGGTTTCCCGTTAAAGGCGCTCATCGACCGCTGCAAACCCCTGTCGACAGCCACACACGTCCGCTTCGTGAGCGTAAATCGCCCCAAACAGATGCCGGGCATCAACGAGGCGCCCTGGTACCCCTGGCCGTACTACGAGGGGCTTCGCATGGATGAAGCGACCAACGAGCTGGCTTTTGTGGTGACCGGCATGTACGGCGAACCGCTGCCCAAACAGAACGGCGCCCCGCTTCGGCTGGCCCTTCCCTGGAAATACGGCTATAAAGGCGCCAAAGCGATCGTCGAAATCGAGTTTATGGACCGGCAGCCCCCTACGTTCTGGAATGATCTGCAACCCGGCGAGTACGGCTTCCTCTCGAACGTAAATCCGAACGTCCCCCATCCGAGGTGGAGCCAGGCTTCGGAGCGATTGATCGGGCAAAACGATCGACGGGTGCCCACGCAGCTCTACAACGGGTACGAGAAATGGGTTGGGGACCTGTATCCTCAGGAACCCCGCTCGTAATCCCTGCCACTCCTCAAGAGGTCATCGCGACCCCGGACGACGCCTCTGCCGGATCGCCCTTTTGATACAACATTCGATTCCAGAAGAATACGCCGGCCCCGGCCATCAGGAAGCCGACCAGGCAGATCAACGATTGCAGGCCGGCCATCTTCCACTGCGTGGAGGCGATTTCAGCGATGACAATCGGCTGGCTGGCGCCGGGGAGCACCCGGACGTCGACGCTGTCCAGATAACGCACCTGCGGCAACAACGTGTACGGCAGCGCCATCTTTTCCTTCACGAGCGACGCCCCTCCTTCGAGGTCGACGCGCAGGCTGATGTAGCCGAAGGGTATGTCGACGCGTTCGTTGATCCGGAATTCGATGACTTCTGCGACGGCATCGGCTCCCTGTTCGAGCGTGTGGCGAATATCGACCGCCACCCTGGCCTGGTTGATCGCCAGAAAGAGCAATGAGGCGGGTATAACCCACATCCAACGGGCAATGATACGTACCCACGATCTATTCACGTAAACCCTCTGTGTCTTTCGTTTCTGTGTCTTTCGTTATAGAATCGATGTTATGCGAGCTGTGCACAACAATGGTGGTTTGCGCAGCTTTACACACCTGCAAAGAAGCTCTGGCAGGACCTATGCGCATCCGGCGCGTAACATCCGTTGTAGAAGATAAAGGACCTTCAACTAAACGAGGAACAGATAAGGTTTCCATGTATCGTCCACTCTTCCCACAAAATCCCGGATAAACATCACCTGGCTGGGGCGGAAGGGCTTTCTTTTCAGCGGCATAGACGCTTCATCGGGGGTACGATTGCCCTTCCGATTGTTGCAGGGTGTACAGGCCGCAACGAGATTCTCCCACGTGTCCTTACCGCCTCTCGATTTGGGCACCACGTGATCCACGGTCAGGTCGTCTTTGCTGCCGCAATACTGACACCGGTACCCATCCCTGCGAAGTACGTTCTTGCGGGATAACATAATCCGCTTATAAGGAACGCGTACAAAAGCTTTCAGCCGCACGATGCTGGGCCAGGGAAAGCGAATCGAAGGTGATCGCATAAACTGGTTAGGGAGCGTCTCGACCAGTTCGGCCTTTTGCAGGTGAATGAGAACCACGGCGCGCTGTACACTACAGATCGTCAGCGCCCTGTAATCCTGGTTCAGAACGAGTACGTGTCCTTTCATAACCCTCCTCCCAAAAGGTGACTACTAGAGAGGGCGTCTGGAACCGTAAGTGAATGGCAGACGCAGAAAGGAAGATCGCTGATATGATCGGATAGGTTGAACTCTAAATCCTCCTTCGTTAGGCTCCGTGACAAAAAACCGTCCAACGATTTCATCACTAATATAAGAATGCGTGTCGGTAAGTAATTTTATCAAAAAATTACGCCTCACTGGAAGAAAGGGCATACGGCCCGTTCCAAGTACTACAATTCCCCTGTCAGGTTGCATCTCACACGAAATATAGCATACGTCGTATATTAAATAAAGACAAAATACCCCATGAACAGCGCCGGGCCGGCCGGAAAGTTTCGCCCTGCGACCGGAAAACGGCCTCCCAGTTCGATGACCCCGGGGCCGAAGCGCCAGCCGAGCGAAGGCTGCACGAAAACGAGCTCTCGCTGAGAACGCGCCAGCGGGATTCGAATACCGGTAAAACTCACCCACCGTTTCCCCCATAACGACTCCAGGGCCAGCTTCCACTGGAGTCGCTCGTACGATGCACCGATAGCTGCGTAGGCGAATCGTTCGTCGCCCGGCTTGCGCTCAATCCGGTCATTCGTCTCCCGCCACCGATAGCCGACCCATCCTATGGCGTACAGAGGAGACGGGTACCAGGAATGACCTACCTCGAGCATGAGTTCCCAGTCCCGCTGCCCCTCCGTGAGGGGCACAATTTCCGAGTCGACCGGAAAATCGCCGACCGAAAGCTTGACTCCGCCCCGAATAGCGACAGGAATCGGGCTGCGTAAGCCGAACAGTTCCGGGCCAATCCTGAGATGCAGGCGAGGATCACCCAGCCCGAAACTCTCGCGGTCGGCTACGACGTCGTTAAACGCCAAACGGTGTATCGACAACTGGCCCCAAACGTCCACACCCCGATACAGGCCCATAACACCGGTTACGATCAACGAACTCGTGATCGATCGCCCGCCTTCGTTAAATAGCGGCTCTACGTTACGCTCTTCATCGAAGCGATCTCTCGTATCGTGGTGGTACAGGCTGACCTGTACCCATCCCTGACCCGGTTTCTCCACCCATTGCCCGAAGCCGTCTACCGGGCAGGCCATAATACAGAAGCCGAACCCCAGGATGTGTATACATCTCTTTAGCGTCATAGAATTTTACGTCGTGTTCGTTCTCGTGCCGCTTTTCGTGTGCCGTCTGTTTCTTTATCCCAAAAATCAGTATCCTGAGCGTGTTCACACTCACCCTGAACGCCCCGAGCGTTCGCGCATACGGGCCTGTATCTGTAGGTAGGTGTTTCCGGATTTCCGTTACATACAGATGTTACGTGCCGGATGCGCGTAGGTCCTGCCAGAGCGGCTTTGCAGGTATGCAAAGCCGCGTAAACTAGTCTGCTGTGCACAGTTCGCGTAACATCACTTACATACAGATGTTACGCGCCGGATGCGTGTAAGTCCTGCCAGAGCGGCTTTGCAGGTATGCAAAGCCGCGTAAACTAGTCTGCTGTGCACAGTTCGCGTAACATCACTTACATAGTGAAACCGTACAGCGATACCATAGAGATAAGCAGGAAGGAGCACGAATCGGGCGTACAGTACGCTGGAAAGCTATCCTACGGCCAAATTCCGTGTTCTCAGAACAACGTTCACGCTCATCGAGTATTAAACACGTACAGGCGATTACCCGGCATAACGAAAGCGCGTTGCTCAAACGTCACGGGTTTTACCATCTGACTTACCCCTGGATGCTCCATGATTTCTGCGACCCTTTTTCCCGACACGACCATTCTGATTCAGTACAGGGCCCTGGACCTTGTCGACTGGGATCGGTTGTTGGGCGTAGACACCGTGAAGGTCATGCTGACCCCTACCGTGATCCACGAGATCGAGGAAATCGAAAATCAGATCATTTCCAAGGAGCTGGCCTTGCGAGCCCGTCAGACACTCAAATCGTTGAATCGCATTCATTCCGAGTCGCATCGCGAGGAGTCTTCGATCTCTCTGCACATGCTCGATGCGCCCCATATCAACTTTGCTGCCGAAGGCCTGAATCCCGATTCGGTCCCGGATCAGTTGATCGCCCACATCATAGCCTACCAGCACGTTCATGCGCTGGAATACATCGTGCTGCTATCGGATGACCTCGAAACGAGGGAAAAAGCGCTCTCCTCTGGCGTCGACGTAATCACCCTTCCGGACGAATACCTGCGGAACACCCGGCTCGCGGCTCGACACGCATCGCCGCTCGAACAGAGAACACCCAGAGGTTCATCGAGCGAAGTATTCCCTATCGCCGAGCATCTGGCGAAAGAGTCACCGCTGTTTTCCTTCCGGATGCAACGCCATTCCGGCAGCCCCAGAAAGCTCAAATCGAGCGCCTCTCAATCTCCCTCGCGCGTTTTCCAGGGGGCGCAGGAACCCACGCCCGTAAATCGAGAGTTGATCGCCGGCGCCATAGGAAGGGCTTCGGCCCTTCGAGACCAGGACGAATCCAAAAGACAACGCAAAACCTACTCAGAGGCCAACGTATCACCTCGATTTCAGGAATTTATCGAGGAGACGGCTCCCACCGATAAACAGGCTGCCTCGAACCTGAAGCAATCCCGCAACGAGGTCGCCGAAACGACGCCCGTATTTTCGCTGGCGCCTCCTCCCCCCCGGCCGGCGCCGGCTCAATCGCCCCGTGAAGAAGCTCCCGATCGCCCCGCAAATAAAGCCCCTGCTTCGGATCCATCCCCATCGTCGTTTTCTTTTGTCAGCCAGCAGACGCCTGCTGAGCCGCCTGCCGACACCCCCCTCGTGCCGACTGAGCCCGAATCAGAGCCCGAAGAAGAAAGGCAGGATCTTCGCCTCTCCGTAGGGCTGGATGAAACCCGGACTACGATCACCATCCATCATCCCATTTACCCTTCCCTGGATGAGGTCAACGAACATCTGGAATCGGTACAGGAACGACACCCTAAGCTGCCCGCTTCGTTTGATTCAGGCAGCGACAGCGCCGGCGATGGAATGGCCAACGCGAGCGCGCAGTACAGCACCCGGGCCACTGACGCGCTGCACCAGCGAAAAACACAACGCATCAAGAAATACAACGCGTCCCTCGACGCCTACTATACCGGCATCGAAAAGTACATGAGCGACCTCGCTGAGTTCGAAAACTTCAAACGAAGATCGGCAGAACTCAACCTGACACTTTTCAACGACCTCCCGGAGGACCTGAAAAGCCTCTATATCTCGATCCATTTTCCGGGCAACGTCCGCGTCTATTCGGAGGAAAACCTGCCTGAGAAGCCGGTAAGCCCTCCCCCGCCCGAAGAACCCGATCTGGATATGCTCTTCGACCCCATACGCCTGCCTTACGTGCCCATGCCGAACGAGCTTTCATTCGCTCCCGACCTCAAGATGCGAGGGCGCAATCCTGCCCCCATGGAAGTGCGCTGGAACAAAGGATGGGATGTCATTTATTCCATCCGCGAAATCGAGAAAAACTCCGAATTGCCTTTCAACCCCCTCTATATCGCCTTCAACTCGTTCGATCACGCTACTTCATTCCGCATTACGTATCGCATCACGGTTGCGAGCGCGTCGTACGAGCAACTGGGCGACCTGGAAATCGTCGTCCGCAAGGAAATATAACCTGCGCAACAGCCCCTCTCAGACGGTTAAAAACGTATCCAGACGACGTAGACCATCAGGACCGTCACGGCCATGACGATGAGGCTGACGGGGAGTCCTGCCTTGAAATAATCCTTGAACCGATACCCCCCGGCCGCCATGACCATCAGGTTCGTCTGGTAGCCGAAAGGCGTCATGAAACTCGCGGATGCAGCTACTGAAATGGTGACTGCTACCACTTCGACGTCGATGCCCAGATCCTGGGCTATGGTAATGCCGATAGGCACCATCAGGATCGCAGCCGCCTGGTTGGTGATCAGCTCGGTGAGCAGGTTGGTTATGACGTAAATGATGACCACGACGACGATCGGGTACATGCCGATAGACAGGTGCGTGATGGCGTTGGCTACGACCCGCGCCAGCCCTGAAGACTCGACGGCATACCCGATGCCCAGCGCTGCACCGATGACCGTCAGCACCGAAAAATTGATCGACCGGCTCGCCTCCTCAGTCCGAACGCACCGCGTGGCGATCATACCGAGCGCCGCTACAAAAGCTGCGGTCACCAGAGGGATTACCCGAGTCGTGAAGGCCAGCACCATGAGCGCGAGCAATAGCAAGGCTACCGGGGCTTTCCCTGTGAGCGCTCGTTTGCGGTTCGTATCCCGCGGAGCGACCAGATAGAAATCATTGCGGTTTTCGTTCCACCTTTTGTCGAACCCGTTGGGAGCTTCAATGAGCAAGAGATCGCCGGCTTTTAATGGAATACGCCCTACGCCGCCTCGGATTTTCTCATCCTGCCGCTGAATGCCGAGCACGATGCCCTGGTACCGTTCGCGAAATTTCACGTCCTTCAACGATTTGCCGACGAGGTCGGACGTCTTCGACACGACGGCTTCGAAGAGCGGCATCGTCGCGTGCCCATCCCCTCTTTCCCCGATAGGCTCTGTGCCTCGAATCAACCCCGGCATGGTCAGAAGTTCGCCGAGAGTGCTGGCATTGCCGGTGAACAGCAGGGTATCCCCCGGCCTGAGCGTCTCCGTAGGAGTAGCCGGCACGATATCGGCCCCGCGCTGAATGTGGGCCAGGTAAGCCCCGCCGAGCGATCGCAGCCCCGATTTCTCGATGCTCCTCCACGCCAGATCCGACCCGGGCGCTACCTTTAACTCGAACAGGCAATCCTTCAACCCATCCTCGAAAAATTCGACGGACTCCGCATGCTGGGGCAACGAGCGATACCCGATCAGGGCGAAATAGATGAATACGGTGAGAGCGGCCGGCACGCCGACCCAGGACAGGTCGAACATCCCGAGCCCTTCGAAACCCTCGCTGATGAGCAACTCGGACACGACGATGTTGGTCGAGGTACCGATCAGGGTGGCCATTCCTCCGATGATGGCCGCGTACGACAGGGGAATCAACAGTTGGGACGCCGGGAGCTTCTGCTTTTGGGCCCATTCCTGTATGCGGGGCACGAGCATCGCCACGATCGGCGTGTTGTTCATAAAGGCAGAGAAGAAAGCGGTAACCCCCATGAGCCGGGGCAACACGCCGGCTACGTGACTCGACGAGGGAAGCAGGATCCGATCGACCCACCGCAACGCCTCCGTCCGCTGCACACCGGCAGCGACGACGTACAGCGCCCCGATGGTGAAAACGGCAGGGTTGGCGAATCCCCGAAACGCCGTATCGGGCTGAACGATTCCGCTCAGCAGCAAAATCCCCAATGCGCTCACCAGCACCAGTTCCGGACGCGCCAGCTCGCGGATCAATACGGCGATCACTGCAAGTATGACGCCCAGGGTACACCAGGCTTCCCAACCGATGCCTACACTATCCATAGATCTTTTCCTCCTGGGTGCTTGACGATACGCGATGGACTCCTGTTCACGGGGGTATATCCCCCTCTTTCGATGGGTGCAGACCTCTAATTAATCGTTACATCAAATAGGTCAAACAAAAAGTCGCTGAAGGAAATATACCGGAGGCATGCGAACGATCAATCCTCTTTCAGGCGTATTACCACTTTGCCCTTGTGCCGGCCTTCCCCAAAATAGCGGATGGCCTCCGGCACTTCGCTCAATGCATAGGGGCCGTCGATCACAGGTTTGAGGACTCCGGATGCATACAACGCATTGATGTACTGCATATCCTGATTCGGCTTCAATCCGACCAGGCGCAGATCCTTCCGCTTCACCCTGCGCACGAATGGACCGAGTGCGAGGGCCTGCACGAGCCGGCCGGTTGCACCGCCCACCGTGACGTATTTGCCGCCAGGCCGGAGTACGCGCAGATAATCGAACGGGGAGCGATTCGTTTTCGTATCCAGGATCAGATCGTAGGTTCGATCACTCCGGGTAAAGTCTTCTTGATGGTAATCAATGACGTGATCGAAGCCCAGCTGGCGCATCACCTCCAGCTTGCCGGCGCTGTCCACACCGGCTACCACCGCCCCGAAGGCCCTGGCAATCTGCACTCCCAACGTACCTACCCCTCCCCCGGCGCCATTGATCAGGACGTGGTGTCCCGGCTGGATTCCGCCTTCATCACGAAGCCCCTGCAGAGCCAACGCCGCCGCGTGCGGGATCGCCGCTGCTTCGCAAAAAGACATTCTCTCCGCTTTCCGGGTGAGCGCGTCTTGCGGCGCGCACACGAACTCGGCAAATCCACCGAAGCCGCATTCGGAAAGGTCTCCATACACCGCATCGCCGAGCCTGAATTTCGTCACGCCTTTCCCTATCTGTCGGACCCTCCCCGCCACTTCTACCCCCGGAACGAGAATGCGGGGTTTGTGCAGGCCGCCAATGAGCCGGATATAGAAGGGCGTTCCCCGTACCAGCATCCAGTCCCAATCATTAACCGCTGCTGCGTACACCTCGACCAACACCTCATCCTCTTCGGGCTCGGGCTCGTTCACCTCACCCAGTTGGAGTTCGTCGGGCGTGCCGTACCGGGTAAGCAGAATGGCCTTCATGCAGCTTTCCTCCGTATGCTTTTTCGACTAGGGCGTGTGGACATTTAGCGGCGGCCAGCGCTTTTTTGATGGATGTTGAGCAGATCAAGGCGCATTCCGAGACGCGAGGCGGGGTATCTCGCGAGGAGTGGTTCGCAGCGATGCGCAACATCGGCGAAAAAGAGCGGATGCAAATGAATGTCCACACGCCCTAATATACGGGGTTTTACCACGTAAGTTGAATGGCAACAGGGGGTGCGGGCCTCGCTGGTCGACGACCGTCGACCGGTACATGGTGCAGGACATACGTGGGCCTTGATACCAACCGCCTCGACGACGCTCAGGCCTTCTTCAAGCAGGAATAGAGAGGTGCGCGTTGTGTACAGCCCTGCGATAAGGAGGATCGATCAGGTTTTGACGAGTTCTCTATGTTGCCTGTGCGGCAGATCGAACCGATACACTGAAAATCCTTTCGGGCCGGCCTTCCGGGCTTCGAACTGGTTCAGGATGACGCCGGCCACCTGGATGCCCACGCCTTCGAACGTCTGGGCTGCCGCCAGCAGCGTCGGCTCGTCTGTTACCGCCGACCGGCAGACCAGAATCGTCGCGTCGCACAACGTCGAAATCACTACCGGGTCAGCGACAGAAAGCACCGGCGGAGAATCGATGATGATCGAATCGAACATGTTGCGCAGGCTGTGCAGCGCCTCACGCAGGGCTGCCGAGCCGACCACTTCACTGGATTCGACGGCCAGCGTGCCCGCCGGTATGAAATGCAGGTCGCGCATCTTCGTCTCGAACTCCTCGAGCAAAAACGCGCCGGGCCTGTTCAGCAGATCGGTGATGCCGGGGCCGCGATCTGCGTCGAGCAGCCGGTGACAGGAAGGCTCCCTGAGATCCAGATCGATCAGCAGGGTCCGCCGGCCGCTCTCGGCCATCGTGGCCGCCAGATTGACCGCCGTAACCGACTTGCCGTCGCCCGCATCCGGGCTCGTTATCAACACCACCTGGGGCGCGAGGTCTTCGTACAGAAAGTCGATATGGGTGCGAGCCAGGCGGTAGTTTTCGGCTACCGACGACGCAGGCTCCAGGATAGAAAGCAGGTGAGCGTCGAGGGAGGCCCCCTGGTGCTCCACTTCGGCCCGGCCACCGAACGAGGCCCGGATCTCGGACTCCATGTCCGGGATGACGCCAACCACGTGGAAGCCCTGATCCTCTACATCGGCCGGTCTGTGGATACGACGGTCGGCAGCCTTACGAACGAACACAACGGCGAACCCGATACACAGGCCCAGCAAAGCGCCCCAGAGTACATCCTGAACCATGTACCGGTCGACGGTCGTCGCCCCGCGGGCCTGACGGACCACGTGGACATTGCCGGTCTCCGACTCCAGGGTGATTTCCGTCTTCTGTAATTCCTGCTGCAGCGTTTTGTACCACTGCTCGACGACCGCCCGCTCGCGCTCTATGTACTTCTGGCGCACCGTCCTCTCAGGCAACAACTCGAGTTTCGACCCAATCTCCACGACGCGGTTTCTCAGCGCCTCTTCGTTGAGCTCCAGCTGGTTGATGATAAGCTCTTTCTCCACGATACGTCCTCGGATTTGAGCGGCGTAACTGAGGGGTTCGACCGAACCGCTTCGGGCATCGACCCCTGTAGCCAATATATCGGCCACCAGTTGCTCTGCGAGGGCATTTTTTTTGCTCTCCAATTGACGGATCGTCGAGACCAGGTCGCTGAGCTCAGGGACTTCGTCCTCCCTCCCCCGGCGCGTGGGGTCGTGGATGTAGAATTCCTCGGCCCGGATCTTGTGCTCCGCAATACGCCGCTGGAGCGCCTCGATTTCTTCCTCCACCCCGGAGCCGACCAGCTCGACGAGGTTCTGCCCGATTCGCTCGTACTCTTCCTGCAAGTGTTTCAGCTGCCTCCGCTCAGTCTCGAGCTGGAACTCCTGGCTCTCGAGTTTGGCCCGCAGTTGGCCGTAATGCTTGATAAGGGTCTCGCCGCTCGTGATCCTCGACCAATCTTCTTCCGGATTGAACAGCAGTTCCCACTCTTGATCGAGCCGGGTGAGTTCTTCCCGGCGTCGATCCAGCCGGGCCCGCAAGACGTCGCGCAGGTGAGCGAGCTTGACCCGGCTCCGCTCTTGTTCGATCCGTTGATACTCTTCTGCATAGATATTTACCAACCGGATAGCTTCGTACCGGGAGGGGCTCACCGCTTTCATCCGGATCATGTTCTGCTCCGCCGGCAGAAACTGGACGATGCCTCGAATGCGTGAGGCAACCTCTTCCGTCGAGGGCGCTTCTGCCGAGGTACGGAGCACAGAGAACAGGGTGTCCGTCTTGAGCCCTTCGGCTACTTCTTTGAGTCGCCGCGCCACCCGGCGGTTCAGCTCGCCGGAATTGATCAAGAAACTCAATTCGTCGGCGCGGGACCGGACAGCGCTGAGAGGAGAGATCAGGTCGGTCGAAGAAGGAACGAGGTGATCTGTCTCGATCGACACAACGCTATTAGCCTCGTACAGGGGTTTCTCAGTCATCTTGTATCCCAATACCCCCAGGGAAACCAGCACGGTCGTTACCAGGATCAACCACATCCCCTCCCTGATCGTCCCAAGCACTTCACCGACGTAGCGCGGCACCTCTGCGTCGAGCCGCGAATAGAACGGCAGACCTTCCGCTCCAGGCGCCGGCCGCTCCGATCTCACGATCGGTTGCATCGGCTGCTTTGTGACATCGAGGTGATTCATGATTCAGGTTAGGTATCCCCGGGACAGGGGGAGGGTACATTAAAATCGACTAAAATCGACGTTCAAAAAGCCATTCGTTTATTCAGGTATTCGGGCAACGATTTCAGAACGATGTAGAAATCCAGAGCCAGGGACCAGGTTTGCGTGTAGCGTACATCGAGCGCCACACGTTCGTCGAAACTCATCGTCGTGCGACCCGAAGCCTGAGTAAGGCCAATGATGCCGGGAGGGTACCCCAGCAGTTCGTGTTCGAGTCCCCTCATACCCTGGATTTCGCGCTGCGAGTAGGCGCGGGGCCCTACAAAGCTCATGTCGCCGGCGATGACGTTCCACAACAGGGGCAGCCTGTCGATACGATACTTGCGTAACTGAGCGCCCAGAAAGCGTGAGTAGAAGGGTTCTACAGGGTGAGCCGGCCCCGTTCGAAAGGTAATGCGGCTAAATCGCTTTCCGTGTTGTCCCCGGCACTGAGTTCTGAGTATGATGGGTCCCCTTGAGGTACACCTGACCAGACATGCAACGGCCAGGAGAATCGGGGCGCACACTATCATACCGCTGACAGCGCCTGCACAATCGAGGATTCGCTTCGCGGCCCTTCCGAGAAAATCGGACCAGGCTCGCCCGTAGTGCGACAAAATTCGCCCTATCGATCGTTGCGAGAGCGGGCGGTTATGAAACGGCGTCCCGGCTCCCCGGGCAGCCGGGCGAGCTTGCCCCAGAGCTTCAGCACTCCCCGACTCCGAGACTCCGGTCTCGGAGTCTTCGATGACCGCAAATCCAGAGACATCGCGACGGGCTACATACACGCCGGAAAAACTGGCTTCGCCCAGATGGCGGTCGAAGAACACGGCAGCCCGTTCGGACCGAAAGGCCACGACGAGATGAACGCCCCGCCCCTCGAGAGCGGCTATACGCTGCCATACGCGGCGAAAAATGTGTTCATGGTCCTGATTTTCACTCCTGTCGCTGATCTCCAACTCCACGTAACAGGCCGGCCTGAGCCCCATCTCAGGATGCCGGTCGATCAGCCTGTAAGCTTCCTCGCCAAGCCTCGTATCGTCGGAGAGGACCACCACGGGCTGCCTCCACCAGGACGCCCTCGCAAACAGGATGCGAGTCAGAATGCGATATGCAGGCACGAGAACCACCACAAGAGGTGCTGCGAGACCCAACCAGAGGACGAGAGCTACATGAACGGAAGGCACGAGGAGCACAGGCAGTGCAAAACCGATCAACACGGCAAAATTTGCCTTCAGAAAAGAAGATATTTCCGCAGATGGCAAGAGGACAACCGGTTCATACAGCCCAAAACTCACATAGGCCAGGGGAAACAGGGCAAACGATAACGCCAGCGCGCCGGTCTCGGGCAGGCTGAGATCGACAAACATCCCCGCAATAATCAGGGTATTGACGACCGTGTACAGGGCGATCAGGTCCGAACAAAAAAGAGGGATGCTGGATCTCAAGCGAATAATAGCGGCCCGCGTGGAAAGCCTCGCGTTCCCACGGTCTGAAGATCCACGGTCTGAAGATCCACGGTCTGAAGATTGCAAAAAACGAGCGTTGTCGTACATATCGAATCGAGCTGAACGAAAAAGGACCGGCTCTCAACAGGGTGAAACCGCCTGAGTCCAGTTCATCCGAGGTGCCACAGAGGAGAGTACTCGTAGAGGGTTAACAGTACAGGATAGCAAGGGAGGAAAATCGGGATTGACGTCGATATTTCAGTTTCGATTGTATGCTATGTATGTCACAAAAGTGTTTTTTGAGACGTGACACACCGTCCGGTCGATCGTCAGTTCAACGGACTTGTCGACGGATGCTCCTCTCGGCCGTGCATCCACTGGATCGCGTATTGCATCAGGGCGGACACCGAATCCAGGCCCAGCTTTTCCTTGACTCTGCGCCGGTAGGTTTCGACGGTTTTACGACTCAGATTCAGCCGGACTGAGATGTCTTTGATGTGCAGCCCCTCCCCTAGCATTTCGAAGATGGCCATCTCCCGCTCCGTCAGCTTCCCCACGATAAAGCCTTTTTGCTGTTCCTTGACGACCTTCCCGAGGATGCGCGACGTCATGCGCCGGCTCAGATACACCTCTCCCCGCATGACACACCGAACGGCGTCGACGATGTGTTTCGTCGGTTCGCTCTTGGCGAGGTACCCCAGCGCCCCCATGTGAATGGCTCGCTCGGCGTAGGCCAGTTCGTCGTACATCGAGTACACGAGGACCTGGATGTTGTTGTACTGGGCTCGAATGCGCTGTACGAGATCCAGGCCGTGGGCGTCTTTCAAGGAAATGTCGACAATGGCGACGTCGGGGGTTGCGTCTTCGATGATGTCGAAGGCTTCCCGGGCCGAGCCGGCTTGCCCACAGAGTTCCAGATCGATCTTGTCGCGGATGGTGAATGCCAGCGCCTCTCGTATCGCAGGGTGATCGTCGACAACCATGACGCGAATCTGGCGGGAAAACACGGAATCACGCGACGAAGAAATTACGGGTCCATAACTTGTTTGCACACTCACACGATTAGCACGTATACGCTGGCGGACACGTTTGATCGAAGAAGGGTAGACGTCAGGGATTGTTTCCCGACGAAATACACGAGTTCACCAACTGGATTCCACTTTAAGAGATAGGTACTGAGATAATGTACCCAAACGGTCAACTTGGAGCTCCGAGGGTGAGCACAACAGTTTTGAGAAATGTTATGTTTAGACCCAAGTGTACACGAAAAGTATACGATACCCCCCGTTAATGGCTTCGCCTTTAGTGGACAGCGTGTATGTAGTTTTCGCTCATGTAGATGTGCTGTAAGTAGATGCCTACCGATGCACCAGTTCGATCATCCTCCAGGTGGAGGAAGGCGTTCAATCTTCCCCTGGAACGTCGCCCTGACCGTAACGCCACTGCACCGCATACTGGAGAAGTTCGGCTACAGTGTCGAAATCGAGCTTTTCTTTTACGCGGCGACGATAGGTTTCGACTGTTTTGCGGCTCAGGTTCAGTCGCTGCGTGATTTCCTGGACGCTAAAGCCTTCGCCGAGCATCTGGAATACGGCCATCTCGCGATCGGTGAGCTGATCGATCGCGAATCCCGGACTCGACGACCGCCCCGTAGCGATCTTGCTGAGCATCCGCGAGGCCATCCGCCGGCTCAGATAGACCTCCCCCTGCATGACGCTGCGAACGGCTTCGACGACACTCTGTGTGGGTTCGCTCTTCATCAGATACCCGGAAGCACCCGCACGGATGGCTCGTTCCGCGTACACACTTTCATCGTACATCGAAAAGACAACAACCTGGACATCCGGATATTGCGCCTTGATATTTTGGACCAGATCCAGGCCGTGCGCATCCTCCAGAGAAATGTCGATCACAGCCACGTCTGGCTGCAACTGTTCGACCAACTGAAAGGCCTCGTCCGCTGTGCTCGCCTGCCCAACCAGCTCGATTCCCATCTTGTCTGAGATGATGTCGGCGATCGCCTCGCGAATCGCAGGGTGATCATCAACGACGACGACGCGGATGCGCCCGACGGAAGCCTTGTTCGTGTCCATAATATTTGTATTGTTATCAGAAAAATACATTCAATTACCTCGTTTAGATGGGCTCGTGCGCCCTACTTATCATCACACCTATCTGTTAAAACTTGAACTAGCAGGTCATACCTCACTTCCTCTCCCATGGAGTATCGGAGCTATGACGTGATCTATTAAGGGGGCATTACTCCCTATTCGTGAGCGATTTGAGTGAGTTCCTGTCTCATGTGATTATCGTAAATGGCGCAGCGAACAATGGTGCCGCTGTCCGGAGCGGACGTGATCTCGAAATCTCCCTTGATCGTTCGGGCCCGGTATTCCATGCTGTTCAGGCCCAGGGATTTTCCCGTACGGATCGTTGTATCGAAGCCTGTTCCGTTGTCTTCGACTTGCAGGACGATACGACTATTGTCGATCAGGTCCAGAGAGATGATGATTTCAGGCGCCTGGGCATGTTTGAGGGCGTTGTTCGTCGCCTCCTGGGCGATGCGATAGAGGTGCATCTTCGTATCGCGTTCCCAGACGTCCACCGATCCATCAGTGATATAGCTGCAGGAGATGCCCGGCAGCGCATTTGTATTGTGTGCCAGCTCGTTCAAGGCTGTCGAAAGGCCTTCATAGAAAAGCTGTGTGGGGGTGAGGCCTCGGTAGATTTCCCGGACCCGCTGCGAGGCCTGTTCGGCATAACCGGCGATTTTTTTGGCCTGTGGGTACCCTTCGTCTTCGCTCTCGAGCAACCGTTCCGCCAGGTTCTGGCTGAGCAAGCGGACCCCCGTCAGCAGCTGCCCTACCCCGTCGTGCAGGTCCCGACCGATGCGTTGTTGTTGTTCCTCCAACGTCTCCACCATTTGTTGCTCCAGCCGTACACGCTGCGTCACTTCTACACAGCTGCCCCAGATCCGAACCAGGCATTCGTTTTCTATCGTTCCAACCGCATTGATCACGAAATGGCGGTCCTCGGCTCCGGAACAGCTGACGGCATATTCGTGATTCAGGAGTCGGTATCCCGAACTCACGAACTCTTCGATGATGGCCAGCTCCAGATGGGGCATGACCTCACTCATCGGTTTGCCGACGAGATCGTCGGGAGACGCCTTGCCCAGCAGAGAAGCCATCACGGTATTGCATTCTGCAAAACACCCATGGATGCCGATGTAGCTCACTTTTTCGTAAACCGGTAGATCCGGAAGGATCCCGTCCCCCAGTTCGATCCGCCAGATGGCCTCTGAGGTTGTGTCGACAAACGTTCGATACCGTTCTTCGCTCTTCCGGAGGGCTTCCTCAGAAATTCTGCGCTCGAAATAGGTGGACAGCAGGTCGCCCAGAACGCTGAGGACGCGGCTGTCGGCCTCCTGCCATTCCGGCGGCCGGCCTCCGTATTCGACGCCCAGATATCCGTGCAATCGCCCCTGTGGAGACAATACCGGCACAGCAAGCGCCGTTTGTTCGCCGGTAGAGAGGGTCCTCGACAGCTTTTTGCCGTTCCACTTGCATACGAGGCGTTGTACTGTGCGGTCAACCCCGGGCCCGAGGTCGATAAAAATGTTGTCGTCCGTGACCGGCGCCTTACGCTTCCAGACGCGCGGCAGGTTGGCCGACATCTCGTTGAGCGGAACTTCTTGCAAGAGGTGTTTGTCGGCCGGTATCTCGACGAAGTACACCGACTCGGCGCCGACCGCTTCGCCCATCAGGCCCAGCAACTGCTCGAAATCGATCAACGCATCGGAAACCAGCTTCTGGGAGGCTTCGACGAGCGCGCTCTCGACGCGCAGGCGGTGCTCGATGCGCAATTCTTGCTGGCGATTGACGGTGACATCGCGCAATACGTCTCGGAACACCGCAATATAGCCGGCCGGGTCGCCATTGTTGACGAGCGGCGTGATCGACATGGTCACCTCACGCGTGCGCCAGTCCTTCAGGATTAAGGTGTCTCGCCCGGACCAGACGCCTCGCTCGTCCAACGCACTGTGAATGGCGGGATCGGTTTCGAACTCAACCGTGCGGTTTCGGGTGAGGGTGGAGACTGGCTGCCCGAACACTTCGTCTTTTCGGAGCCCGAAGATGATCTCGGCGCCCTTATTGAAAAAACAGACTTTGTTCGATGTATCGATGGCTACGATCGCTTCGCTGACTTGAGCAAGAATACTCGACTCGAGTTCGAAACGGTCCATGCGCGATTTCGAAACAGCGACAGCCTCGGGCCCAAGTTCAGTCATGATCGAATCACTTTTCGCTATGATACCACCCAACTCCATAGAAAAATTCTTTAGTTCGATTTCATCACGCCGGGACCACTCGATCTTCTCGCTGCAACTCTCCAGCCCGAGAAGCCCCCAGTAGCACCCACTTACAGCAATCGGCAATAAAAGCAGCGACTTTATGCCAGCTTCCAGCGCATCCCTGAAGACTTCCTCTCGGAGAGGATGCGTGTGGCCGCCGATCGCATCGCCGGCCTCGAGTAATGCGTGCCAAAACGAATAGTACCGATGTAAAAGGACCGAATCGTTCGCCAGCCGGCCGAAATCTCTGAAGCGCGCCGAACGCCATTCGCATATGGTCTCAACATGTATTCGTTGCGTCCAGCTCTGCACCGAAATAAACTGCGCCATGTAGACGCGGTCCAACTGCAAGGCCTTACCCAGCGTTCTCAGGGAGGCTCGAAAGCTGGATACGCTTTCTCGGTTCACAGCCAGTTGAAATTGGGCGGCCGAAAGCCCCCAGGACAACTGCGTAAGGTATGTATCGGGGGGGCCTCCACGTTCTGTCTGATCCATGCTCGAATCAAATGCCCGATCCTTACTCGATTTTGGCATGAGCATCTTTCACCATGAAATAGAACAAACACAACGGGTGTGCAAACGAGAACATCTTCAGACACAGCCTGAAGCCTGAACCCGCCAAGGTCGGTTCAAAGCCTGTGCCATTATTTTCCTCGCGGAAGGCTCCCGGGCTTATGCCCCCGAACGAGCAGAACGCCCGCAATCCGGACATCGCGTTCCAGGGAAAGCCCCCCATGACGTCAGGTTCTCAATGTGAGACATCCGCAAAGTGTAGAAAAAGGTGTAGAATGAAGTCGCTGAAATAATGCACGCAATAGAATGGCCTGAACAGGCGTCCAGAATCGGGAATACCGCCGCTGCAAGTGGGGGCGATTTTAACCGTGCCATTTTAGCGGTGTCTAAGCACCAAAGTGTCACAGCTCTATGATGTTTCCATCATGAACTATCGGAAGTTCGTCGCCTGACGTATGTAGCATAATTTATACCGGTATTCTATGACAAATTTCTCGGAAAATATACCCCGACGACAAAAATGCCCCCTCCCCGGGCGAGGAGCGTCTTTCTACGGATCCTGGCCCTTCGGTCGATGTATCCTAACTCTTCACGACGTTTTCCCTCCGATGACGACGGGGGGCTGTTCCCAGGAATGACGAACCAGGCATGACAAACAAAGAAATTGGCCGTCTACTCAAAGAAACCGCGGACATGATCGACCTCACCGGGGGCAACCCCCATCGATCCCGCGCGATGAGCAATGCCGCTCGGACCATCGAGCGTCTCGAGGAACCCGTGGTCGAATTGCTCGCCCAGGGCACCCTCACGACGATCCGCGGCATCGGGGATGGATTGGCGGCCCAGATCCGGGAGATCGCCGATACGGGCACCTTCGAGACACGAGAAGACCTCCTGGGCGCCATCCCTGCCGGCGTTCTCGATATCATGCGCGTCAAAGGACTCGGAGCCAAAAAGGTCCGGGCAATCTGGCAACAGCTCAGCATCATCTCCCTCGCTGAACTCGAGCAGGCCGCCATGGCGGGCAGGCTGGCCACCCTCGACGGCTTTGGCGCAAAAACGCAGGCCAACGTCATCAAGAACCTCCAACTGCTCAAAACCTACTCCAACCAGCGGCGATATGCCGACGTTTGGACCTTTCTTTCTCCCGTCCTGGAGCGCATAAACCAGTACCCGGGCATTCAAAACGCGCACCCCTCCGGCCAGCTGCGACGCAAGCTGGAAACGATAAGCGAAATCGACCTCGTCCTGGTCATCGCCCCGGATGCCCTCGAAGACGATATCTTTGACGATGAAACAGTTCAGCCCGCCCTGGCCGACCTGTACGGTGGAAACGCCTTTACCCGTACAGGCCACACGGTCAGCGGTCAAATCGAGCTCGGCCTCCCGCTGCGAGTCCACCTCGTTACTGAACACGAGGCGGGCTCGCTCCTCTGGAAAACAACCGGCGCAGCCGCTCACATCGAACAATACATCGACGCCTATGGCGACCCCGGCGACGTCGCGGACGAAGCCTCGATCTACGAAAAAGCCTCCCTGTCGTATATCCCTCCGGAGCTGAGAGAAGGAACGGGCGAACTGAACAGCGCCCGCGACGGGTCGCTGCCAGCCCTGATCGAAACGACCGACCTCCAGGGGACCCTGCACAACCACTCCACCTACAGCGACGGGGCTCACTCCCTGGAACAGATGGCCCTCGCCGCCCGATCGATGGGGCTCTCGTATTTCGGGATATGCGACCACAGCCGCTCTCTGGTTATCGCCAACGGGCTCTCTATCGAACGCGTCCGGGACCAGCACGAAGAAATACGATCGTTGAACCGACAGTTCGAGACCTCCGGCAACGCACCCTTCAAAATATTCAGCGGCATCGAAAGCGATATCCTGCCCGACGGCTCGCTTGACTACCCGGACGACGTTCTGGCGTCGTTCGACTTCGTGGTCGCCAGCGTCCACATACGCATGAATATGGACATCGAGGAGGCGACGAACCGCTTGATCGAGGCCATTAAAAACCCGTATACGACCATTCTCGGCCATCCGACCGGCCGCATTCTTCTGGTGCGAGAAGGATATCCCATTGACTACGAACGCGTTCTGGATGCCTGCGCCCGACATAGCGTAGCCGTAGAGCTGAATGCCAACCCGTACCGGCTCGACCTGGACTGGCGATGGATCCGCGAAGCGGCTCAACGGGGTATTTTCATCTCCATCAATCCGGATGCACACGCCATGGACGGCCTGAACGACATGCGCTGGGGCGTTGAAGTGGCCCGAAAAGGCTGGTTGACTCGAGATCAATGCCTCAACGCATTGCCTCTCGAAGCGTTTGAATCCTGGCTCGCTCAAAGAAGCCATGCGTAATTCGAAATAGCGATCAGCAGCAGGGAATAATTATGGACTATCAAAGGCGCAGATCCACGGCGATGCCCGGTATCAGTGGCGCGCTCCGGGCCGTGCTCTCATCGTCTTTCGGTACAGTCCTGGTCTCGTCGACTGCGATCCTGCTGGCGGCTGCTTTATTCTTTTTCGTGATCTGGTACCTGGCCTACGGGTTTACCCGTACCCCTCCCAGCACCCTGGAAATCGATGGGGCTCACCCGTCGGAGATTGCGTGGCACGAAAACGGATCGGTTTCGATTGAGGCTCAGACCCTGTCCGGCGCCTTTACCGCTCTCGGCTACGCCCACGCAAACAACCACGCCTGGCAGATGACCCTGTGGAGACAAACCGCCCTCGGCGCCCTGACGACGTGGTTCGATAGGGAGATGCTGGGCATGGATCGATTCATGCAACGGCTGCGCATCGCTGAACTGTCCCGGCAAACGTATGCAAAGATGCCCGACCGGCAACGCCACTGGCTCGAAGCGTATGCACGAGGCGTTAATGCCGCCTTCGGCGAGAAAAAAAGCGTCGCCCAGAATGAATTCGCGTTGCTGGAAATCACGCCGGATCCCTGGGAACCCTGGCACGCCCTCGCCCTCGAACGGCTGTTTGCCTGGCTCAGCACCGACCTCACCCAGCATGCCGACTCCGCCGGCGCGATGCTCCGACACGAATGGGCCCAGTTCGCCGGCGACGACGAGGCCCTACACTCCTGGCTGCAGCTGCACAGCTTCGACTATAGCCTGGCCGGCATCTGGCACGCCGACTCCCTCGCCGGTCGCACCCAGCTGCACCGGTTTGTTTACGGCTCCTCCGCCCTCCCTTTATTTCAGGAGGCTACCCTGCACACGCCAGACCTGCCCCGGCTTCATCTGGCGACCCTACCCGGCACGTTGCTGGTCCCCTCCGGCCAGTCGCTGTCGACCAGCTGGTTCGTGCTTCCGGCGAGCCCGACAAGCCTCTCCCTCCGGCCAGATACCGTCGAGGCCGATCTTTCCTACGTTCGCCTGACTGACCGGAATGGATCCGAAGTGCTCATCACGCTGGAAACCGATCCGGACGGCCTGGCTCTCGGCGTCTTCTCCGATTCCCTCGGAGACTCTTCTGTGCTACTATCCTGGCCCGGCCTTCAAACGGGTACCGACATCGATGCGTTCGTCGCCCTGATGGGAGGCGCCCCGGCTCCGGCATTCTCCCTGCTCCGGGGCGACGGCCTCGTTGCCCGAGACACGACATGGGCCCTTCTCGGCGCCCCTCCTTATACGCACGAGATCGCCGACGGCGTCCTTCTCAGCCTCTCTCCCTGGTCCCGGTACATCGCCCAGCGCATCCACATGCTGAATGACGACGGCCAGGACGCGTCCCCGTCGTCGTGGCCGCAGGATTGCCATAGCCCCTGGGCCGAATCCCTCGCTACCTTTTTACTCGAAGACTATCTCCTGCAAACCGACTTCGTCAACCAGCTCGAGCACGAAGACGCCCTGACCTATCTCAGAAACTGGGACTTCTCGTTCAACTCGTCGAGCATCGGGGCGACGATCTTTCAGTCCTGGCTCAGGGCTCTACCGGATACCCTGTACGAAAAGACCCTGCGTCGAAACGTCCAGGTCACCGACTCCCTTCCTTCATTCCTCCTGGAGGAAGCCCTGACGGATCTCCGAACGCAGTACGGCGACGATTTGAGCACCTGGCGCCTGGAAGTGACGCAGCCCATCCTCCGCCGGTACCCTGCCTGGACCCTGTCGTCCAGCCGGGCATTAACCAGCGCATCGGAGACCCTGTTCTCGCCCCTGCAGTTTCCGGGCAAAGGACACGTCACCACACTCTGCTGGGGGTCGTTCGAGCCTTATGGAGGGCGCGAGGTCTCGTCTCGCTGGGAAGCCTGGTCTACGCTGGATCGCCGCGCGTACACCTACCGCTGGAGAAAACACGAAAAGCCCTCCAGCCCGCTGGGCCGATATCTCATCGCAAACAGGCCGAGCACTTCGTACACGTATTCGCCTCCCGATCGGGTCTCCCGACACACTTCGATCTCTCCATCAACCCCATGAGCAAACCCCAGTTATACATCGGCATTGACGCCGGCGGCACGAAAACGCACCTCCAGTACTCCCTGGACGCAGAGACACAGCCCCACACGATCGAGGGCCGCGGCACTAATCTCCAACGCGATGGAATACAGGTGGCCTCAGGGATCTTGATCAACGAAATTATCCGCGTGTACGCGCCGATGGATACTCCTATGAACCTGTATCTGTGCGCCGGGGTCGCCGGCGCAGGGCGAACGGCGGATCAAACCGCCCTGCAGAAGAAGCTGGCCTCCCTACTCGAACTCGACCCAGCATCGATTTCGGTGCTCTCGGACGCCGACATCGCCTATCGAGCGGCACACGGCGACGCCAGCGGGCTGCTCGTGACGCTCGGCACGGGTACGGTGATCTGGGGACGCACGCACGAAGGACGCATGGTGCGTTCGGGGGGGTGGGGATACGTCCTGGGCGACGAGGGCGGTGGATACCAGCTAGGCCTTCAAGCCCTACGTGCACTCACCCACGCAATGGACGGCGGCCCACAGACGATGCTGACGCCCCTCCTCTGCGACCAGTTCGAGCTGTGCAACGCCGAAACCGTGCTCGACTACGTCTACCACAGCAAAAAAGACTTCCAACGCCTCGCACCCGCTGTCGCCGAGGCCGCGAATCAGGGCGACGCCGTCGCCGCACAGATTATCGAGGATCAAATCGAACGACTGAGCCAACACCTGGGATGGCTGCTGGCACAACATCCAGACGTGAATCGCCGGGTAGTCTTGATGGGCGGATTAACCCGGCACGCTTATTATAAGGAACGTGTGCAAGCTGCATTCTCAGACCGCCACGACGCATTGACCTTTGCCGATCCGGTAGACACCCCCGCCGGCGCCGCCCTGGACCTGGCTAAACAGCTCAACGGATGAAGTTCGGCGTGCTGAGTTCTTCGACTCGGAACCAGGGACTCCAAACTCAGACATAGCGAATCTCCTCGACCATGTCGGTCACTTCTCGGGGGGGAGGTGCCGTCAGCAGAGAAACGACGACCGTCGTAACGAAGTTGAGCACGAGCCCTACGACACCAATACCCTGGGCGTTGATACCGAAGACGTTGTCAATGATGGGCGCCTCCATGCCGGGAATGACGTTCTGCGCACGCATGAGCACGATCATGGTGAACGTAAAGGTCAGGCCGATGCTCATTCCGGCCACGGCGCCCTGCCGGTTGGCTCGTTTCCAGAATATGCCCAGCACGATAACCGGAAAGAACGACGCGGCGGCGAGGCCGAAGGCAAAAGCGACCACCTCAGCGACGAACCCGAGCGGGTAAATCCCCAGGACGCCGGCGAGGATAACGGCCAGGAAGATCATCAGTCGCCCCACGAACAGCTTTTGTCGATCCGAAGCATCCGGCTTGATCATCGACCCGTAAATGTCGTGGGCCAGAGAAGAAGAAATAACCAGCAGGAGGCCGGATGCGGTCGAGAGGGCGGCGGCCAGCCCACCCGCTGCTACGAGAGCCACGACCAGCGGAGGCAGGTTCGCAATCTCGGGTGTGGCCAGCACAATGATATCCCGGTTGATGCTGTCCAGCAAACTCTGGACATCGGTGACCCCTCCTTCCGGGAAGTTGATCAGCCCGGTCGCCGCCCAGTTCTGGACCCACTCGACGTTCTGGATGTCCGCTCCCATCTCGCTGAATTGATTCAGGATGTAATACTTGGCAAATATCGCCACGGCGGGCGCAGTCAGGTACAGGAGCGAGATAAACAGCAGGGCCCAGAACGCTGACCACCGGGCTGCCTGGACGTTCTTCACGGTGTAGAAGCGAACGATCACGTGCGGCAGGCCGGCTGTGCCGGCCATCAAACAAAAGGCGATACAGAATACATTGAGCATCGACAGGTTAGAGAACGGGCTGCTGTAAGCCTCCAGGCCCAGGTCCTGCTGGATGCCGTCCAGCCTGGAGAGGATTTCGCCCATGGCAAGCTGGGGCACCGGATTGTTGGTGAGCACCAGCGCAATCGCGATCGCCGGTATGGTGTACGCAAAGATGAGCACACAATACTGGGCGACCTGGGTATAGGTGATCCCCTTCATGCCCCCCAGCACGGCAAAAAAGGCGACGATCGCCATCCCGATGATCACACCGAGTTCAAAAGGGACGCTCAGAAAGCGGCTGAACGCAACCCCTACGCCGGCCATCTGGCCGGCGACATAAGTAAACGACACGAATATCGCCGCAATGGCCGCCACGACACGCGCGCCCTTGGAATAATACCTGGACGCGACAAAATCGGGCACGGTATACTGGCCGAACTTGCGCAGGTAGGGCGCTAGCAGGAGGGCGAGGAGCACATATCCCCCCGTCCATCCGAGCAGGTATATCGACCCGTCGTACCCCATAAACGAGATCAGGCCGGCCATGGAGATAAACGACGCCGCGCTCATCCAGTCGGCCGCCGTCGCCGCCCCGTTGGCCACGGCCGAGACCCCCTGGCCGGCAACGTAAAAGCCCCGCGTCGAGGCGACGCGGCTTCTATAGCCGATGTACAGGTATAGTCCAAACGACAGCCCTACCGTCACCCACGTCCATTCTTGTATGCCCATCTTAACCTACTGTGTGTCGATGAAAGGTGTCACTGCCAGAAGTGGTTGCATCCGTCACGAAGATTCTCTGTTATCGGCCCGCTGGCTCAATACGGCATAGGCGAGAATCAGGAGGACAAACACGATGATCGCCCCTTGCTGCGCCATCCAGAACCCGAATGGCATCCCGTTGAAGGTCACTCCGTTCAGAAGGCGTACGCCCAGGATGCTCATCCCGAAGCCGACCAGGGCCCAGACGATGAGCAGCCCCGTCGTTCGCCGGATCTGACGACGCCAGTACGCGTTTCGCCGGTCGTTCTGGTCAGTGGGGGTTGCCTGCGAGGCGCTGCGCTGTTCCATGAGGCTATCTTTGAGGTGATCAGCTCGGGCGGTTGAGGCGACGGTCTACGAGGGAGGAAACTACGCCCGGGTCGGCCAGCGTGCTCGTATCCCCGAGCGTCTCGTGTTCATTGGCGGCAATCTTTCGAAGGATGCGCCGCATGATCTTACCCGACCGCGTCTTGGGTAGGGCCGGTGTGAACTGGATGTAGTCGGGTTTTGCGATAGGGCCGATCTGCGAGCGCACGTGCTGCACGAGCGCTGCACGGAGTTCGTCGTCCGCTTCGACGCCGGCGTTCAGGGTGACGTAACAGTAGATCCCCTGCCCCTTTACCGGATGTGGGAACCCCACGACGGCTGCTTCGGCGACCTGATCGTGCGACACGAGGGCGCTCTCGATCTCTGCCGTTCCGAGGCGATGTCCCGACACGTTCAGCACGTCGTCGACGCGTCCGGTGATCCAGTAGTAGCCGTCCTCGTCGCGCCGGCATCCATCGCCGGTGAAGTACTTGCCTTCGAACGTCGAAAAGTACGTATCGATGAAGCGCCGGTGGTTTTTGTAGACGGTCCGCATCTGGCCGGGCCAGGATTCCTTGATGACGAGCACCCCTTCGGCAGCGCCTTCGAGGACGTTCCCCGCGGGGTCAACCACTTCGGGCTGTATGCCGAAAAACGGCCGGGTGGCCGATCCGGGCTTCTGAGCGATGGCGCCGGGCAGCGGTGTGATCATAATGCCGCCTGTCTCCGTCTGCCACCACGTGTCGACGATCGGGCACCGTCCACCGCCGACGACTTCGTAATACCACTTCCAGGCCTCCGGGTTGATGGGCTCACCGACGGTGCCGAGCAAACGCAGGGAAGACCGATCCGTTTGGGTGACGAACTCGTCTCCCTGGCGCATGAGCGCGCGGATGGCCGTCGGCGCGGTATAGAATATCGATACCTTGTGCCGGTCGACGACCTGCCAGAAGCGGGAGGCATCTGGAAAGGTGGGTACGCCCTCGAAAAACACCTGTGTGGCGCCGTTGAGTAGCGGCCCGAATACGATATAAGAATGTCCCGTAATCCATCCGACATCGGCGGTGCACCAGAAGACATCGCTCTCGTGGTAATCGAAGACGTACTGATGGGTCAGCGATGTATAGACCAGGTACCCGCCGGTCGTATGGAGGACGCCCTTGGGCTTGCCGGTCGACCCGGAGGTGTACAGGATGAACAGCGGATCTTCGGCATCCATCACTTCCGGCGGACAGGTGGCATCGACGTTCCGGGCCGCCTCATGATACCATACATCACGGCCTTCTGTCCATCCTACGCCGGCGCCGGTTCGCCTGACGACAATCACGCTGTCCACGCCGGGGCAGCGTTCCAGAGCAGCATCCGCATTTTTCTTCAGCGGCACCGGCTTCTTGCCGCGCATCCCTTCGTCGGCCGTGATCAGTACGGTCGATTCACAGTCGAGGATGCGATCGGCCAGGGAATCCGGGGAAAAGCCGGCGAACACGACGGAGTGCACCGCCCCGATCCGGGCACAGGCTTGCATGGCGTAGGCCGCCTCCGGGATCATAGGTAAATATATCGTCACCCGGTCCCCCTTCTTGACGCCCTGTTCTTTGAGAACGTTGGCGAAAGTGCATACCTGTTCGTGAAGCTCTTTGTATGTGATGTGCAGCACCTCGTCTTCGGGGTCGTCGGGCTCGAAAATGAGCGCCGTCTGATCGCTGCGCCGGGCCAGGTGCCGGTCGATGCTGTTGTACGACGCATTGAGCTTACCGCCTTCATACCAGGTAATGTGGAGGTCGGAGCGGGCGTAGGAGACGTCCCTGACGGTATGAAAGGGTTCGAACCAGTCGATGCGTTTGGCCTGTTCGCGCCAGAACGCCTCCGGGTCTTCGACGGACTGCCGGTACAGCAGTTCGTAGGCTTCCGTCGAACCGAAGAATGCATTCTTTTTGAAGGCGGGCGACGCTTCGTAGATCTCGTGGCGTCCTGAATAAGCGGCGGTGAGTTGATCAGTGGTCTCTTCTGACATGCAAATACGGTATAAGATTGGGGATGACCGATAGCTTGAGCCCGCATCCCGCCCTTAAACGAACAAAAACAGGACGCGGACAACGGAGAATACAGCATCTAACTCGGATTTTCCACTGTTCGACGAGGTTTGTGGGGTATCGTGGGATCGGTCTGCACACCCCGAAGCGGCAACGCCGAACCGAACCCGCGGTCAGCGCCGGCCCCGCAAGAACTCCCGGACGGCATAAACGCTGAGGGCGAGACAGATAAGCACCCCGGAGCCAAAGAGTAGGCGCGCCAGAACGACGTTCATGGCACGGGGCGCCATGGGGAGCCCTCCGGAAAAACCCTCGCTCGGAGCCAAAAAAGCGACCCAGAAGCCGGCGCCGGCAAAACACAGCAACAGCACAGCGGCGCCGAGGGATCGGTACCGGGACTCGGGAGGGCACACCATCATCGCCCCGGCGACGAAGAATACGCCGCCAGCGAGGGCGATCACCAGCCCCGGTGCGTCGTTCGCGGACGGCTTCACCGGAAGCACCCCTGCTCCGAGAAGCATGACGAGTACGCCGATCAGGATGCACGCGACACCCCAGAGTGGATGCGATTTGTGTTCAGACTTCAAAACTCAGCGCTCCGAACGGTCAACAGTGAGAAATATATTGCTTACGGAGGCTTGAAACGGGATCAAACCAGCGACTCAGGCGGATAGGCGGCTACGTCGAAGTCCGGTTCGGGGAACTGTGGGTCCATGTCCTCGAGTGTATCGACCAGCAACTGGGTGATGACCAGATTGCGAAACCATCGTTTCTCCGCCGGCACGACGTACCAGGGGGCGTACAACGTCGAGCAACGCTGCAGGGCGAGTTCGTAACTCTGCATATATTCCTCCCACCGCTCGCGCTCCTCGAGATCACCGGGGTTGAACTTCCAGTGTTTGTCCGACCGCTCTAGCCGGCGTCGCAGCCGCTCCAGCTGGTAGCCCTTCGAAATGTGCAGCATGACCTTGACGATCCGGGTGCCTCGTTCCCTGAGCAGCTTCTCGAACGCATTGATGTGCGCGTACCGTCCTTCGATATCCTCGGGCGGCGCCCATCCATGCACACGGACGATCAGGACGTCCTCATAGTGGGATCGGTTGAAGATGCCGATATATCCCTTTCGGGGGGTGTGGTAATGGATGCGCCAGAGAAAATCCTGCTCGAGTTCGCGTTTGGTTGGCGCCTTGAAGCTGGTCACCCGACAGCCCTGAGGGTTGATCCCTTTCGTAACCTCCCGGATTGTGCTGTCCTTGCCGCCCGTATCCATGGCTTGTAATATGAGAAGGACGGACTGCTCCCGCTCCGCGAAGAGTCGTTCCTGCCATTCGACCATCAGATCCCGGTTCTTCTTTACCTGTTTCCTGGCTTTGCTTTTATCCAGGCCCTGGGTATCACTGGTTTTCATTGTCGCTAACGAAAAGGGCCGGCCGGGGGTGACGAGATAGGGGCTGTAATCGACCATTGAATGAAATAATGTTTAATGCGGTAATTTTAGCGCACGATTGGGAAAGAATTCCCTAATATACGCAAAACCTCGGGGCCGGCATGATCGTTCAACGCCGGAATTAGCCCGTCTGCGCAGCGCCCTACGACCCTTTTGGCAGAAATTCTACAGAGATTGGACTACCAATTGTAATCTCACTGCTCTCCCTTTCATTGCGTCATCACCTTTATGCAAGAAGTTCTCACGAAGCGATCCTTTTCGACCTCTCGGTGGTTGCGAAGGGGGATATGGATCTGGCTGGTTGCAAGCGTGGGTTATCTCCTGTGGCCTCTTCCGTTCGATACGAATGTGTGGAATGGCATTTCGAGCACACGGGTGCTGGATCGCAACGGCCGGTTGCTCCGAGAGATTCGCCCGGAAGGCCGCGGCATCTACATCGACCTGGACGATGTCTCCCCACATGCGATTGACGCCTTACTGGCCGCGGAAGACCGCAACTTCTACCGCCACTTCGGCATCGATCTATGGGCGCTGGCCCGTGCAGGGCGCGACAACCTGGCGGCAGGAAGAGTCGTCAGCGGGGGATCTACGATCACCATGCAAGTGGCCCGCATCCTGAGGCGCTCGCCGAGCCGTTCTATATTCCACAAGCTTACCGAAATGGGGCTGGCGCTGCGGCTCGAAGTCAACTTGAGCAAGAAGAAGCTGCTGAACCTCTGGCTGAATCGCGCCTATTTCGGCAACCAGTCGTACGGCATCGAGGCCGCATCCAGGCTCTACTTTGGCAAAGCGGCGCACGACCTCACCCTGTCGGAGGCTGCCTTCCTGATCGGCCTGCCTCAACGCCCCCTGGCCTATGACCCGTACCGGTTTCCTGAAGCAGCTTCCGGGCGACACCTGAGGGTGTTGCAGGCGATGGTGGACGCGGGGAGCCTGCCGGCCGGCGACGCCGATGCGCTCGCCGCAGTGCCCGTCCGGGTGCGCCCCCGCGAGGACGCCTTCAAGGCGCCACATTTCGTCGAATACATCCGCTCGAATCACGTGGCCGAGCTGGAACGCTACACCCAGCTGACGACCACGCTCGACCTGAACCTGCAGACCGAAGTCGAAGCGCTCGCCCGGTCACACCTGCAACGACTCGGCAGCGAACACGTCACCAACGCAGCGGCACTGGTGCTGGACAACCAGAGCGGAGAAGTGCTGGCCTACCTGGGCAGCGCCGATTATTTCAGCGTCCGGCATGCGGGGCAGAACAACGGCGTAACCATGAAACGCCAGCCCGGCAGCGCGCTCAAACCGTTCACATACGCCCTGGCGCTAGCCTCGAAATCGTATACGCCGGGGTCTCTGTTGCCGGACATCGAACTGCACATCCCTGAAGCCGGCGGGGCCTTCTCGCCGCAAAACTACGACAAGGTCTATCACGGTCCGGTCCCGCTGCGCGCCTCGCTGGCCAACAGCTACAACGTCCCCGCCGTCTATCTGGCTCGGGAAATCGGCCCGGCTCCGCTGCTCGACTTCTTGCGACGCATGGGGTTTACTTCGCTGGACAGGAGCGCCGAGCATTACGGCGTCGGCCTTACGCTCGGCAACGGTGAAGTACAGCTCGAAGAGCTTGCGAGAGCCTATGCCGTGATTGCGCGCCAGGGAGACCCGCTGACCCTCCGATTCCTCCTCGATGAAACGAGCCAGCGCTCTGAATACACGGGCGAGACCGCCGCAGAACCAGTGATGGCCCCGGAGATCGCTTACCTGCTGGCCGACATGTTGAGCGACCCCGAAGCGAGGGCGGCCGCCTTCGGCCGGTATGGGCCGCTCGAACTGCCGTTCCCCTGCGCCGTCAAAACCGGCACGTCGAAAGACTACCGGGACAACTGGGCGATCGGCTTCACCCCGCGCCATACGGTGGCTGTGTGGGTCGGCAACTTCGACGGCCGCCCCATGCAGCGGGTCAGCGGCGTGACGGGCGCCGGCCCCCTGTTCAAATCGATCATGATGCACCTCGGCGACGCCGGTCCCTTCCTGAAGCCGGCAGGCATCGAGAGCCATCTGATCTGCCCGGTGAGCGGGCACCTCCCAGCTGCCCACTGCCCGGTCCGGCGGAGAGAAGTATTTCTGGCCGGTACCCGGCCCACTACGAAGTGCAACGTCCATCGCGAGGTCCTCATCGACACCCGCACCCGGATGCTGGCCGACGAGGATACGCCGGCGATCTACCAGCAAAAACAGCTATACACCGTGTTTCCCGACATGTATGACGCGTGGATGAAAGACCATCATTACGCCTTCCCGCCGGCCGTAAGCACCGTAACAGCTGTGGAGCGTACACCGGACCGAGGACATAACCGCAAGCAAAATCGCAGCCCCGATCGAGGCGATGCACCGCCGTCCGCCGAGCCGGTGCCTCGCATCACCTATCCCGTATCCGGCATGCAGTTTCACATGGACCCTGTGCTGAGAACCACGTATCAGCGGGTCGAACTCCAGGGGATCGTGCCAGAGCAGTACGTGCGCATGGAGTGGTGGGTCGATCAGGAAAAGCTCCCCCACCGTCCCGGGAATGCGACCTGGACGATCGAGCCCGGCGAGCACGAAATCGAACTGCGCGCTCAAAACAAAAGGGGGGAATGGGTCAGAAGCGACCCTGTGTCGATACGAGTGATTAAGTGATGATACGCAGGTTGTGCACAGCATTTCGTTGTGCCGGCTTTGAATGACTGCCTTGCAGACGTTTTTAGATACCTGAGCGCATTCAAAGCCGTTGTGCCTGAACGATGGCGCACAGATGCGGATCATCCATCAATACGTGATGATACGCAGGTTGTGCACAGGAGGCTGGTTTGTGCGGCTTTGCACGCGTGCAAAGCTGCTCTGGCAGGACCTATGCGCATCCGGCGTGTAACATCTGTAATTGCATGAAGCTACTTGACTCCTTTCAGGCTCAAGGAGGAAAACATGCTTTTTTCGTCAGGATGACTCAGGATCAGACTCGATTTCTCGCTGGAAGGCCGCATCTTGATTTCCATCTGGTCGATAATTCGATCGAGGGATTTGAGCAGGTCGGTGTGCTTGGCTGATTTCATGCCATTTATCAGTTTGATGCATATGAAGAACCTGATCGAGTCCTCTACAAATGATATGCCGAGATCAGTGATCAGCGGACAGTAGGCAGCCGACAATAGGCAGTAAACTCCGAACCCTGAACTCCTGGCTCCAACCCCTGCGTCATGTCTAAATATGTCCTTTTTTTCATCCTGATAGGGCTCGTCGCCTGCCAGCGCGGGCGCGAGGAGTTGAGCGACGGTGTCTCCGTCGAAAACATCTCGATGCAGCCACCGCCGGCAACAGAGTCGTTCGTGCCCAACCTCGAAGGGCCGCTGCGGCCAATCAGCGTTTCCCCGGCCGGCGCCCTCAACGAAGTAGAACCGGGGCAGCGGGTATCGGTCACATTCAGCACGCCGATGATCGCTCTGGGTGAGGCGCTCCCGGTTCCTGCCGGCCAGATTTCCCTCGATCCTGCCACTGAAGGGACCCTGCGCTGGGAAGGTACACAAACGCTGGTCTTCGAACCGGCCGCCCCACTCGACCTGGCGACGTCCTACGTCGCGACGTTGCAGCCCGGGCTGCAAGCCCTGAACGGCAGCGCGATGGACGAACCTTACAGTTGGACCTTCGAAACCCCGCGTCCACGCCTGACGGGGTCCAACCCGAGAAACAACGAACCGTTTGTCGATCCTGCGGCCTCCTTCGAGCTATACTTCAACCAGCCCCTCGATGCCGACCGGATCGCTCCCTTTCTGTCGATCCTTCGCCAGACCGACAACACCGAACTACCCGTGACGATATCGACGGCGCCCGGCAACGTCGTCATCTTGAACCCGGAGGATTCCCTCCAAAAAGGGACCTACTACACCATTCAGGTCCGGGCCGGCATCCCGGGTCCCCACGGGCCGCTGCCGTCCGCCGGCGACGCTTCGTTCTCCATACGGACGTATCCGCCTTTCGCCTTCCAGCGAATCTCTCAAGAAGAATATGGCCAGGTTCGCACCGACGATCTGGACCCCGCCCGGGGTGTACTGCTGGAATTCTCGACGAACGTCGCCTTTCAGGATCTGCTCGAAGCCCTTACGATTACACCCGAGGTCGATATCCCTCCCGGATTGGAAGCGCGCGGATTCGTCAGCCTCCAGCATCGCCTGCCCCTGTTCTGGGAGCCTGAGACGCGGTATACGCTCCGCATCGACAGCCTCCAGGATGTCCACGGGCAATGGATTACATCGGCCGCGTTGTCTTTCAACACCGCCTCCTACAAACCGAGCGTCCGCATTCCCTCGGGCTTGCTCGTCGTGGAAGCCGAAGAGCAGCCCGCGCTGCCCATGCACGTGACCAACGTCGAGACGGTCGACGTGGGGCTGGAGCGTCTTCGCCCGGAGGACATACTTTCCCGCCTCGACGCGTACGATCACTGGTACAACTATTCGTATTACCTGGATATACCGGGACAGGCCGCCGTCCAGGCGTCGACACCGGTTCAGCTCGACATCGAAACGAACGTGCCGGAGGTCAAACCCTTCGACCTGAGTGCTGCGCTGGTGGACAGCTTCGGCCTCGTCGGGGTCCACCTCGCCGGTCCCCGGGTCGACAACCGGGATCAACACTACAAAGCTCTGGTGCAGGTCACTAGGATGGGGATATCCGCCAAATTCAGCCCTCACCAGAACCTGTTCTTCGTCACGGATCTGAAAACGGCCTCGCCCGTGCCGCAGGCCGAGGTTACCGTTCGCGGCCCCGACAATGCGGTGTACTGGCAGGGGACGACCGACGAGGCAGGGCTGGCCCGCAGTCCGGGCTGGTTTGCCCTCCAGATGCCGCAACCCGCTCAAGGAAGCCCGCCTGCCCAGTTCGTCTTCGTAGAGAAAGACGGCGACGCGGCCTTTACGAGCAGCCTGAACAACAGGGGTCTGGAACCGTACCGATTCGGCATCGGTGGCTGGGATACCGAACTCGAAGATTGGACCTACGACCTGTACGCGCCGGCCGTCACGTATCGAGGCCTCCTCTTTACCGATCGCGGCCTGTACCGGGCGGGCGAAACGATTCACTTCAAAGGCCTGGTGCGCCAGAAAACGGACGGCGAGTGGGCAGCATCGACCGACAGTGTCGAAGTTGTCATACACAGCCCCGACGGTGAGGAAACGTTTGCGGATCGCTTCCCGCTCAGCCCTATGGGCACGTTCGACTTTACGTGGACCAGCCCGGAATCCGCAACGCTGGGTAGCTATTACGCATATGTGCGCCGCACCGACGAGCAAGCCACTTACATCGCCGGCGATTATGTTCGTATCGATGCCTTTCGCCGCGCCACGTTCTCGGTCGACGTCAACACCTCAGCCCCGCAATACGTGGCCGGGGATTTCCTGGAGGGCGCCGTCTCAGGGCGTTATCTGTTCGGCACCGCCATGCAGGAACAGCCGGTGCGGTACACGATCCGTAAAACACCGGGCGCCTACGAACCGCCGGGCTACCCGGGCTATCAGTTCGCGCCCGTCCGGCGCGGGTACGGATCGTACGACTACGGATACGCCCTTGCAAGCGGCGATACGCTGCTGGATGCCGAGGGACAGCTATACGTCAGAACGAGGCTCCCCGGCTCGGAGGAAGGGCGCTCCGCTGAGATCACCTTCTCGGCCACGGTCACCGACCCGGCTCGCCAGGAAGGCGCCGGACAGACGAAGGCCGTCTTGCACCCGGGCCTCTTTTACCTTGGTCTGAAACCCGAAACGCGCTTTCTCGATCTTTCTCAGAATCAGGCCGCTATCATCGATGTTATCTCTGTCACGCCGGGGGGGCAACCCATCTCCGTGGACCAGATCGACGTCGAGCTGGTGCGGGAGCAATGGAACAGCGTGAGGGAGGTGGGTGCCGACGGCCGGCTTCGCTGGCGCTCGGAACGCACCGAGGAAATTCTTATCGATGAGACGATACGCACGGATCGCGGTCAGGCCCGCCGCCTGACCGTGCCTGTGGCCGAGGGGGGCAGCTATGTCTTTCGCGCCCGCGCTGTGGATGTGCGAGGGAACACCATCCAGTCTGCTACTCATTTCTACGCGACCGGTGGCGGGTACGTCGCCTGGCAGCGCAGCGATGACGACCTGATCGCGCTCACGCCCGAACGCACGACGTACGAGCCGGGTGAGACAGCCCGTATTCTCGTTCAGTCGCCCTACGAGGAAGCAACGGCCCTCATCACCATCGAACGCGAGGGTATCCTATCCAGTGAAGTCCGCACACTGAGGGGCAGCGCACCGCAGATCGAGATTCCGCTCACCGAGGCGCATATGCCGAACGTGTTCGTCAGCGTCATGATGCTGACGGGCCGCACCGGGCCTCCGGAAGGAACCATGGATCCCGGGGCGCCGGCGTTCAAGATCGGCTATACGGCGCTGCATGTAGACCCCGGCACGCGCCGCCTGACCGTCGAAGTCCTGCCCGATGAAACAACCTACCGGCCCGGCGACGAGGCTACCGTCGACCTTCGTCTGGTCGACGCCTCCGGCCGGGGCGTAGCCGGCGAGATTGCGTTTAGTGCAGCCGATGCCGGCGTGCTGAACCTGATCAACTATACCCTGCCAGACCCCTTTCACACGTTCTACGGCCCCCGGCCCCTCAACGTGATCACGAGCCAGACCCTCGCCAGCCTCGTCAAACAACGGAACTACGGACAGAAGGAAGACGATGAAGGCGGGGGAGGCGGCATGGACGCCGAAGGAGGAATCCGAAGAGACTTCAGGCCGCTGGCGTACTGGAATCCCAGCATTCAGACCGACGAGCGGGGCCGGGCCACGGTCCGCTTCGAGCTCCCCGAGTCGCTCACCACCTTTCGTTTTATGGCATCCGCGTTGACGGCAGACAACCAATTCGGCCAGGGGCAGGCCGACGTCGTCGTTACCAAGCCACTGGTCCTCAAACCTGCGTTGCCCCGGTTCGCCCGGCTGGGCGACGCCTTCGAGGCCGGCGTGCTGATCACAAATACGACGGGCGCTTCCGGGCAAGCCGTCGTTCAGGGGAGTGCCGAAGATATATCGCTGGACGGCGAAGCGTCGAAGACCCGGACTGTAGACCACGGCGCCACGCGCGAGGTCCGGTTCGCATGGGAGGCCACAGCCCCGGGGGAGGCCCGGTTTACTTTCGATGCCGTGCTGGGCCGCGAAAGCGACGCCTTCGAGGTGACGCTGCCCATCCTGCTGCCGACGATCAAGCAGACGCAGGCCACCTTTGCTTCAACCGATGACCAGTCTGTCGAAGAGCTGCGTCTCCCGGCCGGCCTCGTCACCGAACTCGGCCATTTCGAAGCCCAGGTTTCGAGCACGGCCCTCGTAGGCCTCGAGGGGGCGGCGCGATATCTGTTCCAGTACCCCTACGGATGCCTCGAACAGCGAACCTCCCGCATCCGTCCACTCATCGCAGGCGAGGCATTGCTGGACGTCTTCGACCTGGAAGTCCTCGACGGAACCACCGGGGACCTCATCCAGGCATGGGTCCATGAACTGCGATCCTACTGGAACGGCCAGGGCTTTTCTTTATGGCCGGGCGGCGGCTATACGAACCACTACGTGTCGGCCTACGTCGTCCTGGCTATGGCGGAAGCCCGCGATGCCGGCTACGACATACCGGAGAGGCTCCTCGACGACGCCGTCGCCGCCCTGGAGCGCTCCGTTCGTTCGTCCGAGGCAAAACCCGACTATGTCGGGCAACGTACCTGGAACGACACGAGGGCGTTCATCCTCTATACGCTGGCGCGGCACGATCGATTTCTGGACCAGGAGCTTCATGCCCTCGCAACCCAGGCGCTCGCCGCCACACAACCCATCAGCCTAGACGGGCAGAGTCATCTGCTGCGAACGCTGCTCAGAAGAGATAATCCTTCCTACGCATCCCTCACCCAATCGCTGATCCGTCGTCTGACTGATCGCCTCCGCGTCGAAGGTACAACGGCTTATCTGACGGCGACCCAGGATGTCGATGCGAGGTGGATCTTCGCCAGCGACACGCGCTCGACCGCTTTCGGGCTGACCGCTCTCATCGAAAGCGAGCCGCCGGAAGAAAATCGAAGGTTGATCGATCTGATGGTGCGCTATCTCATTCAGACCCGCCAGGCCGGTCACTGGGCATCGACCCAGGAGAACGCCGCCGTCATAGAGGCGTTTGCCCTGTTCCGGGAACGTTACGAAGAAGCAGATCCTTCCTTTACGGCCGAGGTCACCCTTGCCGGGAATACCATCCTGCAGCAGAGCTTTCAGGGGCGCTCGTTAGAGCCCTTCCAAGAGGAGCTGCCCCTGAGCGGGCTGCCCGTTGCCGAGCCCTTGCCCGTAGTCGTTCGCAAGTCTGGAACCGGGCAACTCTATTACACGCTGCGCCTGGAGTCTTATTCGGCCGAACCTGTCGAGGAGGCCCTCTCGCAAGGGTTGAGTGTGCAGCGTACGATGGAGCGTATCGACGACAGCGGCATCGCACAGGAAACCGTTGCGCCGAACGAGGCCGGCCTTCGCACGCTGCAGGCGGGCGAAATGGTGAGGGTAACGCTCCGACTCACGAGTCCGGCCGATCGGAACTACGTCGTCGTAGACGACCCGCTGCCAGCCGGCCTGGAGACGCTCAACGCAGCGTTTGCCACCACGGACGGAGCCGTCACCCGGGGCACAGGGTCCGACCGATGGTGGGGTTCGTTCAATCACTCCGAGATGCGCGACGACCGCGTCGTGCTCTTCGCCGATTACCTGACCCGGGGAGAACATACGTACACCTACGTAGCCCGGGCCACCGTGCCGGGTACGTTCGTGCATCCACCGGCGCAGGCCGAACTCATGTACCAGCCGGAAATCAACGGCCGGAATGCCTCGGGCACCCTGATCGTTCAGGCCGCCTCCGAAGACATGGCAGTACAGTAAAGAAATCGGCAGTGATCAACTACGCCGGGATCTAAGGCGTCTGGCGTCGAACCGGGCGTAATCCGCAGCCCCGAGAGCCATGAGTACGCGGCCAGGTGCTTCGGCAGTATCGAGCGGCCCCTGGATGTTCCCGAGCGAACGACCCGTATCCGAGAAAAAGTAGATCCCGGGTGCACCGGCATCTACACGAAGCCGCCTCTCGAGGTGCCTCACGAAGTCGTCACCTTCTTCGGAAGCCTGGTTGATGGCCACCATCACAGTCATATCCTCTATGAAATAATCTACGAGGGGGTGCTCCCATATGGCATCGTAGGCTTCGAAGCCTCCCCCCTCTTCACCGTACAGGTAGACGAGGACTATTTTGTTCTCCTCTCGGGCGGCATCGAGACCTTCTTCCATCACCATATAGTCGAACCGCGTCTCCTGGCTTACGGCGGGTCGAATCATCAACGAGCCCAGGAGAGAAAGGAATATAATAAGGATGAAGGGGCGAGTATTTTTCATGACAAACCTGGCAGACTGATGAATAATTGAGTGTCTTCAATCTATGATTGCCAAAATCGAACCGCTTTCCCGCGGCTGTCAAGGCGGCTATATTTTGCACCTCCGGCTCCAGGAATCCGGGTTCGATCGTTCAATGAAACGAACACGCTGTCTACTCTTTTATGCTGTTTCTCGGCGCTACGAATCGGGGCGTCCGCACAGATCGGAACGAGGGTGACGCTCTGCGTCACACTGCTCGTTTTATCGGCCTGGTCAGGGCTGCCGGCGGCGACAAATGGTTTCTGGTTCGCACGGAAAAGATCGACTGTTCCAAACCGATGAAGCGGTTCATCCCACTCACCCTTTCCGGGTGCGCCATAAGTGCTACACAGCGCCGGCAAATTTGAGTAACTTATCGTGCTACTTATTACACTTCTATGTTGACCCTTTCTAACCGACCAGAATATTCATGCCCTGTTCCTATCTGATCGACGCCAGGGATGGCGTCGTTCACATCATTGCCAACGACGAATTGCATCCCCAGGAGCTCATCCACCTGCTGAGAACGTTGAAGCTCGATGAAAGTTATACCGTCAGCTTCGATCTTATGCTGGACTTCCGCACGATGAATCCGGCATTTCCCGTCGCCGACCTGCAAGTACTGGCTTATTATTTTGGCGCGCAGCGCAGTTTTTTCAGAGGCCGCCTCGCGCTCGTCGTAAAATCCAGCGAGCTGGCACAACACGCCAAATGGATCAGTTGGCTCCGCTCATCAGGCATCAAGGCCGCCCAGTTTTCCAGGCTGTCTGAAGCGGAGCATTGGCTCGACCCAAAAGATTTTAAACAGACCCGGCGGACCCAATCCTCATGAAACCAGCGTGGCAGAGTAGGCGAGCATCAGGGCGTTTGGACGTTCGGCATGTCGCCTCCCTGATATTCCGGGTTGGGCGCCGGCATCTGAGCCGACACATCTTGCTGCCACCGGATAAGAGCGTCGAGGAGCGTAGCGGCGACACGGGGGTAAGCGGTCGACAGGTCGTTCCGTTCTTCGAGGTCTTCGCTTAAATTGTACAGTTCTATGTGACCCTCCTCATAAAACTGGATCAACTTCCACGGGCCCGAGCGTACTGCCGCTCCCGGAGACCACGTGCTGCCGTGGTAGTGCGGGTAGTGCCAGAATAACATCCGATCCGGCATATCGCTACCTTTCAAAAGCGGCACCAGACTGACTCCGTCCAGAATAGAGCCCGAGCCGATAGCCTCTGTAAGTTCAAGCAAAGTCGGGTACAGATCCGTACTCGTCACGGGAGTCGTGCAGACGCTGCCCGGAGCCGTTATGCCCGGTGCGTGAAGGATCAGGGGCACTCGAATCCCTCCCTCGTAGCACCACCCTTTTCCGGCTCGCAGCGGGAGATTCGAGGTGGGCGCTCGTTCCTGACGTAGTGTAGACAACCCTCCATTATCGGAGGTGAACACTACGATAGTCCGATCTATGAGGTCCCCTTCTTCGAGTCGCTGCCATAAACGGCCGAAGTTCTCGTCCATGCCGCGAATCATGGAGGCATAGGCCGAATCGTCCTGATGTTGCCTGGTGCGGCCGTCCCGCTCGCTCGCGAAAAAAGGAGGTTCGTTGGACAGCGTGTCAGCTTTCTGTTCGAAGGCCTGCACATGGCGCTTGCTGGCCTCAATGGGAGTATGAACCGTGTAGTACCAGAGATTCAGGAAGAAAGGGTCGGATCGGTGCGCGTCGACGAAAGAGATGGATTCGTCGGTGAGGCGATCGGGTAAATATTCGCCGTCCGGCCCGTCACTGAGCATGGGGTTTTCGTAGGGACTGTAATACCCTCCGGGCGGGCTGCCCCTGTGATGACCTCCCTGATTCACATCGAAACCTTGATCCTCGGGAAAGAACCCTTCCTGACCGAGATGCCATTTTCCAGCGAAAAAAGTGCGATACCCGATGTCCTGCAACGATTCTGCGAGTGTACGCTCCTCGAGCGGCAGCTGATGACGGTCGCGGGGGCCCAGCAGCGGTCGATCCCGGGGGTCGTGGCCCGGAATCCAGTCGGTGATGTGCAGACGGGCCGGATGCCGCCCCGTCAGGATCGAAGCCCGCGTGGGAGAACACACCGGGCTCGCTGCGTACGCATCCGTGAATCGCATAGCGGCCCCTGCAAATCGGTCGATCTCGGGCGTCTCATAGAACGTACTCCCGTAGCAACCGAGATCTCTCCATCCCAGGTCGTCTACGAGGACGAAGACGACATTGGGCTTAGCATCGGACCTGCAACTGCCCAGCAGGGAAGCAACGAGTCCGTACAGACCGGCAGTGCCGCACATCTTGAGAAACGTACGTCGAGTGTCGATCCGGCCTTCACTAACTGGCGTAGCAGTCGGGCATACGTTCATGGATCTCGGAGGGTCGTTGTCTTACCGCTCCAAGATACGCGAAATTCTTCAGTGATGTTATGCAGGTTGTGCACAGCACCCCGTTTTGCCGGCTTTGAAAGACTGCCTTGCAGCCGTTTTTTAGCTATCTGAGCGCATTCAAAGCCGTCGAGGTGCAACGATAGCGCACAGATGCGTAACATCCATTCTTCAGAAAGAAGTCCGGATGGAAGAAAAGAAAACCAGGGGAAAACCGGGAAAAAACCACAGCACTCAAGGGGTTTATGCCTGCTGTGATTGCGCCTGTTCGATCAACGATTGGGTTGTGCACCAATCACGGCCGGCGGTTCTACCGTAATAGTCGGTGTACCGTAATAACGCATAATGGCTGCTTCAGTGACGTGGAGAACGAGGTCAGAGTCTTCCCACGGTGCAAATCGGGTAAACGGCGCGTGATATGCGATCAATCGCATCGCGCTGTCATCCCCACTGGCATACAAAGCCGCGAGCGCCATGACGCGGTATTCCTCCTCTTTATTGAATCGATAGATGTTGTACAATTCTGTGACGCTGCGATCGAAGGTAGCCAGATCCGGATAATACGTCGACAGAAAGATTACTTTGCGCATCGCATCTTCCATGGCCATCCCTTCTCCCTTCAGCGCTTCGTCAACATGGGTGGCCAGTTCTCGCCACCAGCCTTCGCTCATCGAACTCAAATCGTAACTGGAAAGCATATCGACCGAGACCTCGGAGGCCTTCAGGTCGGGAGGCGCTTTGGGTGGATAATTTTGTGTAGCCTGAGCGTATGCGGTTGTCGCAAACAACGCCAGCACGACAGCTAGAGTGATACTGCGAGTCATCTTCAAACCTCCTGAATGATGGATCAGAAAACGAGTGGGGTTAAGAGAGTCCTATATTGCCCCATGTTCAATCTAACCCGTGTAGCACACCGATTCGGCAGGTCGTTCTGCCAATTTCTGTAAGTCGTTGCTTACGTTCTCTCCCAGGCGATGGCTGATTCGTGTGCAGGGATACCCCGAGGGGGGTGCGATATAACGCCTTCTACAGCCGGCCCCTCCCCCTACACGCGCCCGGGGCAAACCGGACAGAGGCACAGCAATTATATGCCTCCGGCTTACAGGACAGTCAGGGAATACCTGTTCAAAAATCCCCTGCCGCATATGTACCGTGGTTTTAAAACGGTACCCTACCACCACACCTCTTCCGCGCCATGAAAACCATCATCAACAAGACCGAATCTCCTGTCCGACAATACCTGTGTGACCAGTGCAACGAGGGCATCCTCTGGTCAGATCTCGTGTTGATCAGAGAAAAGTGCGCCTTACCCGAAGAGCAAACCTATCACGTCCATAAAGCCTGTATAGATCCTTTCTTGAAAAACCGAGAGGGATGCTGGTCCGAAATCGCCAGGGATTCCAAGGATGCCGGCTGGTTGCTGTTTTGATGTGGTGTTGACACAGTTTTGACGGGCAGGGAATTCGACCACACAAACCCTCTTTCATCAACCATACTTCCCTTTGAACATGATCCAATTGATCATTTTGGGCAGCGCCTTTTCCCGATAACGAGCCGCCCGGTAGTCCTTACTTTGGGTGCGTATCGAGAACCTTTCCGAGACCTTCGTTTGGAGAGGTTCTAAAAAGCAGTGCCGCATCACATGGCACGGGCGCGCGACGAACTTCCCCCCCCCCTTTTTGGGGAAGCTCACACATCATACCTGCGCGCCGTCACGCTTTCATTCACATCTAGCCGTTCCCCCCGGACGCTTACCATTTCTCGATGTTCACCGGCACGACCGCGGTCAATCGGAGAACGAACCCCTGAACCGGGTATTCGGACATGCAACAAACCCTCCTCGCTCTCGGCGCACTCCTCATTATCATGACGGTCGCCCTGTTTCACCAGCGCTCGACCTTCCTCATGCAAGAACAGGTATACCTGCGCGAAATAGCCCACGCACGAGACGACCTCGCATTCAAGCTGTTGGAAGGCATCATCAATCAGAAAGAATTCGACGAATGGGCGATAGGAAGGAGCAATCTGCCGTCCGATGCGACGCCGCTCACGGAGTCGGCCGCTTTCGGACCCGACCCCGGGGAGGTAAACGAACTGGATTTTGACGACGTCGACGACTACCACAACTTTCAGGATACGGTCGCCCACGTGATCAGCTCGGACACCTTCCGGTTCGGTGTTTCTTACACCGTTCAATACCTGACCCCTTCCCACACGGCTTCACCGGTTAAATCCTTTATCAAAGAGCTTACGGCGAGCCTGGTCTCCCTGGATGCCATAGGCGGGCGGGTAGTCACCGGGCGTGTATCAAAATCGACGATCATCTCTGACAATCTATAAACTTCGGAAGCAGGCGTCATGCACGTTTTTTTCGACCATCTTTCGGCCATCGTCATCTCATCCGCGATTATCATTATCGCCGCTCTTATCCAGGTAAGAGGGTCACAGCAAGCGGCAGAATCCACCATCAGTCATATGGTGTACGCCGATATCCTGGAATTCAAGACATTTCTCGACCGAGATCTGGAGAATATGCTGAACGAAGTACAAACCGACCAGGCTATCGCTGAAGGAAGGTATGCCGGTGGGCCGGCGTTCACCTGTGCCGGCGTCGACTCGGCGGGATATACGACTTCGTTCACGTTTCCCACGCTGGCCGATCAAGACAGCACCGGCGGAACCGTTCTCGAAATCACCTATGTGTTGGTGAACACCGGTCAATCGATATCTATTCCTGGGAGGGATTCTACGGAAACACATCCCCTCTTCCGCATCGAACGCCTGGCAGGGTCGTCGTACACGGGAACCAGTCAGAACAACGTCATTGCCTTTCGGATCGAGACCGCCGGCGAAGGAGATGGGTATTCGAATTTCACACCCCTTCAAGGAGCGTGCCCCGATGACCTGCTCAAAATCCGGTTCGAATTCAAGCTGGCCAACCAGGGCGCCGGGTATGCGACCGCCGACCAGCGCTCGATGAGCCAATCAAACATGAGCCGGTTCGGGAATACCCTTCATCTGAGCAACTGGGAGTTATCGCATACCACCCCCTGAGTGATCGAGGCCCCCCTACATTCCGCTCACCGCGTATCCCGTTCACCGCATCAACTCTATTTATTATGGGAAAAGGAGCTCTTATAAGCGTACTGGGAATCTCATTCCTCGCATTGTTTACATTGAACCAGGCACGCCTGATTTCGCAGGAGTCTAGCCAGCTCCAGACCAGCCACCACGCAGAGGTTCTGGCCAAAGAACTGGCCGTCAAAGGGCGCAAACTGGTCCTATCGAGCTGGATCTCCTCCAAAGGCGCCTCTGGATCGTACCCCTTTACTTCGATCGCCGTGGATGGAGGCACGATCACGCTGGATACCCTTTCGCTCGAAAACAATCTGTTATCCTTTACCGTGCAGGGGGAATATGAAGGGGCGTCCCACAGGATATCGAGCAACCTGGAGTGGCACACGTTCAGCATCAATCCACTTCAAATCTCTGTGCCCGAGTTCGACTTCGAGGTCGAGCCGACGGCTACATTGGATTTCGACACCATAGTCATCGACGACCTCTCGCTGACGATCCTGGATGATTTCCTCATCCAGGAGCTCAGCCTTGCAGACAGCCTCGGAGAGTTCGACCTGGGTATGCAGTCACTGATCCAGAAGGTCGCAGAGGCCCTTTCACCCGTGCATGCCGCAATCCACGTAGAAAGCATCGATGCGGCCGACCGGAACCTTCTCGAGCAGGAATACGGGATGTTCTATCCGTCACAGGCCTTACAATTGATCGAAAACCATATTCTTTCCTTTCCGGCCAGCGAACTTGTCGTTTCGGAGGCTGCCTCTATACCTTCTACCTTCGGCCAGGCAGGCCCCAATATTCTGCGCGTCGAGAACGACGTCACCCTGCCGCACGACGTCACCGGGGAGGGCATCATCATTATCGAAGGAGACTTTAAAGTCCCCGAAGATATCACCTTTGACTGGAAGGGTATCGTCATCGTCCATCCGCCCGAAGGGACGCCGAACGGAAGCGTCGACCTGAAGGGCTTTGTAGACATCAACGGAAGCGTCGTCATTATCCAGGAAGGGGTCCCCAATTCGGGCCACATGGATTTTACGATCAACTACGATGCACTGGGCATTTGGAGCAACCCCTGGGGGCAGAACAATCCCTGGTACAAACATACCCATGACTTCAGCGGTAAACAAGGAACCCGCGTGGGTTTTATTTCGAACCAGCAGGGTTTCACCGTACATGACGGCCAGAGCCGGTTTGTGGAAATCTTGAATACCCTCTCCTCTTCGGACGAGATCATCCTCGAGCTGCACAATCCTCATAACCATGGTATGGCCTCCCTGACCATCGATGTCACAGGTAAGGGATACGGATCTTACCCGGTATCCGCCGGTTTCCCGCCCGCCATCGCCGACCCCACCCATCCGTACCGCACCCTTCCGTTCAAAAAGAGCGCCCTGAATCACCTCGACATTGCGGTCACCAGGCTCAGTGCGTTGAAAAAGACGTGGGATACGCCGGACCCTTATCCGAATTGCATGAATCACGATATGGGCCCCAATTGCGTAGGGGTCAATTACGACCGGTACGGCGCCCTGGGCCTTCGTATGTATCACAAGGATGGGGCCACCGAAAAACATCTGTACGACGCCTCGTTATACTGGCACCGAAGGATGGATGAGCTGGATAAGTTCGAGCAGGAAATGAACGATTTGCTCGACTACATCAATTCGTCAGAGTACGGCATGAACATCTATATCGGGCCGAACACGACCATCACGGTGAACCAGGAAGCGGCCCATTCGCTGAGAAGCATCGAAGGGGCCTTGCCGATCAACATCACCAATCACGGTACCTGGCACCGGCACTGGAGTGCCAACGACCCGGAAAATCCGTCGTATGTGGGCTCCGTCGCTCCCGATAGCGCGGGGCATTAAAACCCCGCCACCCAAATTTGAGAGGGTCCCCCCTCAGGTATTCGGATAGGCTCTACATACCGTGATCGCGAAGGGTCTCCAGGCGGTCGATATCGACTTCGTCGAGGATGTCATACAGGTCCTGCATGGAAAGACCCTTTCCATCGAGCTGGAGGATGAATCGATCGGCAACGACCATATGCAAGGAGCAGCTTTCGCGCCAGGAATCGCGCCGGCATTCTTCGAAGGCGGGGTGTCCCTGGACGGTGGTCGTACGTTCGAAGCCTTTCGTGCCCTCGCTTTCGACTTCCAGGCCGAGCCAGTCGATGCCCATAGAGGCTGCATCCGAAAGGCTGCCCATATCTACCACTTTGATGCGGACCGACTGGTCCCGATCTTGAGAGGCAAAGGCCTGCTCGTAGGTGGACACATGTAATCCGAGCACACGAACCCGTTCGCCCTCCCTATCTTTCATGTCCATGCCCGGTATGGACCGCGGAAGCACCTCCTTCAAGTCCTGATAAGCGACAGCTTCGATATCAGCATCGCCCTGCAACGCCTGCCCCAGTTCGTCCATGATATCACCGAATTCTGCGAATACCTCGTCGAGCTCCTCCAACTCGTCAAATTCGTATTCCAGACGCTCCAGCTCTTCCAATTCTTGCAATTCGTATTTCAGCTCTTCCATCGCGGCGGACGACTCGGAATTCCAGGCGGTCTCGTTCCAGTCGCGCGTTGAAGCGCGTCGTTCCCCGAAGTTCCTTCTGTGTTCAGCCCAGTCACTCTCGTCCGTGCGGGTCCGGGTCGTCTCACGGGTCGTCTCTTGCTCTTGCGTGGGTTCGTGGTACGCATACCCCTTTTTTTGTCCGGTAGAGTTGGAACAGCCGGCTCCGACGAAACCAATGCATAAAAGAACGAGGCAGAAAACGAAGCCGGCGGGCAAGGGAGGGTTGGTCGCAGTTGTGTCTGAAGAGGTCATGTCTGAAGGGATCCTGGGTGAACGGGGCTTACAATGGGAGCTCCAGGCGCCGAAAACATAGCCTGAAAGCAACGTACGTATCGGTCTATACGGAGGAGTACAGGGTTCGAGTTGCGTTTCACGCGGCCTCTGCCAAAAAAATCGCCCGGATCCCTTAAGAATGCGGGCGCATTGCCGATACCAAAAGGTGATAAGTGGTAATGCGCTTGTCTCAGCGGTCTGTTTCACAGACCGCCCGCCCTTTTGCAACAACCCTGCACCTGCCATGCAACAGTCGATGCTCGCACTCGGAGCGCTCGTGATCATTACGATGCTGTCGATCAACCAGCAACGTGCATCCTTTTTGATGCTCGAGAGCATGTATCTCCGCGAGATAGAAAATGCGGCGGCGGACTATGCGACCCTGCGGACGGAAGAGATCCTGAGCCAGGCCTCCTACGACGAGTCCCGGGTAGGCAGCACCCAGCTCGACGTCGACGTCAACACCCTCACGGAAAGCATCAGCCTGGGCCCGGAGGTCGGCGAAAACACGGTCGGCCAGTTCGACGACCTCGACGATTTTCACAATTTCCAGGAGCAGGTGACGCATATACTGAGCGCTGACACCTTCCGGTTCGACGTCAGCTACGACGTATCGTACATCAACCTGGCCAACCCGACGGCGAGTTCTGCCACACCCACGCTGGCCAAGGAATTCACCATCCTCGTGCAGTCGCGCGATTCGATTGGAACGCGGGCGGCCCGGTATGCCATGAGCAAAACGTACATCCTATCGGATGATTTATAACCCCCGAGCGCCCCTGAAACCCCACTCATTCAACAGAATACCCTCCCATGTACGTCCTGTTCGATCACCTGACAGCCCTCATCGCGGCGAGCGCCGTCCTGTTGATTTTTGTCGTCCTTCAATTTCGAGGGTGGCAATCGGCCTCCGATGCCGCGGTCAACCACATGATGTATTCAGAACTGCTGGGGATCAAGCAGTACCTGCAGACCGACGTCGAGAACATCCGATCAGAGAGTCAGACCGATACCGCCATCGATCGCGGCACATTTACCGGAGGAGCCTATTCCTGTCAGATCACGACCTCCGGCGGAGTCACCACGGCCTTCACCTTCCCGACGCTCGCCGACCCGGACGGAGACTACGACCTGGCAGACCCCGAAGACGCCCAGGTGACTCTGATCACGTATCAGCTTGTCGACACTGGCTCGAAGATCCAGCTTCCTCAGGGGGACAGCTACAGCACAGTCCCGGTTTACCGGCTGAACCGGGTCATCGACGGCGTCGTCACGGGCGGCAGCCGCGCCAACATCACCCACTTTCTGGTCGAGCTGTCTTCCAGGGGCTCAACGACATTTAGTTCCAGCTCGGGCCCCTGCCCTGCCAACCTGGAAAAGGTGCGCTTCGAGTTCAAAATTGCCACGGATTACAACACCACGGCGGCTGACGGGCAGAATACGTCAAACCCCATCAACATCAGCCGGTACGGAACGACGGTGACGCTGGCCAACTGGGAGTGAAACACCGCGCCCTCGAGATAAATACTTCATCCTTTTAGATACACCGACCCTATGGGACAAGGAGCAGTCATCGGTACCTTCGCGATTGTCATCACGGTTGCTTTATTCATGTACTCCGCGCAGTTGACGTCGCTGGAAACGCAGGAGGCGCAGACGGAGTCGCACGCCAGCGAGACGGCCCGGGACCTGGCGATGAAAGGCAGGAAGCTCGTGCTGGCCCGGTGGCTAGAGTCGGCAGGCGCCCTGCACGCGACCCCCTTCGACAGCGTCAGCCTGTCCGAGGGCACCGTGTACGTCACAGACTTCAACGCGTCAGACAACATGCTCGACGTGACCGTCCGAGGCGTGTCCGCCGGCGCCGTCCACGACGTGCGCAGCCGCTATCTCTGGCAGGATTACGAGCTCAACCCGTTCCAGGTCAAGGCAACCAGTATGGACGTCTACATCTCCCCGCTGGCCACCCTGGGCATCAGTACGATCTCTATCGACGACCAGTCGTTGACGGAAATCGAGGACGTGCTCATCAACGACCTCAAACTGTCCGGCAGCCTGGCCGAACTCGACCTGGGAATCAACGATATGGCGGACAACCTGATCCATGAACTACAGATCAGCGGACACACCGACATAGCGATCAACATCATCGATGCCCAGGATCGGTCGTACTTCGAACAGGTCAATGGGATGTTCTTTCCCGATCAAGTCATGCAATTGGTCGACAACTACATATCCCTCAATCCCTCCAAAGAAACTGTCATCAATGACGTACTTTCGCTCCCCCAGACCTTCGGCCTCAGCAGTGGAGACGGCCTGCTGCGCGTTAAAGACAACCTGACGATCGGAGACACGCTTTCTGGAAAAGGCATTCTCATCGTCGAGGGGGATTTGATCGTCAACGAAAGCGGCTTGCTTGATTGGGAAGGGTTGATTCTCGTGCAGCCTCCCGCTGAAAATACGAATCCAAAGATCGACTTTGGCGGTACGGTCGACATCAACGGGGGCTTCGTTGTCGTTCACGAAGGGGTACCCAACACGGGACACATCGACTTTACGATTATGTACGACCCGTCCCATCAATGGCTGAGAGGAGAGGGCCAGGTGTATCCCTGGTGGAGGCATACCCACGACTTCAGCGGGAAAAAAGGCAATCAAGTCGGGTTTTATTCCAACCAATCTGGATTTACGCTCCACAAGAACGAATCGAGATTTTATCAACTGCTGAATCTGGTCTCCCCTTCCAGCGACCTCTTTTTAGAGCTGTACAACGTCGACAATCATGGAAGGGCCATCTTGTCGATGAAGCTGGCCGGCCGCAGTATGGGGAGCGCACCGGTCGCTTCCGGGTTCGCTCCGGAAGTAGCCGATCCCCAAAACCCTTACCGTACCGTGCTGTTTAACAAGTCTGACATCGAACACCTGGATATCGATGTGACGCGAATCAGCGCTCTGCGCAAAATGTGGGATTCAAAGGAAGAGTATCCCGGCTGCCAGGACCCGAGCCGAAAAAATGACGGCCCCCGGTGCGTGGCCACCGGTCACGACCGCTACGGAGCATTCACCCTGCGCCTGTACGAAGTGACCGGGAGCAACGAGCTTCGGTGGTACGACGCCGCGCTCTACTGGCACCGGCGTCTGGACGAACAAGATCAGTTCGAACAGGAGATGAATGACTTGCTGAGCCACATCAAGTCTCCCGACTACGGGCTGGACATCGACTTCGGGGACGACTTCACCTTCACGGCAAACAATGACGCGCTGTCCACGCTCAGTTCGATGACGCAAGGCGCCCCTTCCGGATTCACCCACACCGGCACCTGGCACAGCCACTGGACCCCCGACCATCCTGCAAATCCCTTAAAAAAAGATCCGTAGGACAAGAAGGACAATGCCCATGACAACAGCAATGACAACGTGGATGGAGATGACCACGACTAGAGGGCTGCTGACCGGTCGGGCTTCCCAGGCGGATATTTACATATTCCGGCGATACTGGCCGCCCACTTCGAACAGGGCGTTCGTGATCTGGCCGAGCGAACACACCCGCACCGTATCCATGAGGGCTTCAAAGAGATTGCCGCCCTGCCGGGCGACCGACTTCAAACGGTCCAGCGCCTGATCCGTCCGCGCCGCATTACGCTTCTGGAATCGCACCAGGTTCGTAATTTGATGGATTTTCTCTTCGTCACTCGATCGCATCAATTCGACCAAACGATCGTCTTCCTCGTGTTGTCCGTTCGACGACAGGAAGGTATTCACACCGATCACCGGCAACTCCCCGCTGTGCTTCTTGTTTTCGTACAGGAGCGATTCTTCCTGTATTTTGCCGCGCTGGTACATCGTTTCCATCGCCCCCAGAACGCCGCCGCGATCATTAATTCGGTCGAATTCCATCAGAACGGCCTCTTCCACCAGGTCGGTCAGTTCCTCGATGATGTAAGATCCCTGCAAGGGGTTTTCGTTTTTAGCAAGGCCCAGTTCCCGGTTAATGATCAGCTGTATCGCGATCGCCCGACGAACGCTTTCCTCGGTCGGTGTGGTGATGGCTTCATCGTACGCATTGGTATGCAGCGAATTGCAGTTATCGTAAATCGCAATCAGCGCCTGCAGGGTGGTCCGGATGTCATTAAACTGGATTTCCCGGGCGTGGAGACTTCGTCCGGACGTCTGGATGTGGTATTTCAGCTTCTGGCTTCGTTCGTTGGCAGCGTACTTTTCGCGCATGAGCACCGCCCATATTCTCCGTGCTACCCGACCGATGACCGAATATTCCGGATCGAGGCCGTTGGAGAAGAAGAAGGACAGATTGGGGGCAAAATCATTGATGTCCATGCCCCGGGACAGGTAATATTCGACGAGGGTCAGTCCGTTGGACAGCGTAAAGGCGAGCTGCGAGATGGGGTTGGCGCCCGCCTCTGCGATATGATACCCCGAAATGGATACCGAGTAATAATTGCGCACCTGGTGATCGATGAAGTATTGCTGCACGTCGCCCATCATCCGGAGCGCAAACTCGGTCGAGAAGATACACGTGTTCTGCGCCTGGTCTTCCTTGAGGATATCTGCCTGTACCGTGCCGCGGACGACGTGGAGCGTTTCGTCTTTGATGCGCTGGTACGTTTCATCGGGCAACAGGCCGGCTTCGACCAGGTCCGGGCTGCTGGTTCCCAGCAACCCCAGCCCCGCGCCGTCGTGTCCTTCGGGTAAGGCCGCCTCGACGCCTTTGGGCCCGTAAGGCACGTATGCCTTCGCGTACCCCTCGATATTCTGTTCGAGGATCTTTTGCACTTTTTCCCAGGCCCCCTGCTCCCTGAGATAATATTCGACCTGCTGATCGATCGCCGTATTCATAAACATGGCGAGAATCATGGGAGCAGGGCCGTTGATCGTCATGGACACGCTCGTGGCTTTGTCGCACAGGTTGAAGCCGGAATACAGCTTCTTCATATCGTCGAGGGTACAGATCGAGACCCCGGAGTTGCCGATTTTGCCGTAAATGTCGGGGCGCCGGTGTGGGTCGTAACCGTACAACGTTACCGAATCGAACGCCGTCGAGAGCCGGCGCGCAGACATCCCTGCAGACACGAGATGAAAGCGGCGATTGGTACGCTCGGGGGACCCTTCGCCCGCAAACATGCGCGTGGGATCCTCGTTGGCGCGCTTGAAAGGAAACACCCCCGCGGTAAACGGGAAATAGCCCGGCACATTCTCCAGCAGGGCAAATCGGAGCCGTTCACCGGCGTCTTCCGTACGCGGGATGGCGACGCGAGGGACCGGTATTCCCGAGAGCGATTCGTGGTGCAACGGTACGGTGATCGTTTTCCCACGCACCTCGTAGGTGAAGGTCTCTTTGCCGTACTGTTCGGCCAGGCCATCCCAGTGTTCGAGGATATTTCGCGAGCGGTTGTCGAGGCGGTTCCACCAGTATCGTTCCATCTGAGTGAGCCGCTTCTGGACGCCGTCGGTATCCTCGGGCTGCCATTGTTCGAATTGCTCCCGGGCGCCTCTGGCATGCCCCCATCTCCTGGCGATATCTACCTGTTCGCCCACAAACCAGCGATACGAGCGACACACTTCGGAGGCTTCCCCGAGGTACCGCTGCCGCTTGGAAGGTATAATCGCCCGCTGAGCGGGGTCGACGTCAGGCAAGGGATCCGCATAGATCGACGAAGAACGCCCGAAATGGTGGTGTTCGTTCAGGTGGTCCAACAGCGCGAGAAAGAGCCGCGAGACCCCGGGGTCGTCGAAATGAGACGCCATCGTCGGGAAAACGGGCATCGACGTTGGCGAGGCGTCCCACAACCCGCGATTGCGCTGGACCTGTTTTCTGATGTCGCGCAGGGCATCTTCGCTGCCTCGCTTTTCGAACTTGTTGAGCGCGACGAAGTCGGCCACATCGAGCATACCGATCTTCTCGAGTTGCGTCGGGGCGCCGAAATCGTGCGTCATCACATATACGGACAGGTCGGTCAGGTCCGCAATTTCGGTGTCGCTCTGCCCGATGCCGGCCGTCTCGAGAACGACGAGATCGAAGCCGCTATTCTGGCAGGTGCGGATGGCCTGCAAGAGCGCCCGAGAGGTGGCGCGGTGGGCCTGCCTCGTCGCAAACGATCGCATATACACCCGGTCGCTGGCGTCTCCATAAATCGCGTTCATCCGGATGCGGTCTCCCAGCAAGGCCCCTCCTGTGCGCCGCTTGCTTGGATCGACGGCAAGGATGGCGATCCGAAGATCGGCAAAATCGTTCAGAAAACGACGGACGATTTCATCGGTCAGGGTCGACTTTCCCGCCCCTCCGGTCCCGGTAATCCCGACGACAGGGACCCTCTTGCCGTCCGCCTCGCCCGGCATCGCCCCTGCCGCTGCGTTCTCCTCTGCGTTCTTCGTCACAACATCGCCCCCGGCGGTTGTCATAGCGGATTCGGAGGCAGGAGCCTCCGAGCGATTCACGTCCCGCTCCACGCGGGTGAGTTGACGGGCCAGGCGCTTGGCCACCGGGGGCGCCTGCGCAATGACATCCACCTCTTCATCCCCCGTTGCTTCCTCGGGGACGCTCGTATCGATGTCCTCCACCAGAAAGTCGCACGCCTCCATCATGAGGTCGATCATCCCTTGAAGGCCCATTTGCATGCCGTCGTCCGGAGAGAAGATCTTGGTTACCCCGTAGGCCTCGAGCTCAGCAATTTCAGCAGGGATGATGACACCGCCCCCACCCCCGAATATTCTCACATAGCCGGCAGAACGTTTTTTCAACAGGTCGACCATGTATTTAAAATACTCCACGTGCCCTCCCTGATAGGAAGAGATCGCGATGCCCTGCACATCTTCCTGAATCGCGGTATCGACGATTTCCTGAACGGACCGGTTGTGGCCGAGGTGAATGACTTCGGCGCCAGATCCCTGCAAGATCCGCCGCATCAAGTTAATGGATACGTCGTGCCCGTCGAACAGGCTGGCTGCAGTCACGAAGCGAATGGGGTATTGGGGAGTGTAGCTCATAGGTTCAAACATAGAGTGAACGGGGCGGCCTCGCTGGCCCGGCCCGGCTGTTCATCGCGCAGGAGCGTACCGCTCCTAGGGCGAAGGATATGCAACAGCAAGGTACGCATTATCGTGTAGTTTGTAGTGGGCGTGCCATTGTTGCTGTTCGGCAGTAACGATCCGGGCCGTACAGGTATCGGGGTCTATGTGCAGGTGCAGGCTTTTTGGGGAGCATCGAAGCCCGGTACGCATTCCTTTCAACGTAGCTTCTTTGAGGACCCAACATAAGATCACCGCGTGGTCTCTGTCTGTAGGGAGCGTATCGAGCAAATGGTATTCATGTTCGTTCAAGATGGACGTATACAGGTCGGCATGCCGGACCTTGATGGTTTCGAGATCAATGCCCACGGACGTATCCCGGGCGAGGGCGGCGCAGGCGCCCTCCCGCGTATGTGCGACGTTAATCGCATAGGGGGTCCCGGTAAGTTCCAGCGCGCCGTCATCGGCCACGCGTATCTGTATGCGGTCGGGGGTGAGCCGAAGTATGTTGGCGGCCAGCGTCCTGGCCAGTATGCGTCCGGCCGTATATTCCACCCGTCGTTTTCCGCTCCCGACGGTGTCCAGAAAAGCATGCTCTTCGTCAGACAGCCAATCACCGGCAGCATCGATGTCGATCTCGTGCAATCGACGATACGCATACCATATGTTAGCGGGCAGTTGCATATTTTTCAGGCTCTGAATACCCATATAATACCACAAAGGCAGCGGTAGAAAAACCGCTGCCTTGTTCCGGACATCGCAAGTGAAAGATACGACGGTGCTACTTCGCCGCGTCGAGGTTGGCTCCCACCTGTGACCAGTTAACGACATTCCAGAAAGCGCCAATATAATCGGGGCGACGGTTCTGATAATTAAGATAGTAGGCATGTTCCCACACGTCGAGACCCAGAATCGGCGTATCCCCGTTCATGTAGGGACTATCCTGGTTTGGCGTGCTGTATACGTCGAGGCTGCCGTTCCCTTTTACGACCAGCCAGGCCCATCCGCTCCCGAATCGGCTTCCGGCTTCCTGCGTAAAGGATTCTTTGAAGCTGTCGAACGAACCAAACGCCGATTGAATGGCGCTGTTCAGCGCCCCTTCCGGAGCCCCTCCTCCATCGGGTGACATGATCGTCCAGAACAGGCCGTGGTTTGCGTGCCCCCCTCCATTGTTTTGAACGGCGGTACGAATCGATTCGGGGATCGTCCCCAGACCGCGGAGCAGTTCTTCTATCGATTTTCCTTGTAGATCGGAGTGCCCTTCGAGCGCCGCATTGAGCTTATTGACATATCCCTGATGGTGCTTGCCGTGATGGATCTCCATCGTTTTCGCGTCAATGTGAGGCTCGAGCGCGTTGTGAGCATAAGGTAGGTCGGGCAGTGAAAAAGCCATAGTCCCTCTTGGTATCGTTTAATGGGTTGAAAAGAACATATAAAATTTTACGACCCTTTCGTACGTGCAAGCGGCCTATCAGTTCTCCGTTCGTTCGGGCATCGACCGGCATCTGCGCGTTCCTTGCGCTGCATTCGGCAAAAAAAAAGCCCGCCTGAGCGGGCCGTTCGAGGAGAAGGTATTTCTCACACGGTCGTCACGCCGTTGGTCCGCTCTTTGGCTGCTGCCGTCGTCGTGTTTTTTGCTCGCCTGGAGCGCTTCGTGGCTTTGGCCGCAGTGCCGGTCTTGGACGAAGTGCTGGTTTTAGAAGCGGTCGTTTTACCGGCGGCTTTGGTGCGCCTGGCCGTGCGTTTTTTCGCCGAGACTTTAGAGCTGGATCCACCGCTCGTATTTTTAGCGGATTTCGGCTTGCTCTTGGTCGTCGTCGCTTTTTCGTAGCGGCCGATCAGCAATGATTTGTGACCTGCTTTTTCATTGCCCATCGTTTTGCTCATCACAAAGAATCCTTTGGTGCGCGTCAACCCTTGTTCACGAAACTTCTTCTGGATGCTTGTGATCACGTTTTCCGGCAATACGATGACGTCCAGGGACTCGCCCGGCTTGAGATCGCGTGCTGCAGAAACATACATGTCGTATTTGCTCGTACCGCTAACAGAAAATTCCGAAAGCAGTTCGTTAGCGCGTTTTTTAGAGACCTTTTTGGGTGTAGGTAATTCTTCAGGTCTTATCCGACTCATTGTTTTTGGTGTTAAGTGATCGGTTTCACGTTGAGTCAGAAGTATCGGTGGCGTTCGTTCGTTCTAAAACGGACGCTTATGTAACGGCGTAGGACCCGGGGGCTGAATGCTGTCGACCTTACCGGATCACGACGACCTGCTTCGATGTGCGGCGTGCGCCGACCTGCAGTGCGTAGAGATACACGCCGCTCGCGAGCGGCCGGCCCGAGAGGTCCCTGCCCTCCCACTGTATGGCGTGCATGCCTTCGGAACGGGGTTCGTCATCGATCAGGGTTGATACGCGTTTGCCCAGCAAGTCGTACACGTGCAGCGAAACGCGGTCCGCCGCAGGGAGGCCGAACTGGATGGTCGTGTTCGTTCGAAATGGATTCGGGAAATGACCGAGGGTGATTTGATCGGGAATGCCCTGTGCGGAAGCCAGGTCTTCGGCGATCACGTCGGCCTTGCCGACCAACAAGTCGAACCGTTCGGCGTAGGGGGCGCCGCCCGGCTTAAAGGTGTACGCGGGCTGTTGCCTGAGATCCTGTTCGTGGTGGAGCAGTCGATCGACGAGGACAACCTCGAACGCTGCCGGCACCTCATCGAGCCCGGAGAAAGTAAGGGTAATCGGTTCCGTCAGGGTCGTACTGACCTCAAACTGCCAGGATTCGAGGTCCTCAAACGAAGGACGAACATCCGTATTGAATCGACGGAAAGGCCCTTTCCAGTCCTCATGAGGGAAATAGAGAGAGACGTATTCCCCTATCACGGGTGGCTCGGGGCGGTCCATTTCGTCCCGCCCGGGCTTCGACCGCTCTGCGACGGCGGCGACGTTGTCGTTATCGCGTGCGTTGCCGCCGGTCGCTTCGATCTGGATAGCCCACAACAGCTCGCCGCCTCCCACCGGTGAATCGCCGGGAGCCGTTTTGGCCGCGTTAACGCCTTCCAAAAACGGTGAAACTGCAAGCTGGTCGGCCGCGTCCGAGGCAATCGCATATCCCGCAAACGGTTGTAGAGGGCCGTTATGACTGCCCCAGGACCCGTTATAGGCGCGTATATCCAGGGCGGCACCCGTCGACAGGGTGAGCTGGTTGAGCCCCACGGGAAAGTCGTAGGGCGTCCCGATGAAGGTCCACCCCGCGTTGAGGTTTTTGGTAAAGGGCGCCGACAGGGATCGCGACGAACCGGGACCTGTGTTTATCATCAGGCCGGGCTCGCTGACAGCCAGCCAGTACGCGGTCCCCTGGGCCACCGCGCTGGCCGTGGGGAATTCCGAGTACGACTGGTCGCTGTTGAGCTGAAAAAACCGCCACACCGTATCGTCGTAAGGGCCCAGATCGTCTTCGAGAATCGCAGATACCGTATTGGCATCGATGTCCAGCGGGAACGAGAGGAGCCGGTACGCGGAGGCATCCGTCCCTGAGACGTTGAGGTCCCGGGACAGGCCTTCTGTAGCAATACGGACATTAAACGGACCGAGCCCCGAACTCAGGCTGGCGCCGTCGGTGGCGCCGAGCGCATACTGAAGCCCCCTCGTCGTTACTGCGGCCCCTGGAATCGTACCCTCGAACGTATTTCCTCCAACCGACGACATGATAACGGTATCGAAATCATCGAGCGAACGGCCTCCCTGAAAGTACACGATTACCGCTGCGGCGATGCCGGATTCATCGATGAAGTCGGCCTGCACGACCAGATCTTCTCCTTCGGGGATCACGGGATTCGGCACCGTATGCTGGATGGTAGGCGGGGTGCTGTCGATATTGCCCCCTCCGGGCGTTGCACTGAACGTAAGCGTGTAGGCGCCCGTCTCGACGACGGCTGCCGCACTCGTCCGGGTCATCTTCTCCGCGCTTTGGATCGATCGGAGCTCCCCGAGCACCTGCTGCACAACCCCGCCGGAGCCTTCCTCACCTCGTTTGTTCGGGAAGTTGTCTCCCGTCTCGTCCTCGAAATACGAATATCGAATGTAGTACGTGTCGTCGGCATCAAGGGTGGCGACGACACGAGACTGGTTCGTATCGTCATTAAAGTCGTCGTTGCTCGCGATGAGCACCCCTCCGCTGTTGTACAGGGCGATGGCGCCGTCCAGCGTGGAACCCGGTTCGTTCTGGGTGAAGATGTCGACGGTGGCGCCCGTAGTAGCGGTGAAACTGTAATAATCGATGTCGCCGATGGGATTAATGGTCGTACCGGAAGAGACAAACCCGTCCTGGATCCCCGTAGCCGTACTGGCTGTATTGTTGGGTTCGAGGCCGTCCCCCGGCGAAGTCATCACCGCCTCAATCCACATCAGCCAACCGTCGTTCGCATTGGTGAACCAGGCGGACGACATGTTATTCCAGGACCCATCGCTCCACAGCTCCCAGTCTTCTTCGACGAACCGCTGCTGCCTGTCGGTGGCCCCGATGGCCAGATTAAAAAATTCGCCCGGCCCATACGAGCCGAAATCGACCACGACGAAGAACTCGGACGGCACTGTCACGGGAATGTCAAATACGTGAGGGCGTCGGAGATCGATCGTACCGGCATCGTCGGCGGCGACATCGGCCATATTGAAGGTCTGCGAGGCAATGACACTGCCAGGGCTCCCGGTTATTAGATCGACCGCATGAATTTCAACCGTATAGGTTTGATTGGTAACGGTCGATGCCTTATGGACGAACGTCACCAGCACCTCAGAGATCACCCCTTCGCTGGCCCCCCCCGGAAGAGTCAGCCGGGTGGCTTTGGCGAAGTCGAGGAACGCATTGGTTCCATGCACCCATCCAGAATCGATGGGGGTAGCCAGATCGGCCGGCTCGGGCAGGGCAACCGGTATGCTAGGATCGAAATTCCGAAGCGTATCCGAGGGTAGGGAGGCGAGTCGGGCGCCGGATGTCGGGGCCACACTCACCCGTTGTACCGATTCATTCACACTCATCCGCAGCACGTCGGCGGTTTTTCTCTTCTGCGCGATCGAAGTCGAAACGAGCGTAACGCTCCACAAGGCCAGCAGTAGCAGCCCTTTACCATACAATCTACGATACAATCCGTGAGTCATTGGATTCTAAGTTCAAAGGTTGGTGTAGCAACGCGAAGCATCGTCTGCCCATCCGGCATGCGATCGAGAGATATCGCAATGCACTGACCGGTGGTGTCGGTGGTCGAGCCGGACCGCACGAGGCTTCGTGACAAAGCAGGTAGCGACAATACAGGGGGTGGCAATAGAGGCGTGGTGACAAAGCAGCTTCGACAGGTCGTTTCATCATCAGGGGAGCGCTGGAGGCTCGGCAATCGAATCAGCGCCGCCGCCACCGCTGTCGCTGGTCAGCAGAAATACGGCTCCTCCCGCCGCAGCCAGCCCGAGACCGCCGAGGATCCACTTGCCGGCTCCCCCTTTCTTCCGCCTCACTTCGGTTCCGTCATTGGTATTGGCCGGCGGGGGGGTGTTGGCTGCAACCGGTGTTTCGACCTCCGGAGCCGCTGCAGCCGGCTGCTCATCCTGCCGCTCATTGAGTTCCTCTTTGGCCCTGTTGACCATCTCGATGAAATCGGGCGGGTCCTGGACCGGATCCGGCTCGTAGTTCGGGAAGAGCTCGATGAGGCGTTCGACGGACGTCTGCGCGTTCACCTCGAGGCCCTTACCGATGTAGCTCAGCCCCTTCAACCTGTAAGCGGTGCTCCGATCCGTATCCGAGATTCCTTCTTTGGCGAGGCATACGTCCAGGATAGCGATCGTTTCGTCGAATCCCCCCCTGGCGTAGAACGTGTTCGCCTGATTGATTTCGTTTTGGCAGGACTCCTCCTGGGCGTAGACGGGCAAAGCGCAAAGCAACATGAGCACACCTAACGTGAGTGCTTTGAACCCTCCTCCGCGAGGCGTGTTATCGGAAGATATCAAAAGATCAATACGTGACATGAGTGGTAGCGGATTGTGCGTATAACTAAGTGATGTTACGCGAACTGTGCACAGCAGCCTGGGTTACGCGGCTTTGCAACCCTGCAAAGCCGCTCTGGCAGCACGTATGCGCATCCGGCGCGTAACATCTGTAACTAACAGGATTCCAGGAGCTAAACAGTATCGGCCATAAGGCTATCGACCTTGAAGATCGAAGTTCATCGGCTCCAAGATGTCATTCTCCAGGAGTATTTCGATGGGATCTGTGACTAGTTCGAATCCCTCCTTTCGGACACTGATCGTGTGATTCCCCGGTCGCAGCCGCAACTGGCGCGGCGTGTACAGCCCGGTGGATTCGCCATCGACCAGGATCTCGGCATTCAACGGCTGCGAGGTTACAGTAACCGTAAATTCTTGATCGAACTGAAACAGGATTTCCGTTTCTCTGCCGGGTTCTACAATCACATTCTTTTCCCAGCGTCCCAGCGCAGGGTGTACGGCCCGGATGTTATACTCACCCGGACGCATTTCTTCTACATAGGGCTGGATCGCCTGCCTTGCCTTTCGAATACCGTTGATGTAGATGTCGCCGAAGGGCCGTACAACGGCCCGGATGCTGCCCGGTAAGGGCGAAAGCTCGATGGAAACCAGATCCTGGCGCCCTACATCGACCTCCAGTTCACGAGGTTGATAGCCATCCAGGGCCAACCGAATGGTATGACTCTCCGGAGACACGTTTTCAATCTCATACGGGGTTTGCCCCATCAACTCGCCGTCGAAATATACGTCGGCCCCGGATGGGTTGGAGCGCACGAAGAACGTTTTACCCTGAGAAGCAGGCACGACCGCCGTATTGTCCCCCACGCCCGGTGGATCAGCCGGCGCCGTGTTGGGCGCCGTGTTGGGCTCAGCCGTGGAGGGATTGTCCGCACCGGGCGGCTCGTCCTGCGTCGAAACCGCACCGTTGGTTCTCGGCTGCTCCCCGGAGGCCTCGGCATCGGCCTGAGCGCCTTGTGGGGTCGTATTGGGCTGCGAAGAACCGGGCGGCGACGTATTCTGGGTCTGCGCCGGCGTGGTGCTCCCGGGTTGCGAAGCCAGCCGGTCCGGGTCGTCGGCTGGCCGAAAAAGGACGTACGACCCATAGAGGACCGCCACCAGAATCACGGCAACGGTGATGAAAACGAAGGGTTTGCGTCCGGACTCTTTCCGCCGGATCGTGACGCGGGCGGGCGACTCTGCCCGAGGGCGCACATTCTGGCGATTCGGCGGCTCATGCCCCCCATGCGACCTCGCCGCTGGAGCTTGATACCGGCCGGCCTGAGCCTCTTCCCCCCTCAAGGCTTTGCGCCTCGCGGCAGGGTCGATGCGCAAGGTTTCATGAATCGTTTTGGGACCTGAGAAAATCTTCGTTTTGGCGACGTCCTCGTCTTTCTTGCTGCCGGTCTCGCTGAACTGATTGATCGCCGCCAGCATTTCCCTTGCACTCTGATACCGGTCGTCGGGATACTTATTGATCGCCTTCATGACGACCTCGACCAGGTCCGAAGGAATATCCGGATTGAAGGTGTTCGGGGGAGGGACGAGTTGCTGGTCGATGGTCCTCAATATGGAGAAAGCGGAGCTCTTCTTGTCGAACGGCACCCGGCCGGCGAGCATCTGATAAAAGGTCATCCCCAGCGAGTACAGGTCCCCCCGGTGATCGACTTTGCTCAACTCTTCGGTTTGTTCGGGGGGCATATAATAGAGCGTTCCTCCCGTAATGCCCATCCGGGTGACCATCGTCGTATTCGTGTCTTCCTGGATCTTCGCGAGGCCAAAGTCGCTAATCTTGATGCGGTGCTCCTTCGTCAAAAGGATGTTAGGCGGCTTGATGTCGCGGTGGATGATGTTGGACGAATGCGCAAAATCGAGCGCCTGCAGGGACTGCCGCAGCAAGGTGATCGCCTTGGGCACTTTGAGCGGGCCGTTGACCTCGATCAGGTCGTTGAGTGTGCCCCCGCTCACATACTCCATGATGATGATCAGATGAGAGCCGACGTGGCGAAAAGCGTAAATATTGACGATATGGGGATGTTGCAGCCGCCCGAGTACGCGCGCTTCAGACTTGAAGCGCCGCAGGAAGTCCGTATTGCTCGCCAGCCCGGGATTCATGATTTTCAGGGCCACCGTTCGATCCAGATTCACATCTAGCGCCCGATATACCGACCCCATGCCTCCCTGGCCGAGAAGTTCCTCAATGCTGTAATTGTCTATCGATTGACCGACCATACATCCAATAATGGCAACTGAACCTGAACAACCAAGATCGCCCCACTAATGTAGTGATGTTACGCGAACTGTGCACAGCAGCCTGGTTTACGCGGCTTTGCAACCCTGCAAAGCCGCTCTGGCAGCACGTATGCGCATCCGGCGCGTACCATCCATATTTATAGGCAAAAATTTCGCCCAAACACATTGAACAGCAACCTGATTCGCCTTACATTTCCTTCACACCACAGCGTTCGAACCGTAATCCGAACTTTTTTCCGTCATCCCGGAAAAGCACCTCCCTGATTCCTGGCTCTGTATTAATACCCCATAATTTAATACCCCGATTGTAAGAGGTATATACTGCAGAGGTATCATTCAATGTCAAATGTAGGGGTAAATTGAGTATACGAATTTTGTAGCATTGATTTTTCGATGTTTTCTACATTTTGTATATCATGGCGTATCGGATCGATGGATTACACTCTTGTATGATTTATTCGAGAAAAAGAGGAGACTTGCTTCTTCTCAGAGATACGGTCCGTTTATTTGTGACGTTCGACATCTCTGATCGCGTAGATCCGTCATGCTAACCGTCCAACCGAAGTAACCAGATTCTCAAGCTATACCTGATCATGAAGCATTATTCAAACGCGATTCTGAAGAGTCCTGCGTTCACCATAGGGTTTCTCCCGCTGTGTATTATGGCGTTGTTGCTCGTCGCCTTTACACCGGCCGAGCCACCAGCCGCGATGCTCGACCATCCCGAGGACGCAGCGGCTACGGCGGTCAGAACCTCAGATTACGGATACGCCATCTACGCCGACAGCACGCGCATGACCGCGGAAGAACGTTTCAAAGTCGATTCGACGCACAATGCGATCTTCCTCGAAGATCGCTTTCCCTCGGCGAACACCTGTGCGAACTGCCATCCCGGGCATTATGAGGAGTGGTCGGTATCTGCCCACGCCTATGCCCAGATGAGCCCCGTATTCAACGCGATGCACGGCAAAATCCTGAAACTGACCAACGGCACAAACGGCGATTTCTGCATCCGGTGTCACACGCCGGTCGGAATGAACCTCGGTGAGCCCGAGTTCATGACGAACATGGACAGGCACCCCACGTCGCGCGAGGGCATCACGTGTATCGCCTGCCACCGCATCAAAAACCCGTACGGCAAGGTCAGCGGCCGGCTTGCCATCGTAGAAGGAGACCTCTTCGAACCCGTTTATGGCTCGCTGGGCAACGAAATCCTGGCAGAAGTGACGGACGAAGGCAGCGATTTCAACGTCAACACCGAGCGGGGTAAATCCGGCCGCGCTATCCACACCCAGGCCAGCAAGCTCCCCCAGCTTACGACATCGGCCTTCTGCGGCGCCTGCCACGACGTGAACCTCGTCAACGGTTTCCGCCTCGAAGAGGCATTCAGCGAATACAAAGCGACCGAGGCCGCCAGAGAAGAAGTTTCGTGCCAGGACTGTCACATGGGTCAGGTGCCCGGCAAGAACGAAGGGTATGCAGTCGGTCCGGCAGCCATCGTCGGAGGTATGCCGACCAAGCCTCGCAAACGGACCAACCACATGTTTGCAGGCCCCGACTACTCCATCATCCACAAAGGCATCTTCCCGCACAACGACCGGGCCGCAGAAATGGCCACCATCCGAGAATGGCTCACCTTCGACGTCGAAGCAGGATGGGGCACTGACGAGTTCGAATCTCAGGTGCCTGAAGACTACGAATTCCCCCCGCGCTGGACGTACGCCGATGACCGCTACGATGCACGCGACATCATCCGACAGAACGAGGTGTTGCTCGAACGCATCAACCAGGAGCGCTTCGCCGTCCTCCGCGCCGGTTATGTCCTCGGCGACATTGCAGTCAAACGCGCCGACTCCCGCGGCATCGAGTTCGAAGTCGAGGTGCGCAACGGCACGAACGGCCATAACGTGCCCACCGGCTTCGACGCAGAACGCCTCGTATTTCTCCAGATCACCGTGACGGACGCGGACGGCAACGTGGTGTTCGTCTCCGGCGACCGTGACCCGAACGGGGACGTCCGGGACCTCCACTCCCTCTACGTCCACAACGGAGAACTGCCGCTCGACAAATACCTGTTCAGCCTCCAGTCGAAATTCTTGACGCGCATGGTGCGCGGGGGCGAGCGCGAGCAGGTGCTGGCCGTCAATTACTCGCCCAGCCCGCTGCCTTTCCTGCGCCCGTCCACGCGGTCTACCGTCCTTCTCGGCCGGCCCGTAGGCGCGAGAAAACACCGCAAGACGATCGCTCCGCTGGATAGCAAATGGGCCAAGTACGACGTGAGCCGTTCCGATTTGAGAAACAGCCGTCCTCCCTACGCCGCTAACGTCAAGTTGATCGCTCAAATGATCCCGGTCAACCTGGTGCACGAAATCCAGGACGTCGGATTCGACTACTTCATGTCTCCACGCGAAGTAGCTGACCGCGTCGTCGAAGGCGCTCAAACCCTCTGGGACATCGACGTCGACCTCTCAGGAGGAGGCAACATCGTCGCCCGAAATCACGAAACGGAATAATGCGAAACGAAATTACGTTGTGGGTCCGGAGGGCGGAGCACAGCTGCGCCAAAACGGCGCGGCCTCATCCATCCTCCGGCATCCAGCATCGTACATCATCGCCCAGTTTTTAAAAGCCACTACGTTCAAGGACCCACTACTCTGATGTATATTCGAAAGACCTCGGATCGCGCTGGCTCATCGATCCTGATGTCGGCCCTCCTTGCCCTCATTCTCGGGGCGGGTGTGCCTTCAGCCACGTTTGCGCAAGATCATCACGACTCGGACGACGAACACAGCTCCAGTCGCTTCTCTGACGAACCCATTCCCCTGGCCGACTTACCCGAGCGGCCGAAGCCCCTTCTCGAACTCGGTGAACCGTTCCTCGGGACCGGAACCCTGACGCAAGGTTTTCGATTGCCGACGGGCGCTGTCTGGCAGCCGGCCCTGCTCGCCTTCGGTACGCTCCGTTCGGCGGCCCAGTCGTTTCAGCTCAGCCAGGACGCTGGCGACACCCGGCTGTCTGAAGCCGCGTTCCGATTCGACCTGTTCGGCAACCTCTATCTCACCGCCACCGAACGCGTCCTCATCGGCTTCCGCCCACTGGACGAAGACGGCGCCTTTACGCGATTCACCTTCGACTCGGACCCCGAAATCCTCGATCCAGACTGTATCGACGAGGAAGGGTTTCAGACGTGCAACGACACCGAGTCGTTCGAAGAAGAATTGAATTTCGGCATCCGGACCTTGTTCTTTGAGGGGGACTTCGGCGAGCTCTTCCCCGCTTTCGACTGGCAAGACAAACGAGCCCTCGACATCGGCATCTCCGTCGGCCGCCAGCCGCTCAGCTTCCAGGACGGCCTCCTCATCAACGAAAATGCCATCGACGCCGTCGGCCTCACTCGCGCCAACCTGAAATTCAAGGGGCTCGTCAACATGCGCGTCACCGGCCTTTTCGGCTGGGGCGACATCAACCGGACCGCCGCCACCAACTTCGGATTCGACAATATCGGCGACAAATCGTCCACGCTCTTCGGCCTGTTCACGGAAACCGACACGCGCAAAACCACGATCGAGGCGGACGTCATCTACGTCTCGGCAGATGACCTTCAGGGCGACGGGCTGTATGCCGGCATCAGCAGCACGCGCCGCTATGGAAAGTTCAGCAATACCTGGCGCGCCGTGGGATCCTTCACCATCGGCGATGAAGGGCTGCACAACAACCAGGGGTACCTGTTTACAAACCAGTTGTCCTGGACGCCGCATCACACCTATAATCACGTGTACGTCAACGTGTTCGCCGGCATCGACGAATTCCGCTCCGCGGCCCGCGGCCCGGCTAACGGAGGGCCCCTCGGCCTGGTCGGCATCCTCTATTCGGCCGTTGGCATCGGCCGGTTTCCGCCGGCCCTTGGAGGCCACGCCGACAACGCCTTCGGCGGAGCGTTCGGCTACCAGTTTTTCTTTGCCCAAACCCGGCAACAGCTGATCGTCGAGGTGGGCGGCCGCAACACGTACGACATGGGCGACCTCAACGAAGCAGTGGTGCCGAGCAGCCAGGTCGCCGGCGGCGCTCGATACCAGATCGCCCTTGCCCGGCGTGGAGTACTTGTCTTTGATGCATTTGGTCTGTACAATATCTTCGACGCTGATACAGATCTCGACCTGAATAGCTTCTTCGTGGGGGGACGCCTCGAACTGGTTATTCAACTGTAGCGAAAATTATCATCTCACGTACGATGTTCCATGGTGAGGCTCAGTAAGTATTCATCGCTCTTCTCTTTTGGCTTAGGGCTCGTTATCCTGCTCCTGGCCTACCCGGTGGCCCACGGCTTCTTTTTCCAGGAGGCAGACATCGAAGAATCGCCTTACTTGCGGAACGACCCGGAAAAGATGGAGATCTCGGCCCGCGACGCTCGCGTCCCTTGCGGCGAATGCCATACCCTCGAGTTCGACGTCTGGGAAGAGACACCTCATGCCCAGGGGTTCGACGAGATGCACCGGTCCACACAGGCCCAGGGCATCCTGGAGCGGATGGATTTCCGTCTCGCGAAGCGAGAGAGCCTCTGCCTGCGCTGTCACTACACAGCGACGATACAGCGGGATGAAGCCCGTGCCATCGCGGGGGTTTCCTGCGAGTCGTGCCATGGGGCAGCCCGAGACTGGCTGGACATTCACAACGACTTAGGCGATTACGAGCACGATACGGAGCCGGCCGAACACAAGGCGCAACGCATCCAGGCCAGCGTGGAGGGCGGCATGCTGCGCCCCTCTGACAACCTGTACGGGGTGGCGGCGAATTGCTTCGAGTGCCATACCGTACCTTCCGAACGCCTCGTGGACGTAGGCAAACATGCCAGCGGCAGCGATTTTGAGCTGGTCGAGTGGTCGGAGCGGATCAGGCATAACTTCCTGGAAGCCCAGTGGTCCAACAACGAAAACAACCGGATGCCTACCGCCGAACGGCATCGCATGATGTACGTCATTGGCCGCATGCTCGATTACGAGTATAGCGTGCGCGGCATGGCCGAAGCGACCGAGTCCGGGCGATACGCCAAATCGATGGAGCGACGCGTGGCATCCGCCGTTCTCGAACTCGATAAAATTGCCTTTATCGCAGATATCTCCGAAGTGGATGAGGTCCTGCAGAACCACAAGGACATCCAGCTGATCCCGAACAACCAGGCCTCCCTGCTCGCTGCCGCGGAGAACGTGCGTACGCTCGGCCAGCAGTTCACGACGACCCGCGACGGCTCGCAGATCGCAGAAATCGACCGGTTGATCGCGGGCGAGGTCGTCAACGTGCCGCGTACACCGGAGCCTACTGCCTCAGCCGCTGCCCAGGCGCCTTCCGCCGCAGGAGAGCCGGGGGACCCGCCATCGCCTGAGGCGCCGCCTTCCCCCGCCGAAACGCCTGCAGCGGCAGCGCCCCCACCTACCCCCGCCTTCGAGGTGGCCGGCGAGAAGCGCACGCGTCCGGCGTGGTTCGAAGCTCCGGAATACGACGTTACGCTGGCCAATTGCGCCCGCTGCCACATTCAGGCCGACGAGTGGCTCCTCGGAGACCCCCATTACTCGACGACGCAGGACATCCATGCCGAGACGGCAGAGGCCGTCCGTATCGCTTCGAATTACGGGCTGAGCCGCGCCGAGATGAAACTGGGCAACCAGATCTGCATGTCGTGCCACGGTACGGTCGTCACCGGCCAGGAGGCCGGCCAGGTCTTCGACGGCGTCACCTGCGAGAGCTGCCATGGCCCCAGCTCGGGGTATGAGAAGCCTCACCGGAAAGACCGCAGCCGCGGCTTCGAGCTGGGCATGGTGGAACTCAAAAATGCCGCTACACTGGCCGGAAACTGTTCGCGGTGCCACCACATCACCGACGAGCGCCTCATCTCTTCCGGGCACCCCACCGGAGACGGGTACAACGTCGGCACTGGCATCCAATCTATCCAACACTGGCCGGACGACGAGAACGTCGAGCGCGACGGTCCCTACCCGGAGGTCGACGTCAGTGCGGTACAGTCGGCGTTTGCCGGCATCCAATCGAGCCGGCCCATCCCCCAGGTTGAAGTTGCTCCCATCCGGGTCGCAACGCCCGCAGTTGCTGCGACGACGAACCCGCCGGCTGCAGCCCCGTCCACGTCCTCGCCCAGGCCCGCTCCCACGATCGACAATTCGGCGACGGCGACGGTAAGCGCCCCACCGAGACCTCCGCGTCCCAGGCAGGCGACGCGTATCCCGCCTCCCCCGACGGCGAGCAGCAGCGCAGTCAACCTGCCGGCCCTGCCGGAAGTTACCGATAGTACGTCGACAGAAGACATCTTATTGCTCGTAAAGGAGCGCCTCGAATTGTTGTACAAAGAGTTAGGTAGAAATGAGTGACCGGTCCCCGGGCGGTTCGTCCAGATCCAGCGCAGCCGAACCCCAGCAGAAGCTTTTCGAAGACCGCTGGTCTGGCTACGATACCCAGAGCGGTATCCTGAAGTTTTCGGACAGACTTTCTGCCTCTGATTTGAAGCGCTTTGACCTGTTCAAGGATTACGACGACGCCTTTCTCAGCGACATCAGCCACGACGTTTCTCTCGCCCGCTGGCAGGGAGGCACTTTGCTGTTCGAGGAAGGAAGTTATCTGGACCTGGCCTTCTTCATCATCCGGGGCGAGGTCGAGGTGTTCATCCAGAAGGACCTGGAGGGAGCCGCTCAGCCTATCTTCAACAGTACGGTCGTATCGACGTCTCCGGTCCCCCAGAGCAGCCAGAATGCAACAGCCCCCCCACGTAGCCGGAATGCGAAATCTGAATCATCGATCACATTCCTGACCAGCATGGACTTCGACCTCCCGAAGGGGGATGTCGTCAAGCTGGGACCGGGCGAAATCTTCGGCGAGATCGGCACGCTGAACGGCTGGCCTCAGTCTGTAACGGCGCGCGTATCGCAGGAGTCGGAATTGATCCAGATCCGCCTGCCGGCGCTCCGCCGGATGAAGCAAGAGTCCTCAGCGCTGAAACAACGCCTGGATGCCCTGTACCGGGAACGCGCCCTCTTCGCTCAGCTGGCTACCACGCCGTTGTTTCACGGGCTCGACGAACGCTTTCTGGAACAGATATCGGAGCGGGTCGACCTGATCTCTTCCAAACCTCGCCAGGTCATTTGCCGTGAAGGCGAACCCAACGACGCTCTGTACGTCGTTCGCTCCGGATTCCTGAAGGTCTCTCAGAAAGTGGGCGAGCGAGACGCTACCGTCTCTTATCTCAGCAAAGGGATGACCTTCGGCGAAGTCGAGTATCTGCTGGACGACATCGACACGTGGCAGTCCACGTTCACGTCAGCCGGATTCACCGAGCTCGTCCGCATCCAGCTGGACGACCTGAGTGCGATCATCCAGAACTATCCGACCGTGCCCCGGCAGTTGTGGAACTCTGCGGTATTGAAGATCAAAGAGGCCGGCAACACCCGCAAGAATCTCGACAAGGCAGACCTGATCGAATTCTCTTTGTCGAAGGGCCTGGTCCAGGGCAACAGCATCCTGGTCATCGACCTGGATGTCTGCACGCGGTGTGACGATTGCATGCGGGGCTGCGAGAGCACACACGGAGGGCGCCCTCGATTCGTACGCGAGGGTGAAAAATACGGCAACTTTCTGATCGCGCGGTCCTGCTATCACTGTGAGGACCCGGTTTGCCTGATCGGATGCCCCACCGGGGCGATCCGCCGCGCCAATGTGGGCGATGTCGTCGAGATCGACGACAATCTCTGCATCGGCTGCGAGAACTGCGCCCGGAAATGCCCGTACGACGCCATCGTCATGCACGAGACCGGCGAAGTCTGGCCTTCCAATGCTTTCCCGGAACGCCTCCAGGGCCAGGACCGCAAGGTGGCGAGCAAATGCGACCTGTGCCACACGTCGGATGCCGGGCCGGCCTGCGTCAACAACTGCCCGCATTCTTGCGCCTTTCGCGTCAGCAGCATCGATGACTTCCAGGAACTTCTCGCCATCGAAAAACAGCAATTATGAAGCAGACGGCTATATACCAGCGGAAGAGACCGCAACACTCCCACCTCTTCAACAAGTGGATCCAATCGCCGAGATGGTTTGCCGGTTTCGGAATAGCCTGTCTGGTTGCCCTGGTCGTTTACGCGTTGAACATGCTGCTGAGCGAGCTGCATCCCGGAAACACCTGGGGGCTCTCCTACGGCATCGCGGCTGCCGTCCTGTTCGCAGGGGTCATGTTGTACAGCGCTCGGAGGCGCATGATGGGGATCCGTGCGTTGCCCAGATCCTGGCATTACCTCCAGTTTCATGTCTACGGAGGCACGCTGTTTCTATTGCTCGTGTTCATGCACTCCAATTTCAGCACACCCAACGGCATCGTCACCTGGTGGCTCTGGATCCTGAGCATCTGGATCGTGTTGAGCGGCCTCTTCGGCATCGTGCTTCAAAAATGGATTCCGACAGTACTGAATGCGGGTCTTTCGATCGAAGTCCATTACGACCGAATCCCCGACCTCATCGACGCGTCGAGAGAGCGCGCCGAAACTATTGCGGGCAGTGGGAGCGAAGTGATCCAGGAATTTTACAGGAAGGAGCTCGCGCCAGCCTTTAATGTGCCCAAACATCGATGGATGTATTACATCGACGCAGCGAGCAGTATTCACGCCAACACGAAAAAATTTGAACACATCCGGCAATACCTCTCTTCCGAAGAGCAATCCCTGTTCGATGAGTTAAACCTGGTGTATAAATCCAAGCTGGAGATGGACGCGCATTACACGCTTCAGCGGGCGCTGAGGTGGTGGATCTATGCACACGCCCCCCTCTCGGTATTGCTGTTCGTGTTTCTCGTTGTGCACATTTTTTCCGTGTATTATTACTGATCCTCTAACGATGCGAGCCGGCAGGACCGCCTGCCGGCTGAAAGACTGCTATGGCGGAGCGAAAAAAAACGAGCCGAACGAAAGGGTTCTTCAGCGACATCGGCCTCCCGGTCGCGGGGAAATACATCTATCCTCGATCCCAGTTCATGATTTACGCGGTAGGAGGCATCGGCCTCCTGCTCGTATTGGGGGTATTCGGCACGATGGCCCTCTTCTCCCCCGGCCGTGTATTGTCCAACGGCCCCCTTTCGTCGAACCATGCCAACTTCTCCGGAGAATGCTCGACCTGTCATACACCGTTCAACAGCGTCGCTGACGAGAGCTGCAACGATTGTCACGAAAAATATGGGGACGACCTCGGCATTCATTCCTATGAAACCCACTACCTCTATCGCTCCGGGGATTTCAGCCGGCTCGAAGCCACCAGCAACGAACAGGCCTGTTATTCCTGTCACCCCGAACACAACGGCAAGGACGCAGCTATCACGCAGGTATCGGACAAACAATGCCAGCTCTGTCACGAGATTTCTTCCTTCAACACCGACCATCCTGAATTCCACCTGGTCGCCGAACGGGCAACGGATCGGGCCAACCTCAATTTCCCTCATATCCTGCATGTCAACGAAATCCGCGACCGTGAGAAGGTAGCGGACATCGAAAAGACGTGCCTGTACTGCCACAACGCAGACGCCGACGGCGAACAATTCCAGCCCATCAACTTCGAACAGCATTGTGATAATTGCCATTTGACGACGCGCGATGCAACGCCTTTCCTCCCCATTCAAAATGCTCCTTTAGATGAGACCCCCGGGGTCATGACGCTGGAAACCATTCAGCAACAACAGCGCCCCGGGACGCGCTGGGCCTACTATACCAACCCGGGAGAATTCTCGACGCGGGGCAATTCGGTGCAGAAGAGGCCCCTCTACCACGAAGATCCCTGGGTCATGGAAAACCTGCGGCGACTGCGAACGACCCTGTATCCCACGTCAGGGCTTCCGGATTTGATTGCCACCTCCGCCGACCTGGGTATTCAGAATACCCACATTTTGTACGAAGAGGCTATCGAAACCTTGAGGCGCTACAGCGAAGAGTTGCGCAATCAACCCGATAGAGCCGTTCAGAATGAACTTCAGCAAGCAGAAGATTTACTCAACGAAGTAGAAAGACGGCTCCTCGACCCCTTTGCCCCTCTGGACGAGACCAAGTTCATCGTCAGCTCTGCAGAGTTGAATCCTGACTTTTCGAACGAAACCGTCGCCCGCTATGAAAACCTGATCGATAACCTGACCGAAACGTGCCAGAGCTGTCACTTGATCGAAAAAGCCACCATTCAGCGCGCTCAGGCCGATCAGCAGTCGTTCATTCGGGCAGAGTTCAACCACCGCGCACACATCATCCAGACCCGCTGCCTGGATTGCCACAATACGATCCCTATTCGCGAGCTGGCTATCCTCGACAGCATTCCTCCGCCGGAGGTCGACCGGGCCGAAATTTACAACCTGCCCTCGATTACGAACTGTCAGACTTGCCATTCTGAAGCAGAAACAGCAAATTCCTGCATTACCTGCCACGACTTTCATCCTGACAAATCGCAAAGATCCAATCTACTCCTTACTTTGGACTGAGACGACCACAGGGCCTGCCCTGCAGTGCAGGCCTCTTTGCGAATCCAACACCGTGTACGACATTCATGAACGGCTTACCTGCGAAACTTTTCTGCCAGACAGGCTCCCTGGCCGGAACAGAAGTCGATATCTCTGGCGATATCTACATCGGCCGGCAATCCAATTGCGACCTCGTCCTGTATCCTCATACCGTCTCTGCCAAACACGCGCGGATCTTCTTCAACCCGGATGACTCGTGCTACTACATCGAGGACCTCGGCAGCAGCAACGGCACCTGGGTCGACCGCGTTCGTGTCGAACACACCCTCAAATTGGATACGCTCAACGTCATCACGTTTGCGAGCGACATCGACTTCATCTTCCAGGTGTTCAGCGAAACAGCCAAACGGCCTGCTACCCCGAGTCACGCACAGGACCCGGCGACGGCAACGCCCTCTCAATCGCCCCCTCAGCAGCCCGTTGAAACACGGAGCCAGACGGTCTATCAGAAGGGATTTGCTCCGCCCCCCGATCTCGGAAGCGCCGGCGAGCAGGATCGGATGCATACGGTCTACCAGAAAGGCTTCGCCCCCCCGCCCGACTTCTCGGACAAAAAGCCCGACGAAACGCCGGAGGAAAGAACAAAGCATACCCAATCTTTCGACCATATCCCTTCCGGCATACCCCAGGGCCCGTCTGCTCCTGATGAGGCCGCCCCTCCTGCGCCCAAAAGGGACGACGACGCCACGATACGGCGCGACCCGCCGAAACCGCCCCTGCGCCCTTCGAAACCGCCGCCCACAGTGCGTTATCAGCTTCTGGTTACGACCAAAGGCATCCAGGAACGGTTCATGCTCAAAGAAGGAACCAATACCATCGGCCGGTCTTCGTCCTGCGACGTACCGCTTCAAGATCCCTTCATCTCGAGCACACACGCCCTATTGCAGATCGACAAAGGAAAGATCGTGCTGACCGACCTGGAAAGCAGCAACAAAACCTATGTCAATGGAAAACCAATCTCTAAACCCGTAGAATGGAAACCTGGCATGGCCATTCGTCTGGGCCCGAATGCAGAGGTCCAGATCCTGTCCAGCTAAGCGTTCCTTCGCACATTTTCGGGTTGCCCGACCACGCACCAGCCTTTCGACAGCAGAATCATGAAAACAGAAGTATCCCCCGATGGCGTGTTCATCCTGGACCAGCCGGTACAACTGCCCGATGTACTAGATATCATCATCGTAGGGGGCGGCCCCGCCGGCACCGCCGCAGCATTTCGGGCCAGGGAGCTGGGCCTCTCCGCCCTCGTCGTCGATTACGACGACCTTATGAAACGCATTCGCGACTACGCCAAAGACAAGCTCATCCTCCCCCATTTCGGAGGCGGCGACCAGATGCAATTCCCCCGCGGCGGCGAACTCCTCGATGCCCTCTGCTTCGACCCCATCGACAAGGACGACATGTGCGCGCTGTGGAAAGGGTATTATCGTTCGTTCAACATACCGGCAAAGATCGGCATCGAACTCACCGGCATCGAACACCTTCCCGACGGAACCATCCAGGTGCAAACCTGGAATCACCGCAGCCGGAGCGAAGAGCTTTTTCTGACCCGGCACCTCGTGCTCGCCATAGGCCGGGGCGTACCGAGACGATTCAACATCCCCGGCAATACGGACGGCATTACGTATCGCCTCGACGACGCCGGCAATTACGTCGGCGGGCCGGTCTGTATCATAGGAGGAGGCACGTCTGCCGCCGAAGCGGTTATCGCTATCTCGTCTGCAAAGGTCGCCGCCAATGACGACTGCCCGGTGTACTGGTCCTACCGGGGTGATAAAATGCCCAAAGTATCCAAGGCGCTTTCGGATGTGTTCTTCGACGCCTACGTCGGCAACGGCAACATCCGGTATTTCCCACGCAGCGAGCCAGTGGCGATCGTCACCGGGCCCGACCGCAACGAGTACCTGTCCATCCGTGTGGACCGCCGGCTCATCGAAGGCCGCTCGATAGAAACGACCCACCTCGAATTCCCCAAGACCAGCTGCATCGCCTGTATCGGTGAGGACATCCCCGAGTCGTTCTTGAATTCGATGGGCATCCACATGACAACAGGGGGCCCCAAGAACAAAAAACGGATGGTGGTCACGCCGCTGCTCGAAACGCAGCAGCCCAACGTATACCTGATCGGCGACATCCTCAGCCAGGTCTACTTCGAGGTCGAGGATCACGAAGCCGGTTATGACGAGATCAAAGAAATCAGGCACCGCGGCAACGTCAAATCGGCGCTCAGAGACGGGGTCTTCATCGCCGAAGTCGTCAAACAAAAGCTGGAAGGCCAGGCCGAGATCCGCGTCCAGCTCGATTTTCAGGAGAAAACCCCGCCCCCGGAGCCGGGCGAATCCTTCTCTGCCGATACGGTGGTCACGTCGTTCGTCTCTTCTCCCGACTCCTCGGTAATCCGCAACCCCGACGAACCGGTCGAGAACGAGCTGGCCGACCTGGGCCCCCGCTTGATCCGGCTTACAGCCAGCGACGTAGAGGAGGACGAAGTCCCGCTACAGCCGGAAGGACGTACCCTGATCGGTCAGGGCGAAGGGCATATCTTGCTTCCGGAGGACAGCTCGGTCGTTCAGAGACACGCCTTCATTGACGTACAGTTCGGGAATTACGTGCTTCACGACGACGGCAGCCCCTATGGCGTCTTTTTACGTCTGGCTCCGGGCGAACTCCGCAAAATTCCTGCAGGTACGTTGCTTCAGCTGGGACGCCAGTTCCTGATGTTCACGCAGGAAGAATCGGGATATCAGATGACGCAGTACGATCAATCGGGGAAAGTCGTGAAACGGCATCCCCTCTCGGAAGGAACGATCGTGGCCGGCAGAGACGCTCCCGATATCGTCCTGGACTCGTCCGACATGATCCTTTCCCGCCGTCACTTGATCATTTCCGTGAAGAACGGCGAGTTGTTCGTCAAGGACCCCGGCAGCCTGAACAAGACCTACATGCGCGTCAAATCGCCTACGACGCTCAAACACGACGACGTCTTCCGGATAGGGCCCCACATATTTCGGCTCAGCCTGGAAGCGGAGCTGCCCAAAGATAGCACCACCTATCGCATTCCTCCCTCGAAGATAGGCCCTTCCATGAAGGCGACGTCCGAAAGGAAACCGGCCAGCGATGAGACGGTCGCGGTTCCCCCTCCAGCGCCGGCGCCGTCGGTACCCAAAGCGCCGGCGCCCTCGATTCGGTATGCGCCGCCCTCGACCAGGGACACCGGGGCTCCGTCGGGTACGCCCTCTGCCGCAGAGCCTGCGTCGAACGGGGCGCCGTCTATCCAGTTTGCGGGCGTCGACGGGACGTTCTCCCTGGCCCCTTCGGAGTCGGTGCTCGAAGCGGCCCGCTCCAACGACGTGCCCCTCAAATACGAATGCCAGGCCGGCAGCTGCGGGTACGACCCCATCCGCATCGTCTCGGGGAGTGAATACTTGAACGAGGTGGACGACGAGAGCGAAGAGTGGACGCTCGAAGAGATCTGCCACCTGGAACCGGGCAACGAAAAGGGTAAATGCCGGCTTGCCTGTATGACGAAGGTGACGGGGCCCGTCGTCGTGGAGATCGTGAATAAATAATCGGCGCTCGTCAAGACCTGAGCTCCTCGATGCCCGGGGGACTCGAGGCATTCACCGCGTACGCATCCTGTTCGGCAAGAAAGCGGGACGGCTGCTCACCGACAAGGAGCTTGAACTCGCGATTAAAGTGGGATTGATCGGTATAACCCGCCTGGTACGCGAGGTCAGCCAAACTGTGGTACCTAGCTGAACACTCATGGATACAAACGTTCGTTATGCCACCCGTGAACATAGCGATGATGATAAAGCAAGGGGCATAAGGTAGTACCCCTGCTTTAATAAAACAATGA